>NZ_BAAGVY010000017.1:0-100942 GCF_054780635.1 Spirosoma knui | reverse complement strand
TCCTGCCGGGGTTGGTCGCTCACATTCTGTGAGTATCTCTAAGTTACACGACGCATCTTAGAATCGTACAACGGCCTAAATCTAAAGGCCGAAGCGGAGCGAATGAGTGCTAGCTCACTTCGGCGACGATACTCTGTTGCGCCCCAATTTCACTCATTACGCTTTCGCTCATTCACTCTTTAATTATGATTGAACAAACGATTTCTGGTATAGCTATGCTCTTCGAAGCGGGTGGTAACGATGCTTACTACGGTGAGCCAGTAACGCAGCTCGAACACGCCTTACAATGTGGTGGCCTGGCTGAACGTGCTGGTGCTGACGAAGAAACAATCATTGCTGCGTTCCTGCATGATATTGGCCACTTGCTGCCGCCCGAACTCGCGGGCGGATATATGGATGGCTACGGTACCGTTGATCATGAACGATTAGGGGCAGACTACCTACGCGAACGAGGCTTTTCGGAAAAAGTAGCCCAGTTGATTGAGCATCATGTTAACGCGAAGCGGTATCTGGTGGCGAAAAACCCGGAGTACTTCGCTCGGTTGTCGGAGGCTAGTGTGAAAACATTGGAGTTTCAGGGAGGGCCGATGGCACCGGATGAGATCGTAGCCTTTGAGAAAAATCCCTATTTCCGGCAGATTTTGCAGGTTCGTGGCTGGGATGAGCAAGCGAAAGAAACGGGTATGGTCCTGCCTGATCCAAGTCACTATCTGGAAAAGTGCTATAGCCATCTGCAAAGCCGGTTGTCGTAGCCGACGGATGACCGTCGTAATCCCAACTTATGCGCATCCTGAATAAAAGGCTGACGCGTGCCGGGGCCTAGCGTCAGCAAAACGCTGGTGGTACGTTTTACCCTTACAAGCCGCAAGCATTGTTGATGTATAAGTAAGGTAAACCCCTTATCGGATGTGTACGGCAATAAGTGCAAGAATAGCGGGTAGCGCCTGAACGAAAAAGATACGTCGACTAGCGGTCAGAGCGCCGTATATCCCCGCAACCATTACGCACGTAAGAAAGAAAATGGCGATGTAGGCTTTCCAGGCGGGATCAGAGATGAAGAACGTCCAGATGAGGCCGGCCGCGAGGAAACCATTATAAAGTCCCTGATTGGCCGCTAAGCCTTTGGTCGGTTTGAACAGTTCGGCTGGCAGAGCGTCTTTGAAAATCTCTTTTCCCTTTGTTTCCCAGGCGAACATTTCGAACCAGAGGATATAAAGGTGCTCGAGGGCAACTACGCCGATTAGAATCGTAGCGATCAAGTTCATAGTACAAGGGTTTTCGGGTTGACAGCGGAAGGTAGTTACAAAAAGCGATTTTTTGATCTGACCGTCCCTGAATCATACTATGCCAACGTTTTGCTCGGATAAAGTCACCAGTATCGGATAGTACGTAAAACAGACACTGGACTGAGGGTAATACCAGAAAGTTCTTTAGCTGAACAAGGGCAGGGATAAGCAGGGAAGCATGATTTTACAGTATATTGCGGTATATGCGTTTTCTCCGAAACCCTACAGCCTTCATGCTCTTTGGTGCAACGGCTGCCTTTTGTACGTATGCCTGCATGTATGCTTTTCGTAAAGGCATCACTGCCGTTACCTTTGAGGGTATGGCCTTTGCCGGAATTGGCTATAAGACCTGGCTCGTGACTGCACAGGTGCTTGGCTACGCGGCTTCAAAAGGACTCGGAATCAAGTTCGTATCGGAGATGTCACCCGGTCGCCGAGCGTTGAATATTCTGCTGTTTGTCGGTTTTGCCATGCTGGCTCTCCTGGGCTTTGCACTTGTGCCCGCTCCTTACAACATCATATTCTTGTTTCTGAATGGCTTACCACTGGGAATGGTCTACGGCATTATGCTGGGCTTTCTGGAAGGGCGCCGACAAACGGATGCGCTGGTCGCGGGCTTAACGGCCTCGTTCATTTTTGCATCGGGCTTTGTCAAAACGGTGGCGCTAACCATCAAAAGCAGTTGGGGCGTGTCGGAATTCTGGTTGCCTTTTGTGACGGGAACACTGTTTGTTGTGCCGATGTTAGCCTCAATTTACGCGCTTACCTTACTACCTCCGCCCACTGCCGCCGACCGCGAACTACGTACCGAACGGAAACCCATGAACCAGTCGGAGCGCCGGGCATTCGTAAACAGCTTCAGACCAGGGTTGGTATTATTAATTATATCCTACGTTCTGCTGACCGCCTTCCGCGATTTTCGCGACAATTTCGGCCCCGAAATCCTACGTGATGCAGGTGTTGAAAACGCAGGCATTTTTGCTCAGACCGAAACACTGGTTGCGGTGGGTGTCCTGATTATGATGGCTTTGCTCCAGCGCGTGACCGATAATTTTCGTGCGTTCGCGCTCCTGAATGCCATCATGCTGGTTGGTGGGGCCGTAGTGGGCATGAGTACCTGGGCGTATACTGCCGGTATGCTTTCGCCCGGTACCTGGTTTCTGCTGACCGGCTTGGGCCTGTACATGGGGTATGTACCCTGTAATGGCCTGTATTTCGAGCGGCTGGTAGCATCGTTCCGGTACGTCAGCACCGTTGGTTTCATGGTGACGCTGGCTGACTGGTACGGATATCTGGGTAGTGTGGGCGTGTTGCTCTACAAGAACTTTGGCCAAGGCGGTATCAGCTTTCACCAGTTCTTTATCTACGGGGCTTACATTCTGTCGGTTGTCTACGGACTACTGGTAATTGGCTCGTTTGTGTACTTCAGGAGAAGGTTTCGGGCAGCGAACCCGGTTCCGGAAATGGCACCCACAACCTAGCAGGTAAATTTGTAGTTTTACGAAAAACGAAGCTATGATTAACCCTGCTATTGAACCCATTGTGCGCGAGTTCAAATCGGCGTTACAAGCCCGCTATGGAAAGCGGTTACGCGACGTAGTGCTCTACGGGTCGTACGCCAGGGGAGACCACGATGACGAATCTGATATCGACCTGATGATGGTGCTGAACGACGAAAAGGTCGATACAATTGCCGAGGTATTTGCGTTGAGTGATCTGACAATGGAGTTTATTCACACTTATGGTAAAGCTGTGTCGGTTCTGCCGGTTGCTGCAACGAGATTCTTTTCATCGTTCATGCCGGTTTATCAAAACGCTCGCCAGGAGGGCGTTTTCGTATGAAAGAAGCCGTTAACAGTTACCTTAACCACGCTCATGACGCGTTGGATGCTGCCAACGTATTGTTAGCAAATGAGCATGTTCTTGCATTGGCGAACCGGGCTTACTACGCCGTTTTTTATTGCATTTGCGCCTTACTACTGACCGAAGGCATCACGACAAAAAAGCACGAAGGGGCAAGGGTAAAGTTTCACGAATTATTTGTCAAAACAGGTAAATTTGAAAGGGAAGCTGGTGCTATTCTGGAACGAAGTCTTGAAGCACGCCAATCCGCTGACTACGACATGGATACGTACATCACTGAGGAGCAAGCGCGTAAACTACTGGAGGACGCCCGTTATTTCTACTCCATCACGGTGACGTACTTTCAGAAGAATCCAATCAGTTAACACAACTATCTCTTTCAAGCAAAAACAAGGTCTGTAACTAAATAAACCAGGTGAGATTTTCTAATCTTAATTGTCAGACCTTACCCATGAGCGGATCGCTAAACGAGCTTGCACCTGTTTCGATACGTCCCGCATACCGTTGCTCGAATGAGGGATTATCGGCTATGCGAACGCTGAGGTCATACCAACCATGACTGTCAGTAAGAGGAAGCGTGAATATAACTTGATCTGATTTTAGGCCACTTGCACGAAGTACCTGACGTTGCACCTGATACTTGTACGCATTAGTAACGACCTCAACCGTTACGTTCTGTTTGTGCAAATTGGCTAAGCGGATGACTAACTCGGGTGATGAGCCATTCCGGGCAACCTGATCATCGCAAAGAACCGTAACAGGGGCACCGGCTCCTCGCCCTATAAATTCTCTGAAGAATCCGTTTGGCCCATAGACCCGAAAGTGGTAGTCAGCTCCGGAGGCAACCTTCCAGGTGTCAGTCAATTGATCGCCAGGTGATACGGCATAGTTCCGAACCGAGTGATCGCTCATGTCGTACACCATAAACGGGGCACCAGCCGCAGTCTTACCAAACCGATCAGCCTTAGCTGCAAAGGTGATGCTAAACTGATCCCCGCGTAATTGACCGTCGACGGCTAACTGATAGGGGAGAGCACAAGCCGGTCGAATGCCCTTTTCCTGCTGAACCAGCAACGAAGACGCGCTAGTCTGTTTGTTAATCTGTGCGATTTCTGTCTGGCTAAGCGGCTTGAAATTACTGGGTACGTCTTTGAACTTAGCCTTGTGAACGCTTTCGATAAATGGGTCTCGGGCAACGAAGGTGGGCAGCTCAATCGACTCACCCGTGTACGGTCTGAACACCGATGTCAGGTCTCCGCAGACGGTCCGACGCCATGAGCTAATGTTTGTTTCGCGAATCGGTTTACCTGTTTTCTTGCTCAGGAAGCCCTCTAGAAACTGTAAAATGGACGTATGGTCGAACACCTCCGAACAAACGTAGCCACCCCGGCTCCAGGGAGACGCAATCACCAGCGGAACGCGATACCCCAACCCAATAGCACTGGCCCGGGCCTCTTTAGCTGGCTGCTTGGCCGACCGGCTGAGTTCCTGCTCCAGGCTTACGTGCTCAGCGCTGGTGTCAACGCCCGCAGAAGTTTTGCCTGTTTCGGGTTGGGTAGGATGGGGCGGAACAAAAGGCGGTACGTGGTCAAAATAGCCGTCGTTTTCGTCGTAGGCCAGAATAAAGATTGTTTTCTTCCAGACCTCCGGGTTTTGCGTCAGGATGTCCAGTATCTCCGACAAGTACCAGGCACCGTACCAGGGAGCACCCGGATGGTCCGAAAAATTTTCCGGAGCTACAATCCACGACACAGTAGGCAAATGGCCCGTTTGTACATCGGTCCGGAACTGGTGCAATACATCGCCTTTCGGAACAGAGAGCTGGCGGCTTACGTCTCCATCCTGATACGTCAAACTGGTTAGCTGACGGTGGTGGGGATCGTTGACATTGGTGGTAAACGCTTTGCGGTGGAGGGCTTGCTCGCGGGCAGATAATTTCTCGAAATTCTCCGCGTGCCATTGGTCACCCTCGTCCGTAAGAAAAGCCAAAAGCGCTTTCTTCTGTTGAAGCGTTTTGCGCAAGGCATTTCCGTGTTTGGTCATGTCCGATACGGTCGTGATTTGCTGTTCCAACGCGCTGATTTCGCCGGGTAAAGCGGGCAGACGCTCCGCCCGATAACGCTGATGACTGGCCGAAAACCTTACATTATACTGCGAAAACCATTCCAGGGGATTGTCGCTGAAGTTAGCCAGCCAGGCCTCTTCTGAACCCGAAAGGCCACTTGAGAGGTTGATTTCGTTCTGGTAGACGCGCCACGAGATGCCATTGTCTTCCAGGCGCTCCGGAAAGGTGGTCCAGCTGGCGGGTCTATCGTAGTCCAGTTCTTCGTTACGAACGCGGGCGTGTGCATTCGCATCCTCCCGAATAGTGCCGCTCCAAAGATAAAGCCGGTTAGGTGTAGTACCCGTCAACGACGAGCAAAAGTTCTGGTCGCATATCGTAAAGGCATCGGCCAGCGCGTAATAGAATGGAATATCGGCCCGGTCGTAGTAGCCCAGCGTGAGTGGCATGTGCGCGTACTCTTCGTGCCCCGAGGGTTTCACATCCAGCCAGCGGTCGTATTTTCCCTCATTGCGGGCGTCGACCTGATTAGTCCACGAGTGGGGCAGCGAACTCATCCAGGTAGCTTTCGTATCACGCAGATTCAGCCGGAATGGCGCGTAGGTTTCCCCTTTCGCATTTGTTTGCAGCCAAACCGGATTCTTATTGGGTAACGTAATGGCCCGTGGATCGTTGAACCCGCGAACACCCCGCAACGTACCGTAGCAGTGATCAAACGAGCGGTTTTCCTGCATCAGAATCACGACATGTTCCGCGTCGAGATACGTACTGCCCGGTGCCGGAGCAATCGCCATCGCTTTCTGAATGGAAGCCGGTAGCCCTTCAAGGAGTCCCGCACTACCGGCCAGTAAGGCCGCTTTCTTCAAAAACTCGCGTCGTGTATCCATTCGTTTAGCGTTCACGGGTTAAGTACATACAAAAGTAAACGGCAGGCAATAAATTTTCAGATGTAGTAATTGCTAGAAAGTCCGTTTAACATTTGGTTAGGTAACAAAGTAGGGTAGAACAACAATGTACTGCTAATCATGCGTAATAGATGAGAGAGGGATTCGTAATTAGTGGAATTGAGAAAGAACAATTCGCCATATAGGCCTTTCTCAATCGAAGGAGGAAATAAGCGACAAATCTATTTCCTCCCCATCTTTGTTATTCCATAAAACAACCTGAGGTCAGGAGAGTGATACTATGTTGGGTGATGCCGAACCGACTGGTATTCACTCATTCGCTCATTCACCCATTGTAGATGAAACTCATCAAAGTAGCCGCTGGTGTCCTGAATCAAACCCCGCTTGCCTGGGAAAGCAACAAGCAAAATATTATCAACGCGATTGAAGCCGCCAAAAATCAGCAGGTCAGTCTGCTGTGTCTGCCCGAACTGTGCATCTCGGGCTATGGCTGCGAAGATGCGTTTTACGCGCAGAACACAATTGATCAGTCCATTGCCTCATTGCTGGATATCGTTTCGTACACCAACGATATTGCGGTATCAGTAGGCTTGCCTATGCGGCATAATAACCGGACGATCAACACGGTTTGCCTGATTGCGAATAAACGAATTCTGGGGTTTGTTGGAAAACAGTACCTGCCTAACAACAGCATATATTACGAACTTCGGTGGTTCCAGCCCTGGGTACAAGGGCTGCGGGATGAGGTGCACATTGGTGAGTTCACGTATCCATTTGGCGACCTGGTGTTCGATCTGTCAGGCATCCGCATTGGTTTCGAAATCTGTGAAGATGCCTGGATTGCCAATCGGCCCGGTCGGGCGCTCTACGAACGGGGCATCGATATTATCATGAACCCCAGCGCGAGTCATTTCGCATTTCTTAAGTCGCAGGTGCGCGAACGGCTGGTTGTCGATGCATCGCGAGCATTTGGCGTATCGTATATCTACACCAACATGCTGGGTAATGAAGCCGGTCGCACGATCTTCGACGGTGACGCAATGGTTGCCATGAACGGCGAGCTACTTGTGTCGGGAAACCGGCTTAGTTACGAGGATTTCGTGATCGTACCGGCGGTGATCGACGTCGATAACACCCGCCTGAATCAGGTTCAAAACCGGGGGAATCTGGCGTTGAGTTACCCAAATCTTCGAGTGGTTGATCGATTCGAGTGGCCCGATGTAACGCCCGTTATTCAGAAGGCGGAACTTGAAGCCTGGGAGCGGGGTGGTTACCTGAAGGAGGAAGAGTTTGCCCGGGCGGTAGCGCTGGGCCTGTTCGATTACCTACGCAAGAGTCGTTCGCAGGGATACGTCTTGTCGTTGAGTGGTGGCGCTGACTCGTCGGCCATCGCGGCTACCGTCTTCCTGATGATTCGGATGGCCGTAGAAAACATCGGAATCGATGGTGTCAAGAAAAAGCTCAGCTACATCAAAGCGCTCCAGGATTGTAATACGTCGGAGGAAATGGTCGGCAAACTGCTGACGGTCATGTACCAGGGAACCGAAAACTCGTCCGACGATACGTTCAACTCGGCCAAAGAACTGTCCGACGATATTGGCGCTACCTTTCTCAATATCAACATCAATGGCCTGGTCGATACGTATCGCGGGTTGATTGAAGGTCAGCTAGGCCGGAAATTATCGTGGGATACCGACGATCTGGCGCTGCAAAACATTCAGGCGCGGGTGCGGGCCCCGAGCATCTGGATGATCGCTAATATCAACAATGCGTTGCTGCTTAGTACGTCGAACCGCTCCGAAGCCGCCGTTGGCTACGCAACCATGGACGGCGATACGGCCGGTAGTATTTCGCCTATTACCGGGATTGACAAGCATTTTCTGCGCGGTTGGCTGCGCTGGCTAGAGACGGTTGGTCTGAACATCAAGAACGCCCCCGAACCCACTGACCGTACCAGCCTGGCCACTACCGCTTCGGTAGCGCCCGATGAACTGATTAAAGTGAAAGGGTTGCGGGCGGTTAACAACTTGCAACCTACCGCCGAACTTCGTCCGCTGGACAAAAAACAGACCGACGAAGACGATCTGATGCCGTACGACGTACTGAACTCGATTGAAGAAGCGGCCATCCGCGACAAACAGGCTCCGGTTGAGGTGCTAAAACTCATAGGAGTTCGCTACGCTACTGTGCATGAGCGCGAAAAACTGTTGATCTGGGTAGAACGCTTTTTTAAGCTCTGGAGCCGCAACCAGTGGAAGCGCGAACGGTATGCGCCCTCGTTTATGCTCGATGACCACAACCTTGATCCGCGTACCTGGTGCCGCTTCCCGATCCTGTCGGGCGGATTCGAGAAAGAACTGGCAGAAATGCGCGACTGGGCCGCTGGCCAAAAGCGCGATAGCCGGAAGGGGAAGATCGGGTTTTAAAAATATATTTGCAGTTGACGTTGAGCGGCAAGATTTATTATGACTACGACGTAACTTTAATTCAGAAAACGCAAAGTGGCGTAGCTGACGAAATGGTACTAGAAATGTCCGTTTCGTCAGCTACTGTTTTGTTAACTAGTGATGGTGATTTCGGGAGGTTAAATTTCCAGAAAGGACACATCTTTTATAGACTACCTAAAAGCAACCGCAAAAGAGAAAGGTCGGCCTACTCCTAAAGTCATACGAGAGTATGGCGATAAACTGATTGATTCGTTTACTGTAACTACCGCTAAAAAAGTGCGGATACGAAAGTTTTAATTGTGCGTCAACTTCTTCCCGGTCTTCTTTTTGCTGCACTTTGGGCATCGGCTTCAGTAGCTACTAAGTTTGGGGTGCAATCGGTGCATCCGCTCATTTTAGCCAATGTTCGGTTTTTCATTGCCGGAATCGGCATGCTGTTGGTTGCGTATGGCGTTCAGCGAAACAGCGTATCTGACGCTCAATCTACGTGGCCAACTGGCATTGAGTGGCGGCAGCTAACCATTTTTGCTTTGCTCAACACAACCATTTATCTAGGGGCGTTTGTGCTGGCACTTAAGCAAGTATCGGCAGGTATAGGTAGTTTATCAACGGCGACGAATCCGTTATTTATTGCATTGTTATCGGCCGTTTGGCTGCGACGGCTTCCGCGCTGGAACGAAAGCGGTGGGCTGCTGCTGGGACTGGCTGGCGTAGCAATTGCTACGTATCCACTGCTCCAAAACAGCTACGCTACCGTTGAGGGTTTGCTCATACTATTAGGTGGCATGGTGTCGGTGTCGGCAGCAACGGTTTATTACGCCCGTATCAATTGGAGATTGCCGAATCTGGTTATTAATGGGTGGCAGGTGCTGATTGGTGGAATATTGCTGCTGCCGTTTACGCTTGCCTTCGCCGATTTCAACGCGTCGCAGTATGACGAACGATTCTGGTTGTCGGTTTTCTGGCTGATACTTCCTGTCTCGGTTGCGGCTTTGCAACTCTGGTTTTATCTCGTCCGACAGGATGCAGTGCGCGCGTCACTCTGGCTATTTCTGTGTCCCATCTTCGGGTTTGTGTACTCGTATTTACTGATGGGTGAGCCCATTACTATCTACACCGTTGTGGGTACTGGGCTGGTGATTGGTGGGCTATATCTAGGAAGAAAGCAAGTGTAGCCTAAAGTATATGAACTGCTTTGGGCTACACTTGCTGCTTACAATTACGCTTTGCCAGCTTGTTGAGTGGCCAGCAGAATACTGAGATCATTGAACTTGCTATCGGCCAGTTCCTTGGCTTGTGCAGGCCAGTTCGTAGGGTCATAGATACGGTAGTGCGCGCCGGCAGCCGATAATATTTCCCGAATACGCTCAATGGGCGTTTCGGCTAATTGTGAAAACTGCTTAATGCCCGCCTGTATCAGCAATTCGGCAACCCTAGGGCCAATACCTTTTATTTCGACAAACCGATCCACGCTATCGACACCGGGCTGATCGGTGGGTTCTTCAATACGAGTTAGTTCAATATCCGTACCATCGGCTTTATTAACAATATCAATGACTTCGGTGGTTGCGCCATCCATCGAATCGACCGTGTCCGACAACTCTGTGACGTAACCCAGTGGGCTGACTATAACATCGAGGGTGGTATTCTCGTCGAGTATGTGGCCTGCTGAGTCAGTATCGTCTTCCAGAAAGCGGGGCTGATCATGATCTAGGCCGGGAGAAGTATCGTTTAGCTCAGGTTTCTTCTTCATATAACAAATACGTTGAGTGGTTGCAATCCGTCAGGATTGTTACCCTTTAAACCCAATCGTGTTTGTATTGTTAAGCGATACTGATAAACATTATTGCTTCAATACGGTCATCTCCACCCGTCGGTTAAGCTGGCGGGTCGCTTCGGAATTATTACTGGCAATGGGGCGCGTTGGGCCGTAGCCACGCGTACTGATGCGGCCAGCCGCAATACCGTTCTTGACCAGATAGTCTTTCACCAGGTCGACGCGCTGCTTCGATAGTTTTACGTTCTCATCAAAGTTACCCTGGTTATCGGTGTGGCCAGCCAATTCAATCTCAGCAGTTGGGTGGCTGTTCATGAAGTCGAGCAGTTGCTCCAGGGCGGGTTGCGCATCAGGCAGGAGCTCGGCTTTACTCTGCACAAACTGAACCGCCCGAAGTTGCGTGGCTTTGCCAGTAGGAGCCACGACCAGCGGTGGCGTGTAGGTAACTTTAGCGTCGAGGGTTTTAGGCGGTGTTACGCGTGTACTGGTCGTAGCTGGTGCATCGCCAGCTGCCGGACGACCGCCCGATGCTGCTACGCTAGGGGACGGTGTGCTGCTCGCTGCAATCGTGCCCTGGGCAGCGCTCGCGGACCCCGGCGGTTTGGTGCCGACGCGATACAAATGAGTCGGCCGCCGGGTCAGACGGTCTACTTTCGACACGGTAAACGTAAGAGGCTCTTCCAGCGACTCATACCCATCCGCCTTGGTGGTGACGACATACGTCTGCTTTGGATCAAGGACGAGCTGATAGGAGCCATCGACGGTTACCACTTGCTGAGCGCGCATGGTCCCTTCCTTACTACGGGCACTGATGGTGGCTCCGATGATGGGCTGACGACTTTGGGCGTCTAAAACCCGTCCTTCTACCAGGGCAGTTCCGTCAACGGGTGTAGTACGGCGCTGAGCCTGGCCCCAGGCGGGCAGATGGACGTGATTGCTTAACGAAAGGTATCCAACGGTGACTATAACTTTTATCCACTTCATGTGTAAAGGCAACGTAAAAACGGAGCGCAAAAGTACGTTTAAATGCGTAAAAACAGCGCTTTGCCTCTTATTAGCTGACCTATAGCGAAGGGCAATTTTAGGGAAGGGAAATGGCGTGTAAAATTGCTTATAATTGACTGATTAATAGGCTAGTTATCTCGTTAAAATAATGGCATAAAATCGAACGATGAACAAGGTTTATTCGTTACTAATATATGACACAGAGAACCAACGTGACGATGCATTCCCCGGACGCTCAGACCCCGTTTGTACCGGCTCCTGCAGGCAGTTTGCCGGTCGATGAGAACTGGCGAAAGTCAATTCCGGCGCAGGTGTTTCTGAACCATTTTTTTGCGATGGATTACCATATCCAGCATCAGAATGACCTGTTCGATGTTGCCAAGTTTCCCATATTCCAACAGTTTCATGGGTTGGCGACTGCCGAGAGTCGTAAGGCGCTGGAAAAGTTACTGTTAAATAGCTGGAGTGCCGAGTACGCGCTTCGCATTACGCCCGTCGTCAACGATGAGCAGTATTTGCAGAGTTCGTTACACTGGACATTCCCGCAGGCGTATTACAGCGCCTTGTTTAGCGCCCGGGCGTTCCTGGCCGTGCAAGGCGTTAACGTGAGCAACGAAGAGCTGATTCGTAAGCGGATTGGCAACATGGTTGTGCGCGGCTATTACCCGGCTTCCATTGGCTACTACGCCCTTGGGCCGATCAATAGCTACCGCATTCAGCGGCTGCCGATGGCCAAGCGCTTCAGCGTAGCTGGCAAGGCTGATCTGTTGTTGCCGTCGCGAGCAGGGTCAGCGCAGGCCGAACTGGCGCAGTTCCTGAAAACGACGCGCGACCAGCGGGTAAAGGCGTTACGTAACGCGATTCAGAACAATCCGAAGACGGCGTTACGTAGCCCGAAGACGGGTGAGATCCTGCAGAAGTTCAGCGTTGAGCAGTATAAGCAATTGGCTAAGCAGATTGGCTACACGACCTACTTCGATATGCTGAGCCGCCTGCGTATCTCGTCAACCAATCGGGAGATTGAGCGCTTTGTTGACTCGGAGATTGACGTAAAGCTCTTTCACCAGAGTCTGGTTAACATTGTGGCGCATATCAACGCGGTACACGAAGCCTACATTGCCAAAGCGTTGGGCACTGAAGCCTACCGCCAGTTAGTAGCTAAGCTACCTTCTTACCTTCAGGAGAGCTTCGTTCGTGATCGGATGAACACCGTTACTCTGCCAATGATACGGCAGGATGAAGGCGAGCCGGGAATGCGAATGGCCGCTTAATACGGCCTTTGAAAGATTTTACCTTGACCAGCTAAGCAGCTGGTCTTTTTTTTGCCTAAGCTGGTAAAATCATAATTAGGCAAAAGCTTAAGAATTGTATTTTTTCTTGTGGAGTTGTTTGCTCGTTTGTAATGGATTCACAGGCTCTAATCAGCTGAATGGTTGGTTTATGGCTAAAATCAAATCAATTCTTTCTATCAATGATTGATAAAAATCATGTTGTACGAAAAGAATTTGTCTCTTATTTGCACTCAATTCATATTTGTCCTGAATACAACTCCAATTAAAACTATGAAAAATCAAATTATCTCTGTTGGTTCTCAATTCCCAGACTTCAAAAAACTGGCGGTCGTTTCGCTGGATAAGGATAACGAATTTTACGAGATCTCGTCGGAAGATCACCGGAACGCTGGTCAGTGGCTGGTGATGTTCTGGTGGCCGAAAGATTTTACGTTTGTGTGCCCAACCGAAATCGCTGAGTTCAACAAAAAGTTTGAAGACTTTCAGGATCGCGATACGATGGTGATCGGTGCCTCGACCGACAGCGAGTTCGTTCACCTGGCGTGGCGTAAGAATCATGATGACCTGCGTGGCCTGAAGTTTCCGATGCTGGCCGATACATCAAAGTCGCTGGCCGAAGAGCTGGGCATCCTGGAAGCTAACGAAAAGGTGGCGTACCGTGTTACGTATATCGTTGATCCACAAGGCATCGTTCGTTGGGTTAACGTTAACGATCTGAATGTTGGCCGGAACGTAAACGAAGTAATTCGCGTACTCGACGCCCTACAAACCGACGAACTTTGCCCTTGCAACTGGGTAAAAGGAGAAGCTACGCTGACTGCTTAATCAATGGCGATTTGTGAATGAGCGATTGAGTGAATAAAGCTGACGCAACAACTTATTCACTCAATCGCTCATTTACGCATTCACAACTTATCATGACAACGACACAAAACGAAACGGTTGTATCGCTGCTGAACCTGGTCGGACTCGATACGTCGACCGAACGTCCGGTGCTGGAAGCTTTAGCGCAAACGGATAGCCGTTACCTGCGCGACCTGAAGATCAATGTGGGTAATGTGCTCAACAGCAGCCAGACGCTAACCAAAAAAGAAACGACTTTACTGGCCTTGTCGGTGGCTGTTAACGAGAAGTATCAGCCGTTGATTGACGCTCTTACAGCCATGGCAAAGCAGGAAGGCGCTAAGGATGCCGAGGTTGCTGAAATCATTGCCTGCACGTCGCTGCTGAACACGAACAACGTATTTTACCGCTTCCGCCACTTTGTAGGCAAAGACTATTACCAGCAGACTCAACCAGGTATTCGCATGAGCATCATGATGAATCCGGTGCTGGGCAAAGAGTTTTTTGAGCTGGTAAGCTTAGCCGTTTCCGCCGTCAACGGCTGCGAACTATGCGTACGGTCGCACGAAGAAAGCGTCTTGAAACATGGTTCCAGCGAACCCCGCATCTTCGATGCGATCCGGCTGGCATCGGTAATTAAAGGCCTGATTACGTTGCTGTAAACGACGGCTTATCGTCAGATAACCCCAAGCGGTTTGGACGACACTTGTATAAACAAAAATCCCCGTACTGACCAGTACGGGGATTTTTGTTTATGCGGTTTTTACGAGATCAACCAGAGTTTCAATCCAGATCGGGCTGTCGTTAAGGCTCTCCACCAATTGCCAGTGCTGACCGCCAGCTTTCTCGAAAAGCTCTTTGTATTCTTCGCCTACTTCAATCGTTGTTTCGAGGCAATCGGCTACAAAGGCGGGCGAGAATGCCAGCACACTCTTGGCTCCCTTGGCCACCAGTTCAGGAATGACGTTGTCGGTGTATGGTTTGATCCAGGGATCACTACCTAAGCGAGATTGGAAGCTGGTGGTGTACTTGCCTTCCGGAATGCCCAGGGCGCTCACCAACCGGCGCGTTGTTTCGAAACACTGCGCCCGGTAGCAATGCTGATTCATAGCGTTTAATGAGCCACAGCATTCGCCAAACTTACACACGCTCTTGGTTACATCGCCTTTTCGTATCTGGCTTTCGGGCAAGCCGTGGTAACTAAACAGAAAGTGGTCGTAGTTATGCTGGGCCATGTATTTGCGGCCTAGTTGTGCAAAACCTTCGATGAATTTTGGATGGTCGAGGAAGCGATTAACAAACCGAATTTGTGGGATCACCTGCCAATCTTTGACAATGTCCATCACCTTCTCGTATACCGAACCTGTTGAGGCTGACGCATACTGCGGAAAAAATGGAACGACCACAATGTCGGTGAGGCCAAGTTGCTGAAACTCCGCTAACCCAGCCTGAATGCTCGGGCTTTGATAACGCATGGCCATTTTAACAATATATTTCTCACCCAGCGACTGCTGCAACTCACGTTCGACAACCTCGCCGTAGTACTTTAACGGAGAGCCCGTTTCGGCCCAGAGCTGTTTGTATACTTTGGCAGATTTGGGCGCTCGAAAAGGCGCAATAATACCATTCACAAGCAGGAAGCGCGGAATGAACGGGATATCAATGACCCGACCGTCCATCAGAAATTCACGGAGGTATTTGCGAACGTCCGGAACAGCGGGACTATCGGGGGTGCCAAGATTTACGAGCAGAACACCCGTTTTGCCAAGCGGCTTGGTGATAGATACAGGTGACGGTATAACAGATGCTTCCATACAGGGGAAACAGTGATTTTAAAAAGTTAGTTTGTTGAACAAAGGAGTCCGTATAGTGCCCGAAATTAAGTAAATAAGGCTTAAGCTGGTCGTCGGAATTGTTTATTGATACCGACTAAGGTCCGTTCGGGTAAAATCACTGAACACTTCGCCGGGCAGGCCGCTGAACACCATAATATCGGTCAAGTCGCGGTCGCCCCGTTCGCCCGCCAGTAAGATACTGCCGTGCTTCTGGTAACCACTCCAGGGTAATGTAAATACAGGTTGTTCATCGGTATGGTTCGCGAACTGCGCCCACTGACTGACCAGGTGCTGGTGCTTATCAACCCAAACTTTGTATTTGTTATCGGGGGCTGCACCAACTCCTTTGAACGTCAGTTGAATCACATCAGCCCGTTTCCCGTCTTTGGTGGCTTCCTCGCCTAGATATTTGAGCGTAACGCCGGGGTCTTTGAACTTAAACGGCATAACCAGCCAATAGGACTCGTTCAGCCAGGCGGTTTTGCCCTGCTTCACATATCGGGCAACCGAGTCAGGATTGGTCATCTCTTCCCCCTTGCGAAAAACCCGTCCCTGCTCGTTGTTGACGTTGAGCAGTACCGTCTGGTCATCATGCAGGTTATCAATCCGTACGTTGCCCGTCCATTTATCCCACACAAACTTTCGCATACCGGCAAACGTCCAGGCGATCAGGTGAGTATTTTCCCAGGCTTTCCGGCCACCCATAGCGTTCATTACTTCGTCGGCAATCTGCACCGCGCGCGGGTCCGAACTAGCCAGCTCGGAGCTTGGCACCGAGGGGGGCGCGGTTTTTTTCGGCTGGGAAAACGCCATGGATACGCTGACGGCTACCAGAAGCAGAAAAAGAGGCAATGTTTTCATAACAAATGGGTGTTGCTAGACAAAATTAGAACCCATATCGGGGAGTTTAGTTTGATACGATTTAGATTTGTATTGCTTTTGTTTATCGGATGGACCGCTGCCCAGTTTAACCTGCTCTGTCCGGTGCTCTACGCTCGCTATGACACTCTCCCAACTCGATTACATTGTTGCCGTTGATACGTATCGCCACTTTGCTACTGCTGCTGAAAACTGCCACGTTACGCAGCCAACGCTCAGTATGCAGATTCAGAAGCTGGAAGATGAGCTAGGCGTTTTGTTGTTCGATCGCTCGAAACAGCCGGTAGTGCCCACCGAAACCGGGCAGGCCATTCTGGCGCAGGCCCGCGACGTACTCAGAGCGGCCCGACGTATCCCGGAGATTGTCAGTGAATCGAAAGATGATTTTCGGGGTGAACTCCGCATTGGCATTATCCCGACGCTGGCTCCGTATCTGTTGCCTTACTTCATCGGTGAATTCGTGGGCAAATACCCGTCTGTATCGGTTCAGATTCAGGAACTGGTGACCGAGCAGATCGTTGAGCGGCTAAAGAAAGGGCTGATCGACGTAGGGCTCGTAGTCACTCCACTTGCCGAGAATGGAATCACGGAGATTCCGTTGTTTCGTGAGCCATTTGTGGTGTATGCCGCTGATTCGCATCCGTTGTTCCAGAAACAGGTCATTGCCTCGGCCGACCTACAAACGGATGGGCTCTGGCTGCTGACCGAAGGCCATTGCTTCCGTAATCAGGTCATGAACATCTGCGGAGCCGACCGGCAGGCCAATGGCGGAACGGCGCTTCGCTACGAAACCGGTTCGCTCGAAACCCTCATCAAGCTGATTAACAAGCAGGATGGCTTTACGTTACTTCCTTACCTGGCTACACTGGACATGGATGAGACCCGTCGGGCGCGGCTTCGGACCTTCGAAGCTCCGCAGCCAGTGCGGGAGGTTAGTCTGGTCATGCACCGTAGTTTCCTGAAACGCAAGCTGATAAATGCGCTTAAGCACGAGATCATGGCGCATCTGCCAAGCGAATTGACGAAGGGCGTACCCAACGAAACGGTCGTGAGTTTGTGAGTTAGTTATTTTACTGTACCAAGAAAAACTTGTAATTTCACGGTTGCCCCAGCCGGTTTTGCTACGTAGCAATCCAGCTGGAAGCGAATCCTATAAGCCGTACGTCAGGTGGCCACTACTCCTTTGCATGACTGACCGAACATTTACCATTTGTTCTGCATTCGATTACGTCTTCAGATCAATAAGGGCTAAGACTTTCGGTTGTCAGCCGGGGCCGCAGCTGTTGATTCGAGGCATCGTGCTGCTGGTCCTGACAGTAGGAGCCAACCCGTTGTGGAGCCAGTCAATCAATTCGCAGTTTGAACACTTGTCCGTAAAAGATGGGCTGTCGCACAACTCGGTAAACTGCATCCTTCAGGATCGGGAGGGATTTTTATGGTTCGGCACCAACGACGGGCTCAACAAGTACGATGGATACGTATTTACGGCCTTTCAGCCCGATCCCGCCCAGCCTAATCATAGCTTCCGCAACAACCGTATAGCGGGCATGTGCGAAGGCCGCCGGCGACCAGCCAGCCTGTGGGTCGTTACTGAAGGGGGAGGGCTGCACGAAATCGACAAACGAACGGGGCAGGTAACGCCCCACCCGATTCAGACCGAAAACGCGAATCGCTGGAACAATCAGTTGTCGGTCTGCGAAGATGGAGACGGTATCCTGTGGATCAGCGCCTATGATGGCATAGCCCGTTACGATCCGGAGCGGCATCATTTCCAACTCTATCAATCTCCAGCAGAAGAAACACCCATCAAATCGATTTTCATTGATCGACAGGGGCGATTCTGGGTGGGTACGTATCATGGCCTGTATAGCTTCGACAAAAAGAACGGCCACTTTTCGCTTGTATCGGCGCCAGCGCCTACAGGTGCCCAGCCCGTTTTTAACTCATTTCACCTGGATAAGCGTAATACACTTTGGTTAGGTACGGCTGGTGATGGTATTTTTCAGATTAATCTCAACAGTCGGCACATACGCCCGGTGCCGTTTCGGCCCGAAGGGCAGGTCAATCCGTTTGTGTATCTCAACGCCCTGCATCAGGATACACAGGGGTTTTTGTGGGTCGCCACTACCGAGGGCCTTCAACGGTTCGATGCCGACGGTCAGCGGATTGTAACCTACCGGCCCGATCCGAACAGACCCAAAGGCCTCAGCAGCACCAATGCCCAGGCTGCTTATCACGACCGGTCTGGCCGGTTGTGGGTAGGCACTAACAACGGAATCGACCGGCTGGCAATGCCCACCAAACCGTTCGCTACGTTCCAGATTAAGCCCAGCGCGGGTACGGCAAATCTGATCGAGAATAAGGCCGACGTTGTTCTGATCGATACTGACAATCGGCTGTGGCTCAGTAACCAACGTAACGTATTTCAGGTCGATCTGAACCGTACCGTCAGCCTGGTTCCTCCGTCAGCGCTGGGTGGAGTTGGTCCGCACGAAAACTACACTACGTCCATGCTGGCCGATAAGGACGGGGTTTGGTTAGGGACCTGGAATGGGCTGTATTACTACGATAAATCGACAAACAAATTTAAAGGCTACCCGTCGGAAGTGCCTACTCAGTTTATCTCGCGTGGCCCAACGGGAACCATCTGGATCGGCGGAGAAGGCGGAATCGGCTCCTTCGACCCCGGAACCCAACAATACACGTACTATAAATACGATCCGGACAACGAGAAAGGTCTGCCCGATAAGTTTGTTTACGCGATTCTGGCCAGTCGAACCGGCGATGTCTGGGTGGCGGTGAACGGTAAGGGCATTAGCCGGTTGACTCCTAAAACGGGGCAGTTTGTCCATTATACACCCTCTTCCCAGCTAGGGAAGCTGAATAGCAACGAAGTGCTGGCGTTTTATGAGGACCCGCAGGGCATTATCTGGATAGGCACCAATCAGGGGGGGCTTAACCGGCTCGACCCCAAAATGGGACTGTTTACCAATTTCACAATGCAGGCGGGTTTGCCGAGTAACCGCGTGGTTGGTATCATTAATGATCCGTCTGGCAACTTATGGTTAAGCACCAGCAAAGGACTCTGCCGCTTCGATCCACGTACGCAAAGCGTTCGAAATTACACCATTAACGATGGATTGCCGAGTAACGATTTTTTGGAAAATGCCGTCATCCGACAGAACAACCGGCTTTACTTCGGTAACCTGAACGGCTTGGTTCACTTCAATCCGGATAGTATCCGCGATGATACCCGCCCGTTTCCGGTGCACATTACCGGGTTTAAAGTGCTGGATAAAAGCCAGCCGCTGACCGGGGAGCCGATTACGCTGAACCACGACGAAAACTTCCTGTCGTTCGAGTTTGTAGCCTTGACTTATGTGCTGCCCGAAAAAAGTCAGTACAAATACCAATTAACGGGTATCGACAAAGGGTGGGTGCAGAACGGAAATCGGCGCTTTGTCAACTACACGAGTCTGCCGCCGGGTCACTACACGTTTCGGGTAAAAGCCTCAAACAGTGATGGCATCTGGAACGAGGAAGGGACCTCGCTGCAAATCACGATTATGCCTCCCTGGTGGGCTACCTGGTGGGCATACGTACTGTATGGTATTGCGCTTATTGGGGCTGTAGTGGGTGGGCTGCGTATATATACCAATCGAATCAGGCAGCGAGAAGAACTGGCTTTTAATCAGCGTAAAGCTGAACAGCTCGAGGCCGTCAATGAGTTGAAAGGCCGTTTTTTCTCGAATATAACCCACGAATTCCGCACGCCGTTAACCCTCATCATATCGCCGGTTGAATCACTTTTACAGACACCTGCCCTCGGCCCGGAAACCCGCTCCAAATTGACCAACGTAAAACGTAACGCAGAGCAGTTACTTGGTCTAGTGAATCAACTGCTGGATATGTCGAAGCTCGAAGCCGACAGCATGCCGGTTTTGCTGAAGCGGGGTAACATTGCCGACTATATCCGTCAACTGGTGGAATCGTTCCGGCATAACGCCGAACAGAAAGAAATTCAGTTGCTTTACGTCGCCAATGTTGATGATCGGGAATACTTGTTCGACGACGATAAGTGGAATAAAATATTCGTCAATCTATTGTCAAACGCGGTAAAGTTCACCAAGTCGGGTGGACAGGTAACCGTATCGGTTGCCTTTGATTCGGCTGACGGTTCCGATGATCTCCCCAGGATGCAGATTACGGTTGCCGACACGGGCATTGGCATTCCTGCTGATCGGCTTGATCATATCTATGACCGATTTTATCAGGTCGATACCTCGCAGACCCGTGCTTACGAAGGAACGGGTATCGGACTGGCGCTAGTCAAAGAACTCACCGAACTGATGGGAGGCACAATCGAGGTAAGCAGCCAACTGGGATCGGGCACTACGTTTACAGTCCGGTTGCCGGTGCAACCTGTTACCGGGGAAGTCGACGTACCGGAGGTGGGCCAGCCGGTGATTGCTCCTTATATCCTTCATGCCGCTGTTAGCCAGGAAGACGAGGCCAACGTAGTACCGGAAGGGGAAGAGGAGGAGACGGATACGTCGACACTTCCGCTTGTGCTGGTTGTAGAGGATAATCAGGAACTGCGCGAGTTCATTGCTGATGAGTTATCTGGGGCATATCGCGTATTGATGGCGGCAAACGGCAAAGAAGGCTGGAAGCGGACGCAGGACGAACTGCCTGACGTCGTGATTTCGGATGTGATGATGCCCCAAATGGATGGCTATGAGTTAACGCAGCTTATCAAAAATGACCTAGCTACCAACCACATTGCCGTAGTGTTGCTTACGGCCAGAGCGGCTCAGGATAGCCGAATCGAAGGATTACAGCAGGGGGCAGATGAGTATCTGACTAAACCGTTTCAGCCCGAAGAGTTACGGCTGCGGATCCGTAACCTGATTAGCTACCAGCAGAAACTACGAGAGAAGTACAGAAAGCAGATTGAGGATCCAGACGCGCCGATGTCTGCTGATGCCGGGCAGCCTGCATTCATTCATCAACTTTACCAATTGATTGAGGCTAACTTGGGCAATCCGAAATTCGGTATTAATGAGTTAGCGAAGGGAGTTGCCATGGGTCGTAAGACGTTTTATCGGAAACTGGAAAGCGTGACCGATCTCACGCCTGCTCACCTTATCCGAAATTACAGACTTCGGAAGGCTGCCGAATTGCTTCGGTCCGGCAAAAATTCAGGCGAGACAGCAGATCTCGTGGGCTTTAAAACACACGCTCACTTTACCAGCGCTTTTAAAAAATTCCATCATGTAACGCCTACCGAATATCTGAAAAAGGGCTGAAACTGCCGATTTAAGCCCTTTTGTGCCGTTTTTTAGAGGGTGTCCTGAATTTGATAGAATTTGACTCAAATCCGAAAGCGGCTTTAGTCGAAAAGGAGTGACATTTGGAAAGCCTAATGCGAGTGATCGTATCTTCCTGCTGTAGTGGTTTGCAGTAGCATGGAAGAGAACGTTGGCTTTCCAATTCTATCCTTTAACAAATGGTTTAAGCGGCTATCCTGCACACCATTTTCCATCAACCGACCTCCTTCGGGCGAACCAAACCGGTTCGCCCGAAGTGTTTTGAGGATTTGTAAAGTCACTTCAAATAAGCAAGGAAACCAATAGGTAAAAAGTGCCTTTTGACACTTTGTCTCTTACTACGTTGCCGGTACAAAAGACCATGTAATTGCGCCGTTTTATCAGGGGCGGTGTCGTTGATTTCGTTTGGCTCGTTCCAGGCGTAGGTAAATATCTGCGAAGTCGTCGCCATTGGCAATTGCGTTCGTTAATACCGAAACACTTGGCCAGCCGACGACGGCCAGCCAGCGCGACACCTCATCGGCGGCTGTTTGATAGGCCAGCATAACCTGGTCATAATTGCCCCCGAAGAAATCGCGCGTGGTTTCCAACTCCGCTAGTTTTAGCATCGGTTGGTTTGTAAACGGAACCAGATCTGCCTCTTCAGTGAATACCGAATCCGGCTGTGAAGCAGTATCTGATTGCTCGACCAACGGCTTGGTGAACCGATAATCCAGCATCAGGGCCAGCCCTTCGTTGAACCAGACGGGAATTTCCCGTTTGACACGCCACCAGCCTAACCGACTAAACAACTCATCATGGCATAACTCATGAGCAATTACATCGGCATTGTTCCCGTCGGGCCCCAGTACGAGGTAAGACGCGCCCCAGGGTGTCCCCACGCTACAGCCCGCGCCTTCTCCACCTATGCAATACTGTTCGTACTCGTCCTGATGCGGGCAATAGATCAGGATGGCCTGCCCGCGCCGGTCCCCCCAAAAGCGTTGAATCCGGTTTTGGGCGGTTACGATGTGGTTGCGCAGTTGTTGCCGCTGACGGGACGTTGCGTTATGGTTGACGTACACGTTATGCAGCGGCTTTAATGACGTAAAATCCGGTGACTGGCTAATACGCATGCACCGGAACACCTGCGGATAGAGCAGTAGAAAACCGATCGGCAGGGCAATCAGAAACGGTAGGACGTAACGCAGAAAGAAACGCAAACGAGTAACAATTTACGAAGTGCAAGTTTAACGGGGATACGCTGTACTTCGTGGTCTTAACTCAGAAAAGATCGGATAGCGTCTATTTTTCGCCAACTCTTTATAAAGTGAGAAGCTGATTATGACCTTGTTCAACTCCTAGAATTTTTAATAGAAAGAAACGTAAAGAGCACATTTGTAATAGCTCATGTATGCGCTAAAGATGGCTCTCGATTTACGGATCGGACAATCTCGTAATCGGCTGGATTAACCCGGCGCGTGACGTTGCGGTAGGTAACTGTGAGGGCGGGCCAGATCGTCGTGTTTTTACCCTGGGCGTTCAGGTACCAGCTCTGGCAGCCCGATGCCCATACGGTACTCGTCAGCTTTTGCTGGATGGTTTTATTGTAGCTTTCCTGGGCTTCGGGTCTGACATCTAGAAATGCGCCCTCTCCAGCCTTATTCAGTAGTCGTAAATAATCGAGCACATAATTAACCTGCGATTCGATCATGTGCACGATAGAATTGTGCCCTAACCCTGTATTCGGACCAACCAGAAACAGCAGGTTCGGATAGCCCGAAACCGTCAGGCCGTAATGCGCTTGTGCTCCCGTTTTCTGCCACTCATCGAAGAGATTTCGCCCGTTGCGGCCGATGATGTGCAGATCGCAGATGATGTCCGCAGCCACAAAACCCGTGCTAAAAATGATAACATCGGCCGGGCGCTCGGTCCCGTCGTTGGTGGTGATCGAGGTAGGCCCTACGGTGGCAATGGGTTCCGTTACCAGCTCGACATTGGGGCGGGTCAAGGCTGGGTAGTAATCATCTGAAACTAAGACTCGTTTGCAGCCTAACTTATAATTCGGTGTTGCTTTCCGACGGAGTTCGGGATCGCTGATCGACCGCTCCAGGTGTTTGAGGGCCAGTTTAGTCCCTACCTTACTGAACGTTTCATTGCCCAAAAACGACAGACCACGGAGTTCGTTTCCCCAGTAGATAAACGAGCGATACAATTTCTGAGCGAGCGGAATCCGTTGAAACAGGCGTTGTTCAACCGGCGATACTGCCCGGTCGAGCCGGGGCGTTACGTAGGGGGCGGTACGTTGGTACACCGTGAGTCGGGCCACTTTCGGCGCAATCTGCGGGATGATCTGGATGGCACTGGCCCCCGTGCCGATCACCGCGACGTGCTTGTTGGCTAAGTCATAGCTATGATCCCAGTTGGCGGAGTGAAACTGGCGACCCGAGAAGGAATCAAGCCCGTTGAAGGTAGGGATACTCGGGCGGTTGAGCGGGCCTATAGCGCCAATAACGACGCGGGCCGTCAGTTGGTTGCCCGTGCGATCGGTAAGCGTCCAGTATCCACCAACCTCTGAAAATTCCGTACGGATGATTTCAGTATTGTAGCGGATATGCGGCTTCAGCGCATACGTATCGACAACATTTCTGAGGTAAGCTAAAATCTCGGGCTGGGCCGAGTACGTTCGCGACCAGGTTGGATTTTGCGCGAACGAAAGCGAATACAAATGCGACGGCACATCGCAGGCGCAGCCTGGATACACGTTGTCGCGCCAAGTGCCACCGACTTCACTGGCGCGCTCAAACACGACAAACGAAACCTTGCCCTGCTGTTTCAGCCGAACGGCTGCCCCAAGTCCGGCGAAGCCAGCTCCGATAATGGCTACGTCAATAGCTGCTTTCATACGTTGATGTGGGTTAGTCAACAAACAAATTTAACGTAAAATCAACGGGCTTTTGTGTCTGAGTTGTGGCTAAACCGCTAGTTGCTGCCGGATTAATTCGGCTACTTCGCGGCCCGTTTTCATAGCCGCATTGAGCGATGGGTAAGCCGTTTGATCGCCACACTGATATAGGTTCTCGGAACGTTTCAGCGGCTGGTGAACGGCATTAGGGCCGTAGGCGGGAAGCGCCTGCGGCAGATGATACGTTCGGAGGTGCCGCCACTGTTTTACGTCCTCGCCAAACCAACCGGTCAACTCGCGCTGAATCCGCTCCGTCAGGGCATCTTCATCTACCGTTTCCAGCCCTTGTGTGCTGACCGAAACCAGCGATTGTGGGGCCGAAGCGAGCGTGTTCACTGCTGCGTATTCGGGCGCTACGTCGTTCATAATGGCCAGGTTGTGCACTGCTGAACTCCGCTGCGGATTCAGCATGAGCAGTCGTTGCTGGGAAGCCGGCAGGGGAATGCCAGTGGGGGCCGCAAAATACGTACAGGTGGTGTGGTTGAAGGCGGGCAGGGCGGGGGCCGGAGCACCGGTCAGCCGAGCCGCCTGTGCCGCATCGACTGCTAACACCACCGCGCGCCCGGTGAATGTTTCGCCCGTGTCGAGTTCAACCCGATTACCATCGATTCGCTTAACCACTGAATTTAAGCGAATCTGGTTTGGATCAAGTCGGCTGGCCAGTTGAGCCGGAATGGCCGACATACCAGAAGCCGGTACGGCCGCATCGCCGATGAAAAACATCCGAAAGCAAAACTCGAAGAAATTACTCGACGTACTGAGCGCATCTTCCAGAAAAACACCCCCGAAAAAAGGGCGGAAAAACTGCTCAATCATCCGTTCCGAAAAGCCGATTTCGTGCAGGAAGGCGAGCGTAGTGGTTGGCGTTTGCTGAAACAATTCGTCGAGAGATACCTGCTGCGTTCGGCGTAGCAACGTAACGATACGTAGTTTATCGCCCAGCGTTCCAACGGGTGAGGTGAGTGTTTGGAAGACAGCGCTGGGTTCCTGAACCGGATTCAGCAACGTCATCCACGGCGCCGAGCTGTCTGATCGATGGTCGCGGATGAGCGCGCCCGATCGAAATGCCCGCAAATCGAGCGCAGCATAGTTTAACAGTCGCTGCGCTTCGGGATACGCCGTCAGCAGAATCTGAAAACCCCGATCAAGCCGAAAGCCGTCGACAGTATCCGTTCGAACCCGTCCTCCTACACCATCGCTGGCTTCGAGAACCAGCGCGTTGATACCGGCTTGCTTTAAATATACAGCACAAGTCAGGCCGGCCATACCGGCCCCAACGATAATTACGGGTGAATCGGTGGACATAAAACAGAAGGAATGAATCCAAGATAACGAACGCCAAAGTTACATGCTATGTGGGCCGATACACAGTTCAGAGATTTATTAGGATAGTATTTTTTTGATAAAAATTAAATAATTCCAATATTGATAAAGGTTAAGCTATTGATAGTCAGAGATTATATAATATTAACCATTTATTTTTCTTAGAAATTGTTAATTTTGGCGCGTTCCTTTTTGTTAGCTGGTCATGGACCTACTGGTTGTTGACAACTTCGATTCGTTCACCTATATGCTCGTGGATTATCTGCGACAAGCAGGCGTGAATTGCCGGGTTGTTCGAAACAACGAACCCTTAGATCGGTTGTGCCTGCGAGGGATGGACGGGGTGGTGCTTTCGCCCGGACCGGGAACCCCACTCGCGGCCGGACGGCTCTCCGATGTTATCCAGTATTATCATCAGCGTGTACCGATGCTCGGCGTTTGTCTGGGGCACCAGGCGCTGGGTGAGTTTTTCGGAGCGAAGCTGACGAAAGCCGGTCAGCCGATGCACGGAAAGACGTCCAGCATCAGAACGCTCACCGACGATCTGCTCTGGAGTGGGCTGCCGGGCGAATTTACCGTAACGCGCTACCACTCGTTACTGCTGACGGACTTGCCCGATACGTTAGTGGGTTTAGCCGTTACCGATCAGGGCGAGCTGATGGCGTTACGTCATCGGACGTTGCCGATCTGGGGCGTTCAATTTCACCCTGAAGCAGCCCTGACGGAACACGGATTACATATGTTGAAGAACTGGATTGCGTTTACGTTGTTAAGCAGTAGGAAGGCTAACACCTCATCATTAACTGTAGAATACCTATGAATTACCAGATCCGCGAAGAAGCAGGTTTCCGCTACGTCGACGAAGGAGAAGGCGAAGTGTTTTTATTGCTGCACGGTCTGTTTGGTGCCCTGAGCAACTGGGACAGCGTTATCAATACGTTCGCTAACCGGTACCGGGTCGTTATTCCACTGCTTCCAATCTACGAGATGCCCATCCGGCAGGCGAGTCTGGAAGGGTTAGTGGCGTTTATTGAAAAATTCGTCGCTCAGAAATCGCTGACAGACATGACCTTACTCGGTAATTCACTGGGTGGTCACCTGGCGATTCTGTATACATTCAAGCACCCCGAACAGGTTCGGCGGCTCGTTCTGACCGGTAGCTCTGGCTTGTTTGAGAACGGTATGGGCGGCTCGTTTCCCAAACGGGGAAGCTATGATTACATCGCGGAACGGGTGGCGTATACCTTCTACGATCCCAAGGTGGCCTCTAAAGAACTCATTGACGAAGTTTTCGAGATCACGAGCAGCATTCCCAAATGCATGAGTATCGTTGGTATTGCCAAATCGGCCCAGCGCAACAACGTAGCGAAAGACTTACACCAGATTCAGGTGCCAACGCTGCTTGTCTGGGGGCTGAACGATACCATCACGCCCGCCGAAGTGGGGCACGAGTTCAACCGGCTGATCGCACACTCAGAACTCTTTTTTATCGATAAGTGCTGCCATGCGCCCATGATGGAGTGTCCGAACCGGTTCAATGAATTACTAGGAGATTGGCTCGTGCGCCATCCGCTGGGCGAGTTAGTCGCCTGATTCGGGTAAGGCGAAGTTGAGTTTGAGCCGGGCGAAACCTTTTACTTATACAGCCGATTTTTCGAATAGACATCAAGCTTTTTCGCTAAGTTTTGGAAACTATGGCAGAATTTCACTAGTTTTCTGCCGTACAGTTTTCGTAAATATTCATTAGTATGCTGGCTGCCGAACTCATAGACCCAATGCTTCCGGCTCTGAAGTCGACCGACTCTGTTGGGCAGGCGTTGGATTGGATGCAGGAACACCACGTCAGCCAACTCGTACTGACCGATCAGGGCGGTTATCGGGGCGTGGTTAGTGAAGAACTCTTGATGGATGTTTCGGACGACGAACGTCCGTTGGGTGACATTATGCGCCTGTTCGAGCAGACGTATGCGTACGAAGATCAGCACCTGTTTGAGGTGCTTGGATTGATTATTCAGCACCAGATGGCGGTTGTCGCTGTGCTCACCGAAGGGCAGGAATTTCTCGGCACCATCTCGGCCGGTGAACTGCTCAAACAGTTCGCTCAGGAGCTTGGCGTGCAGGAAGCCGGGGCAATCTTAATCCTGAATATCAACGAGCGGGATTATTCAATGGCCGAAATCAGCCGGCTTATCGAGTCGAACAACGTAAAGGTCATCAGCAGTTATTTTTCCAGCGCAGCGTACGGGATGCCCGACCGCTCACGGCTGACTCTTAAACTAAACCGGCGGGACATTGCGCCGGTCATTTCAACGTTGGAGCGATTTGGGTACCAGATCGAAGCTGCTTTTGCCAACGCACCCGTTGAAAGCATCGATCAGGAGCGGCTCGACTCCTTACTTCGCTATCTCAATACGTAGTGGATGGGGCTGGCTCGTTCTACGAAGGCTGACTACTATTCACGAACCGCGCAAGCGGTTCTGCACTAACTTTAAATCGCATGAAAATTGCCATTCACGGGCGTAACTTCCCCGAATCGGCTCGGCCGTATATACAGTCTATGTTTGAAGAACTGGCGAAACGGCAGGCTGAGGTAATCATCTCAGCTGGCTACCGGGAGTTTCTGGATGCGGCTGGCGTCGCTCACTACAGCGACGCCACCTACACAGTTGAGCAAGGCGTCGATAATGCCGACTTTATTTTTAGCCTGGGGGGGGATGGTACCCTGCTCGATGCCGTTACGCACGTTGGAGCTCACCAAATTCCTATTATTGGGATTAATATCGGGCGTTTAGGCTTTCTTGCTACGGTAGCACCTGCCTCCGTGCGGCTCATGATCGATGCGCTCTTCAATGAGCAGTACAGTATTGACGAGCGAACGCTGGTCAGTGTGCGTTCCAACCAGGATATTTTTGGGGAGCTGCCGTTTGGTCTGAATGACTTTACCATCACGCGTACGCAAACGTCGTCGATGATTACGGTACATACGTACCTAGATGGGGAGTTCCTGAATTCGTACTGGGCCGACGGCCTGATTATCTCAACGCCTTCGGGCTCGACGGGCTATTCACTTAGCTGCGGAGGCCCCGTACTACTGCCCCAAACGAACAATTTTATTATCACCCCTATTAGTCCGCATAATCTGAATGTTCGGCCCATGATTGTCATGGACAGCTGTCAACTGGCGTTCGAGGTTGAAAGCCGCAGCGGTAATTTTCTGGCCGCGCTGGATTCCCGCTCCTTCACCGTCGATACGTCCGTACGTATCAGTGTTCAGAAAGAAGCGTTTAAAGCCCGCTTGATTAAGCTGCGGGACGATAATTTCCTGAATACGCTCCGTAGCAAACTGAACTGGGGCTGGGACATCCGCAACTGAGTCCAACAATCCAGTCCGGTTTGGCCTCGTTCCGTAGCATCGGATAGTTATATTATTTCGGGTTCATTCGGCCTGAATTGGGTCTATGGCATAATTTTTAATGCATATTGCCAATAAAAGCCGCGCAGTTGCCGTTTCGGAATTGGCTGGCTTACCAGTTCACGGTTGATTCACGTATTTCGTCCATATGAAGACATGTAAGATTTTAGCAGCGGGGGCAGCAACCCTTTGTCTGCTAGGGGGCCAGATTACCGATAGTTTGGCGCAGCGACGGCCAAACACACGGTTTGCGCCTTATTCATCCGTTACCTTCGGTGTCGGTACGTCTACTTACCTGGGTGATCTGGCCGGTTATCGTCAGCCGCTCAGAACGTTGACTACCTTGCCCCGTTGGAATGTCGGCCTTGGCTACACCCGGCAGTTTACGCCCCATTTTGCGGCCCGCGCTATGTTTACCTGGGCCCGGATCACCGGTGACGACTATACTTTCAACAAGAACAACATCGAGAAAAACCTGGTCCAGTACGCTCGGAACTTACACTTTCGGAATGACCTGAAAGAATTTGCTCTGACTGGTATCTATAACTTCATTGAGGACGGACGAAACTCGAATGCCCGCGCGAAATTTACACCATATCTGTTTGGCGGCCTCGCCGTGGTTGCGCACAGTCCTGAGGCCCGCACGCCCGCTGACGCGGCTAGTGGTGATGACCGTCAGTGGGTAAAGCTTCAGCCTCTGCACACGGAAGGTCAGGGACAGCCTGGCCGTGATAAGCCGTATTCGCTGGTTACGGTGGCCATACCGGTCGGCTTCGGCGTACGTTACGCCTTAAATCAAAACTTTAACGTCGGCGTTGAGATCGGCTATCGGTATACCTTCACCGATTACCTGGACGATGTCGGTTCTGGAAGCTACCCCGACCCGGCCACGCTCGAAGGACTGGCAACTGTAATGTCCAATCGTCGCTTTGAAGAAGTGGCGGCCCGGAAGAACGAACCCGGCCGGTACCAAAAGCTCGCCGATCTCTTTCAGTCACGCCCGGATCTGCAGGGGTCAATACAAAATGCATTAGAGACACCCGTTCGTGGCGGAGACAATATTCTGCCTGATGGGTATTTATTGACGAATTTCTCGATTCATTACATCATACCGAGTAAAATCAAGTGCCCGCCTATTAAGTAGATCACTTGTATCGCTGCTGGCCGTACAGTTGGTATCGTCAGCAATGGGACATAGGGTGACTACGGTATTTTATGCAGAACCAATCATGTGTAATAGCCCGACTGCTTCTAGTCGGGCTTTTTATCAGTTTCAGTGCACAGGCGCAGAAAATTGAGGTCGGTGGTGGGCTGGGCGGAATGCTCTACAAAGGAGACGTACTGCCTGCGCTAAATCCGCTTTACTACGGTCCGGCCGCCGGTTTGTTTTTTCGGTACAATGCGTCACGTTCGTTCTCCATTCGGGCGGGTATGGCAACCGGCGTGTTGCGTGGCGAGGACCGGGCTAGTAATGATCCGCTGCGGCAGGCGCGTAACTACGCCTTTCGGACTACGTTAGGCGAGGCCACTGTCGATCTTGAATACAACTTTTTGAACTATAAACTACAGCCTAAAGCCCGCAACTGGACTCCCTATGTGTTTGCTGGCGTTGGCTTATCGAACTTCAAGAACTCGGTTATTAAGGCCCGCGGTATTCTGAATTTTCCGTTAGGGATTGGGGTAAAATACGAAATCAACCGCCCCTGGAGTGTTGGCCTGGAGTTTGGCACCCGCTTTACCCGCAATGATTACCTGGATGGCTTGGGTGAGCGTACGTTTGGCGTAACCACAAACAAACTTGCTCAGGGGAATCCTGCTCTCAGCGACAGCTATACGTACACCGCCATAACGCTCAGCTACACGTTTTATCGCATCGTGTGCCCGTAGCGGGTTAGTTCTCCTGAACGTATTAAAAAAAATTAGGCGCTGCTGTCTGAGTTAAAGGCATACGCTACTCATCCTACTTTGTGTATTTTTGGGGCTTAACCTGGGAAGATAAGTAGTGAAGATTGACGTAACTTCGTTCATGCGTGTAGTAGGTATCGTGGGTGCATTTTTGGTGGGAAGTCTGAATATGGCTTCGTCACAGGTCGTCATCAGTAACTCGACGGAGCCGACGCTATATACGTACTGCCAGCGATTTCAAACGTTGTATACGCAGATCAGAGAGCAGCGCGTTACGCCCGACTCGGCCCGGATGGAATTCAGTGCCATCATGCGCGGTTTGCAGGAGCGCTTCCGGAGTGACGAAAGCTACCGACAAGATTCGCTGCAACGGGATAGCCTCCGCCGAACGGGGCGGTATTTTGCGTTTCCCATTCGAGGTTATACCCCCAGCGCTATAGGCGGAACTCACGGTGAAGGCTATCGAGGCACGGGTTTCGATTTGTTTGACTACGCCGTTCGGGGGAGCCACCCCGCCCAGGATATTTTCATCACCGACCGCAATCAGGATATTGCCGACGACCGTACTGGCAGACCCGTTGATATTCTGGCCATGAGCAGCGGGCTGGTAATCGGTATCGAAACTGCCTGGCAACCCGGTTCAGAATACCGGGGCGGCAACTGGATTTGGGTATATGACCCGACGCTTCATGGCTTGTTCTATTACGCTCACAACAGCCAGGTCGACGTAGCGCCGGGGCAATGGGTACAGGCCGGGGAGAAGCTGGCCGAAATGGGACGTACAGGCTACAACGCCTATAAAACCCGCTCACCGACGCACCTCCATCTGATGTATCTCCAGATTAAGCCCGATGGGTTGCCGCAGCCACTCAATACGTACGAATGGCTGCTCACCGCCCGCCTGTCGAAGTGAGTTATAGAATTTAGAGTTGTAAAGTTGTAGGGTTACAAAGTTATAAAGTTGGCTTACGCTTCATTGGCTATATAACTTCATAACTACACAACCTTTTAACTCTGGTTATGATTCGCGGACAAGATTGACGCCGGTTATGAGGAAGATCATACCGACGATGAATGGAGCGGCCGCTTCGCCTTTCGACACGCTCATCCCTAGTACCGGCTTGCCGTCCGACAGGAACGCTACTAACGCAAATAGAACTACAACTACGCCCAGGATGGTGAGCGATGCGCCGAAGAAGCGCCGAAAATTGGTATTATTCTCCATGTATTCAGTTAGACAGATGTTCGTTTTCGACGGAAGCAGCTTGAAGGCTACTTAATTCGTTTAGATTTTTTGATACCGCCAGCCCTCGTTTTTTGCCTTCTTCAACCAAAAACGGATAGGCTTCTTCGAGGCTATTTGGCACTATACCGTCCAGGATAGCTTCCCGCACTACTGTTTTAAGTTCGCCTACTTCTTTAGAGGGGGGCAGATTAAACGCTGCCATAATCAATTCACCGGTGATAACCGGTTGGAAGCTGCGCAGTTTGTCGCGCTCTTCCAGATCGTGAAGTTTACGTTCAACCTTATCGAAATTGCGCAGGTGTTTCTGCACCTTTTCGTAGTTTTTCGAGGTGATGTCGGCGCGGCAGAGTGCCATGAGGCCGTCCAGATCGTCGCCTGCATCGACCAGCAGCCGACGCAGGGCTGAGTCGGTAATCTGCTCCTTGGTCAGGGCAATCGGACGAAGGTGCAGCCGGACGAGCTTCTGCACAAACCGCATGTGTTCGTTCAGGGGAAGCTTCATGGTTCGGAAAATGCCCGGTACCCAGCGAGCCCCCAAGTCTTCGTGGCCATGAAACGTCCAGCCTACTTTCTGGTCGAACCGTTTCGTGGCGGGTTTGGCAATATCGTGCAGCAACGCGGCCCAGCGTAGCCAAAGCTCATTCGCGCGCAGCACGGGCGACTGACTGCTGCGGTTGGCAATGTTATCGAGTACCTGAAGGGTGTGGTAAAAATTGTCTTTGTGCCCTTTTCCTTCGATCGTTTCCACGCCTTTAAGTGCCACTAGTTCAGGGAAAATTCGTTCCAGCAAGCCAGCATGGTAAAGCAGCTTGAATCCGTACGAAGGCGTGGGCGAAAGAATCGTTTTGTTTAACTCGTCGGTGATACGTTCCCGCGACACAATGGTGATGCGTTCGTTCATGCGCACGATGGCGTCGAACGTATCGGGCTCAATATCAAAGTTAAGCTGCGACGCAAAGCGAATCGCCCGCATCATCCGCAGCGGATCGTCAGAAAACGTAACGTCGGGGTCGAGCGGGGTCCGAATGATTTTTCGTTTGAGGTCCTTCAAACCGTCGAAGGGATCAATCAATTCACCGTACTGACTGGCGTTGAGGCTAATGCTCATGGCGTTGATGGTGAAATCGCGCCGGTTCTGGTCATCTTCCAGCGTACCATCTTCTACGATCGGCTTGCGCGAGTCGCTCCGGTACGATTCTTTACGGGCTCCCACAAACTCAACCTCCCAATCCTGGCCGTTATGTTCAGTCCGAAGCATGGCTGTGCCGAAGTTTGGGAACTGAGCTACGTTGGTACGCAACGCCTTGCCGACGGCCTCCGCCAGCGCAATACCACTTCCAATGCAGACGATGTCTATGTCTTTAGAAGGGCGACCCAGTACCAGATCGCGCACGAACCCACCAATAACGTAGGCTCGTACGCCAAGGGCGTCGGCTTCGTGGGCGATGCGGTCAAAGACTGGATTTTTATGTAAGGTGTCGCTAAAATTCATACATCCTGAGATTCGCCGTTCGTCGATCATAGGCGGGTAGGGCAACAGACCGAAACGGCGAACTTATTTTCTAATAAAACGAACCGTTCCATCCACGCCCAGCCGCATGATTTTCGGCCGTTTAGGCATCGCCGGAAGCGTTCCGAACCGGTTATTGGTAAGATCTTCGAGGGCGGGTGGCCAGATGAGCGATTCGAACGGAATCGTGAGTAACCCCCGACCGAAGCTACCAATCAGTCGCTGAACGTCGCTGCTCAGTGACCGACGTACGGCGACTTCGCCGGTTGACGTACCGCTCATCTGTGCGACGAGAGCCGACAGGTTCTTGCCCTGATCGTACACCACTATCAATGGATTGTCGGCAAACTCAACCAGATCGTAGGCTACATCGGGGACTTTCGTTACGTATAGCCCAAGCTGATCGGTATGCTCAATGAGCACCGTTGGCTGTAAACCCGAGGGCATACTGGTTCGGGCCGTCAACAGGGTTTCGACAGCCGCATCGTTTATCGGATCGGCAGCCAGAGACCAGCCCGTCTCATCGGCCAGGGCAATGAGTTGACCCTGCCGGAGCTGGTAGGCAATATCGCGGATAGTAGGTGTCATGATTAATTAACCCGCAAAAGTACGCCAAGTTTAGCGAAACCGGATGAGTTGGCGCTCAGATGAGGTTAATTCCGGCCGGCATATCCGACGTGTATGATGACGGTAGCCGAAAACGTATAGTTGTAGGCGTTAAAGAATACTGTATTTTGCGATCGGCAAACATCCTCCTTATGAACTCCGAGCAGAGCCGACCGTATCATTATCATCAGTTTTCGCATAGCTTATTATCGCTGGCTATTCTCACCGTTGCCATTTACCTGGGGCAGGATATTCTGGTTCCGCTGGCTATGGCGGGGCTGCTGGCCGTGCTGTTGCGACCAGTAGAAAGCTGGCTACTTCGGCTCGGTATGCATAAGGTCTTTGCCATAAGCCTGGCCTTGTTGCTGGCGATAATCGCGATTGCCGGTGTCACTATTATTTTATCGATGCAGCTGTCTGATTTTACCGATGATCTACCCAAGATCAGGCAACACCTGAACGATTTGTACGACGAAGTTCGGCGCTGGGTTCGTCGGGAATATAATGTCAGCTACCGGCAGCAGGATAGATACATAAAGCAGGCGCAGGCGCAAACGCTGGATACGTTACAGACGGTCAATACGTTAGGTATCATTACCGGACCGCTGGGCACGTTGATTTTACTACCTATCTATGTGTTCCTGCTGCTGTATTACCGGTCGATGCTACTGCACTTTGTGGTCGTGCTTTTCCCCGAAAAGCATACTGCGCGGGTCCGTGAGGTACTCGCTGAAATCAAAGGAGTCATTCAAAGCTACGTAGTAGGTTTACTGATTGAAACGGCTTGCGTAGCGGTGCTCAACTGGGTTGGCCTGCTTTTGTTGGGCGTACAATACGCCTTGTTACTGGGCATTATGGGGGCTATTTTAAACCTGGTGCCTTACATCGGTGGCCTGGTGGCTACGGTGTTGACCGTTGTCATTACCATGAGCTACCAGCCTGATCTGTCGCTGGTGATTGGCGTTATAGGCGTTTTTCTATTCGTGCAGTTCGTTGATAACAATGTACTTGTGCCCCTTATTGTGGCCTCTAAAGTACGTATCAATGCCCTGGTGTCGATTGTGGGTGTGTTGGTTGGGGGCGCGTTGGCGGGGGTGTCGGGTATGTTCCTGTCCATTCCGGCAATTGCGATCATGAAAGTTATTTTCGACCGAGTCGATAGCCTGCGGCCCTGGGGTGTGTTGCTGGGTGACGAAACGCCCGAACAGGCCGGTAGTAACCTGTTTCGCTTACCCCGACGGCGCCGAAAAGCAGTCCCCGAAGAAGGAAAATAATCAGATACTACTGATCCGAAAAAATTAGCAGCTTATGCCAATTTCAGGAAGCTGATGTAAAACCCGACTGTTTACACTAAGCTGCTACTTAATTATGATGACACGGCAATGCCTTGCACCTATGGCGTAGCGTGCGATGAATCAGAACGTTAGCTACCTGTAAACAGCAAGCGTAAGCTAAAAACTACTTGCTTTGTGCATTAAGTAACCGTTCCCTCAAAACATTGTCGTTGTAGACTGGCCAGCGTATATATTTAAGCTCTATCTCAACCGTTCAACGATTCTCTAACAGCCGCTACAATGACGCCCATAGAAGTTGCCCATTTAAGTGATGCAGCCGAGATTCTTTCACTCCAAAAGCAAGTCTATTTAACCGAAGCGCGTTTGCACAATGATTACAATATTCCGCCTTTGCTTCAGTCGATGCAAAGTGTAGAAGACGAGTTTCGGGCCGGTATTGTGTTGAAGCTAGTTAGAGAAGGTCGGATTATTGGGTCAGTACGGGCTTTTCAGCAGGATCAAACCTGCTTTATCAGCAAGCTCATCGTTGATCAGGCTTACCAGAATCAAGGTTTAGGCAGGCAGTTGATCAGCCAGGCCGAACAGCACCATCCTGATGTGCACCGGTTTGAATTATGCGCTGGCCATAAGAGCATTAACAGTGTCTACCTATATCAGCGGCTGGGCTACGAAGAGTTCAACCGGCGTACAGTAAATGAAAAGCTGACTCTAATCTACTTCCAGAAGCATTCCGCCAAAGCCAAAGGAACAAGCTAGTGAACGGCCTGTAAGCTAGGCGCATGTAGGGTATATGAGCAGTATGGGGTAACGTAATAGGTAGTGTAGCAAAACCGCACTAGATTGTCCGCTTGCGTTTCCGGGAAAGATGTCTGGCATACAGGTCCAAAGGCAATGAACATATCGCGCAAATCGTCAGCATCTTGCAAAAGTTAGGTAAACTCCGCTGAGTCGTGGTAGCCAGAACGAGTATGCCCGCACTGCCTATCGCAATTAGCCGACCCACGATGCTGTGCTACTCAAACTGCCTAGCTGCGTTTGGTTTGTAGGCGGCAAGCCCTAGTTGAATGAACAATCCCAGCAGCAACACGCCTAGTTCAATGAGACTAATAACGTGATTGCTGATGGCAGCTACGGCAATGGCTATTACCATGGCATTTAAGACAATGTTCCTATAGAATTCAAAGGAGTATTTCGTCAGTGGTAAGAGAAAAGCCGTAAACGTAGTCGTGTTACGTACCATTAATAGTCAGGTTGGTCTAAATAAGTTTGAGCTGGCAAGTCGACTTATCCCGAGCGAAGATCGGTGTGATACGTTTCGCGCAAATGCCTCTCCACTACGTCCCACACGATTCGATCCGCGGAGTCGAAATCCAACGTATGCCGTTTGATTAGTGCTTTATTCAGTGACTTCGTAAGCACACGAATACCATGCCATTGCTTGTTGTTCGTCAACTCAGTATGCGCCGTCATCACTTCGTCGTAGGTCACGAAGTTAAACTTACCGGGTGTGTCAGGAATGGGTTCGTCGGCTTCGGGCTGTTTAGGCTTATGGCGCTCATTCCACAGCTTGGCTATGCTGTTAAACTCACTTCGGTAGTCGGGGTTTATATAGGTGGCCTCCACCAAATCCTGATGGCGCGTCAGAATCGCCTGAACAACCTCGTTGCTTGACAAGTCCCAATACCACCACTTTATCGATTTATCGAATTCAGATGGAGTAATTCGCTCATAAACAGCTTTAAATACATTCAGCAGCGTTTCATGCGACTTAACGAGACCATTCTCCGACGTATCCAGGACAAACCGAAGGCGTCCTCCCTGGTATGATGATCTTCGGATGAGTTGAGCGCTTGGGTCAGTGGGCATCATGGAAGCATCACTGATGAACTGCTCGGTATCAGCGTCAAAAGGGCCCAAGCGAAAGAGTAAAGACGATACGTCGAATAGCCACATTGCTTTCAACTCTTCGTCCTCCTTATTGAAGCGGCTTACCAGGTCTGCTTCCGACCGGACGCCCTGGGCGAATTGGTAGGCTTGTATTTCCTCTTCCAGGCTCATAATTCGGTTCAATACGTAGCACTTTGTGAAAATAGGACAGAAAATACTTTATCAGGCTGATAAGGTTCCCGCTTTTATTGAAAGGAGTTTAGGAAGAAAATCTATTGTGATAAGCGTTCACTCAAGTTTACTACTTTTGATACGTCAGGATTGGCTCGTAACCAGCCCAGACAATATCAAACGGTGCTGTTTGTATTTGTTTATGGACTGTCTATTTTCAACAATAAAAACACCATCCAACCTGACGAAGCTATGCACAAGGCAGTACGTCGCCAGCTTAGATGGTGCTTTAACTAGGCTCGTAGAGTTTACGGCTTGATTACTTTCACGCGTTGACGTTGAGCGGGCAGATCCGCACTGGCCTCACTGAGAATTTGCAGCAGATAAATACCACTGGTCTGTCCCTGCATGTCCCAGTCAATACGTTGCTCAGCCTGTGACCACTGTTGTTGACGGATAGGCTTACCACTTAGATCAACCAGCTCGACTTGCAACGAGCGACCTTCGGCACCCCGCACTACGGCCAGTAGGCGGTCCTGCTGGATGGGGTTAGGGGCTAGCTCGATCCGTAAGGGTGTCTCCAACTGAGCTACTTCCCGAGCCCGACAGTTAGCGTCTACCGTCAGCCGGTAAGGACCGTAGATTCTGACGGTGCCTGAGCGGTCAGTGACTTTGAGGAAGAAGTTGCCCTGGGTGTTGGTCTGGGCGTTGATCAGCGTCAGGCTGGAGGTAGCCGTACCCCGAAAGAGCTGGGGTGTTTCCATGAGCTTGGGGCTGGTCAGGCTGTTCTTGTACCACTCGTAGCGGATAGGATCACCTTCGGCTACTACGTTAATCACCGCCGTGCCCCCTCTACACACCGTGGGGTTGTTACCGCCTGCTACCGTCGTGGAGGCTGTCGCCGTACAGCCGTTGTCTTGCCGAGTCACCGTCACCGAGTAGACGCCCGCCGTGGTGACCGTAGCGCTATAGCCGTTCCCCTGCTGGTCAGCCCCCTGACTGAACGAGTAGCTGTAGCCAGCCCCGGCTGTTGCGTTGAGCGTGACGCTGGTGTTGGTAAAGGACAAGGGGCCATTGTTTGTCAGGTTCACATTCTCAGGAGCCGCCGTGTTGCTGGTTACCTGGGTAGTCGCCGTAGCTGAACAGCCATTGGCATTGGTGACTGTAACTGAGTAGAGACCATCGTTAGTAACCTTGGCCGTGTTGGGTTGATTAGGTGGAGTATCGCCCCCACTAAAGACAAAGGTAAGGCTGGTAGCAGGAGAAGCCAATAGGGTAACACTGGGCTTAGCGCAGGTGAGAGGACCATCGTTGTCGAGAGTAACGGTTGGCTGGAAATTGATCATTACGGCGATAGGGCTGATCTCCGACGCACAGCCAGCGGGGCTGGTAGCCTGCACGTAGTAGGTACCGCTGCTGGTCACACTGGATGGGTTAGCCAGTGCGGTACTGCCCGTAACATCAGTGAAGAAGGCCAGCCTCGAGCCCGTTACGTTGACCGAGACGGCCGAGTTTAGGTTAACCGTAGCGGGTGCACAGACAGCTGCGGGGTTGGTCACTGTAACCACGGGCCGGGCGTTTACCGTCAGGCTAAAGGCCGAAGAGGTCAGCGAGTTGCAGGCTCCTGTGATAACGACCGAGTAGCTACCGGTGTTAGCCGTAGTCACATTCGGTAATGAGAGCGTAGCGCTGGTCTGGTTGGCTAAAGCCTGTCCGTCTTTGTACCATTGGTAAACTGGACTCGTACCGCTGACGGAAACCATGGCCGTAACAGTAGCTCCTTCACAAACGACCGAGGAACTGGCGGGCTGTTGCGTGATAGCAATGGGGTTGTTGGGCGTGCCCGGAAACTCGACGGCCCCCATGTCAATGCGGTTGTCAACAATGCGGGGGGCACCCACTAGATCGGAAGTAGGGCCATTTGCCGCGATGTAGGCATCATTGCTGCCCGCGTTAATGGCAGGGGCACAGGCATTAAGCGCCACGCTGCTGGCCGACACAAAGGGCGACACTGTTGTTGTGCGGTTGTTGGTGCCCACATAGCCGGTGGCCCCTGCGTTAAAGAGGCTGTAGCTTGCCGTCACACTAGCATCATCGTTGGACAACCCAGGGGTGCCTACGTTGCCCCAAACCACACAGTTAATCAAACTGGTACTGCTATTTCCATTAAGAATCGCCCATCCAGGGGAGGAATTGCCTTGCAAGCTACAGTTGGTCAGACGAGCAGTGCTGCCCGCGTTATAGAGGGCTGAGCCTTGGAAAACAGCCGAATTACCCAGAAAGCTACAGTTGGTCAAGCTGGGACTGCTATCTATATTGTAAATGGCTCCTCCCTGACTAAAGCTTCCAATAGTATAGTTGGCTTCCAGGTTACAATTAGTTAAAATAGGACTACTGTTTTGATTATGAATACCCCCACCCAGACCACCGGCGTTGCCCACCACACTACAGTTGGTGATGGTGGGATTACTGCTTATATTGAGAATACCCCCGCCCCTGTAATCAAACGCATCAGTACCATTGGCGTTACCTCCGGTAATAATAAACCCATCGAGGATAGCTGAGTTTGCCAACCCTGAGTTATTGAAAATGACATGCAGGCTGTTGTCGGCGTTACCTGGCTGGCCGATCTCTCCGCTAAGTATGCTCCCGGATGGATACGTTAGTTGCCGATCGTTGAGATTGTCTTCCCTACCGGCAAAGCCCCCATAGATGGCTACGTTGTTGCGCATCGAAAAGCTAATGCCTCGATTGGTGCCAGTAGTCGGTTTATAGGTGCCCCTAGCTACCCAAATTTCGGTCAGCCTCCCTGAACAGTTATAATTCAGTGCACTTTGTAGGTCGGTAAACGCATCCGTCCACGACAGCCCGGTGTTTGCTCCGTTGGCATCTGCTTTTACATACAGCCGTGTGGGCGGGGTACTGACTGCCAGGTCAAAAGCAGTTGTAGTCAGATTGTTGCAGATACCGGTGATGACCAGGGAGTAGCTACCCGCATCGGTCGTCTGCACATTGGATAAGGTCAGTGTGGCCGAGGTCTGACCGGTTAATAGGGTGTTGTCTTTGTACCACTGGTAGCCGATGACGCTACCCGTTACACTGATGGGTACCGATACGTTAGTCCCCGCACAGACACTGGAACTAGTAGGGGGCTGCTGGGTGATCGCTAGCGGGGCAGCATTCAGCAGTACTGCCACGTCATTGCTAGCTATATTCGCTGTTACAATGTCCAGTCGCCCGTTTCCATCTAAATCGCCCACAGCTACCTCTTGAGGAGTATCTCCTACGACGTAGTGCTGGCTGGTATAGCCACCTGTCGGCTGGGCCAGTAACACCCTTACATTATCGAGACTTTCAATAGTTGTCACAATATCAGGCCGTCCGTCTCCATTTAGATCTCCCAGAGTCACACTGCGAGGACCACCTCCCACGCTATAGCTCTGACTAGCGTAGTTGCCCGTAGGCTGGGTTAGCAGCACTGTCACACTGTTACCAGTAAGATTAGCCGTTATAATATCAGATCGTCCATCTCCATTTAAATCTCCCAACGTTACATCTACAGGCAGAGTATCTACAGTATAGTACTGAGGGGGGCGTAGCTGCCGGTAGGCTCAGATGTCAATATTGTTACGTTATTTTGAAAGTTAGCTGTTACAATGTCCAGCCGACCATCGGCGTTAACATCACCCAGAGCCACAGCAAGAGGAATAGTTCCCAGGTTATAGTCTTGTCTGGTATAGCCACCTGTAGACTGGGCCAGCAGCACGGTTACGCTGTTGCCATTTGCATTAGTGGTTACAATATCTAAGAGCCCATCCTTGTTAACATCGCCTAAGGCCACATCCGAAGGTGTATACCCTACATTGTAATTCTGAAGAGCATAGCCTGTGGACTGGGCCAGCAGCGTCGTTACGTTGCTTGAGGTAGTTGTCACAATGTCCAGCCGACCATCTTTATTCACATCTCCCACAGCTACACTACCAGGTCTTCCTACTGCATAGTCTTGACCGGTGTAGCCGCCACTTGGTTCGGCCAGCAGTACCGTCACGGTGCCGCTATTATCACTGGCTGTCACAATGTCCAGCCGCCCGTCCTTATTCATATCTCCCACAGCTAAAAAGCGAGGCAAAGCTCCTGTTATGTATCGTTGAGCGGGCTGTAAACACTGGGCTTGCAGCTGTAGAGGGAGCGTAAGCAGCCAAAGAGTACACAGCAACCTAGGCCAGCCGCCAGTACGTAAGCAGGCTAGCGTCGCAGCCTCATAAACCATCCGTAGAGAAGAAGTCATCAGTAAGCAGTTAAAGTAAGTTGCCTTAAGGATTAGAAAGTTGGAGTCGCTCCTGTTGCTGATCTAACTGGCGGACCTTGTAGTCATAATACAGCCAGGTGCTGCTTACCAACAAGGCGAATCCTATCAGTAGACTCAGCAGCTGCAGCAGCCAGCGACGCTGTTCCGAAGTAGCTGTCCAGCCCGTAACGTAGCGCATTAGTTCAGCGAGCCCGTTTTAGCAAGAGCCCGTACAAAACAGCGTCGAAAAGGGCTTCCCTGTCAATTTTTGAGCGTAGGCAAAGTGTAGACAACAGGTGTATACCAAGCGTAGACAATCGTCGTAAGTCGCTGATATTGTGTTGAAAGCGGAAACGAGAAAATAGCTGGTAATGACCAGATAAAAGGCCGAACAATCAGAGTTGCCGGATGAGAGTTTCCAGGTTGATGTCGAGCTGGTGCTGGTCGAGCTTGCGACGTAGCCGGTAGCGTGCAGTTCGGATGGTATTCATATTTACACCCAGCATAAAGGCCATCTGTTTGGTGGAGACGCCTAGTTTGAGCAGGGCCAGCAATCGGATCTCAGCCGGAGTCAGATCAGGAAAGCGGTTGTGCAGCGACGCGAAAAAGTCGGGATACACGTCCTCAAGCAAGTGCTTAAACTGCTGCCAGTCGACTTCAGTCAGAATCACCCGATTGAGCAAATTTTCCACGGTAGCCGGGTTCATAGGGTTAGCTGATGACTGAGTTGGTGCGTTACGAGACTGGTTTAGCTCGGCCGATATGGTTTCAATGAGCTGGTTCTTCTGCTGAAGGTTGGCCATATACTGGGTTAGCAGTTGCTGAGCCCGCTGTTGCTCGGCCTCTAGCACCCGTTTTTCCTGCATGCGCTTTTGCTGATTCTGCCAGAGCGCATAGCCCCCCAGCAGGGCTAACAGCACCAGTGCGAGCAGAATGAGGTTACGTACCTGAACAGCATTTGCTTTCTCAGTTTCCAGATTACGCAGATCGCTCAGGTAGCGTTCGGCGTTAGCTTGGGTGTGTGAAGCAGCCAGCAGCCGGGTATTAAACCGGGCCCGTAAGGTATCCTGTAGCTGCAGGGTCGAATCCAGGTATGCCTTGGCCAATCGGTAGTTGCCGGTCTTTTTGTAATACATTGTCCGGGCCTGAACGTACTGGAGATTATATTCAGACCAGACCTGATTGTTGTAAAAGCGGGTCGAGCGGTCAATATAGGTCTTTGCTTTAGCGGCACTGTCGAGCGCAAGCAACGCTTTTGCCAGATAAAGGTCGGTCAGGGCTGCGTTTTCGGGTATAGTCGGCAGGCTCAGGTCATAGGCCTGATAGAGGTAGGGCAGTGCTTGTGGGGCGCACTGACGCAGGAAGAGGATGTGCCCCAGGTTGGTGGTAGCAATGGCGGTGTAAGCCGAGTCACGGTGCGTAATGGCGAGTTGACGGGTTTGCGCGTATAGGCGCTGCGCTTTTGGGTAATTGCCCAGGTGCTGCTGGCAGAGGCCAAGGGTATTCAGAGCGGCTAACCGAGCCCGGACCGTTAGATATGGGTATCGCAGGGAGGCTTCCATGTAGCGGATACAGGTGGCATACTCCCCAAAGAAATAATACCGCCCTCCCAGTCCTGACAAGTATTCACTAATCTCGGGGATGTTTCCGTAGCCAATCTGCTCAAACGTCTGCTGAGCCCGCAGCAGCCAGCGAAAGCCGGCATCAAACCGCTGCCGACCAAATTCGAACCGCCCCCGATAGTACCAGTACGCAGCCTGCACCGCCCGCACCGGACACTGATCCATCAACTCCTGAGCGGCTTCGAACTGAGTCGAGGGCTTACTACGTAGATCGAGTTGCGTATGGCGAAACAGGATTTTCTGCAACTGGATGGACCAGTACAAACGCTCATCATCCTTCTGTTGGGCAAGGGTCGCCAGCCGGTCAAGTTTAGCAAAAAAAGCGGTTGAGTCTCGTTCCTGTGGATAGGGTCGCTGGCGAATCGTGATGAACGGAACGCTCTGCCAGAGTCGAAGTACACGCTGGTCAGGATGGAGTTTAAACAGCGAATCGCCCTGGGCCTGCGCCGTCAGGCTTAGTAGTAACCACCCAAAAAGCAGGCTAAGGCTGGGTTTCCAAAATCTGAGAATCACCTCGTTAATCCAATGGCAGAATAGAGAATTAGCTTCATCGACGTGCGCCAGACGCATACGCAAAGTGAACTCGTCGACAACTCTATAAGCCTAATATACGATTAAATGGGGAACTAGATGCTACTACTAGCCTACAGAGCAGGAAATAGATATCACCGAACAACCAGCGGTCATACAAAAGCTCCCACTGTAGGGCTAGTGGGAGCTTTCGTGATACTTTAGAGTGAAGCATTCATTCTACCTCCAGTCAGGACAAGATCAGTGGTAAAATGAACGTTGGGGTTACGCTTCTTTTTTGCCTTCAAAACTCATGCCCTGCGCATCGAGGGTGATGCTGGTCACTTTTTTGCTTTCATCCCGATTGAACTTCAGCGTGGCCCGGCCATCTGCATCAAACTTGTCGGTAGTATCTTTAATTGGGGTCAGCGGGCCTTCTTCGGTACCCGTATTAACGGTCAGTTTGCCGTCTTTTACGGCGATAGTGAGGTAATCAAAAGGTAGTCCTTCAAATTTATACTTACCCACGTACTGGTTCAGATCGACCGGGTCATCGGTACGTTGCTGGTTCGTTACAGGAGGAGTGCTAATCGCAGGAACGGCAGCATAAACGGCTGACAGAGAAAAAGCACAGGCAAGGGTTAAGGCGAATTTTTTCATGTTAATCGATTTGCTAAAACTGTGGTTAAATAAATTTCTTAAATCTACGGATTATACGCTCACAGTGCGTCTATCGTATGGACCAGTGGAGGGCATTCTCTACCAAACGAACGAAATGGGCGTCCTGCCATACTTCTTTAGAGTGGCCCATAGATGTGTAAAAAGTCTTTCCCTCGCCAACGGACCGATACCAGGCGACTGGGTGGTACTTACCCATCCCAAAGTTTTTATTTTTAATCCACAGCATATTGCCGTTGGGGATGATCTTGTCTCCGTTAATGTAAGAAACGATGTTAACGCCTTTGGGCTGGCCCAGAAAGACGTACCATTCATCTTCATGCATCCACGAAGGAGGCAAATCATGAGTCAGCGTCGAATCGGCGTCCTTTTCCACTTGTACATCCGTTTTCTGCAGGTGGGGGTTAATAGGATGGTGAGAAAATTGGGTACCAAGCAGGTTCGTCTCGTACCAGGGCCAATGATGTGAGTTATCACCGGCTCCGTGAATACCTACCAAAGATCCACCCGCTTCTACGTACTGGCTTAGTGCCTGCTGTTGCTCATCATTGAGCACCCGACCTGTGGAGTTGTTGAAGATAACCGCTTCGAATTGCCGAAGCTGCTCTGGGTTGAAAACGCCCCCTTCCTCCGTTTCGTAAACAAACCAGTTGTTTCGTCGGGCCATTGTCTGAAAAACCGGTTTCGAAGCATCAATGGATTCACCGTGCCGGAAGGCCGTTGTTTTCGAAAATACTAAGATAGCGGGTTGGTTCGGCGGAAAATTGATCGTCGGTTTCTCTGTTTCATACGTTATGGGAAAACCGTTTTGAATCTTGTAAAAGAACACGCCCATGGCCACTGCCAACAGCAAGACAAGCCCAAGAACACTCCAGAGGATGAGTTTACCGATTCTTTTCACGTGATATGAGGTTACAGGTAGGTACGCCGGGTGGAGGTATGTTCTACGGGTTACCGATAGATAGCCCGTAGAACTTGATTGCGCAAATCACTAGGACAGTTCGGTACGTACCCGTTCGAGTAGGGTTTTCGTGGCTTTAATGCCTTCGGCGGTAGGCAGATAACCACCCGTCGGATTGTACATGTTCATCAGACCCCCCTCGTACTCGATGCCCACGTAACCTGTGAACCCGGCATCTTTGATAATCTTGAACATCCGGCGGAAATCCGTTTCGGTTTCGTTGCCGTTGGCATCGAACTTATGCGTTTTGGCACTGATACCTTTGGCGTAGGGCATCATCTTCTTTACACCTTCGTAGCGGTCGTATTCTTTCAGGCACTTCGTCGCCATTATGCCTTTAATGTCGTTGGTTTCGGGTTTGCTACGTTGCCGACAGAAATTGCCGAAATCGGGCAGCAGACCGGCGTTGGGCATGTTCACTTGTTTAAGAATGCCAACCAGCCAGTCGATGTCGGTTGAGTTGCCAAAGTGATTTTCAACGATGACATTAATCTTCTGCTTCGCAGCATATTCGAGCAGCTGATGATAGCCGTCGGCAGCGGCTTTGGCGGCTTCTTCGGCCGGATCGTCAGGGGCACCGGACAGGGCTATAGACGTATCACCCAGATTGACCCGGATGGCCGTGCAGCCTAAATATTTGGCGGCATCCACCCAGGCCTTGTGCGCTTCGACGGCCTGCTTCCGCTTGGTTGCATCCAGATCGGCAATGTTAGCCCCGTCGACCATGATGAGGTTGTTCTTCATACCCAGATCGTTGGTTCGCTGCTTTAACTCCTTCAGGTAGGTCTGGTCGGTGTGCTTGTTGTTGAAAAACATGGATACGTACTCCAGCACATTAATGCCGAACTCGTTTTTGGCCCTAGCTGGAAATTCCATGTTGGTCATTTTACCAGAGAACAGTTCTCCCGCAAATGAGAATTCGGCGAGCGACATATCAAATCGGAACGCCGAAGCGGAAAATTCTTTAGCCGTCATATCGGCGAAGGTTTGAGTTGGTAAAGCAGAGGCAAAGCCCAGACCGGCGGCTGATAAGCCAAGCTGGTTCAGAAATTGACGACGGGATTGGGGCATGATCGTTTGATTTTGGGAGACTAGTTAAAAAGTTGAACGGTGATTGGGGCAAACAGAGGAGCCTTACCGGCTTTTTCGTTCTTAAAGACAAAGTACAAATCGTGTACACCGGTCACGGGCGAAAGGGTAGCTTTGGCCAGACTTGGTTTGAAGGCGTCGGCTGCGCTTTTTACCTCCACTTCGGAAGGACGTAAGTCTTCGGTTTGTCCGAGTAAGGGCCCGGTCGGCGAATCGACCCGCACTTCAATGCGACCACCAGCGGCATTTAGCCCCTGTTTAGGAATCGCTACTGAAAACTCCATCGCTTTGATACCGGTCAGGTCCAGTTTATTAAACTGCACATATGTATCTGACGCCATCACGACTACGACTGGAAGTTGGCCCGACTTGAAAATCATCGTTCCTTTCGATTGGCTGTCGCTCGTTCCCAACTGAAGCAGCGGGTTCCGCAGCACCAGTGCCTGCTGGGATGATTGGGCGGGCAGGCCGTTAGCTCCTTTATCCTTATAAGACGCTTGTAGTACCAGATTGCCCTTTTGGTCTTTGGCCGGTGTGACGGTACCTTTTGTTGGCAGCAACGGGGCTTCGACAGGCTTGTCCGACAAGGTTAGAATGTACTTGACAATTTCACCTGCATCGGCTGAGCCAAGTTGCGGGTGCGCGGTCATTATGGCATCGCCCCAGACGCCCCCACCGCCTTTAATAATTTTAGTTGATAAGCTAGCTACCGCATTGGCATCGCTTTTATAGCGTTTTGCTACGTCGACGAACGCCGGTCCGATGGATTTTTTGTCCGTAAAGTGACAAGCTTTACAATCGCTTTTTTCCATCAGCACTTTGCCGTTACCCAGATATGCAGCTTCCGAAAATTTATGACCGGCCGGGTTGCCATCGCTTGGGCTGGTATTCTGTACAGTAGCTTCGTCTTGGTACGTCGCACGGACCACCACCTGTTTGGGCTGAATCTTGCCCGTCGTCAGGCTACCATCTTCTTTGTCCGTTACATTAACCTGGTAAGCAATCGGCTCGCCGGGGAAATAAAAGCTCTTATTGCCTTTCGTTAGTTGGAGAGCTACAACCGGCGGCTGGTTACCCGCTACAATGTTCAGCTCACGGGTGTCGGCTGCCCCTTTGGCATCCGTTACGGTCAGAATCGCTTTGTATTGGCCTGGTTTTTGAAATGTGAATGTCGGATTGGCTTCGTTCAGCACCGTAGGCTGCCCACCCGCTTTTGAATAAACCTTCCATTGATACGTCATGGCGTCACCGTCGAAGTCTTTTGTTCCCTCAGATGAAAGGGTCACGTTCAGCGGCACGGCTCCGGCGGTCTGGCTGGCGGCTGCCTGCACGGCTGGTTTGCGGTTACCGCCGTTGTATTCGATACGTACCAGGCGCGAGTCATCATTCTTGGTAAACCAGCCGGTGCCATACTCCAGTACGTACAGATCACCATTCGGTCCAAATGCCATATCGATTGGGTGGCTGAACGCCATGTTTGGCAGGAATCGCTCGACGTTCGTCATGTCGCCCTTGTCGTTGAAGCTGACCGACAGAATCAGATCGCGCATCCACTCGTAGAAGAACACCTTGCCGTTGTAATAATCAGGAAACGAGCGTTTGGCCCCCTTAAAGTCATCTTTGTGGTAGGCTGGTCCCGCCATAGCACTACGTCCACCCGTACCCATGAACGGAAACTTCTTGGTTTCAGAGGCAGGGTAAGAGATCAGGGCTGGCTGGGCAGGCGGAAGATCGCGCAAGCCGGTGTTATTAGGCGAATCATTGATCGGATGAGCCGGATCGAACTGCGCTCCCTTCTTGTTCGTCGCGAAATCGACGTCGTAGTAGGCTTTGTTATCGCCCACAAAATAAGGCCAGCCGAAATTACCCGCCTGGCGAGCCTGGTTGTATTCGTCTTCAGCCATAGGGCCAACTCCTGCCGAATCGACGCCCGCGTCGGGACCGACATCGCCCCAGTACAAATAACCGGTGTGCTTGTCAACCGAGATACGGTAGGGATTGCGGTGCCCCATGGTGTAGATTTCAGGACGAGTCTTCGCCGTACCTTTTGGAAACAGGTTTCCGTCTGGAATAGTATACGTACCGTCGGCTTCGGGGTGAATTCGGATGATCTTTCCGCGTAGGTCGTTGGTGTTGCCCGACGATTTTTGCGCATCCCACGGGCCGCGACCTTCCCGTTCGTCGATCGGAGCGTATAGAGTAGCTCTGGGTGAGGTATTGTCGCCGGTGGAGAGGTACAGGTTACCATCACGATCCCAGTCAATTGAGCCACCCGTATGGCAGCATTGCTCGCGTTGCACAGGCACTTCCAGCAATACTTTTTTGGATGAAAGCACTAACTCATCGCCTTTTAGCTCGTAGCGGGTCAGAATGTTCTTGGCTTCTGAGCCTGCTGGGGAGTAATAGAGATAGATCCAGTGATTCTGAGAAAAATTTGGGTCGATGTTAACGCCCAGCAGACCATCTTCAGCCTCAGTTTCGTTCCCTTCTTTATCTTTATACTTTGTGCTGACGGGAATCGTGGCGATGGTTTTGAGTTGTTTTGTCGTTGGCGAATAGAGACGTACATCGCCATGCCGCTCAATTAATAGCACCCGCTCGTCGGGTAAAATTGTCATTTCCAGCGGCTCGTTGAGCTTTTCGGCCAGCACCACCTTGGTGAACCGGTTCTCTTCGGGTTTATCGCCGGGGGCGTTGATGGATCTGCCAGCGTAGGCCCATAACCCAATAGCACCAACGCACAAAGCCGCTATTGACTGATAAGGTTTTACGGAAGGAAAGTTAATGCTCATTATTAATGCGTATTATGAACACAATGATAAAACTAATTTTTCAATGTGTATTTGGTACGCAATATAATATTTTTTAGTTTTTCAGGATGGAGTACAAAAAAGAAGTATTACAGCTAGTTCGAAAAATAAAAGAAGAGTGCGTACCATCGGTATCGATCGACTGCGTCATTTTCGGATTTCACAGTGGTCAGCTTAAAGTGCTGCTGTTGCGCTGGAAAGAAACCGAAGATTGGTGTTTGCCGGGCGGACGCGTTGGTCACCACGAAAACGTGGACGATGCGGCCTATCGGAGTTTGCGGGAGCGAACCGGGCTGAGCGAAGTGTTTCTACAACAGTTTCATACGTTTGGCGACGTAATACGATATAAAAATTACAGCCGCGAAGAAACCATGCTAAAGCTGGGATTGCCCGCCGAAGTGAGTCAGGACATCGTTGGGCGGGACGTTTCAGTAGGGTATTACGCCTTGGTTGAGTTTGCGGAAGTGACCCCGACGCCCGATGTCTTTACGGATGAATGCCGCTGGTGGGATGTTGATCAGATTCCTCCGCTGCTGTTCGATCACAACGATATGATCAGCCTGGCGCTGAAAACGCTTCGTCGGCAGCTTAGTTACCAGCCCATTGGCTACAACTTGCTAGGCAGTAGGTTTACTATGCCCGATTTGCAACAGCTGTACGAAACCATTCTGGGGCAGTCGCTGGACCGACGAAATTTTCAGAAGCGGATGCTGGGCTACGGTGTGCTGAAGCGCCTGGACGAACGGAAAACCGGAGGAGCGCACAAAGCCCCTTACCTCTACGAGTTTGATAAGGAAAACTATCAGAAAGCTTTGGAAGAAGAGCGGCTCTACGTTGGGTAGAGGACAGGTTAGTCTGGATAGATACGTGTTACTACAGCCCGCATATCAGAAGCCCGCAAAAGTCTGGGCAGAAGGTAATGATCTTACTGTCTGAACAATCGTTGTTCGTACGTCAGGCCACTGTAGGGTAGCCTGACGTACGATTTTTTGCCTAGCTATACAGCTTTTTTATGACTTCCTGCTGGGTTTTTACGAATTGCTGACGTTCGGCAGGTTGGCTCAAGAGCGTGCCGGGCGGATAAATACTGGTTTTAGTATAGCTTTCGCCATACAGTTCGAACCGTTGCCGGGCCAGGAGATTGCCCACGGCCGGGCGCTGCCGAAACTCGCGCAACGCAGCCAGATCGATGTCGGCATTGGCCACCATACTTTCGCCGTACCCAGCCTCGGCCAGCACTACGCCCCTCGGATCAACCAGTTTAGAGCCGGCATCGTTTGAGCCGAAGGGGATAGCGTTGTTCATAATGCCTGCGGAGTTGGCCGATACTACGTAAGCCATGTTCTCGATAGCCCGCGCTTGTTTCGCTACGTTCTTTTGTGTTTGCAGGGGGCTGCCAATTTCGGAAGTGGAGTGTAGCAGCACCTCGGCTCCGCGCATGGTCAGGCAGCGGGCTACTTCGGGGTATAAAATGTCTTCGGAAGCTACGCAGGCCAGGTTACCAATGTTTGTTTTTATGACCGGAAACAAGGAGTCATAGCCGTAAGCGTCCAGGTAGAGTTCCCATACATCGTGTGGGGTAGGTATGTACATGGCGTTCAGACGGCGGTAACGTAACAGAATGTCGCCGTTCGGGCCAATGATAAAACTCGTTTGGAAATACAGCTCCGGGAAGAAGGGATCCTGCTCGAACGCATTGCCGGAAAAGTAAATCTGCTGCCGTTGCACCATTGCACCCAGGGCTTCGTAAATACGTCCGTCGATCTCCAGCGCAGCTTTTTCCCGCCATTCCTCAATGGTTTCGCCCAGTGGAAATCCCGTCAGAAAAAACTCGGGAACTACCACTAGTAGGGTATCTCGGCCGATGAGGCCAATGGAAGCGGCAATTTGTTTTTCGATACGCTCAATGGTTTGAAGCATCACAGCTTCGGCATCTTCACGGGTCTGGTACGAGTTAACGGTTTGGCAGGTTAGCTGAAGGGCGAGCGCTTTGTAGGACATGGGGTTAGGTTACAAATAGTGAATATGGGAGTATAGCGTGTAGTGGAACAAGGCCGACGATTTCATACAACCGGTTGGGCCTTACTTCGCCAAAGTAACGTGTTTCAGTGAAAAAAATAATAGTCTGTCGTTCGGATGAGCGAACAAAAAGTAGGCCGGATTGATTGACTGAATAACTCGTAGGGCTGATTAACCAGCGAGATAAAGCCACCAAACCACAAATCTACCACCATGACCGCCGACGTTTTAGCCATTGCTGCTCATCCGGATGATATTGAAATGACCTGTGCCGGTACAATACTCTCTCTTGTTGCGCAGGGTAAAACAGTTGCCGGGGTCGACCTGACCCGTGGGGAACTCGGTACACGCGGTACCCCCGAAATCCGGTTGCGGGAGTCGGCGGAAGGGGCCAGGATAATGGGATTAGTAGCCCGCGAGAACATGGGCTTTCGCGATGGATTTTTCCGGAACGACGAAGAACACCAGTTGGCGCTGATTCCGGTTATTCGTCAGTTCAAGCCTCAGATCGTCCTGACGAATACCCCCGACGATCGACACCCTGATCATGGCCGGGCGGCTCAATTAGTCGTGGACGCTTGTTTTTATTCGGGGTTGCGCCAGATTAAAACCGTCGGTAAAGATGGGCAACCGCAGGAAGCACACCGACCTGTGCTGGTTTACCACTTCATTCAGGACCGGTCGCTGAAACCCGACTTTGTGGTCGACGTAACGCCGTATTGGGAAGGTAAAATTGCCGCTATAAAAGCGTATCAAAGCCAGTTCTTTAACCCGAACATTAACGAGCCGCAGAGCTATATTTCCGGCGAGCCGTTTATGAAGTTTCTGGAGGCCCGCACCCGAGAGCACGGACACATGATCGGCGCGGAATTTGGCGAAGGCTTTATCAGCAAACGAATGCTGGGCGTTAAAGACCTCTTTGCTTTGCTGTAAAAGCTGACTTCGAGAAGTTGCTGCCGTGGCGTGACTATACGGCAGCAATATTACGTATTAGTAACTGCTTATAAACGAGCAACTCAAAGCGAGTTACGCCACTGCCATCGCGCCCGAAACAGAGATCAGTTGTGCATTCGTTTGGCTGAGCATGGCCAGGGTTTCGTCGGACAACTCTTGTACCTGTGCGTCGACGAGAAGGTAATCGTAGCGACGAAGCAGCGCGTGCAGTTTAACGGCTAAATTAGGACTGGCTAACAGCGTTTCGGGCTTTAACTGATCGGTAGCGGTCTGTGGAATCAGGTCCAGCCACTGGTCCAGTCGGCTCTTTGCTTCCTGCTTGATGGTCCGGCAGGTTTCTTTGTTCAGCGACGTACCAGCCTCCACATCATAGGGATAGACGATTGTCAGGCAGACGGGTTCGTGAGCGTGTTCAGCCATCCATCGGCGTAAAACAAGCGCAGAGTCGATCGAGCAATCAGTCGAATAAAAAGCCGTTTTCATGATTTGGAAAGGTCATTAGCTTGTCATTGAATAGTCATTAGTAGTAAAGACTCGTTTGACAATCAATGACATAAATTATAAGACAAAAATAGCCTGCTCAGTTATCCTATTGGCTGAGCAGGCTCATGGGGGAGTCTGATATTTGTCAGGCGGGTGTTACCAGTTGGCCCGGCGAAGCTTGTCGGGTTGCAGTACGCGTATACCGGCGGGGCTTACCTCGATCAAACCGTCCTGCTTGAACTCGCTTAAGGTTCGGATGAGTGACTCGGTCGCCGTGCCAACCACGGCGGCCAGGTCGTCGCGCGAGAGCTGGATTGGGGCGGCTTCACCATTAGACTGCGTCGTATGCAGGCGCAGCAGCGCGTCGGCAACCCGGCGACGTAACGAGCCGTATGCCATACCTAACAACTGCTGCTCACGCTCGCTGACCCGCCCGGCCAGCAACTGGATAAACTGGCGACTCACCTCGGGCCGGGCCGTCAGCAGTTGCTGGAAGTCGGCCTGCGGAATGTAAATAAGCTCGGAGTCGTCGAGCGTAACGGCTGAATCGGTGTAGTTCGTTTCTTCGAGTAAGGGCAAATAACCAAAAAACTCGCCTGCTCCGTAGATGCCCGTAACCAGTTCTTTGCCGTCGGTATTAGTGCGCATGGCCTTCACCCGGCCGCTTTTCAGAAAATACAGGCGTGTTGGCTCGTCGCCTTCCGTGTAGATAAACTGCTTTTTGGCTACCCGATGCACTTTACGGTCGGCCGAAAGGCTTTCCAGCCCCCCCGTGGTACGCACATCGTCGAGGAATTGGGTAAGGCCTTCGCGTTCCAGGTTATAATCGGAACGTAACGCAGGAGCCACTTTTTCAAAGCGATTCAGTCGACCTTCAATCGCGCTCAAGAGTTCGGTATCGTCGAAGGGCTTGGTCAGATAGTCGTCGGCACCTAGTTCCATACCCCGGCGGAAGTCGACCCGCTCGGATTTTGCCGTTAGGAAAATAAAGGGAATACCGCTCAGCTCGGGGTTTTTATTGACAATGTGCAACACGCCATACCCGTCCAGCACGGGCATCATAATGTCGCAAATAATTAGGTCGGGTCGGTCGGCCAGCGCCTGCTCGACGCCGAGTTTACCGTTTTCGGCGGTCAGGACGCGGTAGCCAGCCAGTTCCAGAATTTCGGCTGTGTTTTCGCGAATGTCTGCGTTATCTTCAATCAACAGAATGGTTTTCATAAGGGAGCGTGAGGGTGATGGTGGTGCCTTCTTCCAGGTGGCTGGATAGTTCAACCGAACCACCCAGGAGTTCGAGGTATTTGCCAACAATATGCAGCCCGAGTCCGGTACCCGCAAAATTAGTCGCGTTTTTAGCCCGGAAGAACCGCTCAAATAAGTGCTTTTGATCGTCGGCTGAAATGCCAATTCCCTGGTCACGAACCACCACTACGAGTGCCGTTTCCTGACAATGCGCCGACAGATGCACCGGGTGGTTTTCGCCCGAGTACTTAATGGCGTTCGAAAGCAGATTCAGCAGAATTTTGCGGAGCAGCGATGGGTCCGACAAAATCGGCTTCGAGCAGTTAAAGTCGGTTTGTACGCTCTGCCCCGCTTTCAACATATCCTGTAGGTCGACAATGACCTCCGCAGCTAATTTAGGGATATCAACCAGTGACCAGGTCGCTTCAACCCGGCCTTCTTCCAGTCGACCTACGGATAAAAACTCTTCCAGAATATCGTTAAGGTGATTCACCGACGACTTAATCCGGTGAATATGCTTGAGCCGCTTATCCTGCTGGTCGGCTCCCGGATATTTTTCAATCAGCGAAGCGGAGGTGAGTACGGCGCTTAAGGGGGTCCGGAACTCATGCGAGGCCATCGACACAAAGCGGGATTTCAACTCGCCTAACTCCCGCTCGGCGGCCAGAGCCTTAGCCAGTTCATCTTTCGATTCTTCGAGTTGGTGCAGCGTCGCCATGAGCGCATGCGTACGGTCGGCTACCTTTTGTTCGAGCTGGGCGTTCAGCTGTTCAATGCTGTCTTTTTGCTCCAACAACTTCCGCTCCGATTCCTTTTTATACGTAATGTCGATGATGTACGATACGACAAACAACTGCCCCTCGCGCCGGAAATAACTTAAGCTGATCTCCGCCGGGAATACCGTATCATCACTACGTTTGGCGTAGAGGTCGCGTTCGTGCCCCATAGCCCGAACCTGCGGGTTGGCATTGAACGATTCGCGCAGCCGTTGGTGGCGGTTAACAACGGTATCCGGCACGAGCGCTTCGATGCGCAGGCTACTCATGTCGTCGTAGCCAAACAGGGTCAGGGCGGAGCGGTTCGCCGATATGATACGTCCAGTCTCGTCAGAGACCAGAATGGCGATGGTGGCATGCGTAAAAACGGCCTCAAATGAGTCGTCGAACATACTAACTGGGGTTTCGTCTTGCAAAGTAAAGATTAACCAAACTAACTCGCCTGATAAAAGTCAGTTCTGGGGTTGATCTCCCTCACGAGACCTCAGCGGGAATACTGCCAATTTTGAGCAGTTGAAAACTGGTTTGTTGTCATGACATCTTCTTCGCTTCAGATAGCTCCCCAACCGCCCGTCTTACTGGTCTATATACCAGCGGCTTCGGGCTACCGCGTAGAGATGGAGCATTTGCTGGAACAGACTCGGTCGATGCTCGATCCGGCGGTGCGTATCATGCGTGTAAGTGAAACAACTCACCCTGAAGTCGTTACTAGTTTCGGCTTTGCCGCTCAGCCCTCGTTTGTCTTGCTTAAACGAGGGTCGGAAATCTGGCGACATACAGGCGTGACTGGTAGCGCTGAAATTTCTTCCCAAGTAAGCGATAAACTTCGTCAGGCATTATAGCCCATAAATCGTATGGATTCATTACGTCCGTATACGCCCACTATCACTCCTTTAACTATGGTAAGCTGTCATCACGAGTACCAGCAACTGCAACAGACGATCCGTCGGCAGGAAGAAGAAATTGAGCAACTGCAAACGCTATTGCTCGACGTACTGAACCGCTACAATTACCGTAGTCTCCGGCACAGCGCGATTGACTATTACGGGAATCTGAATCAGTTGCGAGCCCGCTTAAAGCGCTTACGTCGCGATATGATTTGCGAGAGTACGTACTGCCAGAAGGCAAACGAGCAGGTTCCCTGCCGCGACCAGCGTTTTGGTTTATCGACGACGATTGAACGTCACGCCACGATACTTATTGACGAGTTTGTTCGTATCAAAGACGGCTGCGTTCAGTTTCTGTCGGGCATGATGACGCTGAACTTGCTGTAAGGTAGGGCAGGGGGCGTGGGGTAAGGGGCGTAGGGGGTACAGGGGAAAACATTTCCATGCCCTACGCCCTTTGCCCCATGCCCTTAGCGCGTGGCGAGCGTGCCGTGGCAAACCGGAATGGGATCGGTGGGGCGGGCGGGTAATTTGTAGTGGGTAAGCCCCCGGCTGATGAGCAGTAACGCCACAATAACCGTCGCTACAGAGAGAAACCGATTGATGCGCTGCCGTCCGATGTCGCTTAACCAGTTCATGACCGCATTGACGCCCAGTAACGCCGGGAGCGTACCCAGTCCAAAGAATAGCATGTACGACGCCCCGGCTACAGGCGTATCGGTCGCGAGCGTACCTGCCAGCGCTACGTAGGTAAAGCCGCAGGGAAGTAATCCGTTTAAAATGCCGAGCCCGGCGAAACCCGCCCAGCCCGTCTTGCGGAGGTGCTGGCTGAACGTTCTGGTCACCCACTGATTGAAACGGGGGAGACGTAACTGAGTCGCCCAGTTACTGCGCCATACCGTACCAATCAACAGAACGACTCCGCAGATTACCGCCAGCGGGCGCTGCCAGCCTAATAAGTGAAGCCCCAGGCCCATTGTGCCCGCCAACGCGCCCAGGCTGCTGTAGGTCGTGATACGCCCAGCATGATACAGCCCCACCGCCAGCCAACGCTGGGTATGGGGCAATCGACCGATGGGTAGTGCCGCCACCAGAGGGCCGCACATACCCACACAGTGTACACTACTGATGAGACCAGTCAGTAGAGCGGTAATAAACCAGGGTGACATTTTACAGGTGGATTTGCTTTTCGGTATAATACTCGCGCTGGCCGTCGGACCAGCTAAACTGCACCCGCCAGTAGCCTTTCGCTAAGCTACCTGTAGGAATAATTTGCTCGGCCGCGTGTTGCGCCGGAACCGGTAGGCTAAAATCCTGCTCGCGGTCGGCGGGGCGGTAAAAGGTAATCTCACCTTTTTGCAGAGAGTCGGGTAGGGCAAAAACAATACGTTGCTCGTTAGCCTGATACGTAATGGCGACGGCCGTATTTTGCCGGGCGTTGTTGACCCGGTCAATATGTTGTTGATAGGCAATTTCGTCCTGGTAATAATCGTCGCGTACGAGGTCGATGTGTTGACGGCTCATTCTGAACACCAAGGTGCAGATAAAGCCCGCAAAAAAGACAAATACAAGCGGAATCGCTTTTCCCCAGCTCATAGTTTTATGGAGTAATGATCTACGTAAAGGTCGCGCGATCCGGCACCTTACTACATGACCAGGCTCAGTCGTCTACCAAGCATTTGTCAGGTCTTCTAATGAGTGAAAGAGCGAATGAGTGATTGAGTGAATTGTTATTACAAGCTTTCGCTTTACGGTAGCCCAGCAGAGCTACTATGAGTAAGTCTCTCCAAGTCACTCATTCGCTCTTTCACTCATTGAGATACTGGTCCAAGGAAGGTGGTTTTGACGTTGTCGAGGACGACGCCTTCGGATACGACCTCAATTTCCAGCTTGGTGCTGCTTTCGTGGATGGCCTTTTCCGGGAGCAATATGAAAAACATGCCTTTAGTTAGCTCATCGGCTGCTACGTGGGTGAGTGGCTGAACCATCCGGAGGGAAGCGCCGGGGTAGTTGACCCGGAACGTAACGGAACGGGCACTATGCGTTTTGTTGACAAGCTCAACCAGGTACAGGTTTGAGATTTTGCCGCCCGGTTCGCGCTGAAACAGTTGGCCGGGCGCGCGCAATATGGTCGTTTCCAAATCGGCCCGGTTCGTCAGTAAGAAGGCCCATACGCCCATAAGCAGCACCAGGACCAGGCTATACGCTGCCATACGGGTGGTGATCCGCCAGGGTTTGCGGCTCTGAATACCGTCGAGCGAATCGTAGCGGATCAAGCCACGCGGACGACCAATTTTGTCCATCACATCATCGCAGGCGTCGATGCAGGCCGTGCAGTTAATGCACTCCATCTGCACCCCGTTCCGGATGTCGATGCCGGTCGGGCAGACCTGCACGCAAAGCTTACAGTCAATGCAGTCGCCCTTATGGCTGGGGGTTAAGGGCGTAGAGCATGGGGATACTTCTTGACTGTGCTCCAGGCCTTTAGCCCTTTGCTTTTTTCCTCTGGGTTCTCCGCGGACATCATCATACGCCACAACAACTGACTTCTTATCCAGGAGAACCCCCTGTAGGCGGCCATAAGGGCAAATGGTGGTGCAGACAATTTCACGCAGCCAGGCAAACACCGCGTAGAATACGCCCGTAAACACAAGAATGGTTACCAAACCGATGAGGTGATTTGCCGGATGGTCGGTAACGATCTCCAGCAGCGCATCTTTGCCGATGATATAGGCCAGGAACGTATTGCTGATGATAAACGAGATCAGAAAAAAGACACTGTGTTTGGCGCCTTTCTTTAGAATTTTTTCAGCAGTCCAGGAACTAGCGTCGAGCCGTTGGCGGGCTTTGTAGTCGCCTTCAATCCAGAATTCAATTTTGCGGAAAACCATCTCCATAAAGATGGTTTGCGGACAAGCCCAGCCGCACCAGACACGTCCGTAAACGACCGTAAAGAGGGTAATGAAGACGATGAAAACCAGCAGCCCCATCGCAACCAGGTGAAAATCCTGCGGCCAGAACGTAACGCCAAAGAAGTTGAACTTACGCTCTAGTACGTTGAACAGAAACAGCGGCTGACCATCGCGACATAAGAACGGGCCGGCAAAGAGCATAGCCAGTAATGCCCAGGCCACTACGGTACGCCAACGGTAATATCGCCCAGTTACTTCGCGGGGATATAACCACTGCCGCTTTCCGGACGGATCCGTATTGGGCATATGACTACGGAAATAGTCATCAAGTGGCTTTTTCGGGTCGTTGAGCTCGGTTACCATTTTTTGGTCATTAAGTCATTGGTGGTCATTCGCTGCGCGTCATTAGTCATTAATGGTCAGTATTGATATTTCGTAGAAACAAGTTCCTGATTATGCCGCAGTCAATGACAGCGTAACGAATGACCACTAATGACTATGAATTAGCGCCCGGCTACTTTTTCGGTCTGTGCTGGTAATTCCGGGATCACTTTTTCGCCCTGTGGTTCTTTAGCATCGGCCGGCTTTGTGCCTTGTAAGGATAGGATATAGCTGGCTACCTGTTGGATCTGTAAGGGATTCAGCTGCTTTTTCCATGCGAGCATACCTTTTTCGGGAACTCCCTCTGTGACAGTATGATAAATAGCCTTGACAGTGCCACCGTGCAGCCAGTACTCGTCGGTTAGGTTAGGGCCAACTTTTCCTTCGCCGTTCTGACCGTGGCAGGCGGTGCAATACTGGTTAAATAGAACCTTACCCGCTTCGATGCCTTTGCTGTCGGTCAGCTGCGTTACGGTGTTTTCGTTGATCTTACCGGCAACCAGCTTCAGATACGCTTCCCGTTCTTTCTCGGCAATGGCTACTTCCTGGGTATATTCCTGCTCCATGATGTTTCCGGTACCGATGACGTGGAAGATCAGCAGATAAATGACGCCGAAACCAATGGTTCCGTAGAACAGGCCCATAAACCAGGGGGGCGTCGGGTTGTCCAGCTCGGCAATACCGTCGTAGGCGTGTTCCATCACCAGGTCTTTCTCCTGACTCAGGGAATGTAAGCCCGAAATACGCTGCCAGAGCGAGCGGGTGTCGACAGGCTTAGCTTCCTGCTGCGGAGTCAGCGTACGGCGCAGGATGTAGGCCAGGTAAAGCGTTGTCGCCAGAATCAGGCCAATACCAGCGGCTACCAGCAGGATGACTACGTACCACAGCAGGTCGTCGCCCGAGGTAAGGTTCCATACGGATGATTGATTGGCGGGGTCAGACAGGTTCGTTAAAAGCAGGTTCATGGTTGGTCTTGATTAGGCGTCGGTGGCTTCGTCGAGGGGCAGACGGCTGATTTGCTGAAGGTGACGTTTGTCGGCCAGCACCAGATACAGCCCGACCAGAAGAAAGAAGACCAGAAAGGTCAGGAACGAACCGACCATATAGACGTCCGCTCCGGGTAATTTTGAGATGAATTGCTTGAACATGGCTTTTGGAGTAGTTAGAAGAGAGGAGCGGGAAGTGAGCAGAACGATAGGTATGTGTATGCTCACTCCTCGCTTCTCTCTCCTCACATCTTATTTTTGTGCTGTTTCCATTTTCTTAATATCCGTGCCTAGCCGTTGCAGGTAAGCGATGAGCGCCACGATCTCACGGTCCGAGTCAACCTTGAGGCCTTCTTTCGCCAGGCGTCCACTAACTTCGTCGGCTTGCTTCTTCAGGTCTTCGTTGGCGTACGAAATGGCGGAGTCATCGTACGGAACGCCCACTTTTTTGAGCGTCTTCATTTTGGCTTCCGTGTTTGCTACGTCCAGTTTCTGCTCTAGCAGCCAGGGGTAAGCGGGCATGATCGAACCGGGCGACATCGACGCTGGGTCGCGCATGTGGTGGTAGTGCCAGGAGTCAGGGTACTTACCCCCTTCGCGGTGCAGATCGGGACCGGTTCGTTTCGAGCCCCACAGGAACGGGTGATCGTAGACGAACTCGCCGGCTTTCGAATACTCGCCATACCGTTCGGTTTCAGAGCGGAACGGACGAACCATCTGGCTGTGGCAGTTTACGCAACCTTCGCGGATGTACAAATCCCGTCCTTCCAGTTCCAGCGCAGTATAGGGCTGCACCGAGGCAATGGTCTGTACGTTCGATTTAACCATGAACGTGGGCACTAACTCCACCAGCGAACCGATCAGAATCACAACCAGTGAGCCAACCAGCAGTGGCATCGGCTTGCGCTCAAACCAGCGGTGCCAGTACGTATCGGAACCGGCTGGGGTATAGGCTTTGGTTAAGGCCGGTGCTTCGGCGGGTTCATTGGCCACCAGCGAACCGGCTGCCATCGTTTTGAAGAGGTTGTACGCCATCAGAATGGCACCGCTCAGGTACAGCGCACCGCCCAGCGCCCGCATCATGTGCATCGGCAAAATTTGCAGCGTGGTTTCGAGGAAGCTTGGGTATTTCAAGACGCCTTCGGCCGTAAACTCTTTCCACATCATGCCCTGCGTAAAGCCTGAGATATACATCGGAACGGCATAGAACAGGATGCCCATCGTGCCAATCCAGAAGTGAATGTTCATCATCTTCTTCGAGAACAACGGCGTGTGGTACATGCGTGGGATCAGCCAGTACAGAATGGCGAAGGTCAGGAAGCCGTTCCAGCCGAGCGCCCCTACGTGTACGTGGGCTACGATCCAGTCCGTAAAGTGCGCAATGGCGTTTACGTTCTTGAGCGACAGCAGAGGCCCTTCGAAGGTAGCCATACCGTAGGACGTCAGGCCGACGACCATAAACTTTAGAATGGTGTCTTCGCGAACTTTATCCCATGCACCCCGTAGCGTCAGCAGCCCGTTGATCATACCCCCCCACGATGGAGCAATGAGCATAATCGAGAACACAACACCCAGCGATTGGGCCCAGTCGGGTAGCGAACTATACAACAGGTGGTGCGGACCGGCCCAGATATAGATGAAAATCAGAGCCCAGAAGTGCAGAATTGACAGCTTGTAGGAGTACACCGGGCGGTTGGCCATCTTCGGCAGGAAGTAATACATCATGCCCAGGTAAGGTGTCGTCAGGAAGAAGGCGACCGCGTTGTGACCATACCACCACTGCACGAGCGCATCCTGCACCCCGGCGTAGAGGTAATAGCTTTTAAAGAAAGTTACCGGCATCTGAACCGAGTTGATGATGTGCAGCACGGCAACCGTAACGAACGTAGCAATGAAGAACCAGATGGCTACGTAAAGGTGACGTTCCCGACGTTTAATGATGGTACCGAACATATTTATACCGAATACAACCCAGATCAACGTAATGGCAATGTCGATCGGCCACTCCAGTTCCGCGTATTCGTGTGAGGTTGTGATGCCCAGCGGCAGGGTCAGCACGGCGGATAAAATGACTAGCTGCCAGCCCCAGAAGTGAATTTTGCTGAGCAGGTCACTGAACATTCGGGCCTTACAAAGGCGTTGCAACGAGTAATACACACCCATAAAGATGGCGTTGCCGACAAAGGCGAAAATGACGGCGTTGGTGTGCAGCGGTCGAATCCGGCCAAATGTCGTGTATTGGTTGCCGAGGTTGGCGGCTGGGGCGAACAGCTGACTGGCGACAAGCACCCCGACGAGCATACCGATAACTCCCCAGATGATGGTGGCGATACCGAAGTCGCGGACGATCTTGTTATCATAAGCGAAGCGCTCTACCGGATTTTGGCCTCCCGGCGGTTGTTGCCCAATGGCAGCCCTGTCTGGCGAAATGAGCGTAGCAGATTGACTAAGCGAAACATTCATGGCGAACGAGTACAAAAAAATTAATGGGTATTTACGTCAGTTTCCGTTGAGGATTGCCGATCATCGTCGAGCAGCATGCGCATAGAAGGCGTATACAGATCATCCTGCTGACCAGTCCGCATCGACCAGACGAAGGCCCCTAAAAAGCCCAGCGCCATCAGTAAGCTGATCCCAATCATGAAGAAGATGATATACATAGCCGCTTGTAGTTTGACAATTCAAAATTGCAACGATTGCAATCGGCGATGCATGAGGTGAGTCAGGTGCTCAGGTGATTAAAATCACGCCCGCAGCCAGCTTATGTTTAGTCGGTGAAGTAAGGGAATGGCTGGCATAGTAAACCTCCAGGGTCTGTGTCCCCACAGACCCCTTAACCGCCTGGGTTTTGCTGATGTATGAGTGGCCTGTGAGGACACAGGCCACGGAGGTGGAGAACTACTTCTTGTGTCGAGTAGCGACGTAATGGTTGTAGCCGCTTACATGTATTTCAAGTCATTATTGGCCTTTAGCCGGATTACGTTCAGGCGGTTCAGCAAGCGGATAATCGGATAGGTTGGATCAAACTCGTGCCAGCGAAAACCGCCGAAGTTAGCCCGGCCGCCAAACTTGTGGTGGTTGTTATGGTACGATTCGCCCATCATCAGAAAATCGAACGGGAGCAAGTTTTTGGCCGTATCATCGACGGGGAAGTTGACGTACCCGTAGCGGTGGGCGTACCAGTTAATGATAGCCCCGTGAATGGGACCCATTAAAAAGTGGATCGGCAGCAAGGCAAAGAACCAGGCGGACGGCGCAAAATAGATGTACACAAGAGTATATGCTACACCCCAGGCAATACGTACTGGCCAGCGGTCACCCAGCCATTCCATGAACGTCCAGTTCGGTACACCTTTCTTGAATTTAGCCGCAATGTGGTCGCGGTTGTTCACAATGTCGTTGTAGAACTGGCGTGTTTTCCACATCATGTCGAAGAGACCATTCGAGTAGGAGGGTGAGTGGGGGTCATGCTCCGTATCGGCATGCGCGTGGTGTAGCCGGTGCATAATGCCATACGCCCGTGGGCTGAGGAAAGAAGAACCCTGACCAATAAACGTAAGAACGTAGAAGAACTTCTCCCAGCGCGGACTCATCGTAAACATGCCATGAGCGGCATAGCGATGCAGAAAAAACGTTTGTGTGAAGATGGATAAGTACCAGTGGGCAGCAAAAAAACAGAGGATGATAAGCATGAATATAAGTGAACAGTGAAAATAAAGCCTACCCCCCTGCGCAGGGGGGGCGACTAAGTATTTGACAGGAAATGGCGACTGCGGAGTCGCATGCCCAGCGTGGCGATGAGTACCATGGTGGTTGAACTGAGGGACATCAGAATAGCCGCAACAATGGGCGAAAGCGCTCCGGTTAAGGCGTAGGATAAGCCGACGAAATTGTACAGCAGCGATATGCAGAAGCTGAACCGGATCAGCCGCATGCCAAAACGGCTGAAGCGTAAAAAGTTCGGCAGCTCACGTAACGATTGCGCTTCCAGAATCCCGTCGCTGGTGGGCGTAAACTGAACTGTATCGTCGGTGATGGCAATGCCAACATCGGCTTGTTTCAAGGCTCCGGCATCGTTCAGCCCATCGCCGACCATGAGTACACGGTGACCTTCGGCCTGGAGCTGGCGAACGACGTCTAATTTTTGCTGCGGACTGCATTCAAAGACCATACGATCACCAAACCAGCGAGTGAGCTTGGGTTTGGCTGCGTCGTTATCGCCCGATAGCAAATGCAGTGTATACGTAGTGGTTAGGTCAGTCAGCATGGCTTCGATGCCCGCCCGGTACTGATTTGGAAAGCAAAAACTCCCCCGGTACGATCGACCAATCCTGACGTGAACTTCACCTCCACCGCTCCACGGTTCATTTTCTGGTACGGTCGACGTGTGCTCCGGGACAACAAAGGATTTGGCGCCTAACGTAATAGGCCAGTCATCAACTAGGCCACGGATACCGTTACCGGTAACTTCCGAAAAATCGTCGATGGGTAGCGTTAGGGCACTGGACAAATGATTCGCTAGTTTGCGGCTGAGTGGGTGGGCCGATTGTTTGGCCAGCGAGGCAATGAGGAGCCGTTCGTAGTCGGTTAAGGGCTGAGCAAACCGTTCGGTTACGGTGCTGCTGGATGTCGTCGTAAGCGTACCCGTCTTATCAAGCACCAACGTATCACAGGCGGCCATCTGCTCGATCACATCCGCGTTTCGGAGGTAAAACTTGCGTTTGCCAAGCAGCCGTAAGCCATGCCCCAGCGCCACCGGGTACGACAGCGAAAGTACGCACGGACAAGCCACGATCAAGACGGCGGTAAAGGCATTAACGGCCGTAGCGGGGTCATGGCGATAGCCGTACCAGAACAGCCCCGTCAGAGTTGCCACCGTTAAGACCGTGATTGTGAAATACTTACCGACGTAATCGGCAAAGGTTGTAAAATGGCTCGTAACGGTCTTTCGAAAGGTGTCGTTGTTCCAGAGTTGGGTTAAATAACTCTGTGACGTCTCCCGAACGACTTCTATGTCAATCGCTTCGCCCATCTGACGTCCACCAGCGTACAGCAACGCGCCGGGCTCTTTACGTTCGGGCTCCGACTCGCCCGTTACGAACGAATAGTCGATGAGCGCATCACCCCGGAAAAGCAGCCCGTCGGCCGGAATCAATTCTCCGTGGCGAATCCGAATGTGATCGCCTTTACGCAAACTCGTTACGGGTACGGGCGTTTCAGCGTCGGGCTTGGGGCTTGGGGGTTGGAGATTGGGGTAATCTGCTACAAATTTTGTTTCAGTGCTTTTAATCGTTTGCCCTACACCCTCAGCCCCACGCCCCAGGCGCATGACGGCTAAGGGGAAATAAGATTTATAATCGCGTTCGAACGACAGGAAATCATAGGTCCGCTGCTGAAACCATTTGCCGCAAAGCAAAAAGAAAATCAGGCCCGACACGGAATCGTAATACCCGGCCCCATCGAGGGCAAATACTTCATACGTTCCTCGGATGTAAGCGACCAGAATACCCAGCAGAATGGGAAAGTCAATATTGATAATTCCCCGGCGGAGGCTGCGCCAGACGGATTCAAAATAGCCCGATCCTGAGTAGAACACCACGGGCGTTGCCAGCACCAGATTGATCACGCCGAACCAGTGCTTGAAGGCCGGATCGTCGAGGCCCAGGTATTCCGGAAAGCTGAAGAGCATGATGTTGCCCGCACAGAAGCCTGCAACCGCCAGCCGGTAAAGCAACGGTCGATACGTGGGTTTTTGCTGCTCTTTAACCACGTCGTTGAGGCTGATGAGCGGCTCATAGCCCAGCGAGGTCAGCAGTTCGACCACCTCCCGTAGCGATACTTGCGTATGTGCGAAGGTTAGATGCATCTGCTTTTTCAGGAAATCGACCCGCGATTGGTTGATGGCCGGGTTAAGCTTGTACAGGTGTTCCAGCAACCACAGACACGAACTACAGTGAATGGTGGGAATGTAGAACGTGACGGATGTGGTAGTGTCGTTGGAAAACTCGACCAGCTGCTGCTGAACTTCCGGCAAATCCAGGAACGCCAGCCGCGACGACGATTTTTTTGTCGATTCCGACGTATCAGTATTCCGGCGACCAGGCTGCGCGTTGAGGTTGTAGTATTGGCAGAGTTGATTTTCGTTGAGAATCTGATACACGGTTTTACACCCGTCGCAGCAGAAATGCCGGGTGTCGAACGTAATGTCGTGTTCAGTGCAGTCGTTACCGCAGTGGTAGCAACTGGTTGAGGTGATTGTAGCCGTAGACATGGCGTTGAAATTTGCGGCAAATTGGCGCTACGCGTCTTCGTAAACCTTGACAATCGTCAGTTCGTCGGATGAGACTCGTCAGGGAACGCTCCGGTAAGTTGGCGCATCTTTGTCCGTCAGATATCCAGGGCAAAACACGTACGAGATTGAGAACCTGGCGACGTATCAGCTATGAATTCGCTCATTCAGAAATACAATGTTCCGGGCCCCCGGTATACCAGTTACCCCACGGTTCCTTTCTGGGACGACAGCACGTTTAGCCAGAACGCCTGGATCAGCAATCTTAAGCGGGTCTTCACGGCCACGAACACCACAGATGGCATCAGCCTGTACATTCACCTACCATATTGCGAGAGCCTGTGTACGTTTTGCGGCTGTAACAAACGTATTACGCGTAACCACGACGTAGAAGCGCCGTATATACAGGCGGTGCTAGCCGAATGGAACACGTACTGTGATCTGTTGCCCGAACGGCCACGGATTGCCGAACTTCATTTGGGTGGCGGAACACCAAGTTTTTTTGCGCCCGAACAGCTTCACCGACTACTGGCCGGAATCTTTCACCGGGCTGACCCCGTTGCGACGAGTGAACCCGATTTTGGTTGGGAGGGCCATCCGAACAATACCACGCGCGAACACCTGCAAACGCTGTATGATTTTGGCTTCCGGCGCGTTAGCTTCGGTGTGCAGGACTACGATCCGGTTGTCCAGAAAGCCATTCACCGAGTTCAACCGTTTGAACACGTACAGCAGGTGACAGACTGGGCCCGCGAGATTGGGTACACTTCCATTAGTCATGACCTGGTGTTTGGATTACCGTTTCAGACGCCAGACTCGATCGAAGATACGGTGATCCGGACACTGCTGTTACGTCCCGACCGCATCGCGTTCTACTCGTATGCCCATGTGCCCTGGATCAAAGGAAACGGCCAGCGCGGCTTCCAGGATCAGGACTTGCCATCGGGCGAGCAGAAGCGGGTGCTGTACGAAACTGGCAGGGAGTTGTTGGAGGGAGCGGGTTACGTTGAAATCGGGATGGATCATTTTGCGCTGCCGCACGACTCACTTTATAAAGCCCTTCAAAACGGTACGTTGCACCGCAATTTTATGGGCTATACCACGACTCAGACGCGTGTACTGCTTGGCTTAGGCGCGTCATCGATTAGCGATGTATGGTCGGCTTTCGCACAGAATGAAAAAAACGTAGACGCCTACATCAGTCAGGCTCTGGCGGGTGAGCTTCCCGTATTTCGCGGCCACGTACTCGATGATCAGGATGCGTTTCTGCGTCGGCAAATCCTGAACATCATGTGCCAGGGCGAAACCCATTGGCATTTAAGCAACTGGTCGAGATCGGAATGGGCGGCACTGAGCGAACGACTGGAAGAGTTCCGACTGGATGGGCTACTGGAGTACGACGCCGAAGGGTTACGCGTGTATCCAGAAGGCCGACCGTTCTTGCGCAATATCTGTATGGCCTTCGACGAGCGGTTAAACTACGCGCAGCCCAAAACGCAACTCTTCTCGCAGACGGTGTGATACCACCTAAGAGAAGTTGATGTAACTACTTACCGTAGTTTTAGCGAGGTGGCTAATCCGATACAGCTTGCTCAATGCGAACCGTAGCCGACTTGGTTAATGGATCAGTGGTACCTGTCTGAATGGGTGGAATGGCAACCGCCGACCCGGCTTTGACCGATTGAGCAAGCACATGTCGTTTAGTACTGATTCGATGGTATTGTGCGTCATAGTAGTCGAAACGGATCTGTATTCGATGATAGCTATGCTCGTTGGACGTATTGGTAATGGAAAACTGGTGCTCATTAAGCCGAATACCTGGTTTGTTGGGAACCGCTTTGGGTGTCCATACGATTCGATCAATCAGTAAGTCTCGTACTGCATCGGGCTGGCTTTGGTAGGCAGGCTTCTCTCTTGTACAAGAAGAGCTAATAATCAACAAGAACAAATAGTATACGGTACGGTGCATAATCAGCAGTATATCAACAAAAGCAAAAGTTAAGCAAAGCTAAAGCTCTGTCATGCGCTACTGAAAATAACGGTTAAAATCTGGCGATCTCAATGACTTAGTGCGTACGAAAAATAGTCCACCGGGGCGGACTATTGTAAATTAACGGGAGTTGTGAATAAAATGCTGACGCGCGATCCGTCGTTACGAGGACGCGCGTCAGCATTACGTTGCGAATGAAGTGATTGTCTTAAGTGTACTCTAACTCATTAGCTATCAGTCGCCAAAACGCTATAATACGTTCAGAAGGATCATCGCTAAGTGAATAACGAAGCTAATCGCAAAGGTCGGGAAGATGACTTTCGCCGGCATCGCTGACAGCACCGGAACCAGCACCAGCAGGAAGCAAAGCATACTGGTTAAGAACTGCCAGTCGCCACCACCCAGATACGACAGCGTAAGGAGCAGAACGGGAGATAGCACACAACCCTGAATGGCAACGGCCGTACATGCCCAGCCAAAACGGTTAAACTCGGCTTTCTCAGCGAAATTTTTGTAGATACTTAGCCAGTTTGAGTCGGTGGTATAAGCAGAAGACGAATGTGTGAGCGTTGCCATGATTGTCGTTGTTTGTAATTGTTGATACAAAGTAACAGCATGGCAGCCGGGGCAAATATGACGTTAATCAGTCGGCGGAATGATCCTTCCCCATAATATCATCAAGAAAGGTTTTACGCTGGGTGAAACAGGTAAGTTTGACTATAACATCACCCATGATCCAGTACGGATGTGTGGCTTATAGGCCATTATTTTGCACTTACTAGGCGTGGATTATGAGCTGTTAACTTTGAAGGCCGACGATATCGCTTAACAGATATAGCTAGTCAAGTTGTGAAGCCAATTTTGGCTTAAAACGAGGTGTAGAGCTAACTAACATCCTCCCAAAGCTCAATACTGTTGCCTTCAGGATCGAGTATATGGACAAATTTTCCGTAATCGTAGACGGCTATTTCGTCTATCACAGTTACACCGTTGCTTTTGAGTTGCTCCACCAGTTCTTCGAGATTTTCGACACGGTAATTGATCATGAAGTCCTTTTTGGATGGCTCAAAGTAATTGGTGTTTTTATCAAAAGCGCCCCAAGCGGTCGATCCTTCTTTGCTTGGATCATTCGCATCGCGCCATTTGAAGGTGGTGCCATACTCATCTATAGGTAATCCCAGATGTTGAGCGTACCAGTCTTTCGTCTTTTGTGGATCATCGCATTTAAAGAAGATGCCGCCTATTCCGGTTACTTTTTTCATGAATTTGATTAAAGTATCGATACTATAAATGTCTCGTTAGTTAGAGAACCTACTTTAAGACAAGCTTAATTCTGTGCGTCAGCACTATTTATCAGTAACATGCTACTTACTTTTTAACCGACAGCTTATAAACCGTCGTGCTGCGGTACGTATCGCCGGGGCGGAGGGTTGTCGTCGGAAATTCGGGGTGATTCGGCGAGTCGGGGAAGTGTTGTGTTTCCAGGCAGAGACCGTATCGACGGGTAAAGGCAACCCCTTCTTTGCCCTTGACGCGGCCGTTCAGGTGGTTGGCCGTGTACATCTGTACGGACGGTTCGGTGGTGAACATTTCCATAAACCGGCCGCTCGCCGGGTCCAGTACGGTAGCCCCTAACTTCAGTTTATTGGAGTTGTCAGCAAATACCCAGCAATGGTCGTAGCCATGTCCATAGCGAATCTGCGTATCGGTGGTATCGTTGATACGCATACCGACCGGCATTGGCTTTCTGAAATCAAACACCGTACCGGCCACAGGCTTTAACTCACCCGTCGGAATCTGCGTCGGATCAGTCGGCAGAAATTTGTCGGCGTTGATCATCACGACATGATCCAGAATGTCGCGCTTCATGCCACCCAGGTTAAAATAAGCGTGATTCGTGAGGTTTAAGACGGTGGCTTTGTCCGTCGTAGCGCTGTAATCGATACGTAACGCATTGTCTTTTTGTAACGTATACGTTACTACTACGTTGAGCGTGCCGGGATAGCCTTCTTCGCCATCGGGCGAGGTATATTGTAGCTTCAGGGCGGGTTCGTTGCCGCTAACCGGAGTCGCTGTCCACAGCTTTTTGTCGAAGCCAACGCGACCACCGTGGATGTGATTTTTGCCATTGTTGCTGGCCAGCGTGTACTCTTTGCCGTCGAGGGTAAATTTGCTGCCGCCAATGCGGTTGCCGAAGCGGCCGATGATCGGACCAAAGCTAGGGGTGCCTTTCAGATAGTCGGCAAAGGTGGGTACGCCCAGCACAATATTTTCGACCTTGCCGGTTTTGTCGGGAGCGAGCCACTCCACAATATAGCCGCCATAATTGGTAATCTTTACCTCCATGCCAGCCACGTTCCGAAGGGTAAACAAATGGGCCTCACGACCGTCGGGAAACAAACCGAATACTTCTTTTTCGATGCCGGGTTTCCGGGTGTTTGGGTCGGGATACGAGAAGGACGGAGCGAAAATCAACAGACAAACGAACAGTAACAGGGAAGCAGCCTTCATGGGCGTTAGGCAGAAGAAAAGGTTAGTAAATCTAGTAAACGAGCGCTGATCCGATAGCATCCGCAGACTTAGCAGCAACTCTCCACTAGAAGCAGCCAAATCCCATCAATTACTCTTTTCAAGCCGCCATTAGCTGGAGATGACTGGTTATTACGTAACGTTATGCTGATGGATTATACGACAAAACGCCTGATAAGGTGTGCAGCTTATCAGGCGTTTCAAAAGAACAGGCAAGCGTTAAACGCCCCGCCCCTGAATGAGCCGTAAAATGACAGCGATAACGGCGATGACCAATAAAACGTGGATTAACCCACCCAGGCCGAAGCTGTTAAAGCCTAAAAAGCCCAATAACCAGATGATAATCAGAATCACCGCGATGGTGTACAGTAAGTTTCCCATAATCGTATAGAACGTGATAGTGAACAAACTGCTTAACCACGAATAAGCGGCTTTAGCTAATAAAACTGACGGAACGGTTTTATATGGTTTCCCTATACAGGAGATAAATAAAAGTATCAGCCTGAATGAGCGGGCTTGTATCGCTCAGCTAAACGGTCTGCATTAACCTGTAACGGCACTTGGTCCCGGACACCAGTAGAGCAAGAATCTGGTGACTCCGGGCACGTAACGTGGTCAGGTAACGCCCGCTAAAATTCGGCCATCATTGACGACAAGCCCGACGCGTGACTGGGGTACGCAAAGAACGTATCGCTGAGTGCCTTTATGGGTATGGAATGCCGGATGGCCAAGGTCAGTACGTTGATCAGTTCGTCGCTGCCAGTCCCCAACAGGTGAGCGCCGACCAGTATGCCGGTATCGTCATCCAACAACAATTTGAAACCGGATGCGGGCTCGTTGATCCGGCGCGACTCGTACCAGTCCGTTGTTTCTTTATAGGCAATCCGTATGTTACGGCCTGACTCGTTGGCGGCTGCTTCGGATAAGCCAACAGCAGCTAAGACCGGCCAGGTAAATACCGCAGATGGCACAACGGCATCCGTGAACTCCTGGTTGTTTTTGTGCAGAATATTGCTGGCTACAAGTTCGCCTTCCCGGGAGGCTACGGGAGTCAACGGTAAACCCCGGTCGGCTACATCCCCACAGGCGTAAACGGCCGGATTCGACACACTCTGTAAAAATGAATTAACGGTAATCCCCTTGTCACTACATGCCACACCGGCCTGATCGAGCGCTAAATCCCGGAGGTCGGCGGGACGCCCAGCAGCATGGACAACCAGCTTGGCCGGAATCGTGCGCGTTTTCTCCTGCTGCGCCAACTCGACAGATAGCGCCCCTGGCTCGCCAGAAACTCCGGTAACTTTAGCCTGTAACAGAATCCGAATGCCCATCGCTTCGGTGGCTTGTACCAAAAGCCCCACCAGGTCGGGGTCGAACCCGTTCAGCGGCCGTTCGCCCTGATGAACAATGGTGACCTTAGCGCCAGCGCGGGCGGCAATGTGCGCAAACTCGAACGCAATGTAGCCACCCCCCACCATAACAATCTCATCCGGCAACTGCATCAAGTCCATGAAGCCGGTGCTGTCGATCAGGAGTTCTTCGCCAGGTATATCCAGCGGAGCCGGGTACGCGCCCGTGGCGATAACAATATGGCTGGCCTGCAAGCGGGTGTCGCCGACCTGCACCGTGTCTGGCGACAAAAACCGGGCAGCTCCGTGAAAAGCTGTAATCCCTTCTTCGCTAAACTTCTCTTCCGTTCGGGCAGGTATCGGATCGGTAAACGTTTGCTTGTACCTGATCAGCGCTGGCCAGTCGATCTTCGCTTCGGCAACAATTCCCTTCTCGCGCATATGCGTGGATCGGGCCACCACTTCAGCCGCGCCCGCCAGAATCTTTTTTGGGTCGCAGCCCCGTTGTGAGCACGTACCACCGAAGGGTAGTTTATCAATAATGGCAACGGTTTTCCCCGCTTTTCTGAGTTCGTCGGCAGCGTTGCTTCCCGCTGAACCTGTACCAATCACAATTACATCAAATTGTTGCATAAGCCTGTTGTATGGACTGTTGATACGTACCGGCCGCTCGTTCAGGATAAGGCTGCGTCGAGTGGCCGGGTTGGTAGTGCTCGACACCTGCTGAGCGTAACGAAGGGCAGTAGTTGTGGCCACGCACGTCGCGCGAAATCTCAATCAGCGTCTTTAACCAAACGCTCAGATCTACAATAGGTTTAAACCAGGTCCGGCAACCACGACTAACCCCACGCTTATAACACACTCCACCGCCGGAGCAGGGCATTAAAAAACGACTGAGCCAAGTGGCTACAGCCGTTTCGATATTCATAGCCCATCAAAAAAAGTACGCTAATTCCAGCCCCCGCCCAACGACCGGTACAGATCGGTCAGGGACAGGAACTGAGCCCGTTTGGTATTTATCAATGCCAGTTCGGCTTCCAATACGCTACGTTGTGCGGTAATCACTTCGAGATAAGACGCGTATCCACTGGCAAACAAATCATTCGACGTGGTTACGGCCTGTCGGAGCACGTTTACTTCCTGCGCCTGTAGCTCCGCCACCTGGCGGTAGTTTTCAACACCGCGCAAACTGGTCGCTACTTCACTGAAACTGGTCTGAATCGTCTGGCTGTAGCGAAAGAATGCTTCGCGGCTCTGAGCAACCGTTCCCCGGTAGTTTGCCTTCAGAAAGCGCCGGTTGAAGACCGGTGCCGACAGACCGCCCAACAGACCAGCTGCAATAGATGCGGGATTGGCCAGCGTAGAAATCCGGAACGAGTTCAGACCCGCATACGCCGACAGGTTCAGGCTTGGTAAAAATTCGGCTCGCACTACGTCTACGTCTACGTTAGCCGCCTGCAACTCAAGCTCAGCCTGCCGGATGTCGGGCCTGCGAACGAGCATCTGCGTTGGAAGACCTGCTATAACCTGACCGGGTAATTCACGCTGCTCTAACGACTGACCCCGTTGAATCGGCTGGGGAAAACGGCCGATCAGCCGGTTCAGTTGATTCTCGGCTTCAACAATCTGCTGCTGGATCTGACCCCGCCGACTTTGGGTGTTTAATAACTGAGCCGAAAACTGCTGAACGGCCAATTCAGTAACCCGACCGGCCTGTTTCTGGATACGAACCAGATTTAGAGCATTTTGCTGATAGTCAATGTTTTCCTGAATGATCTCCAGCTCGCCATCCAAAGCCAGCAGGACGTAATAATACCGCGCCACTTCAGACACCAGCGACGTAATGACCGCATGACGCCCTTTTTCGGAGGCCAGGAAGCGGAGATAAGCCGCCTTGCGTCGGTTTCGGAGCTTGCCCCAGATGTCAATCTCCCAGGTACTGCGGGCACCAAGGAAAAACTCGGGCGTTGGGTTCGGAATCCTCAGATCATCCCGGATATTCGGCGACAGGTTCGTGTCGAAATTACCCACCCCGTTCAACGTGTTACGTCCGTACCGATCGACGCCCGCCGAGGCTACCGCGTTGATTTGCGGAGCTAGGAAGCCCCGGCTGTACTCGAACGTGGCACGTGCCTGCTCAATCCGTTGGGTCGCAATGCGTAAATCCAGATTACCCGCCAGCGCCGTGTCGATTAACTGCACCAGGTTGGGGTCGGCAAAAAATGTGCGCCAGTTTTGATTGGCAATGCTCGCTGAGTCGGTCTGACCGGCAAATGAAACCGGCATGGGCCGCGTCGTGGGCGAAAGCAGGGTGCTGGGCACCTGACAACTGTTTAGCAGCAGCAGAGCCGCAATACTATAGAACGAAAACCTTATTGATTTATGAATGAACGATCGTGCCATTTACGTGAGGTTGGTTGGATAGTTGAACCTGGTCAACCGGGTTCTTGGGTGAGCCGTGTGGCTTTGGTTCGTCGTCTTGAGTCTGTTTCGCCTGGAACCGCTGGGCCAGTTTAGCGAAGAAGACGTACAAGCCTGGAATCAGAATCAGTCCGAACAGCGTACCCGTGAGCATCCCTCCGGCCGCGGCTGTCCCGATCGAGCGGTTCCCCATGGCTCCGGCTCCCGACGCAATACAGAGCGGGATAAGACCGGCAATAAAGGCGAACGAGGTCATCAGGATCGGGCGAAGACGGGACACGGCCCCTTCCAGCGCAGCTTCGATAATCGGTAAACCTTCTTTCTGCCGCTGGTTGGCAAACTCCACAATCAAAATGGCGTTTTTACCCAGCAGACCAATGAGCATGACCAGCGATACCTGCGCGTAGATGTTGTTTTGCAGCCCCAGCATTTGCAGGAACAAAAACGAGCCAAACACCCCGGTGGGCAGCGACAGCAGCACCGGTAGGGGCAGGAACAGACTCTCGTACTGCGCAACAAGCAGCAGGTATACGAATACCAGACAGATGGCGAAAATGTAGATGGCCTGATCACCTGACAACACTTCTTCGCGCGTCATACCCGACCACTCGTAGCCATAGCCTTTCGGTAGCTGCTTCTCGGCAACCTCCTGGATAGCCCGAATGGCATCGCCACTACTGTAACCCGGTTTCGCATCGCCGTTGATCATGGCTGAGGTGTACATGTTGTAGCGGGTTATCTGCTCGGGACCGTACACGCGTTCGAGCCGCACGAAATTGGAGTAAGGCACCATTTCGCCCTGCTCGTTCTTCACGCGCATATTCAGGACATCTTCGGGTTTGGCCCGGTAGCTGGGCGCGGCCTGCACCATGACTTTATACATCTGCCCGAACCGGATAAAGTTCGACGCGTAGTAGCTACCCATCAGGGTTTGCAGCGTACTCATGGCGTTATCGATGGATACGCCTTTCTGGGCCGCTTTTTCCTGATCGACGTGTAGCAGGTACTGCGGGAAACTCGGGTCAAAACTGGTGAAGGCATCGCCGATTTCAGGGCGTTTTTTCAGAGCTGCAATAAAGTCCTGCGCGACCTTGGCCGTTTTGGTGAGATCACCACTGCGGCTCCGGTCCAGCATCCGAAGCTCGAAACCGCTGGAGTTACCAAAACCCGGTACAGTCGGGGGTGGGAAAAATTGGATACTGGCGTCGGTGATGTGTTTGGTTTCTTTTTCCAGCGTTTCGATCAGTTCCCGCATGGTGGTTTTGCGCTCATCCCAGTGCTTGAGGTTGATCATGCCCATACCATACGTAGCACCGGCCCCATCGGTAAGCAGACTAAAACCGGCCAGCGTCGATACGTTCTCGACGGATTCCTGCTTCGACGCTACCGCTTCGATGGCATCCAGTACTTTCTCGGTCCGGTCGACGGTTGCGCCTACAGGTGTCGTTACGTTCACGTAAATCATGCCCTGGTCTTCGGTTGGAATGAAGCCGCCCGGCAGGATGGTACTAACGCCCCAGGTGCCGAGTACGAACAGCAGCAACAGCCCCCAGGTAACCACACCGCGGTTAACAATCCGACGCAGCAGTCCCTGGTATTTGGAAGCCAGCGATTCGTAGCCCCGGTTAAAACTGGCGAAGAAACGCCCCAGAACGCCTTTCGTCTCGCCATCGTGGTGAATAGGACGTAGCAGCAGCGCACACAACGCAGGCGTAAGCGTCAGGGCGTTGACCCCCGAAATGACAATCGAAATGGCCAGCGTCAGTGAGAACTGCCGGTAGAAAATACCCACCGGACCGTCCATGAACGCGACTGGTACGAACACCGCCGACATCACAAGCGTAATGGCGACGATAGCGCCGGCAATATCGCCCATGGCTGCGAACGTGGCCGCGCGGGGCGAAAGCGGACCATCTGGCCCCGCCGATTCTTCCATTTTGGCGTGCACGGCTTCGACGACCACGATCGCGTTATCGACCACAATACCAATGGCCAGTACGAGTGCAAATAGAGTGAGCAGGTTGATCGAGAACCCGATCATATTCATGAACGCGAACGTACCGACCAGCGCCACGGGTACCGCCAGGGCACAGATCAGCGTAGACCGCCAATCCTGCAAAAACAGGAACACGATAATGAACACCAGCACGAAGGCTTCGATCAGGGTCCGGATTACTTCGTGAATCGACGCGTCGAGGAAGCGCGATACGTCGTAGGCGTAGTTGTACGTCATGCCCGGCGGAAACGACGTGGCTTTCAACTCCACCATCCGCTTTTTCACGTTGGCAATTACGTCGCTGGCGTTGGAGCCTGGCCGCTGCTTAAGCATGATAGCCGCCGAGGGCCGTCCGTCCGTTTTCGAGAGAACCTCGTAGCTTACCGAGCCGAATTCAACGTCGGCTACGTCTTTCAGCCGCAGCAGCGACCCATCGGGGTTGATGCGCAGCACAATGTTTTCGTATTGAGCGGGCTCGAAGAATTTACCCGTGTAGCGCAGCACGTATTGCAGCACGTTCGGGTCGCTGCCCGAGCTTTCACCGGCTTTACCGGGGGCGGCTTCTACGTTCTGTTTCCGGATACCGGCAATCACTTCTTCGGCCGATATTTCGTATACCGTCATGCGGTCGGGTTTGAGCCACACCCGCATCGAGTAATCGCGGTTACCCATGATCGCGGCAAACCCAACGCCGTCGATCCGTTTCAGCTCGGCCAGTACGTTAATGTCGGCGAAGTTGTAAATGAATTTTTCGTCGACGGTTGGGTCGTCGCTGATGATATTGAGGTACAGCAGCATACTGTTCACCTCTTTTTCCGTAACTACCCCCGCTTTGATTACCTCTTCGGGCAACTCATCGAGTACGGTCGTTACACGGTTCTGCACGTTCACAGCCGCCAGATCAGGATCGGTGCCAACTTTAAAAAACACCTGAATGAGTGTTGTGCCGTCGTTCCCCGAAATCGACGTCATGTAGGTCATGTCGGGTACACCATTGATTGCCCGTTCGAGTGGGGTGGCTACGGCTTTTACGCTCACATCGGCACTGGCACCGGTGTATTTCGTGGTCACCGTTACCGAAGGCGGCACAATATCCGGGAACTGCGTGACGGGCAGGCTGGTCAGCGCCAGTACGCCCAGCAGAACGATCAATACCGAGATGACCGTTGAGAGAAGTGGCCGCTTAATGAATGTATTAAACATAACTTAGGAGTTTGTGCATGAGCCATAGCCCGAACCGACTGGTCAGTTACTGGGTGAACGAACCAGCCCTATCGGGCACATGACGCTAAAATGACCTGATGACTTAGCGAGCAGATGCGAACAATGCTCTCAAGGTGTCGGTGGGTAAAGGACGGGGAACGATCGTCATGCCGTCTTTCAGGTTTTGAATGCCTTCGTACACGACGCGATCGCCGGGTTTCAGACCGGACTTAACAATGTAAAACTGGTCCATGCGGCTCTGGGGAGCGAAACTGCGGGTACGAACCTTGTTATTGGCATCGACTACGTACACGAAATTCTTGTCCTGCACCTCAAACACCGCCTTCTGCGGAACCAGCACGGCATCATCGACGTCGGTTGTTACCCGAATTTTGCCGGTAGCGCCGTGACGAAGTAGCCGGTCGGGATTCGGGAAGCGTGCCCGGAATGCAATGGTGCCGGAGTTACCTTCGAAAACCGTTTCGGTGGTTTCAATGATGCCTTTGTGTTTGTAATGGGTATCGTCGGCCAGCAGCAAATCCACTTCCCGGACCGTTGTTTTTTCGGGGTCCTGGCGTTTTTTCACAAAGGCCAGGTATTCTTTTTCCGATACGTTGAAATAGGCGTACATCTCGCGCAGATCGGAGATCGTTGTCAGCAGCGCACCATTTTCAATCAAACTACCCTGCTTAAAGGGCAGGCGGTTAATCACACCATCGAAGGGAGCGCGGATGCTGGTGAGCGAAACCATAAGTCGGGCGTTCGCCAATGCAGCCTTCGCCTGGTCGATCATGGCCCGGGCGGTTTCCATCTTAGACCGGGCGAGCTTGAGTTCGGAAGCTGAGATTACATTTTTGTCCACCAGCAGCTTCACCCGGCTCATCTCCACCTCCGACGATTGGGCCTGAGCGGTTGCGCTTTCCAGACTGGCCTGCGCTTCGGCTACTTTAACCTGATACTCGGCCGGGTTCAGTTGAAACAGAAGTTGCCCTTTCCGAACGGGCCGACCTTCGTCTACCAGAATTTTATCGAGATAGCCCGAAACCCGGGCCCGGACCTCTACGTTCTGCACCGCTTCGAGATTACTGGCGTAATCATGGTCGAGGGTAGCATCGTGCCGGGTTAACTGGATGACCGGGATTGCTGGGTTTGATTCGGTTTGTTTTGTCTCGCTCTGGGCAGTACAGCCGGCCAGAAAAGCGCCCACAAACACTATTTTTATACTTGCGTAAGAAGCCATAGGGGTCGTTTGAAAACGGGTTACTTCTACGAAGCCCTGACGGTTGATACTTGGTGTGTTCAGGACTTTCGTTACGTTGCAAGTACCAAATTTTTAATAAAGATCAGCTTAGAAAAATCTTAGAATTTGCTTAGAATAAGCTCGTTAATGGAGGAGTAGCCGGGAATAAGACAAAAAACTACAACCTTTGTTATATATATCAAAAACGCACTGAAAAGCGCGTAATGACCGGCGGCTAAATTAAGGACTAAACCCTTGATCGGGTCGGTGAAATATGTAGGACAGATGAAGTGCTAGTTTGTTCGGAACTACGAGCACCGCCAGACACGAGTGCCCCCGGTTCAGACCACACAAATAAACCAGCAAGGCCCGAAGAGTTGGTCTTCGGGCCTTGCTGGCATGTTATTAAAATCGGCTTGGTTTATCGGCTTCAAATTTTAGGCTCCCAGCCTTTTTCGTAGTCGCGTCCCCAGAGTTTCATCGCTTCCTTATCCTGGATGTGGCCGTTTTTAGGGTCGACATTGAACGATTTGTTAGTGCGGTACGCGATGTTCGCCAAATGGCACAACAGGGTGCTCTTAGCGCCTTCGTCGATAGGGGAGGCCTGCTTCGCTTTACCCCGAATGGCCTCGAAGAAGTTAACGACGTGCCGGGTGGTCATGTCGCCACCACCGCCCAGCGCGGTACCGGCTTCTGTACCGGCCGACTTGCTGTCTTTGATGGCTTTGCCATCGCGGTTGAACAGCGTATAGCCATCGCGGTCTACGTAGACGCTACCGTTGCTGCCGTAAATAATGGTGCCGCGATCGCTGCCGTAGGTTTTATGTCCGTTGCGACTTTTACCATCCCACTTGATAATTTTGTTACCAGGGAACCGGAACGTAGCGTCCATGGTGTCGTATACCGCCCAGCCGTCGTTGGGGAAGGTACGTTTAGCAGCCTCCACCGTTACGTGCTCCGGAAAGTCGACCTGTAGCGCCCACCGCGCTACATCCAGTTCGTGGGTCGCGTTGTTTCCACTTTCGGCGGTGCCGTAATGCCAGCCGTACCAGTGCCAGTTATAATCCCAGGTGTCATGCGTGTATTCCATGCGGGGGGCAGGTCCCTGGAAAAGGTCCCAATCCAGCCCGTCCGGAACGGCCGCTTTCTTCGGAACGGGGACTTCGCCCCGCGTAGCTGCGTAAAAAGCAACGGCTTTATAGGGCGTGCCAATAGCTCCGTTATGAATCTGGTTGATGACATCGATGGATTCAAGCGCTGACCGCTGCTGATTGCCCATCTGGATCACCTTCCCGTATTTCTTTTGACATTCGGCCAGAATTTCGCCTTCACGCGGATTGTGGCTGCACGGTTTTTCAACGTACACGTGTTTACCACCCTGCACGGCCATCCAGGTACCCGGTGCGTGCCAGTGGTCGGGCGTAGCAATAAACAAGGCATCCACCTGTTTGTCTGCGATTACCTTCCGCACGTCGTTTTCCAGCTTGGGCGTGTAGGTGATGTGCTTAGAAAACTTCTGAACTGCCGATTCCCGTTGCTTTTTCATTACGTCGCACAGGTACACCAGCTCAACGTTGCTGTCCTTGCGCTTGATGGGGTCGTAATAGGCCCCTAGCCGGCGGCCCAGCCCGATAATTGCTACGTTGATTCGTTCGTTTGCGCCGATGATTTTAGCGTAACTCTTGGCCGACATTCCGTTGGCTAACCCGCCCACGGTGATCCCGGCGGTACCTAACGCGGCTTTTTTGATAAATTCTCGTCTTGACGTATCCACTCGATTTGAGGAGGTAATGGGTTAATAAGTAAGCCTGAAGCTGTGGTGTATTCTCCGTATTAAACTTTGCGCTTGCCCGATCGGGACGTATCACAAACGCCTTTGAAGTACCCGATTGATTCGGCAATGCCCGCCAGCGGATCTTTCATATCTTTCTCGTATTCGAGACTGCAGCAGCCGTCGTACTTGATTTTACGCAGCATCGCCACAAAAGCTGGTATGTCGATAACGCCCCGGCCCAACTCGCAGGTCGTGCCTTCTTTCGACGCTGCCGTAACGTTTTTGAGGTGAATGTCGAAGATGCGTTTGGCGTACTTCTCCAGGTCGGCGATCGCGTCGTTGCCAAAACGGGTATCGTGGCCCATATCGAAGCAAAGCCCTATTCGTGCATCCAGGTTTTTAACGGCGTCAATAACGGACGAGGCATTCGGCCATAATTTAATGTCCGGTCCGTGGATGTGAATCGCGTAGCGCATGTCGTATTCCTTTACCTTTTTGTCGACGTACGACAGTAACTCCGCATTGGGGACGCCGACAATCAGTTTCACGCCTACGCGTTTAGCATAATCGAAGGCGTTGTCCACTTCCTGCGTCGTTTTCTGGTAGATCGGCCCAACGGCGTAGCCGGTAACCCCGGATTTTTTCAGCGTGTCGTGAAAAGCGCTGATCTGTTCGGCGGTACTATTGTACGGTAGGTGAAAGTCTTTGATGCATAGGTAATGAACATCCACTTTCTTCATCATCTCCAGCGCCTGGTCCAGCTTGAAATGCACGAAGCTATAGCCGGCGATACCCAGCTTAAACAAGTCTTCACCCGCCGGAGGGCCAACGCGTGGGGCATCGGCTAACGCAAAGGCCGGACTGACAGAGGCCAGGGCTACGGAGCCACCGGCTTTTTTTAGAAACACTCGTCGGGTTGTCATATCATTGGTTGGTAAAGGCATTCATCGTCATCCTTCCATGAAGACGACACGGGCTTGTTTTCTACTTACCAGACGACGAATCAACCCGTCGGCCGGAGCGAGAACGTAACGGATTGTAGTAGACTTCGTAAACCCAGGAGCAACGTAACGACCGTATCAAAATCGGCGTTTAATCGCCTTTGTCGCGCATTGTCTTCAAAAATCGTAGTGCTTGAAAAGAGTATTTGATACCCCTGGCCGTCTTTTCCATACGAATCAAGCACCTGTCGGTCCGAGCCGTACTGACAGCACGTAGCGAAACTTTTTGAACCCTTTATTTCAATGCCTTATTTCACCATCGACCGGCGTCAGTTCCTTCAGGGGGCTTCGGCGTCACTTGCTCTTACTGCGCTTGGCGCTAACGGCATGGATCTGAGCAAGCCGGAAAAGACCTATCGTGTTGCCCTGATCGGTACCGGCTGGTACGGAAAAAGTGACTTATTACGCCTGATCCAGGTGTCGCCCGTTGACGTGGTTGCGTTATGTGATGTGGATAAAAATATGCTCGACGACGCGGCCAAGCTGGTGAGTCAGCGTCAGAAATCGGGTAAAGTGCCGAAGCTCTACGGCGATTACCGCAAGATGCTGGCCGAGAATAAGCTGGATATTGTGGTAATCGGAACACCTGATCACTGGCATGCGCTGCAAACGATCGATGCGGTTAAAGCCGGAGCCCATGTATATGTACAGAAGCCAATCAGCGTGGATGTATTGGAAGGTGAAGCTATGGTTGCAGCCGCCCGCAAATACAATAAAGTGGTGCAGGTCGGCACGCAGCGGAAAAGTACCCCGCACCTGATCGACGCCAAAAAGAACATTGTCGATGCCGGTTTGCTTGGTAAAATATCGCACGTCGAGATGTGCTGCTACTTCCCGATGCGGGCCAATGGCAATCCGGCCGAGCAGCCGGTACCGAGTTTCCTGGATTATGAAATGTGGACCGGCCCCGCTCCGTTACGTCCCTACGACGGCCTGCCGCACGTTCGCTGGTGGCGCACGTTTAAGGAATACGGAAATGGCATTGTGGGGGATATGTGCGTACACATGTTCGATACCGCCCGCTGGATGCTGAAACTAGGCTGGCCCAAACGCATTTCCTCAACGGGAGGGATCTACGTACAGAAAGACGGCAAATCGAATATATCCGATACACAGTCGGCGATTTTCGAATACGACGGGCTGAACTGCGTGTGGCAGCACCGGTCGTGGGGAACGCCGAACAATCCCGACTACCCCTGGTCCTTAACGCTTTACGGCGATAAAGGAACGTTGTGGGCCAGTACCATGCAGTACGACTTTGTTCCGCTCGACAAGGACGCGAAGAAAATTCATAAGGATGTTGTCTACGAAAAAGAAAAATATCCGGAAGATCTGACCGAACCGACCAACCCGAAGATCGAACTGAACGCAGCCCCGGCGACTCGTCTGCACATGATCAACTTCCTCGAAGCCATCGAAAATGGCGGCCGACCCGTAGCTGATATTGAAGAAGGCCATATCTCGACGGCGAGCTGCATCCTGGCTAACGTGTCTATGCAAATCGGGCGGCCAATCGTGTACGACCCGAAAAAGCGGGAGATTGTGGGCGATAAAGAAGCGAACAACCTGTTGCAGCGTCCCTATCGTCAGCCCTGGAAACACCCTGATCCGAATCGTGTTTAAGCACGTAGCGAAATCACATCGTATCCGGCCCACTAGCCTGAAAATTCGTTTTCACGTTAGTGGGCCGAAGAGCGTAAATACCTTATTCATTGTACCGCGTTATTCAACGCACTTCACTGTTTTGTCATTTATGAATCATGTTAAAAAAGTCGGTTTGTCGCTAGCCGCGCTGGCCATCTCGTTGCAAACATTCGCCCAGCGGGTCGACTCCGTGAAAGTGGTTATGCCGGGCGCTACGTTGAAGCAGGTCTCGAATCAGTTTACCTTCACCGAAGGGCCCGCCGTCGATAAAAAAGGCGTTATCTTTTTCACGGATCAGCCGAACGACAAAATCTGGAAGTATGATACGGACGGAAAACTGACCCTGTTCATGGACAAGACCGGGCGTTCCAACGGGCTGTATTTCGATAAGAAAGGCAACCTGATCGCCTGCGCTGACGCCAAAAATGAACTCTGGTCAATTAGTCCCAAAGGCGACGTAACGGTGCTGATGACCGATTACCAGGGCAAGAAACTGAACGGGCCCAACGATCTGTGGCTCGACGCCAAAGGCGGTATTTACTTCACCGACCCCTATTACCAGCGTGATTACTGGGAACGTAAAAAGCCTGATATCGAAGGACAGAAAGTCTATTACCTGGCCAAAGGCAAACGGGAACCCGTCGTTGTCGACAGCGATCTAATGCAGCCGAACGGGATTGTGGGGTCTGCCGACGGCAAGTTTCTGTACGTGGCCGACATTCGGGCCAACAAAACGTACAAGTACCAGATCAATCCGGATGGAAGCCTGACAAATCGCCAGTTGTTTGTTTCGCAGGGCTCCGACGGCATGACGCTCGATAATCAGGGGAATCTGTACCTGAGTGGTCGGGGCGTTACGGTGTACGATCCAGCCGGTACCAAACTAGGGAACATACCCGTGCCATCGCGCTGGGTTGGCAATATCTGCTTCGGTGGCAAAGACCGTAGTACGTTGTTTATCACGGCCTCAGAATCCGTTTATACATTACCTATGCAGGTAAAAGGCGTCGAGTAAACATCACTACGTATCATAGATCTCTTTAGTCTGTAATGCAAAACGCGCTGATAGCCAGGAGCCATTAGCGCGTTTTGTTTGGTGTCAGAACAGCCAGTTCGTTTGAACAAATGGCTGACGCCAGGTTCCGTCAGGGTGTACCTGGCGTCAGCCAGTTTCACGTTTGAACTAAAGCGATAAATCACCAGCTGCTTCGGGTTGGTATAGGATGCGGGCAATGCGAATTTTAACTGTTCCGTTCGGCGTGTTCAGGCCAACCTGCTCGTTTTCCCGCCGACCCAGGATCGCCGTGGCCATGGGGGCAAAAATCGAAATGCGGTTTTGCTGAATGTTCGTTTCCTCCGGATAGACCAGTTGAATATCCACTGTTTTTCGACTATTTACGTATTCGATCGTTACCCGCGAGTTCATCGTCACTACGTTCGCCGGTATATCTGTGGGCTCGAACAGCGCAGCCTCATTCACCTTTTTGAATAACATAGTCATCTGATTGCGCGACAGCGTAGGATCTGTTTTCGACCGGACAATACGTTCGGTTAGCCGCTGGTGATCTAATTTGCTTAACAATAAATTCATCATACTGTACTTCTTTTTGTTGATAGTGAGTTAATGATTTCCATTCATTCCTAGGCCGTTCCCTAGTTTAGATGGAAGGGGTGCGTTGGCCGGGGCACCAGATTGATACTCTGGATAATGGCGAGGATGAGCACGCCAATCAAAACAGAAACCGCTATGAGCAACGTAGCGTTAACAGCTCCTCCCGAGGCTTCCTGATGAGCGGCCTCAATGGCCTGCTGTCCGGTTTTGACCTGAATTTGAGCCAGGTCATGCAGCGCCATCACCCCTTGCTGAAAGAACGTAGCGCCCTGTTGTGTAAATAACTGGGCTGCCTCCTGCGCCCGGCTAGATTCGCTCAGGTGCAGAACCGTACGTTCCAGATCGTTGTAATGAGTTACACTTGCCTTAAATGACTCTAAACGCTGGGCTTCCCTGGGCGTCAGCTTGGTGTGCTCGAACTGCCCGATGAGTTGCTGATTGGCTCCGTTATACCGGTTCAGTTCAGCAGTCAGGGCCGAAGCCGCCATCTTCGACTGACCAGTCAGGTACGCATCCAGCATAAGCCGTTTGGCGTGCAGGTTCTCGCTCAGGTATACCAGATCAACGGCCGGCTGCAACCGGTCGGCGTACACGGTGGTTAGCGTTTGGTCTATGTCCCTAAGGGCATGTCGCATGCTTAGCGCCGTGAACAGGATGAGGACCATGGCACCAAAAAGCAGCCCAACCGCTTTCATTTTCTGTTTGAATCCTAGAAACCACTTTATCATGGGCGTAACGTTTACATGTATGCACTGGTCCGGGACAATCAATCTGCCAGTTGCTGCCGCTCCGTAGGTTACCTGGCCACGAGGGGCTGGGTGAGGACCGTAGGTGTCGGTTCGTGACGTTTCCAGGGCCGGTGATGACGACACCAGCGGATGAGCTGCAATCGTTCAGACGCCGACAGGTACCGGACAAACTTGCGGAGTTCTTTGCGGAATAGCGTTCGGTCGAAGCTAACCTTTTCCAGAACGCATTGACTATATTCAAGCCAGGACATAATCAGTTCGTTTTAAGAGTTAGGAGATAATTAAGGATACGGGAATCCCGTATATACAAGGCCCCAGCCACGGCTGTCCACTTTGGTTTGTGGCAGTAGGGGTTGATAGGCCCGGATGCCACTCGGCGGTGGCTCCACGCAGAAACAAGGTTTTGCGGTTTGTTCAGCAGCCAGTTGCTGCCGACGATTGTATTCCGTCAGGGAACTGGCCACCAACGAACCGGCTAACAGCAGGAAAAAGCAAACCGGTAGCCAACGGTCGGTGGACATCCATGTCGGAGACTGATAGTTGATTGAATCGTTCATGAGCAGAATCGTTTAAAACACTGATCGATAAAAGAAGCCCTTCACTACGTAGTGAGATGCTATTCGCTACGTTCAGTTTGTCGACAGCCGCCTGGCCTGTACGGTTCAAATGCCTAACCAGTCAGACGGACCGGTCAACGAACTTGCTATGTCTTCCTCCGCCAACGTAGTACGGGTAGAGGTATATGCTACTGTGAAACCGACCAAAAGTGCCGCCGACAGGAGAGCAACAGGATAAATGAAGAGTGTTTGTCTGATTTTCATAACGGGTTTATTTGATTTATCATCTTATAGCTGTAAATTTACAACTGCAAAAACACAAATGCAAATAATATGACCTATATAAGTGCTCAACCTCAGGTTACGGAATCATGGCAGGAGATATGCTACCCGGTGGAACCTGTATGGTTAACTGATCTACTGCCTGGGTACGATATTATTGCGACCGACCGTCAGCAACTCGTTGTTGGTCAGATGCCCGGCGGCAGAAAGACGTTGTTTGGTATCCAGAGTGCCGATTATACGATTATACCAAATGAAGCGATACGTACGGTGGTTGATCAGCTCATTCCCGATTATCGCTTACTCATTAAATACACAACCACCGGCGAGTTCAGCATCAGCATCATTCTCCCCACAACCCTGTCGATTGGTAGTGAGCGATTGCAACGAAGCCTGATCTTGACCAATAGTTATAATGGCCGGACGCCGTTCAGCATTCAGGGGCAAACGCTCACCTCTCTGCTGGATACCACCCCTCAGCTAGGCAGTAGTGTTTACCGGTCAGTCTGTCAGAATGGATTGCTAGGTTGGGCCGACCCGTTCACCGATCTGAATACGTACTGGAGCTGGCTGGGCGCATGGTCGAAAGGAAAAGAAAAACTGCCTTCCGCGAAAAGCGTACAGCCTAAAGACCGGCCGCTGCGGAACAGTACCGACATCCGGAAGATTCACCACCGTGATCTGACCATCGAACGCTTTCAGGAGCATTTACACAAGCTTTTGCTTGAGCATCTGATGGCCCCTGCTTCGCTAACGTCAAACGTCTATAATCACCTACAGCAAGCGCCGTTATCGGGCGCTCAGGAGAGTCTGCTACGTGAACTGCCGATTCCGGTCCAGTTGGCAAAGCAAGCCGGTGAACGTCTGCGACTAGAGGAACGGCTGCTGAATACGCCAGGTTCATACTGGCTGCTGTACAACGCGGTCAATTACGCCTTATTTACCAGTCGAAGCAGTTTGACGCTCAACGACCGCTACCGCCTGGACGAACGGGTGTTTCACCAACTGGCTGCTCATACTATTGAATGAGAGTCGGCACGGAATCGGTTTAATCCTCGCAACACCATTTACTAATCAACAAACTGTTTACTACCTATGTCTATGTATTCTCCAGATGTATCGATGGGATTGGGCAGTGTCGTGTATGCCCTGGCCAAGCTGGACGGTCACCTGCAAAAGCCGGAACGTGATGTCGTTCAGGAGCTGCTAGCGGGGGAACCTTACAGCGATTTAGCCATTTGCGCCTGCTTTTTACGGGACAATGTCGGCGAAACGACCGAAGAAGCCTATGCGTTTGGGCTGCGCCGGATGGCTGACCAACGTATCGAACTGACCAAGCAAACCAAAAAGCGGTTCATTCGCATTCTGCTTCGCGTGGCCAAAGCTCACGAAGGTATATCGCGGGAAGAGCGGACGTTTATCCGGGCGTTCTGGCAGGAACTCCAGCGGCTTTAATTTCTTGTTCAAAACTAATCACAATCAGCGATGGCGGTGATGATTCGACTGGTGTAAATCGTAAACAGAGAGTGACCCGAAAGACTATTGAGGTAGATACCTGTGGTTTGCGAGACTATTGCGATTCAGACATCATTTCCCGCATTCTAAGTTGGTCTTGAGCGGCTCGATGAACACAATTGTTGTCGGTTCCGACGAACCTTCGTAATGTTGTGCAGGCTAAATTAGCTGGTAGATAAATCGAGTTGTGACCGTAAATCAAGCAGATACACTACCACTGCAAGCGCTCGGCCGCCAACCGGTAGACAATCCGCCGGAAGCATACACGAACGACAAGTGGATACGCATCATCGGAACACCCGTTGCGGTGCTGCCTTTTGTGCTGTTTTATCTGGAGGAATACGGCTACGACTGGCGATTGCTGGCTATGACCTTCAGCTGGGGGATGGTGTCAACGACCAGCGCCTGGTTCCTGCTGTATTGGTGGGTGATGCAGGTCAGAAAGCAGTATACGCTGAAATCGCAGACAAGCAAGCGCATTCTGCTTACGTTTGGCGGCTACTCCCTGCTGACCGTTATGCTGCAGGCCCTCGAAACCTGGGGATTAAGTCAGATTGATTTGAGCGGACTTATTACCCCGCCCGAATTTCCGCGGGTCTATATTATTCACTGTTGTATGGCCCTCACGTTTGTGATCATTGTGGGTGGCTACTACGAGATTACGTATTACTTGCATCTTTACCGGCTGGCGGTTGCCGAAGCGGAGGCCGTGCAAAAAGCCAGTCTGCAAAGCCAGTTCGACAGCCTTAAAAATCAGGTCAATCCGCATTTTCTATTTAACAGCTTAAATTCGCTGTCTGCGCTCATCTGGGAAGACCGCGATAAGGCGGGTGAATTTCTTGATGAGTTAGCCACGGTATACCGCTATTTGCTGCAAACGAACCAGCACCGGCTGGTGCCGTTGAAAACGGAACTGGACTTTATCCGATCGTTTTTCTTTCTCCTCAAAACGCGCTACGGCGTATCCCTAGACTGGCAAATCTGCATTTCGGACGAAGCAACGGAGCGCTGGCTACCGCCTTTGACGCTCCAGACACTAGTCGAGAATGCCATTCGTCATAATGTGATTAGCGCCAGTGAGCCCCTACAGATCATTATTGAAGCTGACGAAAACTATTTGTCCGTCAAGAACTCGATTCAGCGTAAAACACGACACATCCAGACTCAGCCGGGCGGACTCAACAACCTGACCGCGCTGTACGCATCGCTGGGTTTGCCTCTGCCACGTATCATCGACGACGGGCGGGTTTTCCAGGTAAAGCTGGAGTTGCCAAAATCTGCCGGAAATATGATAGCTTTACCCTAAAACGGCTGACCCGATAGCTGTAGGCAGCCAAACAACCACCCGTTTTGAAAACGACGCAGTACACTCGGAGGGATAATGTTATTGCACTCGCTCTTCTTCCGTTCTACTTTCTGTTTTTCAACTATATGCTTTTCGGGACGCTTTATTTTAAGCGACTCGATGTGTTTGTATTGGCTACGCTTAGTGTTGTACTGATCTTTACACCCATCTACTTTCTGCATAGCGTACCAGCGCTATATCTTCGGAATAAATTTCCCGAAGTTCACCAGACCTGGCTGCGGATGTTTCTGGCGTTACTAATTCACATCCTGATGTCATCAACGACCATTCTCGGATTTTTCTACGGGTACGAATGGATTGGTTTTCCTGGGTTTACCTTTAGTAACTCTCGTTTGTACAATACTTTATTATTTGGTATTGCGGGAAACATCATTGCGAACGTAGTACACGAAACGGTTTATACCTTTGATCGCTGGTCGCAGACGCTGAGCGAAACCGAAAAGTTTCGGCGGGCCAATTTGCAAAGCCAGTTGGAAGGCCTGAAGCAGCAGGTTAACCCGCACTTCCTCTTCAATAGCCTTAACTCTTTATCCTCGCTGATTGATGACGACCCGGAACGGGCCGAACTGTTCATTGAAGAACTGTCGAGCGTATACCGGTATTTGCTCCAGACGAACGCCAATGAGTTAACGACACTAGCCGCAGAATTACGGTTTATTCAGTCGTATTATCACCTGCAACGGACTCGGTACGGGAACGGACTTTCCCTACAGATTGACGTAGACGATACGTACCTAAGTACGCTTTTGCCCCCGCTTACGCTCCAACTGCTGGTCGAAAATGCCATTAAGCATAACATCGTTGCCGCCGATCAGCCCCTGCACATCACAATCCGGACTGATGATGGGGGCCAGCTACAAGTCATCAACAACCTGCAACTCCGACAAACCAAGGTGCTATCGAACGGGGTCGGCCTGATCAACATCTACACAAAATATCAGTTGTTGGGCCAGGGCGAACTGGAAGTTGGCATCGTTGACGATACGTTCAGAGTTCGAATCCCCTTGCTCACAAGCCAGCCTGAACTACGAGCTTAACAGCGGAGTAGCGCTCTGCTGACGCGCGTCAGCCTTCTATCCATTATTTACGTAGCAGTCGGTTCAGCAGCCCGAAATGATTCTCGCTTGATCGCCTTTTTTCTGCCTTTCACTGGCTGCAAATCGCACTTCACCCGTCTGTTCATAGGACTCACCCGCCATTCAGGCCAATTTTGACCCGTCAACGCCGGAGCATAGGCTGACGTAAACAACACCATTCTCTTTTCAACCAGCAAATTCAATGAACGCATTCACTACGTTACGTATAGGGGCGCTTGCCGCCTTAATATTATCAGGCGCTTCGGCCTGCAAGAAAGACCAGGATAACGCATCGCCATCACCAGCCAGCGCACCCGCTTTTGTTGGGAAAAGCTGGACGATGACGGCCTACACGCTCGACACACCCATCGACTTCGATGGCGACGGTACACTTGACAACGACCTGACTACGTTTCTGGACGAATGCCATACCGACGATTCGGTTGTGTTTGAGGCTAATGGTAAAGTGATGGGAAACAACGGTCAGCAGCGTTGCGAAGCCGATGAGCAAGCGGTAGAGCAAACCAATACGTGGTCGTTTGATGTGTCAACTCAGGTCCTAACCCTCAAGGATGTTGGCAACCCGGCCCGTGTAAGCCAGTGGCACGTACTTATCAATGATGGCAAAACATTGAAAGCTAGTGTTGAAGTGAATGAGGATGGGGTCACCATGAAGGCGACGCTTGTCCTGAAAAACTAAGTTAACCTATTTGCCATCAATCTTCCGTCGAGAATCAATTTACTACAGTAAGTTGCTCATTTAGAGATCTTTTAAGCTGAGTAGTAAGTGTATCGTATCTATCCAGCATCCGAAACGGCGAGCTGTACGTTACAGCCAGTGTTATGAAATTCCTTGCCATCGACCTTTACACAAACGACCCCATCGGTACGCGGGCGTTTTACACCCAGCGGCTGGGCTTACCGATTGTTTCGGAGTCAGCAACGCACCTGACGCTTCAGCTCGGCTGGACCCAACTAACGTTCTGGGCGGTCAGCGTTCCCGTAGCGCCTTATCACCTGGCCATCAACGTACCACGCGGAGCCCTGGAAGTATGCATGTATTATTTTGACTTCGAGTACCTCGATACGCAGGCCCGTGGACAAACTGTGGCGGAGTTCCCCAACTGGAACGCCCGGGCTGCTTATTTCTACGACAATGCCGGGAACCTGCTCGAGTTTATTGGCCGGGCCGATCTTCCGCTCGATGATCCCAACCTGACTATCAATGATCTGTTTCAGGGAGTGAGCGAAATCGGTATTGCCACCGAAGACGTAACGCTGACCACCTGTCAACTGGCGGCACAGTTCGGCATTGAGCAGTTCAGCAAGTCGGCACCAAAGCTGGATTTTAATGCGGTCGGCAACGACGACGGCTTGTTTATCTTGTCCCGTATCGGTCGGAAATGGCTTTTCTCGTCGGTCGAAGCCCAGTTGAATTATTGCCGGGTCGTATTCCTGAACGAACCAACGGGTCAGGTGCATACGCTGCACAGTTACGAAATCAACAGGCTCCCCATCGGTTATTCGTCTGTTGAATGAACAGGATTTATTAAACGGTTGATTTTTAGCCGATTGCTACAGAGCTCGCGTCTATATTTATAGTACTTTTAACGCAACTATGCCGAAAGGTATAGCCTTGAGTTACAATACGCCAATACCATTTCTAAACCCTTGTATGAAAAAAGCTTTTCGTTACGTAGGTGTCGGCCTGGCCGTCATCGCGGTAGGCTTTGTTGGTCTGTTAGCCTACGTAAAACTGGGTCTACCTGACGTAGGGCCAGCACCGGAGCTGCGCGTGAAGTCCACCGCAGCTCAGATTGAGCGGGGCCGCTATCTGGCCAATAACGTAAACGTTTGTATGGATTGCCACAGTACACGTGACTGGAGTCTGTACACCGGACCTCCGGTGGCGGGTACGCTGGGAAAAGGGGGCGATCGGTTCGGACCCGAAATGGGCTTTCCTGGTACGTTCTACGCACGTAACATTACACCGGCGGGCGTAAGCAGTTGGACCGATGGCGAACTGTTTCGGGCCATTACCTCCGGAGTTGACCGTACCGGAAAAGCGCTCTTCCCCGTGATGCCGCACCCCGCTTTTGGCCGCATGGACTCGGAAGACGTACAGGCGATTATCGCCTATCTGCGTACCCTGGCACCTATCGACAATGCCGTACCGGCTTCGGAAGCCGAGTTCCCGATGAACTTTATTTTGAACACGATTCCGCAGAAACCGGACTTTCAGAAACGCCCCGACTCTACGGACGTACTGGCCTACGGAAAATATCTGACGAACGCAGCTTCCTGCGTCGATTGCCATACGAAAAAAGAAAAAGGCGCACCGATTGAAGGTATGGAGTTTGCGGGAGGGATGGAGTTCGGGATGCCGGACGCAATGATCCGGTCGGCAAACATTACGCCGGATAACGAGACTGGTATTGGCCACTGGACAAAAGAAGCGTTTGTCGCCCGCTTTAAAGCCCATGACCCTGCCAGAGGCTACGTTCCTCCAGCGGTTAAGCCGGGTGAGAAACAAACGCTAATGCCCTGGATGATGTACGGCGGCATGACCGAAACCGATCTGCGCGCCATTTACACTTACCTGCGGACGCTGAAACCGATCCGTCACAAAGTAGAGACGTTTACGGCGCGGGTATCCGCTAAGCCAGAAGTCGCAGCGAAATAACCAATCTGAATCATCAATACGTAGAGTCTGGCTGGTGTTACGGGACGTAGCATCCGGTCAGACTCTACGTACGTAAAATCAGCCGAGCCGCTATCTTTGCCAGAACGTTGAAGCAAGTTTGACGCCAAAGAGTGGGGCATTTCACCGTCCGTTTGGCGCATTTCATCGCTTACTTTGTCGGTTCTGTCGACAAGAAAATTGCCAATAGGCTCTTAAATCAACTAGTTTAGAGTCGTAACGAATAAAAATTCCTAAACAGCCGTGCCATGAACGTATTGATTATCGAAGATGAGGAGTTAGCTGTCCGTAAACTGACCAAATTGTTAGGAGAGGTAGATCCCACTCTTCATGTTGTAGGCACAACGGCCAGCGTACGCGCATCGGTGAATTACCTGGAGACAAACGGGCCGGGCAAGCCTGACTATCCCGACCTTATTTTGATGGATATAGAACTGGCCGACGGGCAAAGCTTCGAGATTTTCGAGCAGACCTCCGTATCGTCACCGGTCATTTTCACTACCTCCTACGATGAATATGCGTTAAAGGCGTTTAAAGTGAACAGCATCGATTACCTGCTGAAGCCCATCAAACGCCACGAACTGGAGGCCAGTCTGACAAAGTACAAACGGCTGATGGATCAACCCAATGGCGGAACCCAGGGGCGGGTGGCCATTGATGCCCTCGTACAGCAGCTTCGTCAGCAGATTCAGCCCGCCGAATACCGCAAACGCTTTCTGGTTAAGCACTTGTCGCAGTGGATGCCCATTGAGGTTGGTGATATTGCCTATTTTTATTCAGAAGACGGCGTGAGCTTGTTCCGCACGAACACGAACCAAAAGTTTTCTATTGACTATACCCTCGACGATCTGGAAGCGATGCTCGACCCGGCGCAGTTTTTCCGCGCCAACCGCCAGTTTATTGTTGAGGTTAACGCCGTGCAGCAAATTCATCCGTATTTCAACAACAAGCTAAAACTAACGCTTAAGCCCACCCCCGACGATGAAGTGCTGGTGAGCCGGGAACGCGCCACAGAGTTTAAGAAGTGGATGGGTAAATAAATGCCGTTGCTTGGTGATAAATAGTTGAAAGGCTTTTATAGCGAGTACACCCAAAACAAAAACGCTATCGAAGATCAGGCTTCGATAGCGTTTTAATGTTTGTTCAACTATGAATAATTCGTATTGCTTGGAGCAACCCAACAACAGCAGCCAATTCGTCAGAAGACGATCTTCTAAACTGTTCGCAAGCTACAGCCAGCTTATAAGAAGAGGCTTAATTTTGTCTTAGAAATAGCTTAGAAATGCCGTGGTCGGCACAATGGCCACGGCATTACGTAAAACCCTGCACAGATCTAGCTGATTCCGTATGCCGAAGCACTAGCGCTTTCGGGAACCCGCTTGTCCATCAGTTCTTTAGCGGTCAGGTACGTAATAATTCCAACACCTACTTTATTGATTACATCGGCAATTGAAAAGGCCAGGTGAATCCAGTTCGGATCAAAACTGGGGATGCAGGTGAGGATATACCCAATTGGATAAACACCCCAGAACGTAACGGTTGTTAAGGCAATGGTGCGAAAAGCCAGGCGCTCTTCGGATTCGACCTGAGTATTGAATTGCTGCCAGATCCGGTACAGGGTGAGCGGAATCAGGACGTAGCCAAGGGTGGATACGGCTCCCCAGATCAGTTTTGAGGTGACTAAAACCTGGGCTCCGTCGGTCAGTTGCTGCTCTCCAACGTATCCGGTAACAATCATGAAAAAATCGGCAGCCAGTAGCGTCGCGTACTGCTTCGGGGCATCGCGGTAGCGGATACGTAGCATGGACACCATCTTGATCAACAGCAACGGAGTGGTTATCGCCCAGTCCATGTAGCGGTATTGACCAATGGCATTATAGGCTTGTCGAGTTAGAGTTAGCCGGTCGTCAGGATCGCTCACGTTGGCCAGTTCTTCGAGGTAATCGTGGAAAAAGAAGGTGATCAGGACGTACGAAATCCCGGCAACGGCAACGATGCAGGCGGTTAAGGTTTGGGATAGGCGGTGTTCGGGTGCCACACTCGTCCGGGTGGCCAGCGAGAAGATGAAACAGGCCAAAAAGGCGTAGGTCGTTGCGGTTATAAAGAAATAGGTTAGCATGGGAAGCAGGCCAACCAGATCGGCAGTGGGAATAAATTGGGTAGAAAACTTCATGCGAATGGTAGTTGTAAAAATCCTCATTCTGATTCCTGAGGCTATCGGCAGTACAACCGTAGAGACTTCAAAGAGTTTTCGGACCCGGCTATAGACAGAAGGGGAACGTTCGCTCATTAATACATAGATTTTGTAGAGAAATGGTGCGACTGGGCCAACAATCAGAAAAAAAGACGGTTGGGAAGGCAGTTATCACCAATAAATCCTCAACAACTATGTTTTATCACGACAAAAAACTCCAGTACAAAGTACGCGTAGAGAAACCCAATCCGCAGTTTGCCCGTGCTCTTCAGCAAGCTATTGGTGGCATTGAAGGCGAAATTCGTGTTTGCCTTCAGTATCTTTTCCAGGCCTGGAACTCCCGTGGTCCAGTTCGGTACCGGGACATGCTGTTAGATACAGGAACTGAGGAAATGGCGCACATCGAAATGCTGGCTACAGCGGTGGCACTTAATCTGGAAGGGGCGTCGGGCGATTTAGTAGACACAATTGTTGGGAAAGATCCCATCGTAGCGGCCATTATGGGCGGCATGGACCCTCGTCATTACCTATCGGGTGGGTTAGGGGCCATGGCGGCTGATGCGAATGGGGTTCCGTTTAACGGCTCCTGGGTCGTTAGCTCAGGAAACATAGCCGCCGATATGTACGCGAACGTAATGGCGGAGTCAACGGGGCGTGTGCTCGCTACGCGTCTTTACGAAATCACGGATGATCCGGGCATGAAAGATATGCTTTCCTTCCTGATTGCGCGCGATACTATGCACCAGAACCAATGGCTGGCCGTACTGGAAGAACTGGGTCATGGTGACCTGCGCAAGGTGCATCCGATCCCAAACAGTTTTCCGCAGGCAAATGAGAATCAGGAGGTAAACTATACGTTCGTCAACACGAACATTGACCCGGATTCGCCATCGATTGGTCAGAATCGCCGGTGGTCGCACGGCTCGTCAATGGATGGTAAAGGCACGTTCCAGGAGATAAAAGCGCATCCAATGGCTGGTGAACCGCAGTTAGGTCCTCCAATGCCTTCGGCCTACGCGCAAACAGAGCAGATGACTGAACATAACTCGAAAGCGTAATACGCACGACTCTATATAAACGCGAAAAGCTCCCCAGCGGGAGCTTTTCGCGTTAGTAGTACCCCTCCCGGCCTCCCCTCGAAGGGGAGGAGTTTTAACCGACAAGTTCTGCTCCTCCCCTTCGAGGGGAGGCCGGGAGGGGTACAGTCTGAGGAGGGTGCATAGGTAGTTCGCAGTATTTACTTTGGAGTGACCTTTTGAGCGGAGAATCCGGTCAGGACACATGTTAAGTTGGTTCACTACCGACAATTTGCCTACCTTTATTTTAAAACGAGTCGATTGTCATAATGAAATTTTTAGCGCTCCTGCTTTTCGTTCTCTCAACACTGTGTCTCAATTTTCCGTCGGTAAACACCGCTCAGTCTGTTACCGCCGACACCGTTACGTTCTCGAACCCACTACCCGTTCAGTTCGGTGATCCGTACGTTTTGTTTACCAAAGGCACGTATTACATGTACGGCACGGGCGGAGGTGCCGACAAAGGCTTTGCCGCCTACTCGTCGAAAGATATGGTCAACTGGAAACGGGAAGGGCAGGTGTATTTTCATAATAACAAAAACGGCTGGAGTGACCCAAACTCTGCCTGGGATGGTGCGTACTGGGCCCCGGAAGTGTATGAGGTAAAAGGAAAATATTACCTGTTCTACAGTGCCCAGTGGAAAGTAAACCCGACCCGCGAGAAAGAAAACTTTCGCATTGGGGTGGCCATAGCCGACAAACCAACCGGGCCATTTATTGACCTCACGAATAAGCCTATTTTCGACCCCGGCTACCCGATCATTGACGCCAATGTGTTTGTGGACGCTAACGGCAAAACCTATTTATACTATTCCCGCTGCTGCTATAAACATCCCGTCGACAGCGAGGTGGCCGATCTGGCACGTAAAAAAGGTTGGTTCAAGGAGATCGAAGAGAGTTGGGTGTATGGTATCGAACTGAAACCCGATTTTTCGGGTGTGATCGGTCAGCCGGTTTTATTGCTGCGGCCCCCCGTTCGGCTCAACGACAAACAAGCTGGCTGGGAAAGCCAATCGGTGATGGCCCGCGAAGTAAACCGCCGTTGGACAGAAGGCTCCGTTACGTTCAAAAAAGACAAGACCTATTACATCATGTACTCGGCCAATCACTTCGGCGGTCGCTACTATGCCATCGGGTATGCTACGTCAAGTTCTCCGTTGGGGCCGTTTAAGAAAGCAGATAACAATCCGGTATTGCAGAAGAATACGGAGAGGGGCGGTCTGGTGTCGGGCACGGGGCACAACAGCATTACGTATTCGCCGGATGGCAAAGAAATGTTTTGTGTCTACCACGGACGAACCGCTAAAACCGGCGACGAACGGGTTGTTTTTATCGATCGTATGCAGGTTAAAAACGGGCGGATAAGCGTTTCGGGACCTACTACCAGCCCCCAGCGACTCCCCTCCGGCGTAGTATCGGCGGTAGGTGCGCATTAAGGTCGATTGCCGTCTGTTCTGAACACCGTCCGGACAATTGATCTTGCGTATCTTTGTTTGAGTAGTCTGCGGTGTCAACGCTGGTGGTAACGATATTACGGCAAGCCAGTGCCCGCGTAAAGCCGTGATGAATTCATAGCGTTAGCATGAAAATCCTGTTAGTTGAAGACGAAGAGCGGTTGGCTTCTTTTATCCGCAAAGGCATGTCGGCCGAGGGCTACGAGGTTGAAGTGGCGTACGATGGACGTACCGGCCTGTCCTTCTTTCGTAAGGATGAATATGATATTATCATCCTGGACGTCAATCTGCCGCAGATGAACGGCTTTGAGTTGTGCCGGCTGATCCGGTCGGAGAATGAGTCCGTACCCGTGCTGATGCTAACTGCGCTGGATAGTCTGGCCGATAAGTCGGATGGTTTCAACGCCGGGGCCGACGACTATCTGGCCAAACCGTTCGAGTTTCAGGAGTTGCTGTTACGTATTCGCGCGTTAACACGCCGGAACGGCTCCAAACCCAAGCAGATTCTTCGGCTGGCCGATCTGGAACTGAACCTCGATACCAAGACCGTTACCCGCGCCGGCAAACGCATTGACCTGACCACCCGAGAATACGCGCTGATGGAATACCTGATGCTCAATAAAGGAAAAATCATTTCGCGGGTCGACATCAGCGAACGGGTCTGGAGTCTGAATTTTGATAGCGCGACCAACGTTATTGATGTATACATCAGTTACCTGCGCAAAAAGATTGACAAGGGTTTTTCGCCTAAATTACTGCATACCATTGTCGGCATGGGCTATGTTCTCCGCGAAGATTAGATGAGTCGTCATTCGTGGCTTTTCATTATTGAACAACGAACGGCCACGTCTAGACGCCCAATGACTATTTACACCAACTAGATTCATGCTCATTCGCAATCGCCTGACGATCATTTTCACCCTGCTGGCGACTGCCATCCAGATTATGCTGTCGCTGCTGGTGTGGTATTTCTATTCGCTGTACCGACAGGAGGAGTTTTACAGTCGGCTGGAGTCGAAAGCCCGTGTGGCCGGGCGGGTGCTGATTTCCCGGCGGCATTTGCACGATGATTTCTTTAAAAATATGGTACGTACCGATCTGCTCACCATCGTGGAAGAGCAAATCAGTATTTACGACAACCGGCGTAATCTCGTTTTTACCAACCGGACCTTGAAAGAATCCGAGTATTATAAAGAAAAGATACCGCTGGTTACGTCAAACTCGCTAATGGAATTCAGAAGTGGCCACCTGGAGTCCATCGTGATGCCGTACCAGGACCGGGGGCAATTGTTTTACATTTTCGCTTCGGGTTACGACCGGATTGGCTTTTCCAAAATGAGTGCGCTTCAGCAAATTCTGATGCTGGCTAACCTGCTGGGGTTTGCCTTGATTGTGCTGGCGGGCTGGTATTTCTCCGGGCGGGTCCTGAAACCCATTTCCCAGATTGTCGACGAAGTTGAGCAGATCACAGCTACGCACCTGCACAAGCGGGTACACGAAGGCAATCGACGGGACGAAATTGCGCAGCTCGCCATGACGTTCAACCAGATGCTGTTTCGGCTGGAAGATGCGTTTGTGTCCCAACGTAGCTTCGTCGCCCATGCCTCCCACGAACTACGCACCCCGCTCACCAACACCCTGGGGACGCTGGAAACTTCGCTACGGTACGACCAAAATCCGGCCGACTGGCGCGAGAGCATGGAAGTGGCCGTCGACGAGTTAAAAAAAGTGATTGCCCTTACCAACGGCCTGCTTGGCTTAGCTAAGGTTACTGATGGAACCGTTGCCCTGACGGCCGTTCAGGTAGACGATTGCCTGCTCACGGCCATTGGTCAGGCGCAGACCAAATACCCCGGCCGGAGCTTACCGCTTCAATTTATGACGACTGAGGAAGAATCGTTCACCGTAAAGGGCAACGCGAGTCTGCTCACAACGGCCTTCCTGAATGTGCTCGATAATGCTTGCAAATACTCCAGCGGAGCCGTTTCGGTGCAACTGCAAGCCAAAGACGAACAGATCACCGTTACGGTAACCGACCAGGGGCGCGGTATCGCTGAGAACGATACCGCTCACATTTTTACACCCCTGTACCGGGGAAAAAACGTAGAAGGGGTGCCGGGCTACGGCATCGGGCTGGCCGTTACGCAGAAGATTATTGAGTTGCACCAGGGGAGCCTGCAAATTACCTCCAACATAGACCAGGGAACCTCAGTCACGATTACGTTACCCAGCCAAGTGTAACCCGTCCCAGTCGAACAAAAGTTAGTAGTGGGAGTAGGACCTGACGTTACGTTGCGATAGAACGGGCAGGTATGTTTTCACCTCATTTTAGGAGCTTAATCAATCGATTCGTGAGGGTGCCGTACGTAGCGTACATAGCGCCAGGGATTATTTATGCACTATCTAAGAGACTGTCTAAAATTAAAATCGTCGGATCATAATGCGAATCATGGCCAGTTGAATCATCGCTTCCGATACTTTTACTGACCGTTCATAATCCACA
>NZ_BAAGVY010000016.1:0-125209 GCF_054780635.1 Spirosoma knui | reverse complement strand
CTTGCTTGGCTATTTCAGGGGAGTATTCGTCAGCTTGACCTGATTAATCTGTTGCGACGAGTGAACCAAAGTCATGAACTGAAAGGCGTTATTCTGCGGAATGATAATGGCAGTCAGTTTATTGCTTACTCCGTTCGCAACTTTTTAAAAAGCTCGGAGATCAACCAAGAGTTTACGCACGTAGCCACTCCAGAGGAGAACTCATATATTGAAGCCTTCCACAGTATTTTGGAGCATGATGTAATTGAACGTAATGTATTTGACAGCTACTATGAAGCTAAAGAAATGTTAGAACGTTACTTTTCCCATTACAACTACCATCGGCTTCATCGCTCGATTGGTTTTATGACACCGCAGCAGAAATGGGAGGAAGCAGAGTTAGCTTATGACACAACCTTTTCAGAAAATCCGTCCAGTTAATAGGGGGCTAAGACAATCTCCTTTGCAGGCCCATCGAACAGCAAGGTGAAGGAATTGCTTTTTGTACCAGTCGGACAAGGACCCTTTGCCGGTATCCTACTTCAGCATGGGGCTCCTGGTACGGCAATGGCCTAAACCCCTCGTGGCGTGTATCTAGCTCGTCACGGAGCGGTCGTACTAGCGATCAATGCCCCCCCCCTTCGCCGAACGGGGCGTAGAGCCTGTCCAGCTTACGCCTACCGATAGTGTTGAGCAGGTAACTTACATTATCAATCTCCAGCGAGTGGTGAATTTATTGCTGACACGATCTGATGGGGATGCCAACCGATTAGAGGGCGTAAGTCGGAGTTATAGCGGCTCAATGGGTGTTTTGTTGTCCGGTATTGAACGACGAATAAGAACCTATATCCTGTCGGTGGCTGATGGTGGACTGGTCTCGCATTTCAGTAGTACAGGCTCCATGACAAGAGATCAGTTATCCATTGAAGGCGAGTCGCGAAAATAATGGGTAGAAGCGCTGTTGCCCATTGAGCTTATTCGATATATGCATCGGGCAACTACTGCCACGATACTGCTTCAGTCGGCGCGTCAGGATGAAGCCATTGCCGTTGCCGAGGCCTTACATCAGGCGGCTCCCCGGGGTACGATCGTTAAGTGGCATGATACCGGCCACCGCTTAAATACGCAATCCTACCTAGACCAGCTGACCTGGTTTCATCAGCAGTTAGGCACTCAAGCCATCGGTACCAGCGATCAACAAGGTCCCAACTTTCCTGGCCCCATCCCCTCCAAAAAGCCTTAATAAGCCTAACTCAATACGCCAGGGTGTGCTAGCCCGGCGTGTCAACTGTATGTATGCCATAACCAGATCATTGACACGCTAGGCCCGTTCCTTTGACAATAAGTGGGTGCCCGTCTGTCATAATACAATGACAGACGGGTGAAAATGTATGTTTCAGATTGTGTTGGTGTCTTAGCCTGACATGATAGGATGTTTAACTGGACGGCTTGTTTTAATAACTGTCAACTACAAGCCGTCGCATACGAAACCGCTTTATGGCTGCCTGGCTTCACTAGGGTCTTCCATATTCAGTAATAAAACAATTTATGAAGACCTCTGTCAAGGAAGCCTAGAACCGCTATTGCTGTAGCACAAACGTACGTACTGCGTCTATAAACCGTCTATTTTCAGTAATAAATGGCTCGTGCCAGGATTCAGAGAACGATACCGACGTAACCTTTGTGTTGGTCAGCAATGCCTTTGTCTCCTGGCTCACTTCATAGGGTACAATACCATCTTTGGTCCCCCAGAAGAGCCCAACCGGTACACGAACATTTTGGAGCAAAGCGCCTTTCTCATAGGTACGGCTTTCGACATCACCGTAATAACGGTATGCATCTGCCTGGGTAAACTGCGCCAGTGCGGTATTCGGTGAATTGAAGGCATAGTCAAGAACAAACTTTCTATCTGAATACAGAGAAACAGGATTGCCGCCCAGTTTGTACATCCAGCGATAAATGCTTTCCCAGTCAATGGTGGCCATCTGTTGGGACGTCACCGGATGCGCCACTAAATAGGCTTCGGCTTCGCTATTTTTCTGAAGACGAGCTTCTCGTAACGCCCACTCCCTGACCTGGTAAAGCCATCGAAAAAAGGAGAACATGCCATTTACGGTTATCAGACCGGCGACATGCTGCTGGTTGTTAGGGGTAGTCAAATACTGCCAGGCGAGCTCAACCCCAAAGCTGTGAGCAAGCAGGTAAATCTTAGCCTTAGGATACTGCTTTTGAAGCAGCTTGACCACTAGCTCCATATCTTCGTTAAATTGAGCATATCGTAGTGTTGATTCTTCTACTTTTCCCGATGAAGAACCTGCGACGCGCTGATCCCAGTAGGCCATCATTACGTCATCTTCCAGTCCGTTTAGATAGTAGCGATAGCACATGGCACAGTCACCCGGCCCACCGTGTAGGAACAATATCAGTTTGTTTGACGCTTGATTTCCCTTTACCCAGATAGGCATGTTAGCGCCTTTGTGGCGCAGAAAGAGTGTGGCATCCTCTCGAGGGTTTGTATCCTTATCCTTGCAGGAGGACAACGCCAGCAAGCCACCAAAAACGAGCAGTTGTAATAGGGTTCTCATGGCTTTTTTAGTGAAATAAACGTTCCTGCTTCAAGGCTGAATCGCAACAGTGATGAGGTGTTGTAGGGACGTTGTTGCATCAGATTTAACCGGATGTACCAGCTAAGCGGCAAGTCGCGTTTTACGGATAGGTCACGACCCAGACCGACAGAGACTGTGGGCAGAAACGCATTTCCTCCAGCCATTCTGACACGCCGAAAGTCGCCACTCTCCGTGACTTCGTACGTAGTGCCGTCGAGAAAGTAGCGGAAATAAGCGGGAGCCGCTGTTACCTCAAAGAATCCACCCCGCTTACCGATCCGACGGTAACCTACTTCCGGTGAAATAACAAGGCCAATGTGATTTTGGGGGTGCCGATAAAGGGCGGTTCCAAAGGAAGCGAAAAACAATTTTTTGGCTGAATTTTGCTCCTTAACGTAACTGATGAAGGGGCGCTCGTAGGCGACTCGCAGGCCGTAGTGAGTTATGGTTTCACCAAAATAACTCACCCTCAGCGATTGGGCTGATAAAGAATGACAGCATGCAAGTATAAACCCCAGAGAGAAGGTGTAACTTTTCATCGCTTGGTTGGTGATTACGCTTGCAAAATTAGGGCGGCTCTGCTCCAGGCTACCGACAGACGTAGTAAATTGGTAAATAACACGGATGAATGCGTAGAAAGCAGTGCTGAACAGTGCAGTCATAGTACTGTACTTCTATGACCAAATACTGTTAAACCATCAAATATTTCAATAAGCCAAACAGGCCTAACCGCTCATTGTTCAGCAAAATAGAAGCTTGCGGGGTGTGCGATTGGTTAAATGTATATCCGGATTAAGCGTAAACCTTAGCTAACAACTCAACGAGTTGCGACCGGTCAGTGACAAAAGCTTGGTGCATCAAATTAGTCGATAAAGAGTAACCGTACTTTGTTGATCGACTTGACACGTACCGCTTACTAAAACTAGATTAACTTACTGACTCAATAATCAACAATAGTATCTACCCCACCAGGTGGCTGACCGGAATTTTGATAAAGGCTAAAGGCTTAGACGACGAGCAAGCCAGCATCTACGGCATGGTTGAAAACGTAGAGCAACTGTTGTCAAGACTGGCCCAATTGGTTTTGAACCTAAACACGGTTGTTGTGTTTGTGACCGAAAACGGTCCAAACGGCTACCGCTACAATAGTGATATGAAAGTAATCAAAGGGGCGGTCGATGAAGGGGGGGCGCGTGCCGCTATTCCTGCGACGGCCCGGAAAGATACGTCCCCAAACCTGGATACGAACCTATGCGGCCCACATCGATTTACTGCCGATACTGGTGGATTTGTGTGGTTTGCGCTTAAGGCTTGCCAACCAGATCGATGGCCGCAGACTGGGGTCTATCAATTGAGCCTGCAATACACCGCTCGTGTTGTTGCTCTTAGGGCGCTATTGACCACTAGGTCCGGTAATAAGACGCTGAAACAAACCCTGCAAACCAGTTTCGACCCGCCCCTGAAACCAAGCCCAGACCGGATTACACGCAAAGAAATACACGAAAAGACATAAGCCTGACTGGCCTTTGAAAAGCTATGGCTAACTATGGGCTAGCTCCGGATTCTGCTTCAGGCAAAATCGGTCTCGAATGTTCAGGTAGCAGAAGTAAAGGCGCTATTGCTCACCGCCACCGAGTAGTCTACTCCCTAAAACATGATTTGGCTGGTTTCTTACCGGAAATATGCCAACGCTTGAATGAACGGAACTTGGAACTATTGCCAATTTAGTTGTTCGGCTGTTTTCAACAATTGTCAACTACAATGCGTAGCCTATGAGTTTTCAAAGAGAATTTATCGCTAACAAATTACCGAGTTGCCACGCGGTTCGTATCAAGTTTTGCTCGGTGGCCTGCAGAGCGGTGCCGATGTTTGTCGGGCCATTACCAATAGCTAGTAAGACATCGAAGTGATGATTTAATTCCTCGTTCTGCCTCAACGGTATCTGGCCTGCTAAACCAATTACAGGTAGATTTTTATGCTTTGCCTGAAACGCTACGCCAAATGGTCCTTTACCGTGTAAGGTTTGCTCATCAATACTTCCTTCGCCGGTGATAACGATATCGGCCTTATCAAGCGCTTTATCGAAACCAGTAAAGTGAAGAAAAAAGTCAATGCCGTTCACCAGTTTTGCATTGAAAAATGTGTAGAGACCCGCTGCTACACCGCCGGCCGCACCACCGTGTTTCACCCGTATCATGTCAATACCCGTTTGCTTAAAGGCTACTTCGGCGAACTTGCTCAGGCTTGCGTCCAGTTTTTTTACACCTTCAGACGTAGCTCCTTTTTGAGGTCCGAAAATGGCTGCCGACCCCTGCTCACCAATTAATGCATTATCTACATCACAAAGAATATTTACCTCACAAGCCAGAATCCGCTGATCAAGTCCTGAAACATCAATTGTTGCTAACTCCGTCAGGCTTTCAGGAGTGGTCAAAACGGTACCCTCAACCGTCAAAAAGCGAATACCGAGTGCCCGCAAAATTCCCGTTCCACCGTCTACGGTAGCCGATCCGCCAATGGCCAGGATAATTTCTTTAACGCCTTTATCTAGCGCCAATTTAATTAGTTCGCCGGTGCCGTATGATGTGGCCCGTAGCGGATCTAATTCATCAGGTTTTACTAATTGGAGCCCTGATGCATTAGCCATTTCAATGATTGCTGTCTCTCGGTTATTAACTAATCCGATAGAAGAACTTATCTGCCGGTCAAACGGGTCATTAACATCTGCTGAAACTACTACGCCGTCGTATTTTTTCATCATTAAATCGCCTGTGCCATCGCCCCCATCACCCACCGGAAAGCATTCACAAACGCATTTAAGCTGACTCTGCCGTAATCCTTTTTCAATAGCTTTGGCTGCATTTTGAGCGTTAAGACTGTGTTTAAAGGCATTAGGAGCAATAAGAACTCGTATGTTTTTCATCCGATAAGTTTAAAAGATAGTTCCAGATCAGGTCAGTTTCTATCCAGATTCGATAATTTCTCAAGCACAAGATACAAGGCTTGATTACCCAATGTGCCTTTACCCATTGCCTGGATGGATAAATAAAGTTGTTTGACCAAGGCAAGTCCTGGTAAAGACAAATGCATGGCCTCAGCTTCCTCTAAGGCGATACCCAAATCCTTCACAAAATTATTGACGCTAAAACCCGGCGAATAATCACCCGTTACGATTTTTGGGGCTAGTACATCCAGGCTCCAGCAGCCTGCTGCTCCTTTACTGATTGATTGAAGTAAGGTGTTCAGATCCAGACCCGCTTTGAAACCGTACAAAAGCCCCTCGCATACGCCAATGATCGTTCCGGCAATCGTAATCTGATTACACATTTTTGTATGTTGTCCCGAGCCAGCAGGCCCCTGGAATACTATGTTTTTTCCGAATGTCTCAAACAACGGAAGCACAGAATCCGACACCACTTTATCGCCCCCAATCATAATTGATAAGGTGCCATTGATAGCGCCTACTTCACCACCCGAGACGGGGGCATCTATAAATTGGGCGCCCTGCGCACTTGCTGCCTTTGCAATCTTTACGGCAAGACTTGGTTTAGTCGTTGTCATATCGATCAAAATGGCACCAGACTTCATCCCATTGATTATGCCTTCCTGAGCAAAATAACATTCTTCCACATCGACTGGAGAGCCAATGATAGTAACGATTACATCGGAGTTAGCAGCCACCTCGGCGGGTGTGTCGAACCATGTACAACCCAGCTCGACCAATTCAGCTGCTTTGCTTTTTGTGCGATTCTGGAGATTGACTTTGTAACCTGCCTTTAACAGATGCTTAACCATCGGCTTCCCCATGAGCCCAGTCCCGATCCATCCTATTACCTTGTCTTTAGTCATATAGCTAATTTTTTATAATAGTCCCCACCGGCGGACCGGCATTTTTTTGGCGTTTAGGATCAAACATGGTTTCCCAATATGATCCCTAAACTATATAGATCATAAAGATCTGCTGGTCAACCGTGCGGGGTTATTTATTGGTTGAGATTTATTCTAAAATTCCTTTGTCTTTGAGGAACTGAATACTTTTGGCTTGATTGTCAAAACACTGTTGCTGGTTGGCAATAAGGAGCAACCTATCAGGCTAAACAATATAATATGGTAATGTGAGCTGGCTCGTCTATTCACCGCGCTTGGCTATATATCATTTAGTGCGTTTTCCAGCAGCTTTTAGCTTACCAACTACTGGCTGCTTAATAAATTCAATAAAGTCAACTCGGGCCGTTTCAGTACCGTTTGCAACACCCGCTATCTCAATTTCATCGCCCGTATTGATTTTAACATTGGGGATGGTTTTCCGTTTCCAGCAATCAACATCATCCGTTAATTTCCACGATGCTTTCTGTTTACCAGCAACCGATAAAGCCAAAGTACTCTGCCCCCCTTTTTCGTCTGCGTACGACACTACGATATCATAAACACCCGATGGGTTCGTGAAGGCTGACTTTGCCATTCCTTTACTACTTGTCTGTACGCTTGGCTCGATCAGGAATTTATCAGCCGTATAGCCAGTCAGCGTCATCGTTTCAACTTCCATACCCGTTATAGGTGAGAATCCAGCAACGCCCGCTTCGCTAAGGCCATTTCGGACGGCTCGAAGTAACGAATATGGTGAGCCGTCGTAGTGTTTAATACCAATTCCTTTGGCACCTCCATCAACCGAAATTTTAATACTTGATTTTACAATTTCAGGGGTCGTGAGTAAGCGGGTCGGAACGCCGGGAATGATTGGAATATCGTTCCCCATAAAATATTTGGTCGTGGCTATCCGGGATTTTCGATCTGATTTCTGATAGCCATTTTGCTCCGTGTGCGTAGATAAGTGAACGGAATTAATGTTGTTTTTCAACTCTTCAAGGGCTAGTCCAGATGTTCTGTCATTCAGGTCATTCAGCCTAAAATCAATTTTTGGATTTACCTCATGCAGCTTGTCGGTCACTAACTTATAGATTTCTGTTGTAGACGCTTTCCGGAAATTGCGCCAGTTATCCAGCTGAGGTTGTGCGTATGGATTGTCTTTTAGAACGGAGATTGCAGCTTCCATATCGAAACCCATAGCCTTGGCTTTCCGCTTGCAGGACTCGCAGAAACAAGTACCGCCTTTTACCGGATCATCGGAGCGACTGAAGAGCAACATGCAGGTCTGCACATAATCGACATCGTAGTTTTTAGCCAAATCGCCGTAAAGAGCTACTAAATACGCCCGCACATCCGGATGGTTTGTACAGGGCCGTTCAACGGGATTATTGTTAATATCCCGCTGTTTGAATTCTTCATGCTGATTCAGGTATTCCAGTGGAATATAGGTGTGTGATACCTCAACCCCCCCCCGAAGTCCGCGTGCGTGCGCTCTATCAAGAACCAGTTTTAGCCAATCGGTATCATTCAGCCAGCTGTGCTTCGAGAGCATAGGTTTAATTCGGCCATACATGCTCATGGTCGGCCGGAAATAGGCCCTGGAATCTTCTGCATCCCATTCTCTACGAACCGGGTTATGGTTGAATGTAAATGTTCCGGGCAATTTGTCATTGTTGAAGGGCCGGTGCTCCTGGTGCATTACCGCAATCAGGTAGACAGAATTTACCCCAGCTATACTTGTCATATTGTCGAGAATAAGATCCATGCCTTCATCATGCACCTCCCAGGGGTAGATACTCCCGGTAACTTCGAAATTGGGGGCAGGTACATTGGACCGTTGGACGACTTGTGCATTCAATTTCGCTATGCATAGCAGCCCAAAGAATGCCAGCATACTTTCTTTACGGTAAATGAATCGTTTGATCACGCTTAAATTAATTAAGGAGGGAATAGGCATATAAAATCAGCTCACCAGATTCGGCGTCTGGGGTTTCTTCTTCGCCAGCATAACAATGGTCGATGCTAGCGTGACTAACAGAATAGCCAGCCCCAGGAGGTACACATACCCTCGCGATGCATCTAGACTAGTAGCCGGTTTTGTCGTACTGAGCATTTCATATACGGGAATTGTCCACTTCAGTACGTAGGCCTGCGCCAGCACAATCAGGCAGATCAAGAGCAACATGAAGAAACTATGCTTCACCGTAAAGCGGAATAATTCAGATTCTTGGCCCACCAGATTACCCGCTGCTGCGGCTACGGCTATAGATTGCGGGGAAATCATTTTGCCTACGACACCACCAGATACGTTGGCCGCTACCGTCACCACCGGATCAACACCAATAGACGTTGCGGTAGCATACTGGAGTTTACTAAACAAGGCATTTGCCGACGTATCAGATCCCGTAATGAACACACCCAACCAACCCAGCACCGGCGCAAAAAATGGAAACATAAATCCCGTATTGGCCAGCACTGCGGCAAGCGTTAGCGTAATACCCGAATCATTCAAAATGTAGGCAAACCCTAACACGGCGGCAATTGTCAGAATCGGAAACTTCAGTTGGTTCAACGTGGCCCCGAAAACTTTAGCACCCTCACTGTAAGTCAGACCAATGAGCGGAATGGCTACAAGGTCAGCAATGAGTATGGCCGTACCAGCCGCAGATAAATAATTGACCTTAAAAAGTTTAGAAAGGACTACCCCATCTTGTCCCTGAATAGTGTTGTGGAGGCCAGGAAACTCGAACTGGAACATACCAATTGAATTGAGTACGTCTTTAATGGGTTGCATTCCCCAGGCAATCACCATAATGGTCAGCACAATAAACGGTGACCAGGCTCGAAGCATTTGTCCGCTGGTATAGGTTATGGTGGCGTCAAACGTAGGGGCTGGTTCGTTGGCAAAGCGCCATATGACTTTAGGCTTCCAGAAGCGGAGGAAAACCATCAGGCAGATAATCGAGCCTAAACCCGCAATCACATCGGGCAAAGACGGTCCTAAATAATTGGATGAAAACCACTGCAGAAAGGCAAACGAAGCGCCCGATACAAGTACCGCAGGCCATAATTCCCTGGCCTTTTTAAAACCCGCAATAATCATAACCAGGTAAAAAGGCAGCATGATCGACAAAATCGGCAGGGTACGTCCAACCATTTGTGAGATGGGCAACTCAGGAATGCCGGATACTTGCGAGGCTACTGTAATCGGAATACCAATGGAGCCAAACGCAACCGGCGCCGTATTGGCAATCAGACAAATACCTGATGCATAGAGTGGGTTGAACCCCAAACCAACCAACATAGCCGCTGTAATGGCGACCGGTGCACCAAAACCCGCCGTTCCTTCCAGAAAGGACCCGAACGAAAAGGCAATCAACAGCGCTTGCAACCGCCGATCGGAGGTGATGGACGCCATATAATGCTTAATGATTTCGAACTGGCCGCTTTTGACAGTTAGGTTGAAAAGAAACACCGACATAACCACCAGCCAGCAGATTGGAAAAAGGCCATATAAAGCGCCATGTCCGATTGATAGAACCGCTAATTTCACTGGCATTCCATACACCAGAATGGCAATAATTGTGGCAATGACAATTGCAATCAGGCTGGCTTGGTAGCCCTTCATTTTTTTGATAATCAGGGCCCAGAAAATGAAGATAATGGGCACAGCCGCGACCAGGACGGACAAAATCATATTGTTAAGTGGATCAATAACCTGTATCCATTTCATAGAGTTGACTGCATTAACGTGTATATTAAAACTGATAATCGATAGTCGTATTCACTATGTGTCCTATACGTTATCAATCAATTCTGCACTTCCCATTTTTTGTCGGTTTTCTCGCCCATGTCCAGCACCAGCGTGCCGCCATTCATCAACTCATCGTGCGTAAACGAAAGGGATGTTAAGGGCTTGCCGTTCAAGGTAGCCGACTGGATGTATTTGTTGCGACGCGATGACTTAGGAGCCAGCAAGGTGAATTTCTTCCCCGTAGGCAAGTCGATACTCACTTTAGTGAATAGTGGGCTGGTGATGCTGTAGCGGGGAAGGCCGGGCGTGGTGGGATAAAAACCCATGGCCGAGAAGACCACAAACGAGGACATGGACCCCCCATCTTCATCACCCGGAACCCCGAAGATCGTATCCTGGAACCAGGTGTCCAGCAGGAGCCGGGTGTATTTCTGGGTTTTCCAAGGGGCGTTGGTGTAATTGAAGAGATAGGGAATGAAGAAGGTCACCTGATTGCCCATCGCAAACTGACCGATCATACCCGTTTGGTTTGGCCATTTTTCCCAGAATACCGGCTTGCTGCGGTCGAGGCCTTCCCGAAAAAGCTGGTCGAGTTTCTCTTCCAGTTTCTCAGGCCCACCCATCAATTCAGTGAGTCCTTTGATATCCTGCTGAACATTCCAGCGGTAGCTCCAGCCGTTGTTCTCGTTGTAATAGTCATTACCAGCATGCCCGCCATCGAATTTCGGGTCAATTTCTATGAAGTTTCCCTGCGCATCTTTAGGTAGAAAAAAACCGGTCTTAGCGTGCCATACATTCTTGTAGTTCTGGGCTCGGGGCGCATATTTCTTATATACATCCTGATTGCCCAGTTCCTTACCCAGTTCACTCAACGCCCAGCTATCATACGAATCGCCCAGCGTTATAGCTACCGCCGACCGTTTCTGACCTGACTTCTGGGATGCAATAGCATCCGTTTCTGCCTGGCCGGGGTGGAGTGCTGGATAATAGCCTTTTGTGTAATAAAATTCTTCAAGATCACCCTTTGGACCATTTCTGAAGGGAAGCATGGTTGCCTGCTCGGCATTTTTGAGTATGCCTTCAAAAGCCGTTTTAACATCGAAATTCCGGATGCCTTTCCGATACGCATCCAAAAACATCACCGACGATTTGAAGCCAAACATGCCGGGACGGTCGCCAAAGGGCCTTGGGTACTCAGGCATCCAGCCGTTCTGCTGGTACATGGTCACGTACGATTGCAACATATCGGCTTCCCGTTTGGGATCGAGGATGGCTCGCAAAGGGTGAAGGGCCAGGTAGTTACCCCAGGTATAATCGTCATTGTAAAACGGCCGGGTAGTTTCATGCACTTTCTTGTCGGAACCGCTGAAATAGCTTCCGTTCTCAGACATGTCAATCATACGGACATAGCAACGGTAGAGCGCTGTATAGAAACTGCGCTTCTGGGCGTCAGTGCCTCCTTCTACGTTTACCTGCCCGATAACTTTTTCCCAGGCTGCTTTGCCTTTGTTTTTTAGTTGATCGAATGTGATACCTGTCAGTTCTTTCTCAAAGTTTTTCCTGGCCTGTTCGGGGCTGACAAATGAAACGGCGTAGCGGAATTCAACGACAGACCCATCATTTTCACCGTAACTCGCAAAGGCCCGTTCGCCTGGCATTTTCTTAGGTTTTTCGGGCACTCCACTGACGGTGTATTTTCCCCAGTCTTTTTCGCCATCCTTTTTACCCGTTTGCGGCTTTCCAGTAAAAACGCCGTATAAATAGGCCGTTCCTTTCTGTTCATGGATCGCATCGACAACGAACTCCGTACCAATTAGTTTATTCCCGTCCTGCAGCTCGTATTTTCCGTTTGCGTAGTAATGTGACAGCAGTAGGTTTTTCTTGACACCTGCCGGAAACGTAAATCTGTAGACCCCCGTTTTTTCACCCGCTGTATATTCAGTCAGGATATCACTATCGGTCAGTTTAACAGAATAGTACCAGGGTTGTGTCACTTCCAGATCATGGTCGTAGGTCAATCGGCTATACCAAGCGGTGTCCGCTACGTTTCCAGTAGATGGTTTTATACCAAAAATCATCTGGGGCGTAATGATATTCTGACACAGCATCGGGAAGTCTGTAATCTGCATATCCAGATGATCCTGCCGATGGGGAAAGACACGTACCATCTGATTGGGCAGGTGGACAATAGGCCGATTAGTGTTCAGCAAGGGCGCTACGTTCCCAATAGTCGGATCAATATAATTTATACCTGACTCTGCTGCTTTCTTTGTTTGCGCCAGACTAATCTGGCTCAAGCTGGTGCTGATAACTATACCTGCAAAAACGGCTTTGAGTAGATTATGGTGTAAAAAGGACATACTTCGCTGAGGGTTAAAGGTGTTTATGTACCCACGGCTCGAACCGTGTTCAGCTTTGGGCCGTACTTATACTGGAATAGACCACGGGCTAAAGCCGAACGCGGTTCGGGCCGTGGCGTGGGTACGAACTAACTAATACGTTATTTCCCATTTTTTGTCGGTTTTCTCGCCCATGTCCAGCACCAGCGTGCCGCCATTCATCAACTCATCGTGCGTAAACGAAAGGGATGTTAAGGGCTTGCCGTTCAAGGTAGCCGACTGGATGTATTTGTTGCGACGCGATGACTTAGGAGCCAGCAAGGTGAATTTCTTCCCCGTAGGCAAGTCGATACTCACTTTAGTGAATAGTGGGCTGGTGATGCTGTAGCGGGGAAGGCCGGGCGTGGTGGGATAAAAACCCATGGCCGAGAAGACCACAAACGAGGACATGGACCCCCCATCTTCATCACCCGGAACCCCGAAGATCGTATCCTGGAACCAGGTGTCCAGCAGGAGCCGGGTGTATTTCTGGGTTTTCCAAGGGGCGTTGGTGTAATTGAAGAGATAGGGAATGAAGAAGGTCACCTGATTGCCCATCGCAAACTGACCGATCATACCCGTTTGGTCAGGAAATTTTTCCCAGAATACCGGCTTGCTGCGGTCGAGGCCTTCCCGAAAAAGCTGGTCGAGATTCTCTTCCAGTTTCTCAGGCCCACCCATCAATTCAGTGAGTCCTTTGATATCCTGCTGAACATTCCAGCGGTAGCTCCAGCCGTTGTTCTCGTTGTAATAGTCATTACCAGCATGCCCACCATCGAATTTCGGGTCAATTTCTATGAAGTTTCCCTGCGCATCTTTAGGTAGAAAAAAACCGGTCTTAGCGTGCCATACATTCTTGTAGTTCTGGGCTCGGGGCGCATATTTCTTATATACATCCTGATTGCCCAGTTCCTTACCCAGTTCACTCAACGCCCAACTATCGTAGCTGTTTCCCAACGTAATGGCAACAGCCGATCGACGTTGGCCATTGCCATGTAGTTTAGCAACAGAATCGGTTTCAACTTCGCCGGGACGGAGTGCTGGATAATAGCCTTTTGCGTAGTAAAAATCGTCCAGCGTGCCTTTCGGGTCATTACGGTGCGGGAGCATGGTTCGTTTATCGGCACTTTTTACCATGCCTTCAAGGGCTGTTTTCGCATCGAAATCCCGGATTCCTTTACGGTACGCATCCAGAAATACCACCATTGATTTAAATCCGAACATGCCTGCCCGATCACCAAAGAATTTAGGATATTCTGGTATCCAACCACTTTCCTTGTACATCCGCACATACGATTGCAGCATATCAGCTTCGCCTTTTGGATCAAGAATTGAACGTAAAGGGTGCAGAGCCAGGTAGTTACCCCAAGTATAATCGTCGGTGTAAAACGAGCGGGTATCCTCGTGCACCTTCTTATCGTATCCACTGAAATACTTCCCATCCTCCGACATGTCTACCATACGGGCATAACAGCGGTAAAGGGCCGTGTAAAAACTGCGTTTCTGAGCGTCGGTGCCGCCCTCTACCTTCACCTGTCCAATGGTTTTTGCCCAGGCCGCTTTCCCTTTCTCTTTAAGTTGATCGAACGTAACGTTGGTCAGTTCTTTCTCAAAGTTTTTCCTGGCCTGTTCGGGGCTGATAAACGAAATGGCGTAGCGAAATTCCTGCACAGGTGCATCGGATTCCGCATAACTGAAATAAGCCCGCTCACCATCTACTTTTTTATGCTTTTGAGGAGGCCCCAAAACTGTGTATCGACCCCAATCTTTTTCGCCCTGTTTCTTGCCACTTTCGGGTTTGCCCGACACCTTTCCATACAAATAGGCTATTCCTTTCTGCTGGTGATTGGCATCGTCCACGAACTCTACGCCTGTCAGGGTATTTCCATCCGTTAGGTCATATTTCCCCTTTGTATAGTAGTGCGAAAGCAGTAGGTTTTTTTTAGCCCCAGCTGGAAATGTAAAGCGGTAAATACCCGTTTTTTCGCCAGCGGTGTATTCCGTCAGTACGTCATCATCGGTCAGTTTAACGGAATAGTACCAGGGTTGTGTCACTTCCAGATCATGATCGTAGGTCAATCGTCTGTACCAACCCGTATCTGCCAAAACACCTGCATAAGGCTTGATAGCGAAAATAACCTGTGGCGTAATTATATTCAGGGACGACATTGGAAAGTCGGTGATCTGCATATCCAGATGATCCTGACGTTTCGGAAACATCCGCACCATTTGATTAGGTACCTGAACAATAGGCCGATTGGTGTTATAGAACGGAGCCACATTCCCAATTGTCGGATCAATGTAGTTCAGTCCAGTTGCCGACGTAGTGGGGGAGGAATTCTTTTTTTGCTGACCAAAACCAATTTTTATTCCAGTTAGAGAAAGAAGAAAAGGCAGGACGAATAAGGTATTGATTCGTAGGCTCATAGTAGAATTCTTTTTTACCCATCTCCTGTTTCTAAGAGATGGGAGAGAATGGTGATCAATGTCAATTATACCCTGGATTTTGCGGCAATACGGATGGATTATTGATTATTTGTATCTCGACCAGCGGAATCGGGAAAAGCGCATTAAACGCCTTGTAGCCAAGCGGCCCCAGTACGCTCGCCAACCGATCTGTACGGGCGAGATCAAACCACCGTACGCCTTCCATTGATAACTCGTATATCCGTTCGTCGTAGATTTTAGTACGTAGCTGGTCTTTTGTCAGGCCACTGAACGTGGGCATTTTGGCTCGGGTACGCACTTGATTCAGAAAGGTCAGTGCGAGATCTGTTTTGCCATTTTCGTTCAGGGCTTCGGCATACATCAACAAGACATCGGCATAGCGAATCACCTTCCAGTTCACTTTACTATCGTTCAGCGAATTAGTAATAGCCAGATACTTTTTGCTGAATGTCGCAATCTGTAAAAAGCCCTGGAAAACACCGTTGTTATCCGTATAACCCTTAGCTACTGTAACATCTCGTCGTGGATCGGTTGGATCAAACGAGTCGAACAGCGCGAGAGTTGGCGTATTTTGCTCGCCAGCTCCCCCCTTAATGCCGTAGAAGGTTTCGGCTAACGAATTGGCCGATTTTGGCAAAAACTTATTCGAGAAACCGCTGCCTGCACCAAGGTTACCATCCTGATACTCAATATCAAAGATGTACTCGCTATGGTGTTCATCTTTAGTGTAGTCGAACAGGTCTTTGTAATTAGGGAGCAATAAGTAGCCCAGTGTTGTCACTTCCTGAAATTTGGCCTCCGCTTTTACAAAATCCTTCCGGGTCATATACACCCGTCCTAAAATCGCTTTAGCGGCTCCTTTTGTGGCTCGGCCTACATCTACTCCCGTATATTTTGCGGGTAGCTTTGCTTCGGCTTCCAGTAAATCCTTGATAATGAGCTCATCGTAAATCTTATCCACCTTTTCCCGCACTTTGGTATAGCCTTCCTCAATGGTTGTCGGCTTGAGGTTTAAGGGAACATCTCCATAAATACGTACTAGGTCGAAATACGCCAAAGCCCGCAAAAATTTCGCTTCACCTACATGACGATCTTTATTAGTAACAACGGCAGGATCGGCGACGTCAATTTTCGACAGGATAAGATTCGCACGGTTAATGACGCTGTAATAATTCCGCCAGGTGGAGATCATTAACGCGGCATCGCTATTCATATTGAATTTATCCACCGAAATCAAAAAGGCATCATTCCCAAGGGCGTGCCACGAATCATCGGCCCGTAAATCGCCGAATATCCAGAAATCCTGATACTGGTTGCGCAGCATACTGTACACGCCAACCACCGCATCCTGAAAATCTTTGTCCGTTTTATAAACAGCTTCAACACTTACGGTAGATACCGGATTTAATTCAATAAAGCTTTTCTGACATGACATGGTAAGCATGGAGACGAAGAGAACAAGGCAGGCTATTTTTTTCATGTTCGTAGTTTTTACGGAATGCCTTCGTTTAAAATCCCACATTTAAACCAATGAGTAAGCTCTTGGGCAATGGATAATCATTAGCCTCTACGCCGGGCGTTAATGGATTGTCAGTCGTGCTGACATCCGGATTAAACGCTGTGTTTTTTGTGATAATAAATGGGTTTGATGCATTTGCATAAACTCGAAGCGAGTTAAGTCCGAGTTTCCGTACTATGGTTCCCGGCAACACATACGCTAACGATATGTTATTGACTCTGAGGTAAGTCCCTGTATCCAGGAATAGCTGGCTAGGCAATCGAACACCACCCGTAGGCGTATCGTTAGGTCGGGGTGTTTTTCCGTCGCCGGGGTCCTGCTCCGATTTCCAGTAATTATTGCTGAATGCATAACCTCTTACACGAGCGCGACCGCTATTGCCTCCTCCCCGTGATGTATTGTAAACCTGGCTTCCCTGTGAGCCCTGAATCGTAAAGCTCAGGCTGATATTTTTATAGCTGACGCGATTTGTCATACCATAATAAAAATCAGGATAAGGTGAACCCATGATCGTTTTATCCGCATTCGTAATAACACCATCGCCGTTAATGTCCACAAATCGAATATCGCCAACGCGGGAGCGGTCACTGCCCGTTGGGTTATAAAATGGTCCTTTATCCAACTCTGCCTGGGTTTTGAAAATGCCATTGGTCAACCAGCCAAAAAACATCCCGATGGGCTGACCAATCTGAGTGACGTTATTTCCCGAATAAATAGGATCGCCCTGTGGCCCCAATCTCACCACTTTGTTTCGATAGGTCGACAGGTTGAAATCCGTTGACCATTTAATTTGCCGGTCAACATTTACGGTGCTTAGCACAAATTCCCAACCCGTATTTCTCACTTCACCAATATTCTGTAAAGCCGTACTAAAACCGGTATTATTTGGAATATTTACGTTCAGTAACAGGTCCGTATTTTTCGATTGAAAATGGTCGATAGATGTGCTGATTCGGTTATTGATGAAGCTGGCATCAACCCCAAAGTTTATGGACGTTTGCTTCTCCCAAGTTAAGGACGGATTAGCGATACGTCCGGGTGCAATAGCTGTTGCGACCGAATTACCCAGGCCATAGTTTTCATAGGCAATTGTTCCGTACTGGTCATAGTTACCGATGTTATTATTTCCTGTTTCCCCGTAGCTGGTCCGAAGTTTCAACTCATTGAGGGCACGTATATTCTTCAGGAAATTTTCGTCAGAAACACGCCAGGCCAGGGCTACAGAAGGAAAAAGACCGTATTTATTTTCGGTTCCAAAGCGAGACGATCCATCAGTACGAATGGATGTAGTTAGGTAGTACTTACTATTGTAATTGTAATTAACTCGTGCCAGATACGACAACAACGACCACTCATAAATATTTGATGTCCCGTTCGTGATCAGGCCACCAACTGCACTTAACGTAGGCACTAAATTATTTGGAAACTTATTGCTACTGATCAGGTTGGACTCGCCACGTTCTTTCTGAACCGTGTAACCCGCCAATGCAGAAATGGAATGTTTATCAAAGGTTTTGGTATAATTCAGTGTATACTCGGTAAGCCAGTTCATTATCAGTGATGCGTTGTCAGTACCTAGCGCCAGTTCATTGGCAAAATAAACGCGTTGCGGTCTGAAATACATACCCTTTCCACTTATAAGGCTTCCCCCTATCAACACGTTGAATTTCAACCCATCCATGATTTGATAGTCGAGGTTGATATTCCCCAGCAAACGAAGGCCCTTTTGAGAAATAATGGTTTCATTAGCCACGGCCAATGGGTTATAGATATCAGCCATATCAGCCAGACCCGCGTAGTTGAAGTAGTTGCCATTCGCATTCAACAACGGCCGAAAATTATGAATCTGCAATGTAGAGGCTACGATACCTAGCGTACTGGCCGTGCCGCCACTAACACCAGTTGAGGGCAGCGAACGTTGATCTATATACGATGGATTGAAATTCAGCTTTAGGGATAGCCGTTTCGAAAGCTGGGCGTCAATATTGGTTCGTAGCGAATACCGCTTGAAACCACTGTTGATAATAATTCCATCCTGGTTGAAGTATTCGCCACTTACCGCATAGCGAATGCTTTCCGAACCTCCCGTAGCGGCTAATTGAATCTGGCGCTGGGGTGCTGTAATCAAGACTTTATCCAGCGAGTTTTCATCAATCGTATTGCGGCCTTCAATAACGTCCATAATAATAGCGGGAACCGGTGTGAACCAGGCAGTTGGTGGTCCCGTCACGTCTTTACCCGCATCCAGGTTTTTATTCCGCATGCCATCATAGTAGAACTGAGCCTGTTGGAGCGAATTCTTCATGATAGGCACTTTGGATACTTTCTGCCAGCCGTAATACGTATCCAGCGTAATGTTTGCTTTACCCGATTTGCCACGTTTGGTATTTATGATCACGACACCATTCGATCCACGCGAACCATAGATAGCCGTTGCGGAGGCATCCTTCAAAATATCCAGCGTTTCAATATCATTTGGGTTCAAGGTCTGGATATTATCAGTTGGAAAGCCATCGACAACATACAGCGGACCAGCGCCTGCCGAAATACTACCGATACCACGAACCCGAATTTGCGGGGCAGCCCCGGGTTCGCCCGAAACGGCCTTCACCTGAACACCCGCCACCCGTCCAGCCAATCCCTGTTCGATACGGGTTACGCCTAAATCTTTTACTTCTTTGCTGCTTATCACGCCCACCGAACCAGTCAAATCCTTTTTCTTGACAGTTCCGTATCCGACAACGACAATTTCATCGAGTGTTTTGTCATCTGTTTTAAGTGTAACATCCACAACGGCCCGATTTCCAATAACCACTTCCTGAGGTAGATAACCCACAAAACTAAAGATCAGGGTAGCTGCTGCAGAGGGGACATCCAGTTTATACATCCCCTCTGCATCAGTGGTTGCTCCTTTCTGAGTGCCTTTTACCACAATACTTACACCAGGTAATCCCTCGCCTTTTTCGTCGATGACTTTCCCCTGAACCGGTATATCGGCCGGTACAGGAACATGCATTTCAGGCGAATTGTAGGCTTGTAAAGAAGCCCGGTTTAGCGGAGTCGTCGACAGGATTCCCGTACTTTCGGAATCATTTGGTGCACCCTGATTAATCGCGTTTTGATTCTTTCGGTTTTTCACGATCACGTAAACACCTTCCCGCACTTTTTTGAAGCGAAGGTCGTGCGGATGAAGGACCTTCATTAAATTCTCTTCAAGTGTTGCCGATGTTTCAATGACAGACGAATTCACGGATTGATTCACCAGCCGATCTTCGAATAAAATATCGACATGATAACGAGCTTTAAACTGAATCAGGACATTGCGCAGAGAAAGAGTCGTTGTAGCGGGTACAGTTTGCGTACTCGCTGCTACAATTCTTGTGCTGGCTAATAATTGGGCGGGAGCCTTATAGCACACAGATAGCAAAATACTGTGAAACAATACTTTACGAGTTACCCGTAAAAAGTATCTCATGGTTTAACGGGATTTAGAGAGTAGGAATTAATCTTTAAAAACGATTTTATTATTCTGGCGTGTGAAGTTTATGTCGAACAGTTCGGTGATCATTTCCAGAACCTCATCGGCATTATGAGCGCGAAAAGAACCCGTGGCCGTTCGTTGGGCTAGTTCAGGGTCTTTTATTTCGACCTGAAACCCATAAGTTTCCTGTAGTATGGAGGCAATCTCGTTTAAAGAGGTTCTTTCTAATGTAAACCGTTGGTGTTTCCAGGCCGACTGGACTTCCGGATTGGCCGTATGGGCCCGGGTTAATTTGCCAGCGTTATCCATAGTCACTAGATCACCGGGTTTCATAATAATAGACGACGCTTTGGGTGTCTGGCTCATTTGCAAGGCAACTTTGCCAGTGCGAAGGGTAATCTGAGATCGTCGCTTGCGGGCAAAAACCGTAAACTGAGTCCCTAATACGGTTACCTGTAATCCTTTGGGTGTTACAACCACAAAGCGCTGGTTCAGAGGAGAATGCTGCACTTGAAAGTCAGCTTCGCCGGTTAGTTCAACAGTACGTACTCCATCGCCGAAACCAAAACGAGGAAACCGGATCGAGGAATTCGCATTTAGCGTAACCAGCGATCCATCAGTTAACTTAACCTGCCTTGTTTGACCGTATCCAACCTGAATTGTTTTATAAAAAATACTATCCTTTAGGCCAAACATGGAGGCTCCGAGTAGTGTAATTAGAGCAATAGATGCCACCAGTTTATGCGGATAACTCGACCACCAATTGTTATTCGTAGATATTGCTATAAACGGCTGACTTTCGGGCGTTTCCTGATTCACTCGGGCCTGCGTTAGTTCAAAGGCATCCTGCCAGGAAGTGGATGCCTGCAAATGGGTTAATTCCCATTCATGCAGCCATTGATAGTAGTGCTCCTGATTATCCTTATTCTGTAGCCAGACCTCAATTGCTTTTTTCTGAAGCGGTGTAGTATGACCGGAGAAATAGTCGAATAATAGATTTTTTATGATAATATCTTCCATGCGATAAGCAATCATTTATTAGGTTGACATTGAAGGTGTGTTTTACCCTTAGTTAACTAACCAGAAAAAGAAGACCTATCACGAAAACGACTTTACGGAGATCGCTTAATGCACGGGCTATATGAGCCTCAATCGTCTTCAGCGCCAGACCAAGCTCTGTAGCGATTTCGTGGTTCTTCTTTCCTTCGAACCGACTAAGTAGAAAAACGCGCTGGCATTGAGGAGGCAGATTATGTATACTCTGCTCGATTCGTTGCAATAGCTCATCATACTCAACAAGTTGCTGCGGGCTTTCAGAGCCGGGCATATGTTCCGAATATTCAGAAGAAGTCATACTCCGTTCCTCTCTGAGCTCGTATCGGATATAGGTATAGGCCCGGTTACGAACGGCCGCATATAAATAAGCCCGATAGGTTCCTTCAATGGAATTGAAACTCTTACTTTTCCAGAAATCATGAAAGACCTCGCAGACAATATCTTCAGCCTTCTCCTTTGTATAGACAAAGCGAATCGCATGGCTATAAAGAGCCTGATAATAGATACGAAAGAGGGCTTCAAAACCTTTGTTTGTCGACTCCGCAAAGGCTACTCGGACCAGATGTTCGTTATCTACCACTACTGATTGTCTATCATCGTGCCGGAGAAAACTCCCTTTGTTAAAAGAAGTCTCTGAAATAGATTGATTTTCTACTGAGCGCATTGGCTAAAGGGAGTATTTAGTAGGGTGACATAGTTTCACGAGTTTACCCTTAGTCAAAGGCAATAAATATTTAAAAAAAAACTTTGTGAAGTTATATTCTAACGTCGCGCAGTGGAGATGTTTGATGGAAGACTCGTCTATCCAATAGCCTGGCTTCTACTAAAGTATTTTGGATAGCTTTGAGGTAAAGTTGACTTGCGCGGGTAAATTGATTCCTATGAGTTGGTCCTATCCGGACATGAAACTTTTTAACTTCGTATCAAATGGCCAAACATTCATTTCCGCAGTTCACCTGATCTACACTCGCGAAGATGGCATGACTTATGGACTCTATGTTCGGTATATACTGTTACGTATCGGGCAGCGTTAGACGTCAATAAAAATCTGATCGGGTTCTAAAGGGGGTTACACCTGAGCATGTGATCCATGTCAACCGCTTCCCAGCTGGAGCAACGATTTGGATCACATGCTGGGCATCATCCACCCGCACGACCTGCTAATCACCCTGCGACAGCATCCATCTGTCGTCTGTGTGCCCTAACTAAACCGTTGCTAGTGGTTCCATTCGCCTTTTGCTGCGCGATTTGCAGCGGCAGCGTAACGTCATGGCGTTAGTGAGCAATGAATATGGTGGCTCCGAGGGCTTGGTAACTATGAAAGATATTCCGGAGGAACTAGTTGACGAAATACAGGATGACTCCGACGAGGAACGCCCGATGGTGGAACAGATCAATGAGACAACTTATTTTGTCCTAGCCACCCAGTCGCTCGAAGATCTTAACGCACTTTTGCCTCACCCTTTACACCAACAGGGCGATTACGAATCGCTGGCTGGTATCCTGCTGGGTCGATTTGGCCGGTTGCCCAGCGAAGGAGAAAAACCAGAGTCGATAACTACGAAGCGACCATAACGGCCCGGATCGGCAACTCCATTGAACGGGTACAATTGCGTGACTTGACCGTCGATCAGGCGGCCGAATAAGCGTTTACTAACAATAATGTCGGAACATCTTTCAGCTTACTGGCCATGGCTTCTTCTAATTCCGACGGGTGTGTTGTCCTGATTTTATTCGGAGGTTTTTCTGAACGGTGGTCGGGTAGGAAGGAAGAGACTGAAAACATGCTTTTTCACGTTCAAAAAATCCGTTCAGTTTTATAGTTCAGCGTTTTCAGTCATGCTGAGGTTTTATTGAACTCTTTATTATGCAGCGTGCTTTATAAGCTTATAAATTTATAGTTATCTAACCAGTTCTTAATTCAACTGGATACTCTTTTATCTTTTTTCCTTACCTGGCTCTGGCCATCTTTCAGGAGGTTCAAGCGCTCTTTCTCGTTCTTTTCCTCTATCTGGACCAGGTATATCCCTACGCTCTGGTTCGCGGGGGCGTGGAGGGTTGCTGGGGTTAGGTCTCTGGCGATCAGGGCTTTGTTGGTTCAACATACTAAAAGTTAATTATTTTCGGTCTTAGGCATCCACAACGTTTCAGGCGGAATTTGCTTATTAACAGTTTCAAAGCATTTCTTTGCCAGCTTGGCGTTCTGGTTTGCATCGTCATCAGCTGCAAGCGTATTCCGTCGGTTCAATGTCCTTTCGTAAGATTCTTTTAGCCTATCTAAAAAACTCTGCTGCTGCTCAATCTCACTAACAATATACTTAAGATCATAATATATATCTCCATGCCCGACAAAGAGTTTGCTATACCTTTCAATTTCTTTTGGTAGATCTAAAATGGGTTTAGCAATAGCAACTACTGCTACAATTGCAGTTATAATGCCCCAGACAGTAGCTCCAATTTCATTTCTCCAGATAAGCCAACCACCTATAACTGATGATGAGCCAACTGCCAAAAAGATGTCTAGAATTCTGTTCCAACGTCTGTACTTGTTGAGTTTACAGCCATAGTATTGACGATTATATAATGCCGTTCGATAGCAATCATAAATGTCTCTGAGTTGACGACGAAGAATCTCGTTATTAACCTGTGTATTCATTTTAAGATATATCGTGTAAACGCCTATGGGAGTATAAGTGGTTTGCTCAAATTGATTGGTTAGGTTCGGAATTTCGCAAGTTCAATCGCACGGTTTATTCCAATCAGCTCACCTAACTGAGTTTCGTCTAGTGCCCATAAATTCGCAGGGTCACGTATCCCATTCTGAATGAGTATCAAGATTTCTCCACGAGTCAAAGTTGATATCTTTATCAAAGGTAATGCTGTAACCGGTAAGCCAGTTTCTAAGCGGGTAGTCAACGTATCCAATTCCTCATCGTTTAAGTCAAGAATCGGATATAGTGCTTGCACGATGGGAACAACAGAACGTAAGTGAAATCGTGTGGCATCAGCTATACGTCGCACATCGCCATAACTCATTGGTAAAAATGAGTTGTTGGTATAGGTACTTTCAATGGTTTCCATTGAGGTCCCCCTTATCCAATCATTTACGACTAAAGTTCGTTTTGATCGGCGATAGTAATCCAGTGGATCGGTTAACGAACGTCCATAAAGATGAACAATGTCCTCTCCAAAATGTATGGCTACGTGGCGAGGCCACGTCTTTTCAAGGCTACCATTCTTAAATAGTGGCGTATATGTATCGTCAAGTTCAGGTAAGACCTGAGTAAGAGCCAACAGACGTTCCAGACTTACCGTTGCGGAACCTATTTGTTGCAGAACTTGCAGCAAACGAACGATGGAAGGAAACGCCAGCGACGAGTTAGCAGAAGCAAATCCCAACAGTGTTAATTGTACATGCTTGTCTTCTTGTTCTACCAAACCGTATCGAATAAGGTCTACCATAATCCGCTCGACATGCACTTCAGTTCGCTGTCTCCAATCCGGATCAGCACGACCGGCTATATATCCTCCGTATGTATTAGCCAGCAGTGAGGATACATCATTACGTAGCAAACGCGGTATCTGCGCCAGTAATCGCAGTACCCACGTGGCCAAGTGACTGTTTGAGAAAGAGGAACGCAGCGGTTCAGGTCGACCTAAAACGTACTTTTGAAAAAGATGCCGACGTTCCAAAGACGTGTTGGCAATTATGAAAGACTGGCCGCGTTCGTTGTAGCCTAGACGACCGGCGCGGCCAACCATATTCTTATACTCGGCAATTGTAAATGGACGTCCATCCTCCCCTACGAATTCCGTTTCTCCTAAAATTACTGCGGATGCCGGTGTATTAATTCCGGCTGCAAGTGTGCTTGTCGCTCCCAGAACATGTACGCTTCCATTCTTTATCCGAAAACTTCGTTCCACTGCTTCGCGCTCTTCACGTGATAGATTGCTATTATGAAAGGCGGTACCTCCCAGTAAGCAATCATGTAAACGGGCGGAAGTCTTTGAAAGATCATTCGCAGGTAATAACGCCAGCACATCATGGGCAGGTGGTAGATTTAGATCCTTCGCCAAATAACCGGCTACTCCCTCTGCTTTGCCACGCATATTGCGGAAGACAATAAGTTTAGCTCCAACTTGTTGCTTCAGAAGCACGTTGGCAAGCGGAACAATAACATCTTGGGCACCAGCCTCCTTGCGACGTTGTACAACGGCTCCTGGTGGCAGCAATTGACGGGTTTGTACAGTTAGCGTATCAGTATCGATGTACTCAAATATGCCCGAGCGGTCGATGACTCCTTCTTCGAGAGGCACTGGCCGACGGGTGCTTATGAGAGCATTACACTTTATCCAATGCTCGAATCCATTCGTATCACCAATTACAGCAGAAAGTGCCACTACTTGAGGAGAAATGCCCCGTTCTCGGGAGGCTAATAGGTATGTAAGTAGAAGTTCTACTATAATGCCACGGTTAGGCTCGGTTATAAACTGGGCTTCGTCGATAACGACGACACCAATGCGGTTGAGTGTCCCTTGGTTTTTTACAACCAGATTAAGAAACATTTCATACGTGAGCAAGGCTATATCGTATTTGCCCCGTATAAAAGCGTTGGTTGAATCTTGAAAATCGCCCGTACAACGAATAACACGTAGACCTAGCTTTGTATTATACAGTGCAGTGAAGTCTTCATATTTCTCATTAGTCAAGGCTTTGTACGGTAATAGGAACACAGCCCGTTGATTGGCTGTTGCGGCCCTGACAGCGGCCATTTCTCCAATGAATGTTTTACCACTGCTGGTTGGAGCCACTACGAGGAGAGATTGCCCGTCCAATAACCGGTGTTCGTTGACAGCAGATAGTTGAAGCTCGTTTAAACCATCCGGGTAGGCCGCTGCCCAAGATGAAAGAATCGTCTGGGGCAGATTGAAACCCGCTAATTCATTAATATCAGTAGATACGTGAAGGCCGGTCTTCTCAGGAAATTCTTTATAGTAATTAGTCCCGGGTCGTAAGGTTGGTAGGGTGAAACCACCCTCAAAGTCTCCCACCCATTTAGGGGTTTGTGTCAGACCGAAACGATTGGCTTCGGCACGTACTCGGCCCGATACATCAGCCATCATGTGAGCAACCTCCAAGGGGCCATCTGATGTTTGTAAAGCGTCTATTAGTGCGTAAGTAAGCAATCCGTGTCCATCAACTTCCCAAGCTTCCTCGTCTACGTTAGCTGCAGCCAGCAGGACACGTCCCCTACCCGTGAATGATTCTTCAAGAGAAAAACCGCTGCCTCGTGATTGTAAGCCGTCTTCAATCACTTTAGCTGACGCGCCACCGCTAAAGCAGCAATCCAATACCAGCAGAATATGACGGGCTTTGCTTCTACGGAACCGCTCAGCTAAAGCTGCCATTGAAATGGTCGTTTCTGCCAAATTCTCTTTATCCGTATCGTGGGCCACCAACCGATGGTTGTGAGTACCGTGTCCAGAGAAAGCCAAGAGAACAATATCCTGTTCATTGGCCGCATCAAGTGTTTGAGCGAACACTTCATCCATTCTGGCAACCGTTGCTTGCTCATCGACCAACAAAACCGGGGACGTTTCAGGAAGTGTATCCTGCCAGAGTGCCCACAGGGCCGTGGCATCCCGCCGAGCGCAGCTTAAGTCAGGTATATTTTGATCTGCGTGTCGGTTTATACCGATAAATCCAGCAAGCAATCGGGTCGAACTCATAGAATTTGATTAAAAAATTAATTGTAATAGTCTATCCTCCGTCCCAAGTCAGTAATTTCTATTGCTTGGCTTTACTCCTCATTCGCCGGGTAGTCTAATCGTTGACGAGCTTGCTCAATAGCTAAGTGTAGTTTTTGCTCCAATATGGTGGTTGGCAACTGATGGGTTAGATATTCAGCGACTCGTATGTCGCCTTTGTCCAATTGCATCAGTTCAATATGCTCCCGTGTTTTCTCGGCGCACAGAATTAGGCCAATCGGCGAAGCTTCGCCTTCTAGCATTTCATACTGTTTCAACCACCCCAGATAGAGTTCCATTTGACCTTTATATGCCGCCTTGAAGCGACCTAGCTTTAGGTCAATAGCAACGAGTCTCCGTAATCGTCGATGATAGAACAATAAGTCAATTCGGTGATCTTCTCCGTCAATAACAATGCGCTTTTGCCTGGCCATAAAGGCAAAGTCACTTCCTAACTCTATGATAAATTTTTGTAGCTCTGACAAAATAGCATCTTCCAGTTCCTGTTCAGAGTAGTTATTCTCTAGTCCTAAAAAGTCTAGTACATAGGGATCTCGAAAAACTAAGTCTGCTGAGAGTTGATTATCGTTCTGCAACTGGGCTAACTCTTGCCTTATTGTTTCTTCAGGTAACCGCGAAATCGCTGTACGTTCATAAAGCATACCGTCCAACTTCTTCTGGAGCGTTCGTACGCTCCACCGCTCCAATCGAGCCATCTGCATGTAAAAGTCACGTTTTAACTCATCTTTGATGGTTACAAACGTGACGAAATGAGACCAACTGAATTGTTCAGACACTGTCTGAACAATCTGGGGATCGTGATATAATCGGGCTAGTTCAACAGCATTAGTCAAATTGGCCACGCTAAACCCTCGACCGAATTCGGCAATCAACTGCTCACTAAGCCGGCGAATCGTCTGTTTCCCGTATTCAGCTCGACCCTGATTTAATATGTCCTCATTGATTCGTTTCCCGATAGCCCAGTAGAGCGTAGTAATTTCCGAATTAATAACCGAGGCTATTTGATGGCGCGATTGGGCAATGAGACTACGTAAATCATTAAGTAGGGGATCAGAACCAAGTATGACTGGACTCATGTAGTTTTGAAAAGCTGATCGGAAAAGTCGAAAAGGGAAATAAGTTTTCGTTACTCTTTATACAATACGATGGCTAAGTATATAAAAGTAAACTCCTTTTCGTGATAATCACTTTGATAAAGCCCCACCTAATTGACTTGCGCCTTCAAAAATAGCCTCGAAAAATAACTTGATTGCTTCATGGTCCCGATTGTAAAAGGCTTCTAGGAGTTTTCTCAAGTTCGTATTAACGGCATCCTCTCGACGATAGAATTTGGCATTCTCTAAAACGACTCCGAGTGCTAACTCAACTTGTGACTCTACCTCATCCATTTGCATAAATATACGACCAGGACTAATGGCGATTTTCGGACCAACTAATTCAATAGCCGGTGCCTTTGCTAACGTTTGCAAGGCAACATTCAAACTTTCTGCTCGCTCAACCTGAATGTGCCGCCAATACCAATTTAATAATCGACGGACAGAACGAACTTGTAGACGGGGAACAACTTTACCAGGAATAAATGCCCAAGTAGAGCGTAAAATCAAATCAAGCTGCTCGGCTAAAAAATCATCTTCTCGGTTCTTTACTGTATTTACCGAATTCATTTTAACATAATCCAGCTGATGAATGAGCGCATACAAATCGGCCATATAGTCTAACTCTTCTAAGCAATTTTCAAACCGACCGATATCCTTAACCGTAAACTTATTCAACGAATGATGTCCATGTACATATTCGTGAAAGAAAAATAATCGGATTAATTGCTCTAATTCCTCTTCGTCTTTACAGGCTTTATCTAATCCAATTAACAATGAATCGCTTAACTTCCATTGATTTCTTAGATTGGTGTACTCATTACCCGGATAAGGTAATGGGTCTATGGTATCTTTTTGAATTACGACTTCCCAGATCGGTGGCAATTGCGGAAAAGGATGGGCCTTAGATAAGTTTGTATGATAGTCTAAGTGTTCATACCATTTTCGAGTCTTCCCACGCGCAGCATCCTGTTTGTTTATGGCATATTGTTGAATTTGGGCAAGTACTTTGGTAAATATATTCTCACGAATATGTCGGGCACGATCTTGTTCATCACTCGTAAGTACTACCGATGCCGCATTTGCTCCTTCTGCGGTTAGAAGAATTGCTTTGCGTTGCCCCTCTGGTTGCCGAAAGCGATACGTTTGAACGGGAACATTATTACGCAGATGCAACTCTTGACCAATTACAAAACAGACCGGAGCCGGGGCGGCAACAAACAAATGAATTAGCTCAACACTTGGGCGTTGATGGATCAGTGCGGCTAAAGCCTGCCTGAACTCTTCCCTAATTTTTTGTACATCGTCAGCCGAGCGTACTATACTAGCAACTGAGGGAGAACGTTCACCATCTACTTGAATTCGCACATCAGCTAACCGGTCTTTACCGATAACGGCTTCAATGCTTTCGTCGCTAATCAAGGCTGAAATCTCAACCCTCATCACGGCTGCACCACTATACGTAACAGCTTCAGTCGGCAAACCCAAGGTTTTTACTTTCAAGTTCGATTTTGAAGCTGGCCAAGTCCATGGATTTTCGCTGGCATCCCGATGGAAATCGTAAACTTCGAATCGACGTTGGTCACTGATATAGGCTCCCAGAGCGATCACATGTGGAATCTCCGCCAGACCAAAATATAACAGTTTACCCCCCCCTTGTTCATCCGCCTTCTGCTTAATTTCTCTAGCCTTTTGAAGTATATACTGTTGTGAATCATCCCAGATACCTCCTTCAATAGAAAATGGACGCATGTCAACATCAACAATTTCACGAGGGAGTTTATGTTCATCCTCAGCTAATACAGAAAGAATTTCGGTGTTGTCAATAGCGCGCAACGTAGATTGCTGTTTTATCAGTAATATGTTGGTATAGGTTGCCATAAGAAGGTTAGATTTTTTTCAGTTGTTGGTACGAAAATGGAGAGTGCTTGGCTTCCCATACAGTAATTTGTTGCGTGCCAACGATAACAAAAAATAAGGTCTTGTTAATTTGGTGGCCTTTAATTAGCTGTTCCTTCCAGCTTTTCAAATCTCGACCAGATGGACTAGGAATTGGTTCTGGATGCGTGTGCCACTCTCCAAGGTAGTTGCAAGTGCCGTCAGAACTAGACCATGAATCATTCAAGATTTTCTGATGAGGTTTGTTGGATCGGCGGAATCCAGTCCGATGACGCCAATCGCTCAATACAGGTACCGTTACTTCGTCAACGACAACGTCTTCAGTTTCCAAGATAAAACGGCCTAATAATATGCCACCAGCCTCTGACTGATGTGGTCGTAATTGAGCATACGTATTCATAAGATGAATGACTGCTGAAGTTATTTTAAACTTACCATTACCTGTAGTTCGAAGAAATGATTGTGCTTCAAGCTCTATCATGATTATGCCCACATACTGGGCAATCAGCCCGTTGAAATTGAGTTTGTTGTTCCTGCAAGGCAGATTCATCAACCAAATAGCGATTTGCTAATTGATAACCAGCAGTTAAAAAAGCTTGACTATCACCTTTCCATGAAACAAGTAAGTTATCCGATTCACCAAGTAGTGCATTGATTAGTAGTTGCGAAGCTGTTGTAGCGGTACGAGCCACGTCAAGTGAACCAAAAGGGGTGAATAAGCTACCACATCCTGCTATGTCTTTTAAAAAAGATTGTCCTGGGTTGGCAAAAGAGGCTCTGTTTTCAATATTTCCTTCGTCTGTTAGTTGATAAAGGCATTGTAAACACCCTGGTTTACTGGGGTCGTTTCGCAGGAGACAGTGTCCGCCGATGCCATATGGTTCTAACCAGGAATACAGGACAGGTACATTCGTTTTTTGCTGGAGAAGCCATTCGTTCATATACAAGTTGATCGTAGGTTCACCCGTAGCCATAACAATAGCGTCATAGTGGGATGGATCAAATTTTTTCGCAGTTAGTAATGATTCGATTCTTTTGGGAATTGTCTGAATGTCAACATAGGGAACACGTCTTTCAATATCATTTTTTAACGCAGTTACCTTTGGTAGACCAACGGCATATTGTCCAACAGCGTGGCGGTAGACGTTGTCAAACGTAAGGATATCTGAATCTATAAACGTGAATTTCCCGATACCAGCTCTTGCCAATTCTACTGCTATGTAACTCCCTATAGCTCCACACCCTACTAGGGCAATATGCTTATTATTTAGTGATAATACTCCTCCACTACGAGGTGTTACATAAGCCCGATCTAGCCGTTCAATATCAATCGGAAGAATTTGTTTAACTTTTGATCCCCTGATAAGTGGGTGTGCATTTTGGATACCCGTAAATCGCATACCAAAAAGTGCGAATCCACCTTTTGGGCGTGGTAATGCAAAAACAACCAACTCGGCTGACTTAAATTTGCGTATTGCCTTTTTAACAAATTGTTGAGTTTCCTGCGTTGTATTTTGCTCAAAAACCTCTCTAATGTCGTCTAATGTCCAACATTCGTCGAACCAGGGGGGAATTAGCAGGGTGCCTTCCTTTAAAGGTATAAATAAGGCCGTTAGAAAGGTAAACGATTGCTTCCGCACTTGTGGAATAAACTGGCGAAGGCTTGCTTCATCATCGGCAACATAACTAAATGCTTTTTTATCACTTGGCGGAATAAGGGCATAGAAAACTTCCTTTGCCCTATCGTCGGCTTGAATAACACTTCTTAATTCAGTTGCTTTATCAAGACGTCCCCAGTATTCGGCAAAACCATCGGTAAAGTCAATGGCATTACTTTTACGATAACCCTTCTCAAATGTGTCAATAGCCCTTTCCAGAGCAGACTTAATTACGGCAATCGGATCTTGGTAGTTAAGGTACTGACCATCACCTTTAATGTAACAGACGTACCCATCATTTTCTAAATGGGGAATTCTACCCAATACCCTGACAGGATCCAAAAAAATAAGCGGCAAGTTGAGCGGAAACGAAAGCATCAATCCAATATGAATACCGATTGACATTTCATCCGCAATTAAAACATTCCCTGAAAGTACTGCTTCAACTCCTCGTTTCTTATAAGCCTGTGGCACCGGGGTTAAACGGTGCCACAGGCCGTTTGTGGGAAGCGATTTGATAACTTCTTCAAGTAAAGTAGTTAGTTGTTCAGCTGATGAATAAATCATTAATTATGCCGATTCGTGAGTGCCAATAATTCCTGGAGCAGCGTTACGCTGAGCGGTTAGATTTTTTACGGGCACTGGGAAATCAGAACCAAATGATTTGTCACGAAGTAATTCACAGGCGCTTACCGGATCGGCATCATTTTCTGCTTTCGTTAAATAATCGCGTAAATCTTTCAGCTCCTGCTCAAATGTTTCCATTTGCTTGTCGGTCATTTTTTCAAACAAATCATTGTTCGGCTCCACAGGTAAGGGTAGTTTAATTCGCCGTACGGACGGAGACCAGCTAATCGTATAAAAGTTGTTTAATATGCTGTTAGCCAGTGCCTTTAAAGCTGCCAAATCGTTAAATTTCTGAGCTATCCGATCTGTATAGATAGGATAAAACCACGTATAGGCGGCTATTGTGAGCGCTATTCCACGAGGAGCACCATATCCGTTCGAATTAAAATGAACGTCCTTCCAGCGTTTCAAATACCGTATTATCCGATAAAACTGAGCACGTTCGCCAGCATCCTTATATTTTCCGATCAACAAATCCGCAAGACGTTTAGGGTTAGAAACAATCCATTGTCGAAGGTCAGCCGTTGAATTTTCTCGCCCTGTAGCCAGATAATCCTTTTGGTCAGCATTGCTGACGCAAGATGAATAAACGGCTATATCAACGTGGTAGATTGACTCTCCGTTTTGCTGGTAGAATACGGTTACACAAGGTCGACGTATTCTGACTTCTTTCGTATGCCCGTTTAAAGCTTCATGAACTCGTTTTTTGAGAACAACGGGATCAGAATAATCAGCTGTACTAATTTCAAAGTATAATCCCTGGTCAATGTCGAAATCGCCAGTAATCGGGATTGTCCCTGTTCCAAGTTCATAAGACCCCTGGTCTCTGAACCAGAATGCAGGGCACTCTTCGCCATACTTTTCGAAAACTTTCGGAAGGTTGGTCTTTAACTTATTGCGAATGATATCGCGCTTTTCACGGAGCTTTGCTTCTTCCTCGAAGCGCCCTAGGCAAATTGTTTTATTAAACTGCTCAAACTGATTTTGTATTGTTGCCATTGCATTAAATAATTGATTGTATAAATTTTACCTCTTGCCTTTCAGCTAGTTATACCTGGTTCGGTACGATCAATGAATTCCCCCACCGTTCCATTTTTTGGTAACTAGCCAGATCTCGTAATGAAATAGCCACTCAGAAATCCAGGGAAGCACCCGATAAGCTAGTAGCATTCCGTCATGCCATTCCTTTCCATCCGGAAAATAAAGACATAGTTCAGCTCCGTCATAAGTATGGGGCAGACTCGTATCTGGCAAAGTAGACAGCACTGGATTTATGACCTTTACGGCTGGCCGGCGCCCTATCCGGTAGATCAACTTAATTTTATAGGTCAGACTAATGAGACTTGGCGTGACCCATCCCCACCAGCATAGTTCATCCCGTTGCAGAGTAAATTTACTGCCAGGCATCACCCGGCAGAGCAATTCACCCTGCGTTGGTAAGGGCACTCGCTGGCTATTATCGTGACCCATAGAAATTGTGATTCACTACTTTAACCCCACCAGCTACACTTGATAATAAACCAGTTCCGCGCTCCATAGATAAATTCCCCGATTCCCGTATCTGGCGTGTTTCATCGCCTAGAGTATTTAAAGCCCGGACCACTAAATCGTCGCCAAATTGCGCTTTCAGCTGAAGGGCAACAGTGGGAAGGCCACGTAATTGTTCCAGCTTATTAAAATCTTGCTTAGCCTGATTCAACCAAGTGAAAAATTTTTCTGCTTTTCCTGGATTACCTTCCCATTTGTCAGCAAAATTCTCCAGCGGGTTAACTGGATTTGCTATAACAAAAACACCTCGCTCGAAACGGATTAAGCCAGGAACAGCTGCTAACGTGGTTTTCAATGCGGAAAGTAAATCTGACTCATTTTGATAAGCCTGAGCAGCTAACGTCGTGATAATAATTGAAATAGGTTTGTCCTCATCATCACCTAACATTATATCCCGGTGTCGTTTCAATAGCTGCACGACCTGCTGAAGCACTGTTTTTACGCGATAGGCCGGTACATCTTCTACTTTCATCCGTAGCTCACGGGCAACTGTTTGTTGAGCTAGAGCAAATGCAATACGCATCCGAGAATAAAACCAGCGGGCATATCCTTCCGGATTGGACTTTGGCCAGTCAATATCCGTATCCCACGTTTCGCGATCGGTTATGCAAAGGGCATGCTGTGCAAATTCGATAGGTACTCCTGCTTGCATCAGCCAGTCATACGTGTCTGGAATAGCCGGAAGTATATCCATATGAAACCGCTCTGCTTCATTATAATTTAGTCGCCAACATCGTCGGCCTTCTTCATCCAGCATGCGCAAATAATCCTTATGAGCTTTCAGTCGGTCACCCACCAGCTTTTTTAGGCTCTTTTGGGATATAGTGTGTCGGTTAATTAGAAGTCTACACACTATGTCTATATCATACTCATCCCTGTTGGAGAGGGGCTTAATGACTGTTCCGTACCGAAACGACCCCTGGGGATGAATTGCAGGTTTAAAGATGGCCAGTGGTGAGTCGGCTGCGTCGAGCCAACTTCCAACGGCTTGGTAATGAGCAACGGCTTTTTCATACTGACTGGGGGTTATGTCCAGCGTTTGAGCAATTTTCAGTAGAATACTACTGAAATTAGTAGGTGGTGTTACGACCATGTTCGGTAGGTATTTAGTTAATAATGAATGCTTGAGAAAACCCGTTCGTTAGATGATTCTGATCATATATCACAAATGGTGGGTCAGCCTTCGGCATGCGAACACGACCGAGTTCGATGGCAGTTGCTACAGGCATGGCAGGAAAAATATGCAAAGGGGTCCCCTGACCATGTGTACTTTTTATCCGATTTAGAAGAGCACGTATGTGTCTTCGAAAGTCGGCCAGTTGTTCCTCAGTACGTAAATAGTCGTTGTCAGGCTGATAGATCGTCAACGTCCAGATTGCACAATCTGGGCCCAGAACGTCGTAGATTCTATTTGAAGCAATAGTACCGCTCAGGGATACATTCAGTACGGCGATCCCATTCGACTGAATGGGTTCAATTACTTGGTAGTTGATGGGCAAATTCGGCTCGCGCCATTGCCATGTCGAGGGTTCCCGGCTACGTTGGTATACTACGGACGGATGAATATCACCTAGAAGAGTCCCAAGTTGAATCAATAAAGGTTGTGGCGCTAAGCCAAAAATGGATAAATGTCTGATTTCACCGGCTTGACGGCGAGCTTGTACCTTTTGGACGAACTGATTTTCCAGATTGGTTCGCTCAAATTGCCAGTAAATTGCCTCATTATCTCGTATGCTGCTGTTTGATAGACTGAGAACAATTGGCGAGGCATTCGCTGGATAAAACGCAGGGGTTATTGCTCGACTGCACTCACTAAAACTCAAGGGTGAGTTATGTTCACCTATATTGGCTCCAAATAACAGTACATCGCTGGCTTTGTCTTCCTGAATATCAGTTAGGCGCTCGATTCGGTCTTCATGCCGTTGTTTCATCTGCCGTAATCGTTCGACAGAATAATCATTACGGGTAAGTGGGTTATCCACGCGGGCATGACAATCGCCACATAACAACATGAGATTGTCGTAATTCTGACAAAGTTGTTCAGAAAGTACAATATGTCCTCTGGCACCACCCACCTCAGCAGCTATTATATGAGCAATAAAGGCATGGTTAAATGACTGTTGTGTATAGATGTCCCGCCAAAGCGGTTTGTTACATCCCTCAAACTCACACCGACCTGCAGAACGGGTCCACAACTCACGAACAATGCGGTCAGGAATGGGTTTTCGATTCTTAGTTTTTGCCATTGTTACCTGATTAAATAAAACGAATAAGCAGGACTGCTTTGGCTGTCCTTTACTTACTGGAAATTTTGGCGAGAAACTATAGGAAGGAGTGAATGGTATAGGCTAAGGCCCATTCCATCAAAATCACTGGTTTGGAGGATCAGAGCGCAACAACTATGTTTGCAGCTCGTTTACAACGAAAACAGGACTTCCACCACACTGTTTTCAATGTGTGTTTCTCAAAAGGAGGAATCAACTTAGGTAGTCCAAAGGGTAAAGGGTTAGAGAGACTTGGCGGTTGACCTAACCCTTTTTTATTTTAACTATCCTGAGATAATTACCTGGTTACAAGTAAATTCAGTTCATAGGCTCAATTCATTGCATGGAATTTTGTCAATACTTGTGTACTTAACATTTATATGACAATCGGCAGTTGCCGAATGGCAAAATCGGATAACCGTCCACCATTATTTCTAACGTTGCGAATTAGTTCTGCTAAATCTGAATCAGCTAAAACGCTTTCGTAATAAGCAATCAATAACAGCCCAACGGTATCAGTGTGGGCTATTCTGTGCTGAATACAATAGCCTGATAGACAGGGTAAATTTGTAACAACAATATAATCCTTTACGAACCTTGCCACTGCTAAACAGGCAGCCTCCCCGATAGAACGTGTTCTGCTGAGGGCATTGTATTCATGCATAATATCTCGTTCGTTAGGCATTTCCATTCGGATAAACACACCACCTTGTATGGCCTGAATTACCTCTTTACGGTGTGGCGAATTCGGTCGGTTACAGAGTTCATCTTCAACCTCACCCAGAATATACATTTGCCCGTTAAACAGGTATTTTGAATATCCTAAAAAGCGTCCTTTACAAAAATGACTGATGGTATCTGCGTCCATTAACAGTCGCTTACTCACAAGGTCAATTTTCCTCATCCAGCCGGTCATTTTGCTGTTCTTCGCTTACGCCTATATCAAAAAGCGCATTTCGGTAATCCGTTTCACTTATAGTTTGCCTATCGTAAAGCTGTTTTGCCAGCTTTCCATAATCACTGATTATGTAAGATGCTTCCGGGCTATTAGAATCCTGACGTTTATTAAGAAAGTTAGAATATCCGTAAAGCCATTGCTGTTCACGCGCTTCCTGTAGCAAGCGATCATAACCAGCCGATGAAATCAAATTTTCTTCTTTTAAGCTTCGTAGTAAAACAATCCGGGAGCATTTATATAAGTGTTGAAGATCCAGGAAAGTACCTATAGTTAGTTTATCTTTTGAACATTCGGCTGGAGGAATGCTGTCCCATAACCCAGTAGAGGGAACAAGCAGATGAGCTGCGAACCAATCAGCCTCCAACTCTTCACGATCCTTTTCGGGAAAACGTCCTGCATAGCTAACCTTAGCAATCGTACGCTTTTGTATAAATAGATGACAAAGCTCATGACAGATAGAGAAATTTTGTCTACCAATTGATTGACCACTATTTATAAGCATGAATCGGCTCTCGTCACGGAGCATAGCCATGCCAGAGAATTTACCACTTAGTGGTCGAAACACAGACATCACTTTCAACTTGGCTAACAAGCCACGAACCGCAATCGGCTCAGCATCACCGAGGCCCTGTTCCTGACGGAACCGACGTGCTTCTCGTTGCATGTTTAGTTCAAGTTCTGATTTCATGCCTTTATATTTCTTTTTGTTCACTCAATAGTTTGAACCGTAAGTAAGTTCTTGCAATTCGCTGAAAATCAGCAACTATCTGCAAATCATCCAATTCAAATCCATCAGAACGGAAAGCAAATTTGACTACTAGCTCGTTTTGACTGAATTGTTCTTCCCATAAATCCCCTACATTGATTCCAGCTAAATCAGCTAATTTGATTAGCTTAGTATTCGGAACTGACCGTTGGCCATTCTCGAAATAACTTATCTCAACTCGGTTTACTCCCAAATAATCAGCAAGCTGCTGCTGAGACAGCCCCAGGGCACCGCGCAAATAAGCGATATTATTCCCAACGACTTTAAGTTCATTCATACATAGTATTCCTCTCAGCTTGTTACAATAACAACGACATATTTTTTTTATAGTTCACCATTTGTAACATTTACCCTAAATTTTTGATTATCTATCAAAGAGTTCAAAGCATACTGCTATAAAATCAACGCTCAAAAAGCTATTATATTTAACCTAGTAACTCATTTAGTGGTAATTACAGCTATAAATTTATTGAAATGAAATAATCATCATATTTGTAACAGATTAACCCTATAGTATTCGAATCATATAAGATGACAATGTATACCTCATCAATAACCTCACTTGAAAACGTTAAAGATTACTTTCCAGAAATTACCTATAAATACCGCGACTGGAATGATACATACCATAAAACGATCCTAACAGATCAACAGGTCTATTTCGCTCCGCCATCTAGTTTTTGGAAAATGGGGGATCCACATGACTGCCGATTCCCAGTAGATTTTGATTTCAGCTTTGAAGCAAACCGTATCGCTTTAGAAAGAGGGTATCCCTATGATACCAGTGGAATGAGTCGTCGGGATCTTGAATTTGAACTAAGACGTCAGCATCATATAAATGCTGGCACTGAGGAAGCAAGAAGAAAATTCATGGAAAGGTACTATACATCTTCCTCACACCACTTGGGAGTACTTTCGATTACAGGCCGAAACAATAATTTAAGAATTTGGCAATCCAATTATGCCGTTAACTTCCATGGGTTCTGTGTTGGGATCAATTTTCGTGAGTGTATACAAGAGTTAGCTGATAACCATATCGGGGGTGGTAATATTATGTACGTTACCTCTGAAACGCCCCCACTTAACCATATTTCGGTATTTACACATTCACAGGATGAGGTAATAGGACTTCATCTCAGACTAGTACATACCAAATACAAAACGTTTAGTTTTGAAGAAGAATACCGGTTAACTAAACGGTTTTACCAGCATCCGATATTAGGTGCCATAGCCCAATCAGATAGGTTATTTACTGTACCTAAACGTTGCTTCAAATCGGTAACATTCGGTTACAAAATGCCTGAGAACGACAGACAAGAAATTGTTCAAGTTTGTGCAGGTCAAAATTTAGCAGTTGATTTTTTTGTCGCGTCACCAGTTGTTAATGGATCCGAAACAGTCCTTCTGGAGCGGTATTTATAGTTTATACACTACCTAACTATTATTCTGATCATTTGGCTTAGTACGCTAAACAAGTGACTATTTGTATATGTACTACTCATATTTAATTTCCCCCCAATCTTGTTTTTTAACGAAGTCAAAGGTCAATTTGGAGAGAGGACGTTTATCAAAACCATCTGTTTCGTGATAATTTGCGAAAGCGATTCGGTGTAGTTCAGCTTCTGTAAAGCCAGCACTTACAAATGCATCTTTAAGTGATTGCAAATAGGACCCACTTGTGTGATACTGCTTTAAAAGTATTTCACTAGCGTAATCCGCATGTAAATCATAGCGCTCCTCGAGCTTAAACATATTAACCGTATTCTTAATTTTCGTCTTTATATCGTCTGAGGTATCCGGCTTGGGGTATATTTTTATTTTCAAATTTTTACCGTCAAGGCCATAAATGGCTGGCAAAGTTCTTGGCTCATAATCAATAATCATTTTATTAGCGATCAGGTCAAGATAAGGATGCCAATCTTCTTCAAGTGACAAAACTTTATCCTTTTTAATATTAGAATTACAAATACCGCAACAAGGAATTAAATTGTAAAAGGATAGGGAAAGGAGTGGAAATTTTGATTTAGGAAAAAAATGATCGAAATCTGGCCTGGCAATTTTAACATCTCCCTGTTTGACGGTGTGAGTGAAGTTAAGATTACAGTAAGGGCATACGTTTATTCCTAAGGATTCTGATAAATCATAGGCGTCGTATTCATCAACTTTTTTCTTCGTAAAATCTTGATAATTAAAAATACTAACTAATGCAACTGGAAAATCTTCAGTTGGTTCTTTAAAATCATATTCATCAAAGGCTTCTTCTTGAAGTTCTTGTAATCTTTTAGGGTGTGCTGTTAATATTTCATAAAGATTATCTTTTAAGAATTGCTTCTGCGAGTCGTCTGGTGTATCTGTACGTTTACGGCTAATTCTTTTTAACAACGTTTGTTCTAAACAGTCATAGTGTTTTTCCGCTATGTCTTCTATATTAACACCTTGAGGAGCTCTAATTGTTATCATTGGATTGTTGCCGATTTAACTCTTCTAGCCTTTTATTTATTTCTTCACGTTGGGCTTGTAGTCGTTCTATTTCTTCATTTAAATTCATTTTCTTTGCAAATAATTCACGTAGTTTAATTTTCAAAATAGGCTCATCGATTAAGTCAATCAAACTTTTAGCATAGTCGATTCTATCTTTGTATTCCTGAGAGGATTCTATCGTAAGCCATTTGATGAGTGCATTAATTTTAGTTTGCGAAAATTTACCCATAAACCCATTCTGCAAAAAAAACGTATCTTTTAGCAAGTCATGAATATTTGCACCAAACGATCGATTTGGTAGTTCTGATTTTTGATGAATTACTCGACAGGAACCATCTTCACTTTGGCGTTTTAGGTAAACGATATTATAGCGTGGTAAATCAGATAATGAAATTGGAGAATGCGTTGTTAAAATGATTTGGAGGGATGGCTGATATATATTGCCATTTTCATCTTTGAAGGAAAAGAGACTAGGAAATATCTCTAGCAGGTTATAAATATAGTCTTTCTGCCATTGCAAATGAAACCCAAGCTCTCCTTCATCAATAAGCACAAAAATCTGTTTTGGATAGGTTTTTTGCTCTTTGTAAGGTGATTTGTTGCGAGTGATATCAATTCGATCAACTCCAAATTGAAACCTAGCAAATAGATCAAGGTAGGCTAATTGGCCGCTACTAAGCTGATAGCTCCAATCAAATAAAATAAATTGGACTGGTGCATTAGTAAAGCTCTCAATTGTACAATGATTTATATAATTATTATATGTTACTAAAAAATCTTTTACATCTATTTGAGGAATATTCAAAGAAACCTCTCCCGACTCAAAATTTGTACCTGAATATTTAGTTGAAAATAGATTTTCAATAGCTTCAAGGAGCTGTAATATCGGTTTTTTTTGTATTTTATTATCTTCGATTGAATTAATAGCACTTACTAATATTTCATAAAAATTATTAGTTTCCATATCTTTTACTTTTCCTGATTTTACATATATATTGTTTCTAAGCAATAATTCAAATAGACTTTTCCACAAGTAGTATTCTGCTTTGAGCTTATTTTCTTCACTATAGTATAGAGCCATATCTTTTGTCGATCTAACAGATGAGGCTTTACTATCTTTGAGCTCATCTAACTTGAGCTTCCAAGCGGCATTCACCGTGTTATGAATATTAAAAAAAGATGCATCTATATTATATTTATCTTTAATGATAGTGTCAAGATTATCAACCTCAGTGTTATCCAATATTTCATTATTATGAAATGATACTCTAACTTTATCTGGCAAATTGAAAGGTAGTGGGTAAGATAATGTTCTAGCTTTTTCAATGAAATCTAAACGCTTTTTTACATTATAATTATTAATAATATTTAAATTGTCGCTTTCTTTCTTAATATAATTTGATTCTTCTGCTTTATCAATTGTATATATATTATTTGCAGAAACATCAACTACTGAGTTATTAGCGTTATCGGCTTTTATGAAATCTAGTATAGGCGTTGAAAATAAAGTAAGACCTTCAATGGGAGTACTCCAAGTGAATTCAAAGTCTGCTTTAATGTATCTTGTGTTATTTGTTTTAATAAAAACTTTATCATTTTCGGAAAATATGAGAAACGAATAGGCAAAGTCGTCTAATTCTCCTAATGTTCTGTTATAATCATCCTGCAATATTGGACCTCTATTGGATGGATATGTGCTATCTGATGAAGTTATATTGTCTTTTAAAAATCGTATTATGCTTGTTTTACCGGAACCATTTTCGCCAACTAAGGCGGTGACATTACGGATTACTTGTCCTGACGAATTTTCAAATAAATTTTCAATAAATTTAGTATTTTCTTTTCTGGAAATTCGTAAAATTCCATCCGTCCGATCAACATCGTATATATATTTTGACCCAAGATTAAAGCCTTGGTTGAATATATTTGCATAGCTTGTTATATAGCAGAAAACTAGTTCCATGACACTATAAATAACTGTTCTGGAGTAAAATGGTGATTTTCCTATTATTATTGATCCACAGGAGATAAAAATCTCACAAAATGTTTAACTTCCTGATTGTTCGCGTAGTATTTCCCGGATCAAGCGACTTATATCTAAATCAGACATTTTGGCTTTTACCCGAACCCGCAACAACTTTTGACCGGCTTTGGCTATGATTTTGTCCTTCATTCGATCTTTGGCCTGCTGCTCTGCACTATCATGATATTCACTATCTATCTCCAACATTTTAAAAGGCTTGAAAGCATTTTCTGCATCGAAAACAACGCAGTCCACTAATGCTTTAAAGAAGTAGTTGCGTTCATTCTGGTCTAGAAAGTGCTTTATTTGTTCAAAATCCACTAGAGCCGAAATCGCTACATTGGGAAAGACCAAGTAAGTGCTATAAACGTCTCGCACTGCGCGGTAAAATTCATACTCCTGCTTCGATTTGAATAAACTAATCGTACTGTCTATAGACTCAACTTCACGATTTTCCGTAACCTGAATAGTTCGATGCTGGCTATGTTCAACGACTTTTGGTTGTGTTCGCTCAAACTCCTGAAGCAGTTCAATGCTAATGGACAAATTGGGATACTTTCTGGCATAACTTAGAGCAAACTGAGCCTGAGTTGAGCGATAGCCCATAATAATTCGTTCAACCAGTCGATCCACGTCACCAGAAGGAAGTTTAAAACGAAAGTTAGATCCTGTATGAAGCATATGAAACTGCTCTAAGTAAAATATGAAATCAGGATCGTCATTAAAGGTACTACCGTTAATTAACTCCCGGATAAATTGCGATTCGAGAATGCTTCTAGTTATATCATCCTGCTGAATTAGGTCGTAGGTTCTATTATTCTTAAATAACTCTAGAAGAGCCTTCCAATTACGTTGCTGAAGAAGCTTAAATGTGTTTTCGCGATCGTAGGTCATTTGGTAATTCGAATTGAAATGCGAAGTTAATAGTTTGCTTTAGGTGTATACTATTTGAAAAGGTATCACCTTTGAGTAAATCATAATTGGGAATTACACGACACACCTCCATGAAAGGTTTTCAGTTCACTATACCCTCTGTACTGGATTGTGAAACAGGCGAAGAAGTGTTTGCAAACACCTTTTTCAAACAGGAGGAAGCCATCATTTTCGAGATTCGAAGACAGTTAGAGGATGCCATTCGTGGCCGTCGTGAGCCTAAATACAAGTGCTATTATTGTCAGCAGCTTATTAAAATTCGAGGAAAGGCCGAAAACGAAACGAAGCTGAAACGAATGCACTTTGCTCACCAGTGGGATAGTGAGGATTGTCCCATCAAGACGAGTCAAAACTTAACTCGCCAACAAGTGCAGGCGATCAAGTATAATGGTCAGAAGGAAAGTGAATTACACCGGCGTACAAAGGAACTAGTTGCTGCTTCGCTAGAGTCAAATCGGTTGACAAATAAAGGAATCACGGAGGTTGCCACGGAGACAGTTAGAAGGGATTCCTCGGGGCTGATGACTTGGCGTAAGCCTGATGTCAGCTCTGTTTATAAGTCACAAAATCTCGTTTTTGAGATTCAATTATCTACTACATTTTTAAGTGTCATCGCTGACCGCGAACACTTTTATCAGCAAAATCAGACATATATTATCTGGTTGTTTAAGTATTTCTCCGATGAAATGGACAAGCAACGATTTACTGAAAAAGACGTTTTTTATGGTAACAACCAAAATGCGTTTGTTTTTGATGGAGCGGCTATTAGGGAGTCCAGAGATCAAAAAGACTTAATTTTGACGTGTTTGTACAGGGAACCTTACAGGATTGGTCAACAGATCGCGTATAGGTGGCAGGAACAGAAAGTTGGCTTGCATGATTTAACCTTCGATGAAGCTACCTATAAAGTATTCTTTTTTGATGTAGATGGGGCTACCAAAGCGATTCGGCAGGAGATTGCCGAGGAAAAAAGGAAGCAGTGGTTAAAGGAACTTGAACAACAAGAACGTGAACAAGAATATGAGCAGCGCCGTCAAGCCTATGAACTACAATTTGAAGAGGGGTTCTCCCATGCTCGTGCGTCGATTCGTCAGATACTTAATGATATCCAATCTGATTCTAAAAATCCTAGCCCTTTAATAAGAGAGTTTACAATCTTCACAGAGAATACTTATAGTAATTTGCTTGATCTATTCGGGCAAAATTCAGGGTACAAACTCAATGAACAGGATCGATTATTTTTAAAGCTAGCTTTCGAGCGCGAACGAGCTAATCGTTCACATCTAGAGCGTAATGATTTACTGACTTGCCTATGCCTAGCCACCTGCTTAGTAAAGTTGAAAACCCCTCAAAAAGCACATCGATTTAAAAAGGTGTATGGGCCTGCATTTACCATTTTATCAGTCAAACTAGACTGTGTAGTTGGCCAAAAATACTCGAAATTGGTACAGGTGGCCCACTCCGTTTTTCCAGGTAAAGAGGGTTACGCGCACTTATTTCTGAGTGCACTGGAACGTTATCCTAATTCCGAGCTAAACAAACAGGATGCTCAATCCGGTGGTAAACTAGCCAAGAAAATTGATAATTTTTATCATAAGAACATACAGCCTGACCACACCTATGATGACGTTTTCGGAATCTTGTTTCCTGAACTTTTTACTTAATTCTGATTCTGCTAAGCTACAATGTTACTTGATTTAATCTGGCGTCTTGGCTTGTTGTGAAATCGTCCAGTAAAAGGCATGGTAGCAATATTTAATGGCCAGGATAAACAGCTAATAATCAAAACATTACTTCTTATTTTGGTCCTTATTAAAAACGTTCACGAAAACCCTTGGCCAACTGGATGTTAATTGTTGAACAGAGAGATAATTTTACTCTTGTTAGTAGTGCCAGAAAACATTCACGAAAAGGTCGCCTTTTATGGACGCTCCCTATGAAAAGTACAAAATTTTGAAAAGGGGAGGGGCAGAATATCCTTAATTCTATTCACCGGTAAAATACAATTTAAGGGCAGATTTAGATTGGCTATTGGCTCGTAATTAGTACCACTTTTCAGCAATTGAGGTACGTTTATAAGCGTACTTAACCACAACACAAAATGCTTTTCCGGCGTCCAATAAGAAATAAACAAGAGTAGCCTTTTTGAGATACGAATTTTATAACAACACCTATTTGGTTAGTCACCGCCAATAAAAATAGGTTTTATTTTTGCTCAGGTAGCTCATTCAAAAACGAACGAATAGCGACGTATGACGGGCCAAGACAAGGTAGAATTAGTCACCTATAATCCTGGGTGGAGCATGCTGTATAAAGAGGAAGGCAGTTTAGTAGCTGGTGTGTTAGGAGAGCTATTGATCAGGGTCCATCATATTGGATCAACCGCTATCCCAACCATAGCAGCCAAACCAATCCTGGACCTACTTGCCGTAGTGAGTAGTCTGGAAGGGCTTAATCAGCACCGACACAGGATGGAAACGATAGGCTATCAGTGGCGAGGGGAATATGGCTTGCCGGGGCGTCGCTACTGCACCAAGATCAATCCGGCCACGGGGCGCAAATTCATTCACCTGCATTGTTATCAAACAGGTTCCCCGGCGATTGATCGTCATTTGGCGTTTAGAGATTATTTGCTCGCTCGACCTGATTTAGCGCTAGTATACGACCAGCAGAAAGCCCGCTGTCAGGGGCTTCATAGCCAGGACTCGCAGGCCTACAGCCAGTGCAAAAGTGAGTGGATCAAGCGGGTCGAAGCCGAAGCGTTAGCCCAGTATACTAAATCCTAAGTGTTCACCTAAGAAGGGGCTTGGTCTTAAGGGGGAGCCATTTAGGAGAATGTTCCCAGGCGCAAATCGGAGGTCCTATATACGGTCCACGCCTATCTATTATCGGACAGCTTTTGTACGGTTTCGGACATACATAAACTAATTGTCATACTATATTTCTGAGAATTAGCCAGTTATAAAATTGGCACTCTATTTGTTCAACAAGTACCAAAGAAATATTCCTTTTTTAGTTTATTTGGTATGAGTCGAACCTACCTGGGCGAGTTTGAAGAGTTGGTCTTACTCGCTGTGGCCCTCCTGGAGCAACATCCCACGGGAGCCTATGGCGTCACCATTGCCGACGAACTCCAGCAACGAACCCACCGAACCACCTCCGTCACGGGAGTGCATGTGGTTTTGTATCGCCTGGAGGAGAAAGGCCTCGTGGGCTCGGCCTTAGGTGGAGCTACCCTGGCCCGGGGCGGACGGCGCAAACGCTTATTCACCTTGACGGCGGCTGGGCATCAAGTACTGCGGGAGATGCGTCAACTCCGGATGGGATTGTGGGAGGCTTTACCCACCCCTTTCTTTGCCTAACCGATGAACAAGTCGTTCTCCGACCCAACACCTCAGCACCCGCCGGAGCGCCGGCCGCCCCGCTGGGCCGACCGCCTGCTCCGTTGGTTGACGCCCCCTGATCTGCTGGAAGAGTTGCAGGGAGATCTGCACGAGCAATTTGCCCAGCAAGCCCGCCAGGTCGGTCCCTGGCGAGCCCGCTTCAGGTATGGCCTGGAAGCGCTGAAGGTCATTCGCCCCTATTACCTGCGGCGTCGAGTGGCCAGCCTGACTGGCCAGCAACAGGAGCCCTTCCCGAAGCGAGGGGCTACCACCCGTCCTTACTTTACCCCTGAATACCCCTCGCCATCTCTACTTCATCCGGATATGATTCGCAACTATGTTAAAATCGCCTGGCGCACCCTGTGGAAAAACAAACTGTTTTCCCTAGTCAATATCCTGAGCTTGTCGCTGAGTATGGCCGTTGGCGTTATTCTGTTTACCGGCCTGAAAGCCACGTTTGATACCGACCAGTTTCATCCAAAATTAAATCAACTCGTACGCATACTCACCCAGGAAACAACCGAGGGGCAACAAACCAACTGGGCAACCGCTCCCTTGCCCTTGGCAACTCAACTAGACAGCATCTCCTTTATAGAAAAAACGGTAAAACTACGCCTGGCCGGAAAACATAACCTGCAAACCGATAAAGGGGATGTACCGATTGACATAACATTTTCAGAGCCTTCTTTTTTCGATATTTTTGGCTTTAAACTCTTGTCAGGTACTGCACAAAGCCTGGCCAAGAATTCCTCCACCCTTTTTTTAACCCAAAAAACAGCCCAGAAACTATTTGGCAACACCAATGCGGTAGGACAAACGGTTCAATTTGAAAAGTTAGGCTATTATACCGTTGGGGGAATCATCCAGGACCCACCTTTAGCAACCCATCTGCCCATTGAGGCCATATTATCCATTCGTTCGGCTGAACTGCTGGAAAAAAAAGGAGCAATCCCTAGTAGTTCACAAGATTGGGGAGGCTTCAAGAGTTCAGCCATTTATGCCCGTTTACAATCAGCCGGTCATGTAGAGCAACTGAATGCAACGCTCCAGCACTATACTCGGACATTGGCTAAGAGCAGGCTTCAATTTTTGGCACAACCCCTCGAAGAGATTACCCCTGGCAACATCGATCTTAAAAATAACTCCCATGCGGGCGCTAGTTTGGAAGATGTAAAAACGCAGCTAGTCATCATTCTATCGTTAACCCTGTTAGCGGCTTTCAATTATATCAGTTTGGCCTTGGCGCGTGCTTTCTCCCGGGCCCAAGAAGTCGGTGTTCGCAAAACCATAGGCGCAACCAGAGGACAAGTTATCGGTCAATTTTTACTGGAATCAACCCTGGTTGCCCTGTTTGCTTTGCTGTTTACCGTGCCCTGTGTTACTATTTTAGCCCACTATATACCCGATATGAATGATGTGACCTTCTCCTGGGATATAGCCTTAGTAGTAGGCTTGCTCACCTACGCCCTGATCACCGGCTTAGTGGCAGGAGCACTTCCGGCCTGGCTATTGTCCGCGTTTGAGCCAATACAGGTTTTGCGTAAAATGAAGACGATAAAGCTGTTCCGGGGTGTTGCTGTTTACAAAGCGTTGATTGTCGTACAATTTTCTGTGACCATCCTGTTTATGATCTTGGTTGTCATCGTAGCCGATTATGATCGAAAAAACCAGGCCATCATCCGCTCAACCGTGCCGGCCAATGTGCTGACACTGGATTTGAAAGGTGAAAACTATCAAAACCTGCAAAACGAAATAAGTCAGTTAAGTCAGGTAGAAACGACCTTGGCCACCAACTGGTACTATGAGCCCATTAAACTAGGTAAAGATTCAGTAACGCTAAAGGATAAAACGCTGGCAATAAATTACGTTAGTATTGACCCACGCACCATTGAAACAGAAGGTATCCGCTTACTAGCCGGGCAAAATTTCCCTGAACATATGCCCCAACGTACGGAGCAATATGTGTTGGTGAATGAAGCTGCCGCCAACTTATTGGCCTCTAAATCGGTAAGTCTAGTGGGGCAACATCTCTTGCTGGACTCGGCCTCTGTACAAGTCATTGGCATCTTACCCAATGAGCTAATTGGCCAACAACGCCCTTTACTGTATCGGTATTTGCCCAACGAAATAACCAGCTTGACCATCAAAATAAAGCCCTATACAGAAATGGAAGCGACCAGGGCCATTCAATCGGTATGGAAAGACCATTTCCCCCAGAAAACAGCCAATCTTTATAACTTAAAAGCGTATCGTTATTCAGGAGAAATCAATGGAGAAATCAGTGGAGAAATGGAAATTTTCGGAGGCTCTGCCCTGATTGTGATGATCATCGCGGCTTTGGGCATTTTAGGCATCGCCAGTTACTCGGTAGAAACGCGCACGAAAGAACTGGGTATACGAAAAGTAATGGGCGCAACCAATCTAAAATTGGTGTGGCTAGTTACCAGGAATTTTGGCCTTCTTCTCCTACTTGCCGGCTTGATTGGTGTTCCAGGGGGCTTGTTTTGTGGTGATTTACTCAGGAAAGAACTGGGCAGTTATCTTGATTTGGGTTTTCTCAATATAAGCATAGGTTTCATTTCGGTTGCCCTAGTCGGGCTTCTGACTGTCCTATCCCAAACCATTCGAGCGGGGCAAATTGAGCCGGTAAAGGTTTTAAAAGCCGAGTAAAAACGGTAAACCATTCATTAGAAGGTTATGACGATGGCGAGACAATGTGTTCTATATCGCGACACCAGGACGACCGACCCTGTAGCGACCGACTAAGCGTTGCGAGAAGAAGGACAGATGTGGCTAACCAATGTGCCATTCATTGATTATTCATCCTATTAACCAGGACAGTATTAACAATGAAGTAGTTATTGAAGGTAGAGGAAATGTACAATTTCTCAAGACCAGTTGTTCGTGAAAATGATATTAACTTAACCCCTTAATAGTACAAAGGAGCATATTTTTAATTTCGTCCACGAAAACCCTTGGCCAAATGGACGCTATTTGTTTAATGGAGAAATAGACTGACTCTTGCTATTATTGCCTGAAAGCGTTCACGTAATGGTTGGCTTTTATGGACGATTACTACGAAAAGTACAAAACCTTAAAAAGGGTAGGGGAGGATACACTCATTTATTTATTAGTGATAAAATACTATTTTAGGGTAGATGTAAATCAGCTGCTGGCTCATAGTTAGCAACTCTGTTTGCAAGTTGATGGGCGTTTATAGGTGTGCAAAACCAGATAAACAAAATGCCTTTTCGGGCATGTAATTAGTGTAAAATGATAAGAGTTTTTTTTTGGAATCGCCTTTCGAATCAATGTTGAAAACCCAGCTCGAATTAGCCTATAATCGTTTTCCGGTGAAACAGACCCCACTCTTTTAATGAAGTAATAACACTTGCCAGTGATTGGCTATAATCGGTTAATGTGTACTCAACCCTGGGAGGAAAGGTCTCATATACAGTTCGTAGGATCAGGTTATTGGACTCCAGATCCTTTAATTCTTGGGAAAGCTTTTTGTCTGTAATTGGGGTTAACTCTCTTGAAATCTGTTTAAACCGCTTAGAGCCACCGGCTAAGGTAATTAAAATAGGTAGTTTCCACTGACCATTAAGTACTTCTAGGGCATCACGTACTGGAAGTAATGCATCGGTGCAATCCTGTTGAAGTGTAGTTTCTAGGTGGGAGTTTTTGCTGACTTCCATGGGTAACCTTTACTAGCTGAATCGATAGCGCTTTCTAAAAAGATAGTATTGTAATTGTGGTGATAAAGATAAATAGGTTTGCATCTTCATTGATTTAACTGACTCACTTAGCATGAATGTTACCATTTTCGGTGCGACTGGTGCCACGGGGAAAATTGCCATAAAAAAGGCCTTGGAAAAAGGTTATCGTGTAACCGCTTATGTAAGGAATAGATCTAAAATGGATATTGTACATCAACGATTAAGGGTCATTGAAGGCGATTTAAGTAATGAACGAGCAATTGAGCAGGCCCTTGAAAAAGCCGACGCCGTTTTGAGTTTTCTGGGACCAAAAGGTAAAGTTACAGACAATACCCTGAGTGATGGAGTAGGTCACATAGTTAGGCTTATGGAAAAGCAACAGGTCAAACGATTAGTTGCTTTAGGTACCCGCAATATTGAAGTAAAGGAAGATGGTCCCGATTTCAGATTCTGGCTCATGGTCAATCTATTAAAGTTAGTTGCCAGAGGTACTTATCAGGAAGTCATCAATATGGGCCTCCATATCCAGCAGTCTACACTTGATTGGACGATTGTCCGAATACCCTGGCTCACAAATAAGCCCGCAACTAGAAAACTTAATGTTGGCTATTTCGGAGAAAACCAAAGTCTAACACTTAGCCGAGAAGACATGGCCCATTTTTTCATCGATCAGATAAGTGATCGGCACTATATTCAGAAGGCTCCGGCATTGAGTAACGTTTAATAATCGTACATACCCTGAAATAATTTCACAATATCTGTCCAGGGTATAATACGATTCTAGAAGTCATTAAGTTGACTTGACATTGAATAGGCTTTCCACGGTGGCCAAAATAGCCTCTTCCTTGGATCTGGGTTGCCAACCTAATACAGTTTTAGCTTTGTCATTGGAAAGCGTAATATATGACACATTCGGGTTGGTTAAGTTTGATACCGATTGGGCAATTCCACCTTTTTGTGCTTTAAGCAGTTGGGCAATATCGTAGAAAGTCATTACCCCGTCGGAAGTAGCCAAAAACCGTTCACCTTTTGCTTCTGGATTAAGCATGGCCTTGATATGAATATCGGCTACATCGCGCACATCCACTACGCCGAACGAGAATGGAGGGCTTTCTGTTGATGCTCCTGTTAGTATATTCTTAACTAGCTCAACTGAGGCCGAATAGTCTTTCCCAAGAACTGGTCCAAAAATACCGACCGGGTTGATTACCGTTAATTCTAAGCTCCCACCTTGCTTTTCAATAAATTCCCAAGCAGCAAGTTCAGCAATGGTTTTTGATTTGACATACGCTGAAATTTTATCACTTGCCGGGTCGGTCCAATCCTTCTCCGTAAACACATGGCCTTGTGGATTAATAGTGTATCCGATTGCTGCAAAAGAAGAGGTAAGCACAACCCGTTTTACACCGGCCTCTTTAGCGGCTCTCAACACCCGTAAGGCTCCATCGCGGGCAGGAATGATAAGTTCATTCTCTTCTTTTGGTGCCTGAGCAGGAAATGGTGAGGCAATGTGCAGCACATAGTCGCATCGGGCCACTGCCTCTTCCCAGCCTGCGTCTGCAGTTAACTCGGCTTGGTAGAAAGACAGGTTTGTAAAGTCAATTATGCCTGCTTCATTGAGTGCCTGGATGATGGTGTCTTTCTTAGACAAAGAGCGAAGGGTGGTCTTGACGGTATACCCTTGCTGTAGAAGTTGCAGAATGGTGTGGATGCCCACAAACCCGGTTCCACCGGTTACCAGAACGGTTGCATTCATGAATATAATCTCTATTAAACGGGAAAGTTGATTTGGGTTATTGATTCGGCATAATCCCAGAGTTGTTTGGCTAAAGCTTTGTCTTTCATGGCTGGTGTGGAATGGTTCGAGCGTGCCGGATAGCCCGCGTATTCTTTATCCCCATCGGGTCCGTAAAATTCACCGCCTTTGACGGAGGCATCCGTGGCGGCAAAAAGGGTGGGCAGGGCGCCCTGCCAGGGTTCCATCACGTCGTCAAACTGAGCAAACAAACCCGATAATTCCTCGCTGGGAATATGCCTTTGTAAGTCGGTGCGGGTAACGCCAGGATGGGCCGCGACAGAAAGTATAGTACTTTGGACAACCTTTAATCGCCTGTCTAATTCGTAAGTGAATAGAATATCAGCTAGTTTGCTTACAGCATATTCGCGCCAAGCGTCGTAGGGCTGCTCTAATTTCAGGTTATTAAAGTCGATACCGGATGCACGCGTTGCAGCTCCACTGGAAAGGGTTACCACTCTTGCCTTCGGCGTATTTTTCAACATGGGAAACAGATGCCCGGTCAAGGCAAAATGGCCAAGGAAATTTACACCGAATTGTAATTCAAATCCATCGTCGGTTTTTGATGGTGGCGGTATCATAACCCCAGCATTATTCACGAGGATATCCAGTTTTTGATGGTGACGTTTAAACTCATCGGCGAACCTTTTTATCTGATCAAGATTAGCAAGATTAAGTAAGCCCATTTCCAGATTACCCTTTCCAAACGAGTTCTGCCCAATTTGCTCTATAGCAATTTTGGCTTTATGTGCATCCCGAACCGCAATGGTCACAATAGCTCCTGCCTCAAACAATGCTTTGGCCGTCTGATAGCCGATACCAGTATTAGCACCGGTTACAATAGCTGTTTTGCCTGACAAATCAGGTATGTTTTCTGTTCTCCACATAACTATTGGTTGTATTTTCTCTGCAAAAGTCTATCATAACAGCAGATGGAGCTTTGCTATGAGGTTCAATTTTTGTTTGTTGTGAAGGCCAAGCCTGTAAAAAATTTATGAAGATATCCTATCTGAAGTTGCCTATTGATTACTTCCGGCTCACCCTTTAATTACTCTCGGAAAATGGTGAGCCAGCAGGCAATTCCTGATTTGGTTAAAAGGGAAACTAGGGACAACGTATGTTGTTGCTGGGGCTAGCTAGCTTAAACAATATCCTTCAATTTAAAATATTCGGGAAGGTCTTAAAGAGGTCCAGAATAGAATTAAACCGGGTATAAAAGCAACCAGGAATAGGGAAGAAATACCTAAAAATCGATCCAAAGCGGTCGGAAACATATGCATATGGGCCGCATGATAGACAAAGTGGGGCGTGCTAAAAACCAGATTTGAATAAGCCATTAAGCGTACTGTCTTTATGTCACTGTCGAGGATAGCAAAAACAGATAAAGAAGTTAAGCCACAAAAAAAAGCGCCAACATCTCGAATAAGGTGTTCATTATAAGGCCCGTAAATGTCTATCCAATGAAACCCGAAACCGGGGAAGCTAGTATGAAATTCATGGGGGAAGAATAACGCCCATATGCCGGAAACTCCGTTGATTACCAATAAAAAGTAATTCGAACCTTGTACTTTGTTCATAATTGAGGATATAATAAATGGTTAATCTTTACGATACTTTAGTTTTTGACAAAGCCGCCTAACAGAGATTTTAGACTGCATCATCATTTCGTTCTAGCCAAGTAGCTAGGATTCACTACAAATCTGATTGGCTATATACAATAGATGAATTCGAGCTGAATTCAAGGTATTCATGGAGTGAATAGTAAGCGTCAGATTTTACTGAAAATCACTTGGTTTACGTAATAGTAGCTTTCAGGACGCTTCAAAATCTACCGAATTAGGTTTAAGTAAATTGAAACAGGCATCAAAGCAAGTAGGAGTGGGATTGCGACCGAAAAGGCGACTCCTGAGAAGGCGATTACACCGTTATACTTAACATGACTTAAGCCTAGCGACTGGAACGAACTTCTGAAACCATGTAATAGATGCCAGAACAGTGAAAAACAACCAACCAAATAAATAAGTACTTCGACTGGATTATGGAACTTAGATAACATCATCTCATAGAGCGGGAGCTCTTCTCCATATAAAAACTGATTCGTTCGATTGGGAATCCAGAAATTCCGGGTATGGATCACTAGAAATAAGAGGATAAGCGTACCTAAAAGGGTCATACTTCGACTGTACCAGCTACTATTCGCTGCCTGTTTGTTCACATAATACCGGACTGGCCGGGCATTCTTATTTTGCCTCCAAAGTAACAATCCCTGAATTATATGCAGGATAAAAACGGCGACCAAAACAACTTCAATTGTGCGGATTATCAGGTTCGTTGCCATAAAATGAGCCCAATGCGTAAACAGTTTGCCTCCGTCATTGAAAAAGATCATGGCATTAATCGATGTATGGACAATTAAGAAACTAATTAAAAAGAGCCCTGTGGTGGCCATGAGAATTTTCTTCCCAATAGAGCTTGTCAAAAAAGAGGTGAACCAATTCATATTTAGTGGGTAAAATAGAGGTAATAAATAATTCCAGGTTATCTAACGAATAGGTATATACGTATGTAGTAAAAGGCGACATTATATCGTAGAGGAAATGGGCTTATCCAGAGAAACCTTGTTCTCCCGATTTTCAGACCGAAAGATCATTCGAAGCATCTGATCAGACGTTATATAGGCAACGATCCAATTGTAGAGCGTTTTAACCTTGTTATTGTAGTTAACTAGCGAGATAAGGTGAATAAATAACCAGCTTAACAATCCAAGCAGCCCACCAAAGTGCACTTTGTGTTTTAAGAGGTCTGCGAGGGCAGTCTTTCGACCGATAATGGCCATATCGCCACGATCAAAGTAAATAAACGGGGTCGGGGACTGATTCCGCTGAATGCGAATAAGGTTTCGGGCTAGATGCTTTCCCTGTTGCATAGCAGGCTGGGCTAATTGTGGATGCCCATGTGGGTAAGCATTGTCGCCAAACTGAATACTGATATCTCCGATTGCGTAAATATTTGTATACCCCTCTACCCGATTAAAGGAGTCAGTAATGAGACGATTGGTATTTCTGCTGGTGTTTTGATGCAAACCTGGAAATGAATTGGCCGTAACCCCGGCTGCCCAGATCAGGGTTCGGGCTTTTATACTGCTTCCATCTGAAAGTTGTACGGTATCATTCTCAAAACTAACCACCCTTGTGTTCAGTTTGATATGTACCTGTTCCTGGCGTAGGGCGCGAAACGCATCTTTATGCGATTGATCACTCATGGGGGCGAGCAGGTTAGGCGATCCTTCAATTAGATAAATTTCGGCAGCCGCATTTTTTAAGGTAGGATAGTCCTCGCCCAATATATACCTCTTGAATTCGGCGAGCATACCCGCCAGTTCTACTCCCGTAGGCCCACCTCCTGCCAGGACCATCGTTAATAGCACTTTACGTTTATCATAGTCACTCTCCAGAGAAGCCTGCTCAAATGTTTTGATTAATTCATTACGCATAAACAGGGCATCATCAATTCCTTTTAGACTGAATGCATTAGCCTGAATACTCGCATTCCCAAAGTAATTGGTTTTTGACCCTGCAGCCAGCACCAAAATGTCATAGCTAATCTCAGAGCGGTCGCTGAGAACTAGGCTGTTGCTTGCTGGGTTGATCTGCTCTAACGCTGCCATCCGATAGGCAACATTTTTATGGTGAAACAACTTCCGGAATGGGTAACTGATGCTGGATGGTTCGAGGAAACCAGTAGCAACCTGATATAACAAAGGGGTAAAGTAATTATAGTTGTTTTTATCAACTAGGGTAATTGTATACCCTGGATAACCCACCATTTTTTGAATAAAATTTAGCCCCGCAAAACCACCCCCGATAACGACTATATGTTTCTTCACTGCTTGTCTGGTTTCAGCCTTCATTCTTAAAGACAAATTTGTAGTCTAGCCAATACGCCACTTACTTTTCAATTGCATTCAGTAATTGATTCAGGCATATTTCATTGAGGTCGGAGTATCGCTTATTGATACAAGTGAATTGTTTCTGGTTTTTGAAGGTCTTCAATCCACCGGTCAATGTAAACCAGTAAATCCCGACGTGCCGGACTAGAATTCAATTCCCCTGTACTGCCAAAGACAATGAGTCCAAGTGCGATGCAATGCGCCACATCGAGCTGAAAGAGTAGCCCAATGCAATAACCCGCAATAAAGTTTTGACGGGCATCTGGAGCTAATTCAAGCGATTGTGGTACGCGTTGTCTTGCCAAAACAAAATATTCATTTTTACTCAGGACAATTGCTTCATTTGCTGAATAAACTAGCAATCGTGTAATGGACATTGTTCTGTAAAGGGAGATGTATTTCCGTTTAAGATCCAGAAAGGATTCTTCTAATTTGGTAGTATCGCCATGAAAGCCGTTGAATATTTTCCAGAGATTGAGCGCTTCTGCTTCATCTAAGGCTAAGGTAACCTGTCCATAGGTTGAGAAGCTACTGATGATGTCGATCGCTTCATCTACCTGAAAAGTAAGTTTGTGTTGCGGATCGCCTAAGTAGAAAATAAATTCCAGATCATATTTCTGAATTGGTTTAATGACATCAAAAAGTAACCCAGTCCATAAATCAGATGCGCCTACGAGTCTGGACCAGTCGTCAAACGCAATTATTCGGCAATTTTTGAATAAGGCTTGTAGTTCATTGATGAGTGCCTCATTTCGAAAATAGTGCCAATTATATTGCTCACTGGCAATTTGGGATGTGTCAAAATCAAACTTATCCAGTTTCGATAAATCGTGTGGCTTATTTAACGTAATACTCCGGATACCTAGAAACTGGAGGATGTTTGGCAGAACCTGTTCAGTAATGCCAAACATGTCCATCTGAGAGCTTGCCCTAAATGGGGTTGCTGTATGCAGAGCTCGCAGGCGATCCAGATAGATGTTCCCAGAACCATTTAGGGTTTGAATTTTTGATTGTAACTCGGTCAAAATAGGTCTTACGTTGACCACCTCTAAATCAAATATTTCCATAATTGAAAACTCATTTAAATGGTATTATCTCTGCCATAATCCATTCTGATACGACGAATTTTCCTTGAGTAGGGCGTAATCGAAAGTAGATTAGGGTTTAGTAACACGGATTCACAAATTCATGCCATCCAGTAATGAACCTGGTTGATCATTCATGCGTAGGGAATCATCCAGATATTCATCTCCTTCCGATAAACTGTCCTCCGAGTGAGGTAAACCGCGATGCCCTTCGGAGTTTGAGATTGCACGGTCCCCTAGATTATCAGGGTCTGCTTCTAATTCAAAGAAATTGAAGTTCATAATCGTAGTTTTTTAAAATGAAGATTGAAGTACTCACTAATGCAATTAGCAGACGACCTTGACAAGCAATCTACCTGAGTGAAATGAATGGGAAGATTCGGTCCGGCATTTCCTTTGGCTATAGTATTTCCAAAGCGTGTGCCATAGTTGGTATTCTCCAGATAAGGGCTATTTGGGCTTAAATTGGCCTTTTTTGAGGCATAAAATTGGTTTGGATCTTTGTGTATATCCAAAACTGGGCATATATCCAGAATTCTGGAGGAAAGGATAATGAGAGTTAGCAGAACAGGATGAGTGTACCTTTCGACAATGCCTAGTGTCTTCTGAATTCTAGATCTTCGAGAATCGTTTTATCGAATGATTGTTTGAAATGCCCTAATTTTATCCATCGAGTTCTACTCAACCTCAGTAGAAGACTGATTAACCGTCGTTGGTAAACAGGGGAACCATACGATTCAGTAATTCTTTTACCCTATGGTAGAAGGCGTTGTCTTCTCAGCTAGTCTTTAACTATGCAAAGGTTTATCATTCTGGTTATTCTGAGTTTACTAAGTAGACTTCTTTATGCTCAGCATGCCAAACCATCCGGGGTGTCTGCTAAACGGATTGTTCCCATGACTGATACGCAGCATGTGAATAAACTGCTTAAGACAAGTTGGATTTATATTTTTAAACCTCAGGAACTGAACCATGATTTGGACACCGCGCTTGTTATGCTCCGTCAGGCGCAGGAATTGAGTAAACGCTTGTCCTATCTTCGAGGGTTAGGCATGGTAAATTATGGTTTTTTTCTGGTCTTGCTTGAGAAAGGAGACCATATAAGGGCCAATCAATACGCCCAACGTGCCATATCTATTTTTACGACAGCACACTGTTGGCAGGAACTAGGTGACCTTTACCTGGATATGACTCGCTTCTACACCCTGGAACGGGATGAATTACCCGAACGGGTGGCACTTTATCAAAAAGCGCTTAATAATTATAAGTTGGCTGGTAATATATACAAGCAAGGTGATGTGTATAAAGAATTAGCCGATCACCATCAAATTCAGGAGAACTATGCACGTTCATTAGTTGAACTTCATAATGCATTAACCCTTTATCGGCAAGCGAACCGTTCTAATTTAGAGCGGATTTATGATTTACTGGGTTTTGTGTCTGGAAAATTAGGAGATTATAAGGAAGCCCTAAGCTATGGATACTTAGCCATTAAAACAGCTGAAAATCAGCATGATTCTACACTTCAACTTTGTACGATTCATAATCGGTTAGGCTTAGTATACCATGCCTTGGGTCAATATAAAGAGGCAAATATTCAGTACCAGACAGCCTTACAAATTGCCTTAAAGCATAAACAGAACGCTTATATCCTCAATGTTTCAGGGAACATTGCTCAATTACTCCTCCAACAAGGAAAACCTGGTCAGGCGTTACGTTTTTTTACCAGGATGAGTATGCAATACCCTCCGCTATCCACTGAAAGCAGACTTGCCATTGCCCTCCATTTATTGAATATCTATTCCGATCTGAATCAAGTTGACAAAGCGCAATTTTATTGTGATCAACTAGTAGACTTATTGGCTAAAAAGGGAAATGGAAGTGTAGAATTATCGGCGATTTATGAAGCCGCAATTCGTTTTCTGATCAAAAGTAACCAGTATAAAGCAGCCTTAAGCTATTTAAAAATTAACCAGGAGAGAGGTCAACGAACTGGCTCAACAACAGTTTTGAGTAAAAACCATTTTTTATGGTTTAAGCTAGATTCGCTTATGGCCAATTACCCAGCTGCCATCCGACACTACCAGCAGTATGAATCGCTTCAGGACTCCCTGCTGAATCTGACCAAAAGTCGACATATCGCTCAATTGGAAATTCAATTTGAAACCCAAAAAAAAGATCAGGATCTACGACTTAAACAACGTAATATCCAATTGCTCACTAAACAAAGTCAACTTCAACAAAATCAATTAGAACAGACAACCCTGCTGAAAAATGGGACGATTGCGTTTACAGTTCTTTTGGTTCTCCTTTTGGGTGTAGGGTATAGTCGATACCAAATCAAGCAGCGAAGTAATACCTTGCTGGAGGATAAGCAGATCGAGATCAATCGCAAAAATCAAGAACTGGAACACAACTTAATTGAAAAGGAAAAAATTTTGACCGACAAGGAGCAATTAATCCTGGAAAAAGATCATTTGCTGGATGAACGGGAATGGATGCTGCGTGAAATTCACCATCGGGTGAAAAATAACCTTCAGATTATCACTAGCCTATTGAATTCTCAGGCTAGCTATTTAACAGATAAAGCTGCATTAACGGCCATCCTTGAGAGCCAGAATCGAGTACACGCTATGGCATTAATCCATCAGAAGCTGTATCAATCGGACCGGCTGTCCAGTATTTCAATGGGAAATTACATTCAGGAGATTGTTAATTATTTGTTGGTAACCTACAATCGGGGAACTACCATTCAAAAACGTATTGAGATCGATCCAGTAGAATTAGATGTCACATTGGCTATACCCCTTGGATTGATTTTGAATGAAGCGGTCACAAACTCGCTTAAATATGCTTTCCCTGATAGCAGATCAGGTTCTATAGGTGTAAAGTTTAGTCAATTAAGGAGTAGCCACTATCAACTAATTATCTGGGATGATGGTATCGGGTTTCCTGACGATATTGACCCAACCCAAATCAGGACGCTTGGTATGAGTCTGATACGTGGCTTGAGTGAGCAAATAGAAGGCACTTTGACGATTAAGCAAGCGCAAGGTGTTCAACTCTGTTTAACATTTTCAGAAGGACAATTCGTGTAAGAATTGTCTACCAGCAGCCATTCATTATAAATTGCAAAACCCTGCTATATGATCAAGTAGCAGGGTTTTATATAGAATCAGATTTACGAGAATCTAGTCATCCTGATTTCACTTTGCTCAAGTAATTAGGCACTTATAAAGCTGGATTGAAAATCCTAGGAATCACGATTAAGAAGACACAAGGGCTTAATTTAGTGAATAGCGCTCGACTGCTGAGTCTGCGTCGTTGTTCTCAGCCAGTCTTCGTATAGTATGTGACCGATTCGAGAGTTATCACCTGGAGTTAAGGAGGAATCATTGACGATTGTTCCAAAAAAACCGGCAGACTCGTCAGTAATAACTTGGTGAGAATCACCAATTGCGTTTAAATACCGTCTTACAAATTCATCCATTGGTATTTTCTCCGGTCCCGCTACCTCGATGGCTTCATTCAAAGGTTCGCTTACCACCAAATCCGCCAGTGTTGCTACTACATCGTCGGCAGCTATTGGCTGCATTAGAGTAGGAGGTAGTGGGATTGATTGGCCTTCACTACTCGCATATAAGAATGAGCTAGCGAACTCAAAGAATTGCGTAGCATGTAAAATGGTAAATGGAATTGAGCCAGATTTAACAATATTTTCCTGTGCCACCTTGGCCCGATAATATACATTTTCTAGCATTCTCTCAGTACCCACAATAGTGAGCAAAATGTGATGCCGTACACCAGCAGCCGATTCTGCAGCCTGTAAATTTCTACCTGATGTTTCAAAAAAGTTTAGGGCGACATTTTCCTCAAGTGAAGGATTATTTGATACATCGACGACAACTTGAGCCCCTTCTAGAGCAGCAGCAAGACCTTCACCTGTTACAGTATTAACGCCAGTTTCTGGGGCAGCGGCAATGACCTCAAAGCCAAGTGAATGAAGTTTTGCCGTTAACTTCGAACCGATCATTCCAGTACCGCCTATAATTACAATTTTCATGATTTTGAATTGGGAAGTGATAGCTTAACTTATTTATTTATCCAGTCGTCGAACCGGATTACGCCAGGATAAAAATCACCCTGTGGCACCAAAAGGGATTTCGGGATGTCAAAGAACATATACTTATTCTGGTCGTTGGCTTTAACTGACTTGTCACCTCCATTAACTGAGATGTACCGGGTAACGAACTCGTTCATCGGTGCGCGCTCGGGGCCTGCGATTTCCACCGTGTTGTTTTTGGGAGGTTCCAAGGCGAACTGGGTAACTAATGCAGCCACATCTTCTGCTGCAATCGGCTGGTAATCCACAGTAGAAACATGAATGTGTTCTTCATCGGATTGTACGGCTATAATGGTCGTGACATGCTCATGGAACTGCGTAGCGCGTATGATCGTATAAGGAATGCCTGACGCCTTGATAATATCCTCCTGCTCCTTTTTGGCGCGCAGGTAGCCGATGTATTGTGCCCGATCTGTTCCTACGATCGATAGTAGGAGGTGGTGCTTGACACCGGCCGCTTTTTCCGCTGTAGCCAGATTACTGCCAGCGGTGCGGAAGAAATTGATTGCGGTATTTTCCTCGGGAGAGGCTGAGTTAGAAAGATCAATAACCACTTCAGCGCTTTGCAAAGCGTCCGTGAGCCCTTCACCAGTCATTGCATTGATACCGGTTGAAGGAGATGCTATGATTACCTCATGCCCCAACAGCCGCAGTTTTTCGCTCACATTTGATCCGATCAAACCCGTGCCGCCAATAATTACAATTTTCATAATACGCATTAATTAAACATTATTCAGAATTGACATACTACTGATTGAAGTTGCGGATAGAAGTTCCATTTTCAATCATGACTTTATGTATTGCTCATGCCCTTTGAGGTCAATAATCGAAGGTTTGAGTAGGATTGTACTCAAAGGTTGTACCAATACGATTTGGGTTGACAAAACCCTTGAATAATGCGAATTGCTCAGTTTATGCCAGTTACTTACAATCTGCAAAAATGTACATCTCCAGTTTTATGGATAAACCTAAATTTTCGTAGCAGTGACAGATATATTACGGCTACAGTAATGCTAGGAGTACAAAAATTTTCAGACTATGTAATGCTTTAGTAAGTTCTTAAAGGATAAAGAGTGCATCCAAACTCTAAGAGGAAATAATACAATTCGTCTTTTCAGTGCAGACTTTACAAGATTATATATATCCAGACAGTAGATGATTTTACAATCATCTACTGTCTGGGCGTTAAGAATATTAGCCAAGGTATTTTTTTAGCTCAGCAGCAGCGTGGACAAATAGTGATTTTACTGTTGGCAGTTCGGCAAGGCCATCCAGTAGTCCAAAGTCATGAATTACACCATCGTATCGGATTGTGGTTACCTGTACACCAGCTTCATCCAGCTTGCGACCAAACGCTTCGCCTTCATCCCGTAGCACATCATTCTCGGCAACTTGAATAAGCGTAGGAGGGAGACCTGTTAACTGTTCAACGGTTGCCTGCAACGGTGAAGCATAAATCTGTTGTCTTTCATTCGGATCTGGTATGTACATATCGTACATCCACTTCATGAGGGGAGTCGTTAAGAATCGATCCTGACCATATTGCAAATAGGATTCTGTTTCAAAATTAGCGTCTACAATTGGCCACATCATAATTAACAGCTTAATATGTGGACCACCATTCATTTTAGCCTTTAAGGCAGTTACAGCCGTCATGTTCCCACCAACACTATTGCCTACTACGGCTAGGTTTTTACCATCAACACCAATTTCATGGCCGTATTCAGAAACCCATTTCGTAGCCGCAAAGATTTCATTAATAGCCCGTGGAAAAGGCGCATCAGGCGTACGTGTGTAGTTGATAAATACAGCCGCAAAGCCCGATAGAACAACGAGATCACGAACCATGCGCTTGTGGGTTGGAAAATCACCAAGCACCCAGCCACCGCCGTGGATAAAAATAAACACGGGTAATATTCCGGGTACTCCCGTCGGCCGCATGACGTCTAAATCGATTGTATAGCCATCTACCTCAATGGTTTTCTGAGAGAGGTAAATTCCCGATAAATCGACAGGAACAGAAGATTGGGCATTTTCCAGTACTGCTCTGGCCTGTAAAGGAGGTAATTGTTCAAGTGGTGGGCCTCCACTGCTATTGAGGACATTCAAAAAGGTTTTGACGCCAATGGAAAGATTTGGGTCATCGTTGACAGGAACCGGCTGTACATGATTAAACACTTCGGTTGTGTTCATAACTAACGAAATTAAAAAGTGAAACAATTGGTAAAGCAAGGGGAGTCACGACAAGACTGGTAGCATGCCGTTTATTTTTGAGACAGCGAAACGTTCAAACGCAAAGCCATAGACTTATGCCTAACGGAATTGGCTAGCGGCATTTCAGAATATGTGGTTCAATAATTAGTAAGCTCTATGCCTTTGTAGCAAGGTTCGCCATTAACTTGTTGACTTAACAGAATTGCCTCAATCGTTAAAAGAACATAGTTGAGTAATGTCTAAAAAAATAGGTTATCTGTGACGCGCTACCATATACGTAATTCAAGCTTCAAGTTTATATTCAGAAGCTTATTTGGATTCGACTAGGTCAGTTAGTTGTTAAGAAAGGAGATTTTCTAGCCTGTTCAAGATGAAAATTCACAAATGGAGTCAGTCTAGCGCTCGTAATTTTCCCGTGAAATCGGTGCCCATTTACAAATAGAGCTGGTGCCTGGTTGATACAAAGATTTATTCCCTCTATCCAATCGGATTTAATAATTGTATGAATGTGATCACATAGCAGGTCAGGGATGAACTGATGTTGTACAAGTCCGAGTGTTGAAGCAAGTTTTATCAAAGTCAAGGTATTTATTGTCGGTAGGGATAGCAATGCATTATACATCAGTTGAAACTTATGCTGTCTTTTTGCCGCTTCTAGAGCAAGTGCTGCTAATAGAGATTCTGTTTTTTTTAAATCTGGGAAATACCGATATCGATACTCAATATGCTCAGAGAACGGTGCAATACTAGCGCTGATAATTTGCCGGGCTATTCGGCTTTTGGAGGTGGTAATATCACCAAACTCGGTGATGTTCAGCAATTCACAATTAGTGAAATAATCTAGTTGATGTGTGCTCATATTGACGAAGGTAAGGTAGAAAAACAAGGCGTTATTCAAGCAGTTGTGTAATATGCACATTGGTGGCAATTGCTTCTCGGTAAACAGATTCATTACGTGTATTCCGAAAAGCATGCCAAACTGTCGGAGAGATACTAAAGAGCATAAATCGAATAGAAAAGCTATATTTATTGGCCACTTTCAGCTAAATCACTGAATTTTAGTCCAGACGCCCCATTAAGCTCTCCAATTCATTGGAGGGTATTTTTATATAACTCCAATGAATTGGAGCGATTGATTATGCCTTGCAAATGCTTGGTAATATTGATTCACCCGCCCTTCCTACTCTATATTAAGTTTTCCAGTTTTAACTATCAATGGAGATGATATACTTCTCACTACATTTATAGTTGGCCTTTGGCTTCAAGACTTAGTTGTTCGGCAGTTGACAGGTAATTCGAGCTATTTTAGACTATTGTCTTAAAGACTGGAAGAAATTTGGTAGCTAAGTTGTAAAGAGAACCGATATGGGGCGGCTATCTTTTTTTCTCCGAATGCATGGAGTCGTTTTTTTTGTTGGTTGGTCATCTACACTCTGGGCGACACCTCCATCTCCTAAATACTTAGACAGTCTTCGTATTCAACTTCAAAAAAGCGCGAATGATACCAGTCGGGTTGGAATTCTATTGGCCTTAGGGCATGCATTCGTCATGAAATCTGGTGAATTAGCGGGGGATTTGGATACTGCCTATCAACTAAGCATACGTGCCTATGCACTTAGCAACAAGTTAAGGTATCATCGAGGAAAAGGGTTGAGTTACCTGCTCGCGGCAAAAGCACTTCGAGAGCGTAGCTATAAACAGCAAGCATGGCGATTAACGGAGAAAGCTCAACTGGTACTGAACCGATATGGACATGCAGAAGATCTTGCCGATATCTATATGGTTCAGGCTTTGTTTTATTCGGTATCTGATCGGGATCTAACGGTACAAATTCAACTTTATAAACGAGCGATTCCATTACTGAGTCGATCATCAAATACAGCAAAACTAGCGGAAGCCTTAAAATACCGGGGAGACCTTTACCAATTGCAAAGTCATAATTTGCTAGCACTTCAGGATTTGCACTCATCGCTCAAATTGTATCGGTCTATTGGGTATACCAAGCTACAGGAGTTATATGACTTGCTAGGGTTTGTTTACAGCAAAATGGGCGATTATGAAGCTGGACTGAACTATGGCCTTTTAGCCTTACAAACCGTTGAGGCTGCCAGAGATACCATTAAGCTGGCAAAAGTGTATAGTCGCTTAGGGATTACTTATTTCGAACTCAATCAACCTGAAAAAGCGCTATTCTATTTTCACAAATCGTTGCGTGCTGCTCAAAGGCAATACAGGCCGAACACAATCATTCTTTTAGGGACAACCATCAGCGCTATACTTAATAGCTGTGATGCTAAAGCACTAAAGGTGCTTAGTATCCAGGATGCAATTGATCATTTAGAACGAGTCATCCAAAAATTACCGGAAAGCAAGGAAGACATTGATTGCCAGTTGGCTATTGCAACTTGCTATGTAAATTATTATAGTAAACTAAAGCATGATTATCCACGGGCTAAATTCTATAGTAACCAGCTGGAGACAATGCTCAAGGAAAATCTCGGCAAGGATTACCATTCTTACATTTATTCCGTACTGATTCCGTTTTATGTCCAATTTGGTCAGTACGAAAGAGCCAGACAACACCTCATCCAGAACGAACAGTTAAGCCTGACAGCACATTATGCCAAAAAATTAGCGGTTAATCATTTATGGTGGTTTAAACTGGACTCAGCTCAAGCCATTTACAAATCGGCAATCATCCATTATCAACGTTACAAGGCAATTAACGACTCCCTAATCAGTGAAACGACGAAACAACGAACCGCCTTGTTCGAAGTTCAGTATCAAACCAGGGAAAATAAACAGAAAATTATTCAACTAAATCAGCAGGCAAGACTTAAAGAAATAGCCCTACAAAAAGCCCAAACAACGCGCAATTTTATCATTGCCGGAGCAGTCATGTTGATAATCCTCTTAGGATTAGTCTACAATCGGTTTCAACTTAAACAAACGAGTCATCAACAATTAGTAGATCGGCAGAAAGTGATTGATCACAAAAACTCAACCCTACAAATTTTGCTGACTGAAAAAGAATGGTTACTCAAGGAAATCCACCATCGGGTAAAGAACAATCTTCAGATAGTCATGAGTTTGTTAAACTCACAGGCAAGCTACCTGGCGGATAAGGCTGCCTTATCCGCCATTCAGGTCAGTCAACATCGGGTACAGGCAATGGCGTTGATCCATCAGAATCTATATCAATCTGACAACGTCAATCATATTGATATGCGCCAATACATTCAGGAAATTGTGACCTACCTGCGCGATTTTTACGACTTGCCTCAACCAGTTACCTTCTCCTTAGCCGTACAGGAAACTCACCTGACTATTACCGAGGCCATACCAGTTGGTTTATTGATTAACGAAGCGATTACCAATGCCTTAAAGTACGCCTTTCCCAATGCAAGACCCGGTGAAATAAGGGTCTCGTTTCGTTCTATTGAGTCTAATAAATTTGAATTAACCATTGCTGACAACGGTATTGGGCTCCCACTCAATCCAAATACAGCCCATACACCTTCGTTGGGCATGACACTCATGTATGGATTTAGTCTACAACTAGGAGGGGAGTTGACGATAAAGAATGATAATGGTCTACTTGTTCATTTACTTTTTTCAAAAGAGTTGACTGATGGCTAATCAATTGCATGTCTTGCCTAAGAGTGAGTATGTGCAATTGAGTTTCAACATCCCTAAGCAGTATGTCTTTTAATCAGTTGAATGAGCATCCGGTATCACAGACCATCTTAATCGTTGAGGACGAGTTCGCTGTGGCGAACGATTTACGACTCATTTTGGAACGGGCCGGTTATATAGTCAGTGGAATTGCGCTAAGTGTAGCTAAGGCATTGGAATTAACTAAGTTAAAGCGTCCCGATTTCGTACTCGTTGATATTTATTTGAAAGGTCCAGAAACAGGTATTGACTTGGCTCGTTACCTGTGTACCAATCAGATTCCGTTTGTTTTCCTTTCAGCGAACACAAATACCAGTGTATTAGAAGAGGCTAAAATGACGAAACCGTTTGGGTTTTTAGTCAAGCCATTTCGAGAGAAGGATGTTCTGGTGGCATTGGAAATTGCCTACTATCACCATGCGTTAAGCCTTGAATCACAACGCTGCCAAAGACAGGAGCATCAAATCAATTTGCTCAATACATTTGCTCAGCCAGTTAATTGGAATAATTGGTTGATTAAGCTGCTAGCGTATTTTCAGACTCACATACCATTCGATTTCATTCAAATTACCGTTGACAGGAAGCAGCCTTCTAAAGCTCACAGATTAAATTGTTACCTGAGAATCGCACAAGACGAATTCCAGTGTGCTCCAATCGCTGATTTTACAGGAGAAAACAGCCAGAAATCCCTGTTACGACAAGACGATTGGATTGCCTCAACTAATTCCCCTGATAGCGATGGTGATAATGATGGTTATAGCCATCTATTAATTAAAGACCTTATTATCAACACCTACAAGTACAAATCAAATCTCAATACATCGGTTTATACAGCAAATAATGGTCAGTTTTTGCTCGATTTTTATAGTCAACATGATCAGCTTTACCATGAACACCATTGGACACTATTGGAACAGTTGAAACCTGCACTAACAGTCACAGTAAATCAAATGCTGGCATATGACCAACTTGTGCAACAGACCGCGCAGTTACACGATGAAAATGTGTCTCTACGCCAGCGGGTGAGTAAACTGATTGGCTAGGTATCTCTCAGATATCGATTGGTGATCAATAAAAATTCAATAGTTAGTAGCCTTTTCAGCCTGTTTTCAAAATGACCTATTCCAGAGACTATAACATTGGATTCAACAGTAGCTTCTAGGTACGACCTATTTGGAGAAATCCAGTTTTTTGGAGAATTATTGATTTTATGGAGTGTTTTTTTTGTGAATTTTCAGAGGAATGAAGGGAAAGTAGGGTATAGAATGGGGAGAATTAAAATTTTTTAATTGTGCTCTTCGTAAGGAAGGTATGCGATTTCCATAATTAAGACCTACTATATAATAAAAGGTATAGTTGTTGTCGTACTAACTTATCCTCTTTTCACAGTAACTCAAACTGTAACGTCTTATGCATACTTCCTCCATCGCAGGACAAAGCTCGTTAGAGCCTTATACTATATTAATTGTCGAGGACGAGTATATCATTGCCAACGATTTACAGCTCATACTTGAGCAGAATGGGTATGTTGTGCTTGGTATTGCAACATCAATGCGCAAAGCAATTGATATGATCAGCCAACATCAGCCGAAGTTGGTGTTGTTGGATATTTATCTAAAAGGCCGGGAAACAGGTATTGATTTAGCCCATCAGCTGGAAGAACTAGGCATTCCATTTATTTATATTTCGGCCAATGACAATCCAGGGGTATTAGAGGCCGTAAAAGCTACTCAACCGAGTGGGTACATTGTTAAACCGTTTAGGGAGCAGGATATTTTAACGGCTATTTCGATCAGTCGATACAAACAAGCTCATAGTGTTGAAGTAAAACTTCGGGAGGAAAAATTATTACAAATCGATCTTTCAGAAGCATTATCTCTTTCAGAAAGCTGGACCGATCGACTCACAAAAATTGCCCAGTTGTTTCAACCTTATATTCCCTTTGATTTTTTAACGGTTCGGTACCAACAGCGAGGGAGAAGTTCAAGTTTTCATTATTACCGAGTTGGCTATCAGGAATTTAATGTGCTGACGCTAGAGGATATCCTTCAGTTACCTAGCGATAAACGAACCGGGGAAATTCAGGATCAAATTACCTTCTTTCCTGAACAATTCTCTCGTTTTAACTTTGAGAGTTTTGATGAGTTAAATCGAAAAGATCCTTTTGTTCAAATCTTGGCAAAATCATTTCGTTTGGCAGGTGCTATGGTTGCCCCATTCCAATTGAGTAATGGTGATCGATTTTTGCTTTGCTTTCTAAGTCGAAACCAGGATGCGTTTAAAGTAACTCATCAGGCGCTGCTTGAACGTCTTGAGCAGCCGCTAGTCTTAACGCTTGAACGCGTTCTTGCCTATGAGGAAGTTGCCAGACTAAGTGAAAAACTGAAGCAGGAAAATTCCTATTTACAGCAAGAAGTTCAGAAATTCACTGAATTCGAGGAGATCATTGGCTCCAGTGAGCCATTACAAAATGTGTTCAGGCTGGTTAGTCAGGTCGCTCATATTGATACTACAGTTCTACTTTTAGGAGAAAGTGGAACGGGCAAAGAATTAATAGCCAGAGCAGTTCATCAATCATCTTCGCGTAAAGGGAAACTGTTAATAAAAGTAAATTGTGCTGCGCTTCCGGCCAATCTGATTGAGAGTGAGCTTTTTGGCCATGAAAAAGGGTCGTTTACCGGTGCCTTTGAAAAGCGAATTGGCAAGTTTGAACTGGCTCAAGGTGGGACTTTACTGCTGGATGAAATAGGTGAATTATCACTGGAATTACAGGCTAAACTTTTACGAGTTCTCCAGGAAAAAGAAATAGATCGAATTGGCGGTAAAACACCCATTAAAACGGATGTTCGGGTGATTGCAGCCACGAACCGAAATCTGGAAGATGAAGTACGAGCCGGTCGGTTCCGGTTAGACCTCTATTATCGGTTGTCCACCTATCCAATTATTATTCCTCCGCTCCGAGATCGTTTAACAGACTTGCCTTTATTGGCTACCTACTTCGCCCGAAAAATGGCCCAGAAACAGGGTAAGCCATTTCTTGGCTTTGCCGATAATGTAATGCCTTCCTTACTGAAATATAACTGGCCAGGTAATATTCGGGAGTTGGAAAATGTGATTGAACAAGCCGTGATTCTTAATTCTGGCCAAAGTCCTGTCGAGCTAGGTCGATCCCTTGGTAAATCACTAATGGGCGAACCTCATTCCTACTACCAGCCAACTAGTCAGCCTATGGCAATTCCACAGTCTAGTAGAACTGAAAGTTTGCCTGTTGATTTTGAATCCATGCTAAAGAGCCAACAGGAAGTGGAAAGGAATTATATATTGACCGTTTTACAACAAACTAATGGCCGAATTCGTGGCAGTGGTGGTGCCGCTGAACTGTTGAACCTAAAACCAACCACACTAGAATATCGAATGGAAAAAATGGGGATTCGTAAGGTATTAATCATGAATCCTCCTCCAACCGATTGATACTTTCCATAGAGATTCAACAAGGGCTACAAATGGTAAAGGGTGATTGAATTAGGGATAAATGTATTTTAGTTCTCCTCGGTAAATATCAGGCTAATCAGCACGCCGGTTTCACTTGTTATTGTCAATGAAGCATCCAATTGTTGACTAAATCCTTTTATTAGCGTCATTCCCAGCGTACGGCTTTGCGAAATGTCAAAGCCAGGAGGAAGTCCCACACCGTTGTCAGTAATTATAAGTTCGTAGGTATTTTCAGACAATCGCCTGAGCGTTAGTATAATCGTTCCAGGTGTATCTGCTGGGAATGCATATTTTAAAGAATTGGTGATCGCTTCATTGATGATTAGACCAACAGGTATTGCCTGGGTAACTTCTAAATCGATCGATTCTACGTGTAGCTCAAAAAAATGCTGTTGGTCGAGTTTGTATGAATTACGCAAGTAAACCACGACTTCTTGAATGAAGGCTCCCATGTCAATGCGGGCCATGCCTTCAGACTGATAAAGTTTCTGATGAATCATGGCCATTGTCTGCACCCTGTGTTGACTTTCCCGGATGGCGGTAATAGCTGCACTATCGACCAGGTAACTGGCCTGCGTGTTTAATAAGCTCATGACCACTTGCAGGTTATTTTTCACCCGGTGGTGGATTTCCTTCAATAACCATTCTTTCTCCGTTAGCAATTGTTGTAGGCTACTGTTCTTTTGATCGATTTCCTGCTGTCTTGCCTGAAGTTCGATATGTTGGGTTTGTAAGATTTTTTGTTGATCCAGGAGTTGTTTATGGTTGAGTTGCTTCAAACGATACCGATTATAGCATAAGCCTAATAAGGCTAAAAGTAAAATGCTTCCCAAAATGAACGCATTCCGTTGCGTCTGATGAGACCTGTTTTGAATTGTCAATAGATCTATATTTTTTTCCCGAAGGGCAATCGTTTGCTCCTTCTTTTGAGTTTCGTATTCTATAGTCAGCCGGGCAATCTGCTGGCTTTTTTTTTCATTAAAAATGGAATCGGTTAAAGTCTTAAACTTTTGGAAGTGTTTAATAGCTGCTTTATAATTTCCCTGTGCCGAATCTACTTTGAAACGCATTAATTGGATTTCAAGCTGCTGACTAGGAATGATCCGCTTTTGAGATATGGACAATAGCTGGTGAAGAAATGGATCTGCTTTTTTAAATTGCGCATTATCTACATAAAACTGACTAATTCGTTGCCAGGCAGAGCACTGAAATTGTAAGGCAACCTGTTTACTCCAGGCCACACTAGCGAGGTAATATTGTTCTGCTTTTTTATACTGTTTTAAGGCGCTGTAACAGTCCCCATAACTTTGATTGAGCAGAATATTATCTTCATACGTGACTGATTTAATTTTGCCTGAAATCGTCTGTAAAAATTGTAAGGCTTCCTGAGGCTTACCTAATTTCAGAAAGGTAATTACCATACGAGCAATAAGGCCGACTTGAATGACAAGTTCACCTTTCTGATGGCTAACGGCCAGTGATTTTTGATAATACGCTAAGCTTTTTTCATACTGGTTAAGTCCGAAATAAGCATTTCCTAATCTGAAATAGGCATAATCTAACTCAGCCGATTGCCCATTTTCCTCTTCGGCTTTTACAACCTGAAGTATGTAAAACAATTTTTGATTTAAATCGCCCTTGGCCTGACTTAAATCGGAGAGAAAGTAATTTGTATTGGAAAGATAGCCGTATTCGCCTGGTCGATTGTACACACTTGAAATCGCTAATTTTTGATAGGCTGTTGTTAATGCTCTGAAACCAATGGCATTTTGAATAGCTAGGGATTGAGCAGCCTTTTGATCGGCTCGCCCGGTTTCTCCGCCATCTAATTGGAAGTGCTCAAAACCCATTTCTAATAAAATCAACAGTTCCAGCGCCTTACTCCTGATTTGACGGGATAGCGATAATGCTTTTTCCAGCGCTTTCATATTTTCCCGGCAATCGTCGCAATAGGTAGTTGTTGCCATTCGCAGCCAGATCTTAACTTCTCCCAATCGGTCCCCAGCTATTTGCCGTGCATGGATCAGCTTCATAAAACTGTCCTTCGCTCTTGGCCAATCTTTGTCGAGGATATAGGCGATCCCCATTAAGTTCTGACTCTCCTCCGCCAAAGGCTTATGACCAATTGCATGACAAAGCCGTTCGGCCTGTAGGAAGAAATAAATAGCAGTGTCGCGCTTGGCATAGCGAAGTTGGGTCGGTCGAAGAAATCGTTTCCCCTGCTCAAGGAGTAATCTTATTTTGCTCGAATCACTTAGTTCCTGGGAGATGCGGGCAACTTCACCAGCATTTTGTCGCTCAAGTTGATAGATAGCCTTTAGATATAAAGATTTGTCAATCCCATGGTTGTAGTGGATCGTGCGACTTAAGAGTTCAGCTAATTCATAGAAGTGACGAGCACTGTCCGACAATGCTTTGTCCTTTATTGAGCTACTTAAATAGAATTCACTTAAACGGAGTAATGTCCGTACCTGATTTGTATCGGTTACGGTTTTAGTGACCGATCTGAGAAGTCGATCCACTTCTTCTCTTGAAGCAGAAGATTGAGCCTTACCAAAACTTGCAACTAGGAATAACCATGCTAAAGACAACAGAACACCTCTCGATCCATACGAAGGCATATAATTGGAAGATTATACAAATTAGTCTACTAGATGAACAGACAGAGTTTGGTGTTCAGGTATATACAGGCAAATAGGCCTGCAAGAATCAAGCCTTGACTAGAAACCGCTTTTCTAAGGGATTGAGGGGTGTGTTTGTCAAGGGTTGGTAATGCGCAACAGATTTCGAGAGAATACCGGTTGATGGCCTTATTAGGACTTTAAATAATCGTTTAAGGCTATTTAACTGATGAAATTATACTCTTGAAACGACCCAGGTAGTTTGAGAAAAGGACAATAAAATAAAGAGAATTCTCCGAACTAGACGAGAACCGGCAGGTTTTGAGCCTAATACTTACAAGGCAAAATTGGGCAAATCCAAATTATTGGATATTTCCAAATAACTGTAGGTCGAATAGATATTTTTTATGACTTAAAACTCAACTCTTCGACCAGATTTATGCGCGATCTGGATCTGGCATCCTGGCTCTTGACTGCTACTATTTTAATTCCTATTCGCGGAAAATTTTTATAAGGAATGATTTAGTAAATTGAGAACCTTAGCTTACCTATTATGGACGGAATTATGTAAAGTCTCACATTACTAACATTTTGGAGTTACGCCTATAATTTGGACTTATACGATGGACTAATTCATCGATATCCAAGATGAAATGCGGTTATAAGGTGTTTTAGGAGCATTTTGAATCTTTTCTTCGATGGCACATGCTTTGATTTAGTAAGACCATTTATGTTAGGATAGTCTATTTTTTCATCTCCTATACTAGTGAAGTAGTATTAAATAAATATCAATAGGGAAAGGTTGCCATTGATATCAATCATTTCACCAATTTTTAAGAATTGAAGAATAGTCCAATTTCGGCTAAAACTAAAAACATGAGGAACATTACGGATTGGATATTAATTGTAGAGGACGATGAAGACGATCGATTGATAATTAACCAGGCTTTCGAATCAGTTTGTCCAGATCTTCCTCGCGTATTTGCTGTAGACGGTGAAGAAGCTCAACTTTTCATACAAGCTCCACCTTTTCCCTTATTTGTATTGTCTGATTTAAATATGCCTCGTCGAAACGGTCTGGAGTTGCTTCAGCAATTTCGACTCCAATCCGTTTTTAAAACTATCCCATTCGTAATTTGCACTACTTCATCCTCTGAGGAGGATCGAGATAAATGCTATCATGCTGGCGCCAATGCTTTCGTTTACAAACCGGTTCAATTCAGTCATCTTACGAAATTGGTCCAAAGTTTGGTTAATCTTTGGGCTCCACACTGAGTTAATAGACTTCTACCAATAAAAAAAGGTTCTTCACTGTTTCATATACTTTCATTCGTATCCAGTATAAAGTAACAACGTTGCCGAAATGAGTATAGCGTAATGGTAAGGCTAGGAAATGTACAATTCTCGTACCTCAAATTCACGATAGATTCTTCGCATAAATTTATTGTTAAAGTTAAAGTGTTTATTCCTACCCAATCGTTCAGGAAAACGCTTTGATAACTGGGTGAAACTGGGTCTGGCCAAGAGTTCCGCTAGTGGGTGCTCTTGGTTACTCGGTAAATTTAAGTGGTGTTACTAATCGCCATTCTGACGCCGGATTTTTACGCTCAAACATGATGTTGAAGGCGAACTCTGTATTGTCTTCCTTAACCTCAGTCAGCTTATATACTTCTGGCTGCTCCTGATCAAGCTGCTTGTAAAGGGCGACTTTATACCGGGTACTTCGGATATACTTTTGGTTAAGACGCTGGGCTAATTCCTGGGTAAAGCGTAAGGAGATTGAATGCATGCTTATAATTTGATTTGTATAGGTACAACGAGCGAGAGTGCTGCAAAAGTCTTCCCATGAAAACTGATTCCTCTACGTAAAAATGAACTATAATACTAGTTACTCGTGATAAATCTTAATTATCACAACTAATCTTAATTTTGTTGAAACGAATACGTTTTGATCGAAATTAGTCGAAACGCTGAGCGCTGAACCTCTTATCCCTTTCCAACCCATGAGTGAAACCGACAGGTCTCTCCAAGCCGTAACAATTATTCCAACTCCCGAGCAAAGCTTGTCGCTGAGGGTCGATGAACAAATTCATCAAGAGGCTAGGGAGTATTTACGAGCAGGCCTGCAAGGTTCGGCCAATTCCCACCGAGCCTTTCTGACCGACCTCAAGCAGTACTCAGCCTGGTGCCAGCAGAACGGCTACGAGCCAACACCCTTATCAGCGGTTGCTCTGGTGGAATACGTGACCTACCTGGGACGAACGCGATCCTTCTTTACCATTCAACGCCACCTGGCCACCATCGCCAAACTTCACCGCCAGCACCGAGTGGACTCGCCGACTACCGATGAACAGTTCAAGGTTTTCATGAAAGGCTTTAAGCTCAAAAAGACCGTGCGCCAGAAACAGGCCCCTGACTTTTCCCTCAAACAGCTGCGCCAGGCTTTAGATGGGCTGCCGGCCACGCCAACCGGCCTACGTAACCGGGCCATTCTGCTGCTGGGCTTTACTGGTGCGTTTCGACGCAGTGAACTGGCCGAGTTGAATGTGGAAAACATCCTCATCGATGAGGCCGGGCTGGTCATTCGCCTGGAGCGGTCGAAAACCAATCAATTTGGGGAAGTGGAAGAAAAAGCGGTTTCCTTTGCCAGTGAGGCCGAGTACTGCCCTGTCGGTGCCCTCAAACAATGGCTGGCGCTCCTTCACTGGGAGCAGGGCCCGTTGTTTGTGCGGATTCGGAAAGGGGAACAACTGACCCATCAGCGGCTGTCGGATGAGTGGGTGAATCGACTGGTTCAGCAACATCTAGGCGAACACTTTACTGCTCACTCGCTGAGGGCCAGTTTTGTGACGATTGCCAAAGCGAATGGGGCTGACGATATGGAAGTGATGAACCAGACCAAGCATCGAACGACCACGATGATCCAGCGCTATGACCGGCGTCGCAACATTCGTAAGCATAATGCTTCGGGCAAACTAGGCCTGTAAAGATTATCGTTTTCCGAACGCACGTTTAGAAAATGTAAATTAACTAAAGTGACCTTTTATGCACAGTTAGGCAGATGATAAAATAGCTAAGTTTTTGCTTTTAGTTACTTATTCAAAAAGTGGGAGTAGACTCGTAAAGACCAAGTCCGTCTGGCTATTTATCTATGCCGGCGGCAATGCGTAATGCCCGTTGCACATCTTCTCAGTAGTAACCGCTGTCATAGCCAGTAGCTAGGCGATCACAGATCGTCAGAACATCATTAGCAGCATCGAAGCGCAGCTTTTCGGGAGCTGGTTGAGAGGGGAGTTGATCAGATACGGCTTGTATGCCAAAAACAGACAGTAGTAGAGACTACGAAAAACCCCACAGGTATGACCAGTGGGGCTGAAATAACGTACCAGTTTTAAAACGTCTGTCTAAGCGCTTTATTGTGTACCTCGAAACACCAGAGGCCTTATTTAGCACTTTATTTCTACAAGCTCGTTGGCTAACCGGGCACGAAGAAAACCCCAGCTCAACCCATCACACCCACTTGTTGCAAGAGACCAACCGTATCCATGATGATCCGGCTTTCAGAAAATAAGTTGTTTTTAACTACATCAATCACCACGCCCCACACTTCAACTCGTTTATGGGTGGCCGGTATGCCCATGAAATCCCCCTGATGGGTACCCGTCCAGCTAAATCGGGTAACCACCTTTTCCCCTTCGGCAATTTGCTCATGTACCGTCCAAGCCATGTCGGGAAATCCGATAAACATGGAATTAAGGGCAAATTTCAACCCTTCCCGGCCCGGTCCCTGGCCAGGAAAGGGCAGCTGTTCAATAAAATCTTCGGCGACCATCTTATCCGCTGCCGCCAAATTTTTCTGATTGATGACTTCTTCAATAAAGGCAGTCATAAACTGTTTGTTTTCTTCCAGACTCATAGTAATGGACTTGTTGATTGCTTGCGATCGGTCGAAATATAGGCCAATTCCTTTACTTGATTCCTATTGGTCGACCGTTTAGCGGGTTTATGGGGAACACCGAGCGGTTTACGGCGCGTAGCTCCTGAGGCTATATAGGGCACAGCCTAACAAACAGTGCAAATTCCCGACTTGTACCCAATAGATAAAATTTACGAACTTAATCTATGGCGTACTTACAGAAGTACTGTGCCAATAATTTGAATATTTTACAGCGGTATTTGGTCTCACAAACTCAGCTAAAATGGGAGACTTTTGGTTTGATTGGTGAGCTAACATTTTGAGACTTCATCTTAACTAGATTATCCTTTCAAAGCCAATCACCACCTCCATCGCCTAAAAGGGGCGATAAAGGAGACGGGCAACCAGTAAGAACCAAGCGGAAAAAGGTTAAGTGAAGTTGTGACCAATACACATACGCTGAGTGCCTTTTTATACTGTTTGCCAGTTAGTAGGAATAGCAGCTGTCCTCCAAACGGCATCACTTAACTACGCCCATAATTTTATGGATACCCTCTTCAATCGTTACGTTCAGACTCTTTCCAATCCAGTCCTGGAGATCAATGCCCCCGGCTTCACTACTTGTTGGGCTTGTTCCTTTACCGAGCACAGGACCCTCTAAAATGCGAACTGGAACCCGGCAAACAAACCCCGCATTGGTCTGGATGAAAAGGTAATTGAAAATAATCGTCATAGTGGGTAGGGGTTATTGGACTGAACAGACACTGGCTTTATAGTATGTAGTGAGTAGCTAAAATTCACCCAACTTGTGAAGGGGTATGGTAAGGGGCTACTAAAACGAAAAGGCTTTCTGTTAATTCGATCCGTTTTTTCTTGTAATACAGCAGAAGGTTGGCTGCCTTAGTATGCCTGCTTAGCACTACTTCTGAAGTTTCAGTTGACGAAAAGAAGGAAATCTCGTCAAACAACTCAGTGATAAACACATCGCATTGAGTAATTAAGGCTTCTAACAATTGCTTGTCGCGGACAAACTTGTTAAATTGGAATAACATCGCTTCTGAATCAGCCATTGTGATAGAGTTTATTCAAGTAGGGATTAAGTGTAGTTTTGCTTGTGGGCTATCTACCCAGCTAGTTTAGATCAAACACACCCTCAATCATCACCAAGATCTGAGTTGGGTTCTCGTCACAGAAAAAATCCCCTTGTACGGTAAAAACTTGGCTACCACCAGTCGATTTGGCAATCCTGACAATGTGATTCACATTAACCAAATAGTTATCGATGCCCCCATACTGGGACGAACGCCTTAGTTTGATAAATGGACTCATCGTATAAGAAAATTATTTATTGTTGACTAGCCAACGAAGTGGATAACGAGAGAACAATTGTAGTAACAATGAGGGCATAAAAAACCATCAATACTTTTTTATGCCCTCATTGTTACTTCCTATCTTGCCCGATTATAGGGGTTGATCTATTATTGAAAGCTCTTAGCCTGAGAACAGGTGTGCTATGCCTAAACTGACTCTACTCGCGAAATGTCAGATCCCGCTCTCGAACTAAGTCATTCGTCTCGGCAAACTCGAGCAACACACCGTAGTCTTCTTTCGAGCCAATGACGCCACCCCCTTCTTCAGCTGGATTGATGAAGACACACCGGCACCGGCGCTGGCCAAACGCATTCCTCCCAAAATCGAAATGAGCTATTTTGGGAGGATCATACACCACTTTTCCTAAAACTACTATCTGTCCTTTTCGCATCGTGTTGGGGTTTGAATGCCTCGACGGCTGACTAGTCCAGGGCGGGTGGCTGTCAGTAGACGCACCCGTCCAGCCCTCAATACCGACCTAGTAGCTGGAGCCTTTCTTCGCTTTTTTACTTAAGCTTGCCTGCTTGATGGCCCAGGCTTTGGCCTTCAGGGATTGGTGTAATGCTCGATCCCTGGGCAAAAAGGTGGTGCTGCGGTTCAGTGCGTTCTCAACGGCTAGCCAGTAGCCCGAATCAGACGTCTCGGGTATTTCTGAATAAACAGGTGGATTCATGACTGATTGCGTTAACGATCGGTTGGAAACAAACTAAGTTCAGGGAGGTATCCAGGAAAGCCCCAGGCCACTTGAAACCGCTGATCGATTCTAGCAACACCTCACGTTAGCCCAAATCGATCAGCGGTTTTTATCAGGCTGTTTATTTCTTCTTGGCTTTGGGTAGCAGACCCAAGACCGTTGGGCTGGCTAGGGGCTGCTGCTCGTACTTGGGAATTTTCGCCACGCCATGCTCCTTTGGCGCTTTGGTCGCGGCTTTCTTGTCGTTCCTGTTTTTTTTATCCTGATTAGCCATACAATAGAATTTAGAGGTTAATGCTCGTTCAAAGGGCCGTCATGACGGGGCCGGACTGCTGGGTTATTCGATGGCTAAGCCCCGAATATAATACTCCTGGCCCTTTGGCCCCTGGCGAAGATCGGCCAGCACATCTTTGCCCTGCCAGCTCACCGGATCAACCCCGTTGATCAGCAGGCTGCCCCGCATTAAGTGTAGTTCCGGTCCTCCTTTGATGACACTCATGATGTTGATGAGCACTTTGGGGATGACTACCTGATCGGTGACGGTGAAGAGTTCATTGAAATTGATTCGCATACGCTTGGTTGATTAAAAGATACTGCATTAGTATATAGGCGATGATAGTGGATAGACGAGTAAATCCAACAGTTGAGCGGGACTGGCCCAGGCTAGCCCAACCGTTTAGCGACTTGAGTTCGAATCGGGTCGTGAAATTAGGTAATGCCCGGCTTCCAGATAAGCGCGCATCAGATGCCGAAAGAAATAGATCCGATCCTGACCGATGAAAAAAGCTAGTTCATTCGGATGGGGACAGCAATACCATAAACCATTGGGAAAGTGGCCGCTACCTTTACCACGTACGTAGTTTAGATGGGGTGCCAAGACCAGCAAGTCCTGCTGCCGAAAAGGCGACGTGGTCGTGATCAGGAAGCTGCCCTGTCGCATCCGCTCTAACAGGCTGGTGATGTCCTCCCCCGAGGCACTGACCTCCTGGGTAAAGGTAATCCGTTGGCCAGCTTGTGCCGATTGGCGCAACAGATCGCTGACCGAGCGGATTAGTCTAAACCAGTGTATCTGACTTTGGCGACTAAAGGGGGTTGATGGCATAAATACCTTAGAGACAAACAGGCGAGCTAGCGTCTCCAGATGCGCAATGAGCTGCGGTTTCGTCCAAGCAGCGTCCGGGTAGTCGATCATCGATGGCGACATTTGACTGCCGGTTAGCACGCACGCAGCAAGGCTGTTAGTAACTCAACATGCGTAATCACCAAATGATTACGGAGCTGGACTTTATTTAGTCAGAATCAGGCCTTTTGTTCGGTAACGGACCTGCACGGCAGGAAACCTAGGGTTTACCCGCTGATTAGACCCACATCCGTTGGATGGATTGGGGATATACGACTGGTAAACCGGCGGTAGCCATCTGAACAAATTAAATCGTTTTGCGCTGGCCACCGTTCTGCTTTAAACTCTGTTGATATGGCACACGAAGAAAAAGGAAACAAAAACACCAAAAAGCCAGCCACCAAAGCGCCTAAGGTACAGGGTGTCCCCAGAATCCCCAAGTACGAGCAGACCGAATCCGGCATCAAACCGCCGGACCTGGCTCGTAAAGCGAAAAAATGATAAGTGGTTAACCGGGGTTTAGGTAAGTCGTTTAAAAGAGTACAGGGTTCTGTTGACACGGAATAAGCTGAGTCCTGAACTACGATCCTGGCTCACATTTTACTAGCTTACGCTGGCTGCCAATTACGGCGGTACGAAAAGGGGGAGTAACACATAATGCTACTCCCCCTTTTTCGTACCCTATCACTGAGGTAAGGTGTCCTGGTTAGCCTCCCTTATAAACGCTGAGCAGCCGGTTTGTCTAATGCCTTCATTGGCTCCTCAACCGACTTATCAATACGTATGGTAAACGGAACTTCCTTTGAGTCATCCAGCAGCCGTTTGCTGACCACAGGCACCAACTGGCTTTGCCCATGAACGTTAACGGCGGTCCAGTGCATGGCATCAAGGGATCGATTGGCTCCTTTCTGAGCTTCCGTGACTACCGGTTGATTGGTTTGTATTTCTTCGCCTAGCCGGTGAGCGTCCTGGCTGGCCTCTGGCTCCGTTGCAGGCCCAAGGCTATAGCTTTGCGCCCAGGAGTGGGTTGAGACAAATGTGAATGCAACTAAAAATAATACAAAAAATCTTGACTGTGTTTTCATAACGATGTCCACCAGTAGAGGTCGGATATAGAAGCAACGGAAGGAATAAAGATATAGTTGCAGTGACCTCATAATTAATAAATTGCACCAATATTTCTATAAAATGGCAGGATCGTCATCGTTCATAGTATCCTTATACATATTCAGCTTTTCTTGTTAGTCTCTGATGTTTTCAATGGGAAAAGTGCAATTTTATTGATTAAAAGTCTATTATCCTAACCGCATAAGAGCCTACTTTGAATACCTGTTCATTGACTAATTATTAATCAGTAGTTTTTGGCCAGTTAATGACTGCTGACTGATCAAACCGATCGCCCAACCGCTTAGCCGCAGCTGCGAGACCTTCCCGTTAATCGCTAATCGACGGGAAGTATATCCCATTTCATTGGAGAGGAGGATACATTGGGCATGTTCCGCACGACTGGGATTACTTCCCTTATAGGAGAGCATCAAAAAGTGTGGGGCAATCGATTCTTTGATAACTTGAGTAGGATCTAAAATCCTTGACGGCCCCACCTCGACATGAAAGCGAAAAATGTAGTCCAGCCGGCAACCCTTGACCCCAGAAGTGCAGTCTATCACTTGAAGGTACATATTCTGAATATTTCGCCAATGATCTACCGGCGCTTTATCGTTGACGGCAATACCCATATTGCCGAGCTACATCATTTGATACAGATGATAATGGGCTGGCAAAACCAGCATTTACACGTTTTTCATATCTGGGGAGTTGATTATGGAATTGCCTATGCTGGAGGTACCTATTATCGGGATGATCTTATTGAGATTTTTATTGGAAATTTAGGGTTGAGGGCTGGGGATCAATTTTTCTATGTTTATGATTTTGGCGATTACTGAAAACACGAAATTCGTGTCGAAAAGGTTGAGAATACCAGACCCGGGTATCGCCACCCGATTTGTACAGCTAGGCGAAGGGCATGTCCTCCGGAAGATGTCGGCGGGCCCTAAGCCTATCAGGCTGCTTTGATAGGTCAGTTCAGTTGGATTCAGGAAACCTTGTCAAACGTCTTCGAAAGTATCGAGAACGGGCAGGTTCCAGACCTTGACTTGGATAATGCGCCTTGGTGGTATCTTACGCATCGTAGTGAAGTGTTCGACAAGAAAAAAATGAACCGGGCCTTAGCCAAACTGTATCAAAAAAAGGGTGACGGTAAATTCTGGAAGACCTTGGGCGGTTACGATGCTTATTTTGATGAGTAAGGACAACACTTTCTGTATCAACATAACCAGATGGTTTAGTTGATACAGGCTGCGTACATTTAGCCTATGCAACAGGCCGTCATCTTCGTTCGGGTATCTAAAAAAGAACAGGACTACCACCGACAATTGGAAGACCTTCGCGCTGTTGCTCAAAACCAATCGGTACACGTCGTAGCTGAGGTTTCGGAAAAGATCAGCGGTGTCCGCACCAACCAGGAGCGGGGTGGGATACAGGAGTTGTTACAATTGTGTCGGCTGGGAGCCGTTCAGAAAGTGTTAGTTTGTGAGGTGTCCCGCCTGGGCCGGTCAACGGTCGAAGTCTTGCAAGTTGTGGACGAATTAACCCGACTCAACGTCAGTATTTACGTCCATAACTTCGGTATTGAGACGCTCAAAAATGGTAAGCGGAATCCGGTCGCTCAATTTATGTTTACCTTACTAGCTGAATTTGCCCGCCTAGAGCGGGAAACACTTCGGGAACGGATTCTATCAGGCATGGAAGAAGCCCGTCGGCAAGGCAAGAAAATTGGTCGGCCTGATGGGACAGTAGAAGAAAAAGCGACCTTTTTGAAAAAGTACGGTTCAGTAGCCCACAACCTACGCGCGGGCCTGAGTGTGCGCAAAACGGCTAAACTGTGCTAAGTGGCTGTCAACACCGTCCGCAAAGTAAAAGCACTTCTTTAACTCTTTCCTTTTTTGCCATGATCCTCAAACTGCAACTAGTGGCTTGCCCGTCGGACGAGCAGCCGCCTGCAACGGAAGCTATTTTTACCCTGAATCGGGACGAATTGACCTTAGGCAATCTGGGGCTAACGCTGGCTGAGTCCAAAGACTTGCTCAAAACGGTTCAGCAAAAGCTGATTGATACGCAGATTGCCAGCTATTTGCATGCTCATACACCCGTCAATTTACGTAAGAAAGGCACTTACCCCATTCGGCTAAAAACCTTGTTCGGCGATGTCACAGTCGATAGTCCTCGCTTCTATCGCCCATCCGAGGGAACCGGAGCCAAAACGTTTAGTCCCCTCAAAGATGTCTTCAGTCAGCACGTGACCCCTGAGCGGCTGTATTTGGAGACCAAATGGGCTAGCCTGATTCCCTATCAGAAAACCGCTGACCTGCTCAAAGAGGTGCTTCCAATGGATCAAAAACTCAATGCCACTACGATTCAGCACCATCTTCATGCCGTAGTGGAAGAGCAGGAAAAACAAATGGCTTCTGAAGCTACGTTTTTCAACAGTTGCTGTCAATTGGAACGGGAAGCGTTGCCACCTCCTGACCGCCCTCTGGTGGTGGGTATTGACGGTGGCTATGTTCGTCACTGGCACAAAAAAGCAAGTTTTGAAATCATTACAGGTAAGAGTATACCCGATGAAAAACCAGCTAAGTGCTTCGGCTTTGTGCAGGATTATGACACCAAACCCCGACGACGCGTGTTTGAGGTGCTGCGATCACAGGGACTACAAGCCAACCAATCGGTTGAATTCTTTACGGATGGTGCGCCGACGCTTCGCTCATTAACGGCTTATCTAAATCCCGAATCCACTCATATTCTGGACTGGTTTCACCTGACGATGCGAATTACTGTACTTCAGCAGTATGCCTTGGGCCTAACTATAGCGGATGAAAAACGGGGAAAGGAAGTAGCCGAAACGCTCACCAGCATTAAGTGGCATCTGTGGCATGGCAACACAGAACGGGCTTTGGAAAAATTGACAACCTTGATGTACCCCTGGCCAATCACAGAGCGGATAAGTTGATTGGCCACAAATACGACAAGCTGAAAGTGTTGACCCGTTACCTGTATGATTTCAGCACGTATGTGCGTCAAAATTCAGCCTCTATCGTCGACTATTCCGAGCGGCACCGTTATGGGGAACGCGTCTCGACTGGCTTTGTGGAGTCGACGGTTAATCAGGTGATTGCCAAACGCTTTGTGAAGCATCAGCAGATGTAATGGAGTAAGAAGGGCGCGCATCTGCTGTTACAGGCTCGCACGAAGGTTCTGAATGAGGAGTGGGATGAATGTTTCCGAACCCGCTTTCCCAGTTTTCGACCACCGGCTACTGTGGCTGTCCCGATAGCGGCTTGACCCTACTTACCCCACACTTTTTGATGCTCTCCTACATATAACAAGCCCGGCGTTGGTAGCGCCGGGCTGTTGGTTTGAGAAGGGAGCTTCATATTTTTTTACGGCTTTACTACCTTCACGCTTTGGCGCTGAGCGGGAGTACCATTCCCCGCTTCGCTAACGATCTGCAACAGATATAAGCCTGAGCCTTGTCGCTGCATATCCCAGTCAATCAGTTGTTGAGCATCTGCCTGCTGCCAACGCTGCTGACGAATGGGCTTACCACTCAGATCAACCAGTTCGACTTGCAATACACGGCCCTCAACACCGCGCACTACTGCCCGAAGTCGATCCTGCTGAATCGGGTTCGGGGCTAGCTCTACTTGCAAAGGCGTTTCCAGCTGGACTACTTCTCTGGCCCGACAACTCGCATCTACCGTCAAGCGATAGGGGCCGTAAATGGTCACTGTACCCGCCTGATCGGTCGTTTTTAGATAGAAATTACCTTGCGTATTGGTTTGAGCATTGATTAGGGTCAGGCTACTCGTCGCTGTTCCTCTGAACAGTTGGGGCGTCTCCATGAGCTTGGGTGTGGTCAGGCTATTCTTGAACCACTCGTACTTGACCGGAGCGCCACTCACGGCAACGCTAATCACCGCTGTACCTCCTCTGCATACAGTGGGGTTACTGCCGCCTGTTACCGTTGTTGACGCAATTGATGAACAGCCGTTGCTACCAGTTATCGTTACCGAGTAGACACCCGCCGTAGTTACCCTAGCCGTGTTAGAGGTACCCTGCTGAGCGGCCCCATTGCTAAAGCTATAGCTATAGGTATCGCTGGGGGTAGTGGTAGCTGTAAGAGTTACGCTGGCGTTGGTAAAAGATAAGGGACCTGAATTGGTCAAGGTGATACTAGATACGCTGGTGTTGCCTGCTACGGTGGTAGTTTGCACGGCCGCACACCCATTGGTGCCTGTTGCAGTCACCGAGTAGGTACCCGGTCGGCTGACGCTCACCGTTGACCCATTAGCGCTAAAGCCTTCCGGTCCGGCAACGCTATAGGTGACCCCTTCAGTTGTACTGCCTGCAAGTAGATTGACACTGGTTTGGGAGCAGGTCAGCGTGCCGCTACTGCTCAACGTGACGTTCTGGGGAGCTACCGTGTTGCTAAATACCTCCGTTATGGCCGTAGCGGTACACCCATTAACGCCCGTTACAGTCACCGAATACGTACCGCTGGCGGTCACCGAAGCGGTAGCAGTGGTACCGCTCTGCGCGAAAGAAGAGGGACCCGCGAAGGTGTAGCGGCTCTGCTGGGCGGGCTTGGCCGTCAAGGTCACGCTGGGATTGGCACAGGTGATGGTGGCCGAACTGGTCAGGTTGGCCTCAGGAGCTACCGTGTTACTAGCGACTTCTGTAGTAGCCGTAGCCGTGCAACCATTCGCGCCAGTCACAGTGAGGGAATAAAGACCCTCTACCGTGGCCATCGCCATGGAGCCTCCATTCTGGCCCGTAACGCCTGGTCCGGCATAGCTATAGCTGAGCGGACCCGTGGTGCTACTGGTAACACTGAGGGTGACACTAGTTTGCGCGCAGCTCAGCGGCCCGTTGTTGGTCAAGCTCACGTTCTGGGGAGCGGTGGTGTTACTTTCTACGGTGGTGGTGGCTACCGTTGAACAGCCGTTGGCCGATGTAACGGTGAGGGAGTAGAGACCACCTGCCGTTATAAGAGCTGTTGCAGAAGCACCACTCTGATTGAGTCCGGGGCCGGAAAAGACGTAACTGCTCTGGTCGGCGGGCGTAGCCGTTAGCGTCACGGTGGGGTTAGCACAGGTGACCGTACCCGAGCTGGCTAGGTTAGCCTCAGGAGCCGTGGTGTTACTTTCCACCGTGGTGGTGGCCGTAGCCGTACACCCGTTAGGCCCGGCTACCGTCACCGTGTAGGTACCGGGCCCGTTAGCTGTGGCGCTAGCGGTTCCGTCTTGGGTGAGGGCAAAGGGACCAGCGAAGCTAAAGCTTAATGAGCCGGTGGTGCTGCTGGCTGCGGTAAGTAACACGGTTGGCTTAGCGCAGGTGATTGCTCCGTCATTCACTAACGTTACGTTCTGGGGAGCCGAGGTGTTGCCCTCTACCACCGCTGACACCGAAGCTGTGCAGCCATTTGGAGCCCTCACGGTCACTAAGTAAGTGCCTGATTCATTGGCCGAAGCAACGGAGCTTCCAGTCTGGCTCGTAACACCAGGCCCGCTAAAGGTGTAGCTCAGTGTACCGGTAGTGCTGCTCGAAGCAGTCAGACTGACCGAGGTCTTGGCGCAGGTTAGGGGACCATCGTTGGTTAAGCTAAGGTTCTGGGGAGCCGTCGTGTTACTCAAGACCTGCGTCGTGGCGGCAGCGGTACAGCCATTTGGATTCGTCACCGTCACCGAGTAAGGGCCTTCCACATTTGCTAGCGCAATCGAGGAGGAAGCTGTCTGGCTGGTTACGCCCGGACCATTAAACAGGTAACTGCTCCCCTCTATTCCACCATTCGCTGCGAGTTGAACGCTGGTTTTGATACAAGTAAGCGGCCCATCGTTTAGTAAGGTTACGTTTTCGGGAGCAGCCGTGTTACGGGTGACCTGGGTGACTAGGCTGGCCGAACAGCCGTTGACTCCGGTGACTACCAGGGTATACGCACCCGACTGGCTGATGGTGGTGCTGCTGGCATTGACGAGTTGATTGGTTGGACCACTAATGACAAAGCTGACGTTACCGGTGCTGCTACTGGCGCTGAGCACCGCCGTTGGCTGGGCGCAGGTCAGTACGTTGCTTACGCTTAAATCAATACCCTGGGGTGAGACGGTGTTGCTGACCACTTCGGTGGTGGTGCTGGTCACGCAACCGTTGCTCCCCGTCACGGTAAGACTATAGATGCCGGGGAGCGTTACCGTGGCGGTAGCTCCATTGGCCTGAGTGAAGCCATCGGGTCCCGAAAAGGCAAACGTTACGCCGGGAGTCGTGCTGGCTGCCTGTAACTGGACGCTCGCTTGCGCGCAGGTGAGCGTACTACTGGCATTTAAGGTAACATCTCCAGGCAGAGCCGTGTTACTGGCCACCGTTGTTGTCTGAACCGCTGAACAGCCGTTGGCACCCGTAGCGGTGACGGAGTAAAGGCCTGATGCGTTAACGATCGCCGTGCCTGATTGAGGGTCCGAACTCACCAGACCCGGCCCCGAGAAGCGGTAGTTATTGCCTCCCTCCGCCGTCAGGGTCAGGCTGGTCTGCGTGCAGGTGAGCGTTCCCGAGCTTACTAAGTTAATGGTCGGGGATGCGACGGTCAAGACGAAATTTCGGGACTGAGCAGAGCCGCCAGACCCGGTAGCGATGACAAAGTAACAACCCGCATCCTCGACGGTTACACTGCTCAGCGATAAGGTGGATGTCGTTTGACCGGCTACCGGGGACGACGAATTGGTTTTGTACCATTGATAGGTCAGGGTACCAGGCCCTTCAGCGGTTACCGAAACGCTGACCGCACCCCCCGGACAAATCGTACTACTTGAAGCGGGTTCTCCGGTAATAACGGTGGGTGGTAACGGATTCGGAAACGCAGTATAACTGGCGATGAACGCGTCCCGGTCCCCTTTGGTTTGTAGTGAATTGGTAGCGGGGGAAGGATCGAAATCGATGGTCAATTGACCTGAATCCGTAGAAAGTCGCTGAAAAGCACCGACTACGGTGGCTTCCGAAGAGCTTCCTGGGGCGATACCACTCCCATAATCAAAATTCTTGGCCCCAAAATTTAGGGCGGCTAAATAACTCCCCGTAGAGCTAAGCTTAAGGGCAAACACATCGGCACTGCCGGACATAGACGTAAAATTAGTTTGCGCTGCCGGATCGGGGTTCAAATCGGCGGTCCCGCTAAAACTGCCCGTTAGATAAACTCCTTCATTTGCGTCAAGGGCAATGCTCCCTGAGGCGTCATCGGTGGTCCCACCAATCTGTTTGGCCCAGCGGAAGTTGCCCGAAGCATCCAGCTTCCAGACATAGATATCGGACAGACCCGCACTTGTTAAGTTGGTTGCAGAACAGGGATTAGGATCAAAGTCTAAAGTGCCTCTGAAGTGCCCTGTAGCATACACGCCAGTATTAGTAGCTGCAATCCCGTTTCCCGTCGTAAGTAAGACAAAGGCAGTAGACGCGCCGCTTGTTGCCTTTGCCCATTGGTAAACGCCAGCTGCGCTTAATTTCAGGATGAACGCGTCCTGCAGCGAAGTGGAGGTGACATTGGCGGTGCTCGTGGGCGATAGATCAAAATCGAGTGTACCCTGAAAAAAACCCGTCAAATACACCGAAGAGGCATCGGGTGATAAGGCAATGCCCGACGACGCCTCGCCACTTCCCACGACACTATTGCCGAACGTCCCCGCCCAGTTTGTGCTCCCATCCGCGTTCAGCTTAAGCACGAAAACGTCGTTTGTAGGCGCCGCATTCCTGAATTCACCGGTACCGAAATTGATAACTCCTGTCCCCGTAGAAGGCCCCGTAAAGCTCCCGGTAACATAGATACCCATTCCGGCTCCATCGACGGCAATGGCTTTTCCTTCTTCTTGGGTCGTACCTCCGCCCCCTTGTCTGACCCCTCCATAGCTTTTGACCCACACATAATTACCATCCGTGTTGAGCTTAAGCACAAAGATGTCATTGCCACCCGTGGTCGGCAAACTATTTATTACGTTCTGATCAGGGTTAAAGTCGGTTGGGCCACTGTAAGACCCCGTTGTGTAGACGTTACCGGCATTATCGACGGCGATAGCCGTAGTCTGGTTCGAGCCTGAATTGGTGGTAATTCGTTTGGCCCAAAGCGTTGTGCCCGTTGGGCCTATTTTGCAGATGAACGCGTTTGAGCTTGACGTACCCGGTAATATAAACCCGTCGCCAAAGTCAATTGAGGTTCGATAGTAACCCGTTACGTAGCTATTACCCCCCTGATCTTTTGCTATGGCTACCGCCCGATCGTCTAACGAGCTACCGGCAAGCTTGGCATAGTTAAAGGTCTGGGCAGTTGCCGTTGACAGAGCTAGTATACAAAGAACAAGCAGTCCTAAATAGGTAAAAGTTTTATTCATACGCCAGAGCTGTTTAAAGCAGGTGAAACAGAAAATAGAAGGACAGGAAATAATTAATCTGCCGCGTTCGAAATTTGGTGGCCACTGTGCGGTTCCTCGCGCGGCGAGCGGCCGAGGCACAGTCAATAGTATCCCAATCTACAGCCAACGAGCTGGGCGTAAACCTAAAGCGATTAGCGCAGCAGCAGTGGTATAAAATTGCTATAATTACAGTAACTGTCGAAAACGCATGGGGCCTAGCCCATGCTGCTTGCGAAAAAGTTTGGTGAAGGCCTGTACTTCGTCGAATCCGCAGGCTGCAGCGACTTCGCTTATCGACAAAGAGCTGGACTGAAGCAAGTTGACCGCTTTTTGCAGTCTATGACGAAGCACATACTGGTAGGGGGATTCGCCGAATACCGCTTTGAAGGAACGTAGAAAATGATAGTCTGACAGACAGGCCACGGCTGCCATATCGCTCAACCGAGTCGGTTCGGTCAGGGTATCATGCACGTACTCTCTGGCCAGCAGAAGCCGCCGGTATACCTCTTCGCGGGTTGTTCGCTTCTGGGCAGTTAAACGGGCCAGGTGCCGACAGTGGATCAGCTGCTGCTGACAGAGGTGGAGGGCAAATTCGTAAAATAAATCGTCCGTCAGCGCATTGATCGCCAGCGACTGGGTCGAAATTTGGCGGGCTAGCGTAGCCAGACGCTGGCCCAACAGGTCGCGCCCGGCCGTAAATACCTGCTCATAGAAAACGGGCAAGACATCGGTACTTGTGGGCCTATCCAACAGGAGGGCAGTATCCGTTTGCAGCGTATGCCAGACATCCTTTATCTGGTGAGTCGACAGAAACACACAGACGCCATGCACCGGTGTCCGGCTGTCGATTTCAACTTCTACCTCACTACCGTGACTAACGACTACGAATTGGTTAGGCTGTACGATTCGCGGCTGTCCATTAATACGGTATGGCTCCACACCCGAAAGAACATATTTCAACGAGTAGCCCTGCAAGGAGCTTCGGCGGTAAAATGCCGAATTCGTCGAGTAGTTGATATGCGCCTGGTTGGGCGGGCATGGGCTTGATACCTGCCCTTCAATCATGCGCGAAAAAAAGGTACTCGGTGAAACCGTCATCGTATCTAGCAAAAAAATGCCACTGGTTCGCTGGCAGCAGGCCTAGCTAGCTTCTGCCTTTATATACTATTGACACCACCAGAGGGCGGAGCTCGCAACAAAACCCTGGACAAGCCCCTAAGCTACATCTTGCGCCCGACGACGACTTGTTTATTAAAATAAAGAAAGAGCTACGAACGCACTTAGTGGCTGTTACAGAATTAGCCCACCTGGCTAGTGGCAGCTGTTCCCGGGGTAGTGGTGCCGATGTATTACATCTATCTACTTTATCCTGCTCTTTTACCTTTTGTCTAAATACGGATTCTCCATAGGGAGCCCTTTCCAGTAACCACCCAGAAAAGAGAAGGGGTTGGGCAGTGGAGTCAGGAACCAAGTAGACAATTTCGTCGACCAATTCATCGCGCTAACTGGATTGCCTATCTGGGCTGTCGTCTTACCGTAACTAGTATGCCATTAGTTAACCAAAAGATGCTACTTTCTCATACATAGTTTTCGCTAAGTTGGTTTTATCAGAAAGTGAATTGTATAAATTATCTATTAGAAGGTATTGAAAACATAATCGCTTTAACCGCCCAAAAGTCACATTCTTTCCCTAAGATGACTGTCAATTCCGTATCAAATCCTGTCAATCCTGTCTCAAAAAATGGATTGAGGACCCAAAACCGCTGTTTTTCAGCACAGCCTCCACCGAGTAGCTGCTAGCATACAAACGGCTCAAGCACCATTCGTGTGTCAGCAACGCAGGTGACGCTTTCTTCTGCTGTTCTGGGTTTGGCCGGTGAGTAACCTAGTCATATGAAAACAACCAGCCCATAGGGCCTTTTGGCTTTTGAGGGGGAATGGTTTGGTGGAGCTACCGATTGTGGGTTGAAGCAGACATAGACTTTTGAGCCATCCCGGCTGATGCCCTTTAGTGAAAGCCGGAGACAGGATCAACGAGCAAAGCCAGAGGTGTTGCTGCAAGTGTATCGCCTCCTTTATTCTCAAAAATCGCTCATGCTTGAGACGAAGAGGAGTTCATAAATATGCAGATCTGATTATCCAATGCTTATAGGCTATTGGTTGACAAGATATGAATCCGTGCTCAAGATATAGAGGTAAAGAAGAAGATCCTGGCTTTACAACAAGCTAGTTAAGCGGTTCGCCGTTACTTTAAGACCTACTTTTTTGAAGTTCTCCAGGACTTGTCTTGGTGTCATGGCTGGCTTCTTCAAGTTGGAAACCTGTTGCTCAAAGGCCATCATGGCTCTTCTCGAGTCCAGATCAATCAGGTTAGCGATGAACTCGTCAGGGTGCTGGACTTCCAAATCGAAAAGGCTCACTATGGCACTAGGGAAGTCCTTGAGATTAGCCGTCACCAGGACGTCGGCCTGGCAACGAATCGCTGCTGCCAGTACATGGCAATCATCTGGGTCAGGTAAAGCCAGTGAGTCAATCAAGGCTTCGTAGTGAACAACGGTTGCATCAGGAAAGGCGTTGTTCATGGCTTGAGTTGTCCGTTCCAACTGATCAGCCGTTAGTTCAGGTCTGTTCAACAGCAGATTCCGGGTCCACTCCTGATGAATTCGATCTGTCCACTTAGGGCTGTATAACTCGACATCCGCTAAGTTTAGCAACAGATCTCGAATCGGTGCCGGGTAGAGTACGCAAGCATCAAGTAAGGCAACAAACATAGACGAATGGGTCATTCGTAGCCCAGGTTGAGGTCTTGGGCTTGCTCAGCCAAAAACCGCAGGTTGGCTTTTCTGTTCGCTTTGTGCTGAGCTTCATAAGTCAGTAAGTCGTCGAGCAAGATTCGGCGATGGCTCCCTACCTTTTTATAGGGAATTACGCCTTTTTCCAGCAGCTTGACAATATGTGGCCTGGATACATTGAGCATATCGGCGGCCTGCTGGGTGGTAAGTTCAGCATCAGAGGGTACGAGCGAAATAGCTTTTCCCTCGGCCATGCTGGAGAGGATGAAGGAAAGCAGTTCGAGGGCTTTAGTGGGGATGGTAAACGATTGCTGGCTTTCCTGGATCTGGATGTTGATGCTATCGGAGGTTCTTTCCGCTAGGGCAGCGTTAAAACCAAAGAGCGATTCACGGGCTACGCGTTGCTCGTGTTGGGTAGGCTTCTCTAGCACAGCTTCCATTTGCTTTTTGTCTTAGGGTACAAAGTTACTAAACGAAATAAACGAAACAAAGTTCAAAAACGAAGCCTTGTATCGATCAGGTAAGCAACCATATAGAAAAACGGGGCGGTGGTCGGCTAGGCCAATACGCTTATCATTGAACGCTTCCTTAAACTGACTTTAGATGGCTGGTATGCTAGGGCTTTAGCCGCAGTGGCTGTCATCCGTAATTTGGCATTCCGGTGGGGGGGCACAGGACTGATAGTAAAAATAGCCTGATATTCTATAAATCACATTCTCATAAAAGGCTCCCATGTGAGACGATAGAGAGTTCTTGTATCTGCTGCTCAAATCGGGCGTTTATTGAGGTAAGATGAGTCTTACGGAGGAACTATCTTTTTCTCGCCCTTCGGAATACTCCATTCCCCTCCAGCTTATTCTTTACTGCGTCCTCCTATGCTCACTCTTTTGATCAGCAACCACCCAGATGCGTTAGAATTTGATTGCTCTTATAATGCGCCTACCCGCTAATGGTTTTATAGACTGGGATCGGCTATTTTTCATCTCAAATCCGGATTTGAATAGACTTGTCAGTTGTCTTTGATGTTTTTTACCGGGCGATCATGCATTTGTATGACCACCGGCAAGATCTAATTAGCTCTACCGCAACGCAATTTATTTACTGCACTCTTTCTATGTCAAAAAAAACACAGTTGCTCTTTTTTACGGTATGGATGATAGCGACAGTAGGCTTCGGACAGTCCAAACTCAACAAGCACGTAACTAAACAGATTAATGATTTGGTGACCAATCGGCTAAATGACATTGCACCGGGCTGCGCTATCCTTATCGCCCAAAATGGGCAAATCGTCTATAATAAGGCATTCGGCCACGCCAGTCTTGAACTCCAAGTTCCGGTCCGACCCACCATGGTTTTCCGAATTGGTTCTATAACCAAACAGTTTACAGCAGTTGCTCTCTTACAGTTAGTCGAGCAAGGGAAAATAGCGCTGACCGACAGTCTGCAAAAATTCATCAAAGGGTATCCCAAGAAGGGGCGCGTTATTACCATCGAACATTTGCTGACTCAGACTTCGGGCATAGCTGACTATCTTAACCTTGAATCGAATGTCCCAAATCCCTTCCGCATCGATTTTCCGACCCGTCAAATCGTTGATAGCATCCGCCACCAGCCTTTGTCGTTTGTGCCCGGTGCCAAATTTGAGTATAGTAACTCCAACTATTTTTTGATCGGTTACCTCATCGAGCAGGTCTCCGGCTTGTCCTACCCGGACTACCTTAAACAGAAGATATTTGACCCGATCGGGTTGACTCATACCTATTATGAAGTACCCGCTACCATCGTACCCAACCGGGTCCAGGGCTATGAGAAAATAGAAAATGAGTACCAGAATGCTGACTTTATCAGTATGGCGTTATTCTATAGTGCCGGCGGCTTGATAAGTACGACGGAAGACCTGTTCAGATGGAATGAAGCAATCAGGAAAGGGCTACTCCTGAAAAAAGAAACGCTGAAAAACGTGTTCCGACCTTATACGCTAGCGGACGGAACGCTTTCTGACTATGGCTACGGCTGGTTTATTCGAAAACTAGGGGGTAGCCAATCCATCGAACATGGTGGAAGTATATTCGGCTTCAGAAGTGAAGCCATCTTCTTACCCCAGGAAAACGTCTATGTGGTCGGATTATTCAATGGACGGCAACTGAATACGGATGAACAGGAGCTCTGTTATGACCTAACCAAACTTATGTTGGGGAAGTCAGCCTTTGCGGAAATGAGTCTAGAAGCTGAGATAGTGAACCGGTACGTGGGTACCTATAAAAACGCGCAGTACCGGGAGACGCTCAAAATAGAGAAAAGATCGGATGGGCGACTGGCTTGCACGCTCTCCAATGGATCCGGCACCAATATGGTGCTTTCGGCTCAATCGGAGACCAAGTTTGTGATACCTCAAGTAAGAAAGGTACCCACCACCATCGAGTTTGTAGTTGAAAATGGGCGAGCCGTTAAACTGATCTGGAAACAGGAAAATACAGGCGAATTCATTAGGGTTGAGGAGTGATCCCTACAATTGATTTTATGCAGCGACAAAGTATCGTCTCTTCATGACCTACTCTAGAAGACAGGGAGGTTTTTCCTGTCCGAAAATGGGGCGTTTTGTGAACCATCGTTAGTTATTTTAGTAGCTTGCTTAACAAACCAACCGGCAACCAACGCCCCGCAACGTAAGAATTTCAACCGACGGGTCTTCCTTCAAATACTTCCGTAATCTCGTGATGAATACGTCCAAGGTGCGCCCCTCAAAGTAACTGTCATCCCCCACAAACTGAGTAAAATGTGCCGACGCGCTAAAACCTCCTTGCTGAGACAAAAAGCTATTAATGTATATGCTGCTTAACTAAGGGATTAGTTAAAATTGTGAATCAGCAAGCTCTTGGCGGTTCACAAGCCTGGATGTACTCAGAACAAACGCACATTCAACTCAAACCTGCTCTAGTCTTTATGGGAACAAATAAGCTCATAATGAGTTGTTTATAAATGTAAAGGGTAAGGCAGGTCAGCGGCTTATTGCCAGCTTACGACCTCCCTGGCCGTTATTTATGAAGCAAGAGGGCTGTCTTCTCCCCTTTATTCGCTTGCTCAACATTTGTTTTTTCATTCGTGTCATTAAGCCAGTAAGACAATGAACACCGAAGAAGAAATTCGTCAGATTTACCAAGGGTGGTTTGCAGGAACGGCGGCAAAAGACATCAATGCGGTTATGGCCCATATTGCCCCCCATGTGGTTTCTTACGAACACGATTCCCCTTTACAATATGTAGGTATTGATGCGATTCGTCAGGTTTGCCAGCAGGGGTTTGATCTATCCAATGGCCAACTGCAGTGGGATATCCCGGATCTACAGATTCTGGTTCGGGATGATATGGCCGTTACCTGGGGCCTCAATCACATGCAAGCCAAAGCCCCCGATGGCACCACAATCGATAGCTACTCGCGGGGGACTCGAATCTTTCAGAAACTAAATGGGGCGTGGCAGCTGATCCACCAGCATGTATCCTATCCTTACGATGTTCAAACAGGCGAAGCGAAAACGGATTTGACACCGTAGCCCTACCCTGAGCAAAGGAATAGATGATTAACTCCCTATAATCTCCAGTCTACTCTTTGTTCTCAAATATGGCTCCAAAGTGAGACCCAGTTGCATTCATATCCGTGGCCATGAGCTTAAAACCAGACGATCCAACAACGGTTGTTTGTCGAAGCGGACACAACAAATCAACCCAGAAACTGCCAGGAGTTAAGCTTTCCCAGAACAACCCCGTATCCCTCTTTCACCGTTGACGATAGGCTTCAACTGCTTAGGAAGCCGTGAAATTGAACTGGATAAGGGAAACTTGTTGTTCACCACTACTTTCTTTTATCTATATGCAGACAATCAAGTCCGTATTTACCGATACTGGGCGCGGATTTGTGGGAAGTTAAGTTAATAAAATGGGTAGGCTCTACGAGCGGTTGATACATGTTGTAGTTTCAGTCGTTGATTCCTTTCTACCCTCATTCCGACTTGCCCCCATCACGACTCGGTATCATCCAGTTGAAACAACACTTCGACCGTCGTATCAAACGCTTTAGCCATCCGTAAGGCCAGGACCGTGGAGGGAATAAATTTCCCTGTTTCAATCGAATTTAACCCCTGTCGGGATATACCGATGTGTTTGGCTAAGTCAGCCTGTGTCCAGTTTTTCTTCGCTCGTTCCACCTTAAGCGTGTTTTTCATACCCCGTACTTTTTATTCGAAATAACCCAGCCAATAAAATAAAAGAGCCAGCAATACATAACCAGATACCCATAGCTGAACCAGTCGGGGTTGGCAATATCACACAGGCTCAGCAAAAACAACAGCATGATCAACATCACGGTCAATGAAAAACCAATCACCACGGCTTCTAATTGAACCCGTTGCTTGACTTCGTCCATGACCGAAAAGGCTTTGATAAATTTATAAATAAACAGGGCGAAGGTAATGATGGGCACAATTGCCAGTAGTAGTGAGACCGGCTGGTCAATGAGCCGATGTTTTAAGAGCCAGGTTGCGGGCAAATAGGTGGCAACATGCAGGAGAGCCAAGAGAACCGATTGTTGGTTAACGGTTGTTTTAGATTGTTCCATCATGGTCAATGATTTAGTTCTCTACAAAGATATGTAAGCATTTCTTTTTGTCAAGTATTATTGACAAAAAGTCATACAATATAGTTATTTATAGAACAATGATTTTGTCAAGTACTGAAGAGTGGCTCTCACTACGTGTCCTATATCCTGAAAGGGCTTGGTGAGTTGCGTTCTTGTATTGTCTACTTTACCCCGCGCCGATTGAGCTGGAGCGGATTCAAGCTTTACTGGCAGCTTGTCTTGACCTTTCTCTTAAAACGCTCCACAAAGAGACGAAGGGAATTACTGCTGCCTTGGCTTACTTCGACCACAGGCGGGGATCAATCACCAGAGGCTTCTCCTCAATTACCCGTATGGAGCCATAGCCACTATGGGCCGGATGCAGTAAGTAGTTAATCCCGGATGGCATCACCGAAGAGGGAACACCTAAGGCCAACACATCCGGCTTGGCGAGCCAATCGGCGAGAAGATGCTGACTCCGGTGGTAGGAGTTCTCCTGCCAGTAAGGTGGTAGGCGAGTCGCGTCCACGACTCGCTGGCTATCCTGGGGTAACTCCAGACTGAACAACCGGTAAGCGGGGAGTTCATCGTAGGGTACTTGGGGCATGTGTACCAGGATCTCGACTAAAGCTAAAGCGGGATGCTCAGCCGTATAGAGGATGCCAATACCCGGTGGATTCCAACGGCCTCCATTGAGCCACGTACCGGTAACATCCAGGGGACGGTCGGCATACTTCTGCCGCACTACGCGATAAACGATGGCCATACCTTATCCAAAGATACCATGGTCGATGCGGCCCAACACCCGGTCAACTAACGTATAGCCCGTGACGGTATCCAGAGCTTGTAAAGGGGTTTGGTAGTCCAACTCCCGTAAGGGTGAGCGTAGCCAGCCAAGAACGGTTTTGCTACGTTCTTCGAAGGTATCCAAAGCGTGCAGGAGCAGGTTCTCCAGCAGCAGCAGCCGCTCGGAGGCATCCTGACTGATGCGCTGATCAATCTTCAGCCGGTGCAGGTAAGAAGCCGATAAGCCCAGGGCCGCCGCCACTTCCTTATCGGTTAAGCCCACCAAACCGGCTACGCGGTCAGCCTCGGCGCGGAGCACCCCTTGTCGACTACGGGCGATGATTTCCTGCTCAGTCAAGAGCCGGGGCAATAAGGATGGGTTGGGGGCAATAAGCGGCAATGCAAGGGCCATAGCATGAAGTTTTAGACTAAGGTAACTACAAAAGTTCACTCCATCAAGTTCCTCATTCTAATTGATGTCGTCTCTGTGTTTAGCCTAATAGGGTAAGCTGATGGAGTAGAGTAGTATGTGTCTTTGTTAGAACGATACAAGCATGTGAGTCTGTGCCACAAAATGGGCGTTCAACGAAACACCAACTAAGTAAGATCATTTTGGTAAAACCAGCAAGATCCGGGTTTCTTGATCGGTCTAGCTGTCATTCTTTTGTAATCGTATAACACTACAGAAGATACTCAAATGACTAAAGTAAAAGGTGGATTCAAAAGGCTCGCTTGGTCAAATTTATCCGCTCAATTCTCCGAGCAACTGGCACTGGCTGCCGCCCCTTTGGTAGCCGTCTTGGTTTTAAAAGAGAATGCCGTCGGAACCGGCCTGCTTCAAACAGCGCAGACACTACCTTTTCTGTTGCTTTCCCTGCCGGCTGGATGGCTAGCTGATCAGTATTCGCATAAAAAGTTGATGGTGGGGGCTGAAGCCATGCGACTGTGTTCGCTTTTGCTGATCATCCTTTTACTTGCCTTATCCGCTATGACGCTTTGGTGGCTCGCCATGCTGGGTTTCTTAGGGGTGATCGGGACTGTGTGCTATAGTGTAGCCGCTCCGGCTCTGGTACCAACCTTGGTGAGTAGAAGCGAGTTACCCATAGCTAACCGTTGGCTAGAACTGGCCCGTAGCCTTGCTTATGCTGGAGGACCAGCTATCGGGGGTACTATTGTCGGTTGGTCCGGGGCACCGATTGCGTATGCACTAGCTGCCGTCTGCTCGCTGATAGCAATAAGTCTTTTATCTGGCCTAAGCAGCATTGCCGTTAAACAGAGTTCAAGCTCCTTGCCGACCAGCCTTAACGAAGCCGTAGCTTTCTGCTTTACCCACTCATTTCTACGCCCGATAATCGTTACCGGTATGGTATTTAGTGTTTCCTGGTTTATTCTCCAAGCGGTCTTTGTCTCTTGGGCAATAAGCCATCTTGGCATTACGGCCCAGGTGTTGGGGATGGTATTAGCTGGGTATGGAATAGGTATGATTACGGGGGCTATCGGTAGCCCTTTCCTGAGTAAGCATTTACCCTTGGGCTTTCAGATTTTAGCAGGACCGACCACGGCGTTTTTAGGATCGGTACTAATGCTGTTCACGGTGTGGTCAACGGAACCCCTATTGCCAGGAGCCGCCTATTTTTTGTTTGGCGCTGGGCCTGTTATCTGGTCGATTACCACGACTTCTCTGCGGCAAGCCGTTACCCCAATCCCAATACTGGGCCGAGTTTCGGGCGTGATGCTGTTAACGACTTTTGGTTGCCGACCGGTTGGCGCTTTACTCGGTGCCGTAACGGCTAGCCTTTTTAGTGTGCAAGCCTGCTTATTGCTTTCGGCTGTTGGTTTCCTATTGCAATTGCTAGTGATCAGGTTTTCTCCAATATTGGCCCTGCATCAATTATCCGATTTGGAGGAAGTAGCCATGGTTCCCCTGTTTGAAAGTGGAACATAATGGAACCAATCAACATTTAATTGCTCTGCACACTCTTTTGCTGATTTTCACACAACCTTCCTCAAGTTGAGACAAATAAATATTCATGTTTATAGATCAAGAGCGCCAGCAAATGAATAGGTTTATAAATTAGTTTTATCCTGGAAAATTACCTTACACGTTTCCCCTGGCAGACACGTAAGGCGACCCAGAGCCATTAAAGTCTACGGACACCCAATTACCTTCGCCAGGCGGTTATTTATCCAATTGAAGAGCTCTCCAAGATGGGGGCTTCTAGCCAACTGGGGACCCGAATATGCTCGAAATAAACGAACTTTGCGTCCTATAAAGCGTTCTATAATGCCCGCTGCTTTACCTGACCAAACTAAGTTAGACCAGCTCCTGCTCTTGGCCGACGATTTGCCCGTGATGGTTTGGGTCACCCAACCCGACGCTACCTGTGTGTTTCTCAACCAGCGTTGGTACGACTATACCGGGCAAAGCGCAACTGAAGCGTTAGGACTGGGATGGCTGGACGCTGTCCATCCCGACGATGCGAAGGCGTCAGGCGACATCTTCCTGGCTGCCAATCAGGCTCAGCAACCCTTCGTCCTGGACTATCGGCTGCGGGCCGCCGATGGCACCTACCGCTGGATGAACGATACGGGTCGCCCCCGCTTTGACGCCCGGGGAACCTTCATGGGCTTTGTCGGCTCGGTCACTGACATCCATGCCTTGAAAATCACCCAGCAGCGGTTACAAATGGCTATCGAATCGACCGAGTTGGGTACCTGGGATCTCAACCCCGCCACGGGCGAGCTGATCTGGTCGGATCAATGTAAAGCCCTCTTTGGCTTACCGCCCCAGGCCAGCGTCAGTTATCCGCTGTTTCTGCAAGGGGTGCATCCCGATGATCGGCAGCGAACCGACGCGGTGGTTCAGGCGGCCCTGCAAGGTCATCAGGACGGTTTTTATTCAATCGAGTACCGTACCATCGGTTTAACCGATGGCCAGTTACGCTGGGTTCGGGCGCAGGGGCAGACTTATTTTGACCAGCAGGGAGTGGCAACCCGCTTTGTGGGTATGGTGGTTGACATTACCCAGCATAAACTAACGAGTGACCTACTCGAACAACGCGTCGCTCAGCAAACACACCAGTTGCAGGTGGTCAATTATGACCTGCAACGCTCCAACGAGAACTTGCAACAGTTTGCCTTCATTGCCAGCCATGATTTGCAAGAACCCTTGCGCAAGATTCAGTCTTTTGGGGACTTGCTTCGGAAACAATATGCGGATCAGCCAACCGAGGGGCTACTGTATTTAGATCGAATGCAATCGGCGGCCAGTCGGATGTCCACGCTGATCAAGGATTTGCTGGACTTCTCTCGTCTCTCCACTCAACAGGAGGCCAGTGACCCCATCTCCCTGCAAACCGTAGTGGAGGGTGTGTTGACTACCCTGGAGTTTCAAGTAGAGGAGTTAGGCGCCCAAATCCGGGTTGATCTACTCCCTACTGTTGTCGGTAATGCCTCGCAGTACAACCAACTCTTTCAGAACCTGCTGAGTAACGCTTTAAAGTTCCGCCGTCCCGGCCAACGGCCCTTAATCGAAATTGAGGTGGGCTTACTGGCTGCTGAGAAGCTGCCTACTGGCGTCAAACCGGGCCGATCGTCAAGCACTTATCACCAAATAGCCGTCATTGATAATGGTATTGGTTTCGATGAAAAGTACGCCGACCGCATCTTCCAGGTGTTTCAGCGGCTACATGGCAAAAATGCGTATGCGGGTACGGGCATCGGCTTAGCCATCTGTGAAAAGATTGTCGCCAATCATGGGGGGGCTATTACGGCCACCAGCCAACCTGGTCAAGGGGCCACCTTCACCGTCTACCTGCCTGCTTAACTCCCTGGGTTATTCCCTGTTTTGTTGCTCATCCGGTCAGGTGGTCATTTTTGGATACACCAACCTCCTTCAGAGTCCATTCTCAAATAAGGCTCCTAACTGAGACGAGAGCGTGTCAATAATTCGGGCGTTTGGAGAGACAGTTTTTCGGACACATATTGTACGATTTTGGACAAAAAATCAACTAAACTATTTATAACCAACTCATTATTAGTGCTATATTTTGATGGCACAAATTTTGTCAAAGGCTATTGATATTGGGCAATAGCCAAGTATTATGAAAAAATTCTTGTTTTCACTGCTTTTCCTTTGGGTTCAATTCAGGTAAAATAAGCATGAGCTAGGTTAGGCGATGAGCGTTCTTAAGGAGGCCATTGCCCAGGATGCTAAAAATGAAAATGCAAAATCAAAGCTGTAGCGTATAAAGGCTAAGAGAGGGTAATGATATGCCGAAGGTTTTAACAGAGGGGGAATCCTCTGGGACAGTGAAAACCAGTTTTGTGCACAGCGGGCTGATCGCCAGTGCTGTACATTATTCGCCTTATGGATGCGATACCACTGTACATGCCCATCGCGACCCACATTTCAGCTTGGTCTTGAAAGGGGGAAGCAGCGAAAGGCTTGGCCAAAAGCATTACCAGCGGATGCCGGGGGACATTCATTTTTACCGATCGGGGGAATTGCACCAGACCATTCCTAAGGCCCTTTCTACCCATATCAACCTGGAACTCAACGAATCTTTTCTTAACCGGTACGGCCTGACAGAAGAGGACATGATAGGGGCTACGCGCAACCCAGCCCAGATGCGGGTCAGTTTGCTAAAGATCTATAATGAACTATCTGGACAGGAGCCCTACGTAAGCTCGGCGGTTCAGCTGATGCTGGGGAGCACGACTACAACTGGTAAGCTGGGAAAGACCCCGTCCTGGGTAGCTGTCATCCAGGTACTGCTTGAGGACCGTTGGAGCGAGTGGCCTTCTTTGGCTGATCTTTCTGCTGAGGTATCGGTGCACCCCGTCACGATATCCCGCTTTTTCCCGGTTTATTTCAAATGCACCTTGGGGGAGTATTTAAGGCGGCTGAAGATCGGCCGCAGTATTGGTTTGTTGTGCGATCCCTCGCATTCCCTTTGCACGGTAGCTCATGCCTGCGGATTTGCCGATCAGAGCCACTTTATCCGGACCTTTAAGGCCTATACCGGGGTGCTGCCCAAAAAGGTGCGTCTGCTTTAGGCTAATCTTGTTCTATTTTTGTCTGTTCTGGACCAGTAAGTTTGCCGAAAAAATTCAAACTTACATGAATAATCAAAGAGCATTTAGCCGTTTCGCCTCGATAATCCCATGGCTGATGGGTCTTTTTATCGTTCCTTTAGTTAGTTTCGCTCAGACCTTGCCAGTGATTCGCGCTAACACTAAGACCGTTACGATCGTTGACGGTACGCATCTAAAAAAGGACTATTGGTACCTGATGCCCGAGCGGAAGCCGGATTCTTATTACGTTGAATTTCCGGAGAATGCCCACCAGGTGAGCTTCATCACCGACCAGGATTCGATTTCCTTTGATGTGCGTTTTGGCCAAGAATATGATTTTGTGATTTTGTTGAATGGCCAAGACAGTTGCTATACCCGAATCCGCTCCGTCTATCGCAATAAGTCCAGTTATAAGCGGCTGGCTGTCCCTTCCAATCCTTCTACCGATACGCTAGAGTTCTCGGTGGGTGATAACGATAAGATCTATCTTCAAGGGCTGGTCAACGGAGCAAAGGTTCTGAATTTTCAGTTCGATCTGGGCGCGATGCCGCAAATCGTTAAAAAGAGCAGTGGCGTGAAGGCGAAGATGAAATTCGATGCTTCGGATGTGCTCACCAACAGCAAGGGTACCCATCGTATGCCGGCAAGTACGGGCAATACACTTAAAATTGGGAATTTGTACTGGGAGAAGGTAAGGTTTACCACCGCCGATAACCTTCGGGGCAAGGACGATGGTCTATTGGGCAACCTGTTCGGGGATAAGGTCATTGAGATCATCTATGACCAGAAGAAAATGGTCATCCATGACCAGCTGCCGGTCATAGGACCGGGGTACATAAAGCATGCGATGTTTCTTGAATATGGGATTGTACCGTTCATCAAAGCGGATGCCGTGGTGGATAAGGTGAGCTATTCGGATTGGTTCATGTACGACACCGGACATATGGGGAACGCAGGGGTAGCGGATTGGTTTGTTAACAAGATCGGACTGGGGCAGGCCAAAAAAAGAAAACAGGGTTCTCACCTTACGGTCGATCTGCCGGTATTGCAAGTGAGTGGTACGCGTTTTGAGAATGTACCTGTTTTTGTGGATAGGGCGGCTCCTGGGACCGGACATCAAAAGCTCGGGATAAAGATACTCAAGTACTATAATGTTATCATTGATAATCGAGGAGGTTTTATCTACATGCAGCCAAATGCGCTGATGGCTACCCGGTCGAAGTAGCAATTTAGGCAGTTGGAGAGTGGACTTGCTAACTTTTACTGGACAAAAAGATAAGTGACATTTGTCTGGAGAAGTAACAAGTCTCATCTCTCAAATCCTTCATTCGTGAGACATTTGATCTTGCTCAGAAAGGGCGTTTAGTAAACCTTTTAAGTTCAAACTAAACCATGCTGCCTTTATCTCAGAAAAGGTTCCTGCTTGAGACGAAGTGGTTTCTTTTCATTTTGTGTACTTATTTGGGTCGCCGACGATACTAAAAAATTGGGTTTGCTTCCAACCCATCTCCTAAAGAGGAGATCCTACTCCTAAACGTCTACCGCTATGAAACCACTCGTCCTCTTTTTTTCATGCTTTTAACCTTAGGAAGCTGCCGTACTGATCAGGTTGATGTCCGGGAAGAACAAGCAACGCTTTTGGGATATTGGTTCGCCACCGCCGAGAATGCCGCCGCCGCAGCTTGTGCAAGTGGCTACCGGATTCAAGCCGAGTCTGACCAGTACCGTACCCAAACCTTGCCTCCCCTTTGATAAGGCGACCTCTAGAGAGCTGACCGTCCGGATTCGGTATAAGCTTGTCGCTGGTGACTCGTGCCAAGGCAGTTCTCGATTGATAGAGGTCATCGCGATGCGAGAAAGGTAACGAAACGATACAGCTAGAACTGGCTCACTTAATGCTTCATTTCTTGATCAATATATGCTGTCTATGAAACGCTAAGTACCGTTTCTGCTGTACTGTAAAGGATCCTACATTCTTGGTGTAATCAAGGCCCCAAGCATCCATCACCTGCTTAATCGTTATATCGGAGACTACCACCTCGCCTTCATCCGAGAAAGATATCCAACCTTTGTCGAATAACTTATCCACGTGACGGGCTAGCAGAAGACCGTTGTATTTATCTAACTTCTCCTCATTGGGTTGCAACTACCAAAGCGGGCCAGATTTCAAATAGAAATGTAATGCCTTGATTGACAAGCATAAACGTCGCTTTTGCTTTGCCCTGTAGTCAAATGAAAACGTATGGTTAAAGTTGCCCAAAAAGACCATTTTAACACTTATTTACACCTATTTGGTTGACTCAAAGCGGGCTATTTGAAATCTGGCCCGCTTTGGTAGTTGCAACCATTACTAATTTCGCGATATGTGGCAGGGTTTCGCTGAAGAGTTTTTACATCCGTACGTGCCCGCGTGAACCGCCTAGATCAAACCGGCTCGTTTTGGTCAAAGTAACGGGAAGTAACGTGAGGAATACCCATTATGCACTTTGGAGATTTTGGGTAAATGATTTGATGAAATGCCAAAAATACGCCTCTCTGTCCAGGCTACTAAATGCCGTTTCTGGCGGTATTTCAAATACGGGCCAAAACCGTATTTAAACCTGAGCCACTGAGGGGGTGATGAATTGTCATCTCCTTAGCTATTTATAAGCTGTCGGATATCCGCGCTAAGCCCCGGCTTGTTATGCCCCCTGCCTCCGCTTATTCGTTCAGTTCATCACTGGTTAAGTTAACTTATTGAGACAGATGCAGCCCAGGCCACAAGGCTCCTTATGGGGCCTGCCCCCTCTGTTCCCTGAGGCCTACTTGAAGTAAAACTTTAAGATTGCGATCTGGAATAGCAGCCAAAAAATATGCTGTTTGACCTGAAATGCAACAATAGTACAAAAAATGGAACATTTGTGATAGACTTTGAGCATATCGCTACCCTACCTTTACCCGCACAATAAGCCTGCTTGCACCTGACGATCAATTGATGTAGAGTCGTGGGTGCACTAGTCAGGTTTAGCTTTTCTTCTTTCCCTTATTTATTCAACTCTGGTAGGATATGCGACATCTATTTACGTGTCTATTTGTCTTTATGACGGGCTTAGCCAGCCTGTTGGCTCAGGCCCAAACTCAACTCCCAGAGCGTGATGCGCGCCGGGATCGACCCCGCAGCCAGCCGGTACCTGCCCTGCTGAAGCGAGCTACTGCCCCAGCTAAAGCCACCATCACACGGCCAGTGCCTAATAGTCGGCTGGCCGCTGCCACAACGCAAACCTTTATCTACTCAGGGCAAATCGTCACCTGGACCGTACCCGCTGGGGTGACCTCCCTGACGATTGAAGCACGTGGGGCTCAAGGGGCAAATAATGGTAATTCAACCTACCCAGCTGGTAAAGGAGCCATCATCACCGGCACGGTAGCGGTTACCCCAGGTCAGCAGCTTAGCATTCTGGTAGGCCAGCAACCAGTTACTAGCGGCTTCAATGATGCTGGTGGCGGCACTTTCGTCGTTTCAGGCACTAACCAGCCGTTAATCATCGCAGGTGGCGGAGGGGGAGGGGGAAATGTTGATTCTGATCTAAAGCATGGACAGGCAGGCACCAGCGGAGGAGCGGGTGCTGGCGGAGGTGGCGCTGGCGGAACCGACGGACAGGGGGGCAAGTCGGTAAGCACTTATGGAGCGGGTGGAGGCTTGCTGACCGATGGAGAAGGAAATAATAATCGTGTTGGCAAGGCGTTCGTTAACGGCGGCGGTGGAAGCGGCGATGGATCTGCAGGTTTCGGCGGTGGTGGTTTTGGAAATAGATTCAATATTGGCGGTGGCGGAGGGGGCTACTCGGGTGGTGGTGCCGGAGGTACTCAAAGTGTTTATGGCGTTGGTGGGGGTGGCGGCTCGTTCAACGCGGGCACCAACCCAAGCAGCAAGACCGGTGCTACGGATGGCAACTCAGGCAGTGGGCTGGTGATTATTTCCTATGTCCAAACGCTGCCTATTTGCTACGTCAAGCAGGACGGCACGGGTGACGGCTCTTCGTGGGCCAATGCCTCAGGTGATTTACAGTCTATGATCAACGCCGAAGGTGTGGAGCAGGTCTGGGTGGCCGGGGGACGCTACCAGCCCGCTGCTGGAGCCAGCTTTGCCATGAAGACAGGGGTAGCCATCTATGGAGGCTTTGTAGGCACAGAGAGCAGCCTGGGTGAGCGTCCTTCGGTCAACCCCATTAGTAGCGGGCCTTCTTCCAGTACGCTGGCGGGCAACGGCTCCAGTGTCATCCGTAACCCTCAAGGGCTGACCAACAGTGCCCTCTTGGATGGCTTTGTCATTACCGGGGGCAACGCTACTGTACCGAGTAGCCTCCTTGACTATGGCGGGGGTATCTTCAACTTTAACAGCAGCCCCACTATAAGCAACTGTCTCTTTCAGGGTAATACGGCTAGAACAGGCGGGGCCCTCTTCAATAGCAACAACAGCAACCTTAGACTGATCAACTGTCTCTTTCAGGGCAATACGGCTGACAACGGCGGAGGTATCTACAATGATGGCGGCAACCATAGCTTGACCAACTGTATCTTTCATGGCAATACGGCGACTAACCAACGGGGCGGGGCCCTCTTCAATAGGAACAACAGCAGCCTGAGCTTAAGCAACTGTCTCTTTCAAGGCAATACGGCTGGAATAGGCGGGGGCATTTACAGTCAGGACAGCAGTGAACCTAGCTTGACCAACTGTACCCTGACCCGGAACCGAGCCACTCAAGGAGCCGCTCTGTATAACTCATCCAGCCAAGCAACTCTGACCAACACCATCCTATGGGACAATGAGGAAGCCACCGATAATGCCATTGTCAATTTCAACAACAACGGTATTATAGCCAACTACTGCCTGATTGGCCAAGGTGAGACTAGTTACTCAGGCACTGAGAACAAAGTAGCTACCCGCTCACCGTTCGTCTCCGAGACGGACCTGCGGCTCAACAGCTGCTCTCAGGCTCTTAACACCGGTGAACCGTCCAGCACCACCGCTACCAGCGGAGCCACCGATCTGGCCGGCCAGCCCCGCATCTACGGGCCTCGTATCGACATAGGCGCTTATGAGTACCAGAGCAATCCTACAGTTATTAACTTAACCAATCCTACAGTGACCACGGCTACGGTTGGTCAGTACTTCAGCCAATCCTTCTCAGCGAGTGGTGGACAAACTCCCTACAGCTATACGGTAGTGAGTGGCAACTTACCAGACGAGCTGAGCCTGTCTTCGGCTGGCCTGTTGGCGGGCACCCCTACCCAAAGTGGCAGTTACTCGGTTATCGTGCAAGCCCAGACGGAACAGGGTTGCACGGGCCTGAGTGCAGTCTACAGCCTGACTGTCAGCTACCCCATCCCGACCATTACGAGCTTTGGGGCTAGTCCCAACCCCGTCTGTGCGGGCAGTCCGCTGACCTTCACGGCTACGGTAGCCAACTACTCGGGCAGCTACAGCTACACCCTGACCAACGGGGTGGGCACCCCCATATCGGGTAGCTCGATTAGTGGCGCTTTCAGTCAGAGCTTGGTGGCTACTGGCTCAATCCCTCAGAACTATACGCTGCTGGTCAGCAGCCAGGGCCAGCAGGCTACGGCCACGACCAGTCCCAGTGTGAACCCACTACCACAAGTTTCTCTAACCAGCAGTGGTACGCTGACCTGCGCTCAAACCAGCGTCAACCTGCTGGCAACAGGAGGAGATCAGGGAGCCGGCTATCGCTTTAATGGGCCGGGGCAGTTCTCCCAAACCGGTTTTAGCCCCACCGCCAGCGTGACCAATGCCGGAATCTACTCGGTGACGGTAATCAACAGTACAGGCTGCTCAGCTACGGCCACTGCAGAGGTAACAGCCAACACAAGTGCCCCTGAGAATGTGACCTTGACCAACAACGGTCCTCTCTCCTTTACCAATGCCAGCGTAATGCTAACGGCTACGGGCGGTGAGGGCTACAGCTATAGCTTTAGCCAGGGCACTCAACAGGTCAATGGCAATACGGCCCGGGTAACCACAGCGGGTGTCTACTCAGTAACCGTTACTCGGCAAGACAACAACTGTGCAGCTACGGCTTCCACGACGGTACTAGGGGGCAATAACCCTACCGTGTGTAGAGGTGGAACGGCCGTAATCAGTGTAGCCGTTAGTGGTGCTCCGGTCAAGTACGAGTGGTACAAGAATACGCTTACCAGTCCTAAGCTGATGGAGACTCCTCAACTGTTCAGGGGTACAGCAACATCGAGCTTAACGCTGATCAATGCTCAGACTAACACGCAAGGCAACTTCTATCTGAAAACAACTGATCAATCTGGTACCGTGACCATCTACGGCCCGTATCGTTTAACGGTGGATGCGAGTTGCCGGGCTCGGGAAGTGGCTAGTCTGGAGACGCCTTTACAGGTCGAGCTAGCGCCTAACCCGATTCAACAGGATCGACTCAGAGCTATTGTACGCGGTGCTGAGGGGCGTTCGTTACAGATTGAGTTGGTTGATCTAAATGGTAAGTCAGTCCGTCAGCAGCACTGGCAGCAAGCCGAAAGCGGGCAGGTCATTGACTGGGATATGCAGGGGCAAGCTAGTGGAGTATATCTCTTGCAGGTGGTGATTGAAACGGGTAACGGTGTGCCAGCCCAACGACAGACCATGAAGGTGGTTAAACCCTAACTCAACAATCAATTATAAAAAGCCCGACCGGTCTGGTAGTCGGGCTTTTTTATGCACTTTACCTCCACTTAGTGTCTACGATGTTCTAATGCTTAGATGACTTGCTGAGCGGTAGAGTGCCTTAATTCTATAGCTTCTAATTCACAGTGAAGCTTTTTTAGGGTAGGTTGTGACACCTTTACATACAATCAATTACTACAGCTAGGCGAAACCACCACTCTATTGGGGCGTAATTTCCTGCTTCTTTAGTAAGTTTATACCTAAGAAACAGGTGTCTGCTAATAGACCATGTCCCGGTTTTTCTTGCTGTATATTCATAGAATACTTGTTCTTTTCTGCCTGTGGCCGCTGTTGACTCTGGCTCAATCGCCTAAAATCAAACAGGGATCAGCCCAGCGTGGCCAGCAGGACGCCTTTCTGCACCGCTTGGAACGAGCTATGCCCGCTAACCGGGTGATTAGCCTGTTCAACTATTTCGACACCTGCGCCGCCATCATCCACGACTCTACCCAGGCCGTTAGACTCTTAAATCGGGTCGATGCCCTGGCCGAACAGATCAACGATACCCAACTCAGCCGGTATGCCCGGCTGGTACGCAATACCCGCGCTAAACTTGACCCTAATCTCACGTACGGTCAGAAAGCCGAACTTTTTCTGGCAACGGGTCGACGGGCCGAGGCCGATGATGACCCGGAAATTGCGGCCGTCTGCCTACACTTTGCCGGGCAGTATTACTTTTTTAATGAAGAATACGGTCGGGCCTTTGAATACCTGCTGGCGGCTAACGGGGATTTTCAAAACGTGGGCTATAACAAGGTGCCTGGCATCAGCCGCTATCTTCATGAGCTTGCCGCCCGGTATTATCATTTCAAGGAGTACGATAAAGCGATTGCCTTACTGACCGAGACAGCCCGCTACCCTATCTATGACAACAGCACTGCGTTTCATACGTTCAACACGTTAGGCATGGTGTACATCAACCGGGGTCGGGAAACTAACCGCCCCGGCGACGGTCCGCTGTCCGAAAAGGCATTCCTGAAAGCCATTCGAGTCGCTTCTGCTCATAAAGATTCGTTATTGATTGGCATTGCAGCCGGTAATCTGGGTACGCAGTATACACTTCAGAACCGGTGGCCGGAAGCACTGCGTTCCTATAAACTGGCGTATGAGCTGACCCGCCGATTTGGCAATCGACGTGAATCGCCGGATGGTGAGGTTCGGCGAATCGCGAATGTGTTTTTTCAGCTGGGTCAGTTAGATAGCTGCCGGTTTTATCTCGCCTTATCAGAGAAATTCAGACGGCTGAATCGGCGAAATAATGTCCGTGACGGTCTGGACGATGAGTACAATCGGATGAATTACTACGATGTAGCCCGGCGCTATCATCAGGCCACGGGAAATTTAGCCCAGGCCTACCAGTACTCAGACAGTGTGATAACGCTGCGGGAGCGCATTAACAAGCGCTACAATGCCGACCGGATGTCACTGGTTAACCAAAAACTGCTGATTCAGCAGCACCAGGCGGAGGTAAGGGCCATTGAGCAGCAGAAAGCTACGCAGCGGAGGCAGTTCTGGTTTGTGGCGCTGGCGCTGGCACTGACGGCAGGGCTGTTTTTGCGACTCTATCAGTTGTCCCGACTCAAACGGCGGCAGGAAGCGGTCATCAATGCCGAACGCGAAAAGTCGCTGCGCTTGGAAAAACAGGTAGTTGAGCACCAGCTCCAGCAAGCCACGGCCAGCCTGTCTCAATTTATGGACAACCTGCGGGAGAAAAACACGCTTATCGATGCTATTTCCGCCGAACTTGCCCAACTCTCGGCTGCCGGCGACGCGGTGCAATCGGCTGAACCCTTACAGCAAACTCAGCAGCATCTACTCAATTCGAGCCTGCTCACTCACGACGACTGGCACGAGTTTCGACAGCGGTTTGACCGGGTACATCCTTACTTCTTTGCGCAGCTTCGTGAGCAATTTGCCGGTATCAGCCCGGCTGAAGAACGGTTGTTGGCCCTCTCGAAACTGCGGGTCGATACCCGACAAATGAGCCGGATGCTGGGCATATCGCCCGACTCGATCCGCAAAACCCGGTACCGGCTGCGCAAGAAGCTGACGCAGCATGGCCAGTCCTCGCTGCTGGAGTTGCTTAGCGAAACTCCGGGAGTCGCATGAAAATCTCTCATTATCAATTGGTTGATAATTTGTCCATGCGTTTGTCCACGCGTGTTTTTTTGTAAAAGGGAAGGGAAGCGCTTGCTTTAGGGCATCAACTCAAGCTCATGTTAATGAACCGCTTCTTTCTTTGTTCCCCAAGGCATACCAACCAGATTCTGTTCACATGGCTGCTTTAGGTTTGTCGCCCTACCTGGATCAGGATCAATGCCCACTATCAAATGACTTTGATCAGGTAGTCTAGCCTAACCAAGTCGATGTAAACATCTCCCCAGAGAAAGGTACCGGTTCAGCTGTAGATCCAGTCAGTAGTGGTGACGCTACCTCGTTCAGTTAATCTTCACTTAGTTCTTTACCCAACATTTAAATTGTATGCGACACGTTCTTACGGTTCTTTTCCTAGTCACATGCTGGCTCAGCCTATCGGCCCAAACCCGATTACCACAGCTAGAGCGTCGGAATGCAACACCAGCGACTACATCGGGTCAGCTGAAGCGAGTTACTGCCCCAGCTAAAGCCACCATCACACGGCCTCTGCCCAATGGTCGGCTAGCGGCTGCCACCTCGCAGACCTTTACCTACTTAGGGCAAATCGTCACCTGGACCGTGCCCGCTGGTGTGACCTCCCTGACCATTGAAGCCAGAGGGGCTGAGGGAGGGAAAAGTCCGGATTCAAATTTTCCCGCTGGCAAAGGAGCCATCATTACCGGCACCGTTTTGGTCACTCCCGGCCAGTCGCTGAGCATTCTGGTAGGGCAGAAACCAGTTAATGACGCCAATGGGGGTGGTGGTGGCACATTCGTCATTTCAGGCGCTAACCAGCCCCTAGTCATCGCGGGTGGCGGAGGGGGTGGTGGAGTTGATAACGATTCGGATCAAAAGCATGGACAGGCGGGCACCAGCGGAGGAGCGGGGGCTGGCGGGGGCGGTGCTGGCGGAACCGATGGACAGGGGGGTAAATCATTAAGCCTTTTGGGAGCTGGTGGCGGCTTGCGCACCGACGGAGGGAGTACCGGTAATTATGGTGGCAAGGCGTTCGTCAACGGGGGCGCCGGTGGCACCAATGGTAATGGTATTGGAGGTTTCGGCGGTGGTGGTTTTGGAGGTCTCATCGCTTATGGTGGTGGTGGTGGCGGCTACTCGGGTGGCGGTGCCGGGGGAACTAGAAAAACCCCTTCTGCCGGCGGTAGTGATTATGGCGTTGGTGGCGGTGGGGGTTCGTTCAATGGGGGCACTAATCCGAGCAGCAAGACCGGTGCTACGGATGGCAACTCGGGCAATGGGTTGGTGATCATCTCCTATGAAGTAATCTTGCCGATTCGCTACGTTAAGCAAGGTGGTACGGGTGACGGCTCTTCCTGGCAGCAGGCCAGTGGCAACTTGCAGGCCATGATCAACGCCGAAGGCGTACAACAGGTCTGGGTAGCTGGGGGGCGCTACCAGCCTGCTGCCAATAGCAGCTTTGCCATGAAGGAAGCCGTAGCCATCTATGGGGGCTTTGTCGGCACAGAGAGTAGTTTAAGTGAACGCCCTGCGGTCATTCCCGTCAGTGGTCAGCCCTCCTCCAGTACACTGGCCGGCAACGGCAACAGTGTCATTATCAATCCTACTGATCTGACGAACAGTGCCCGACTGGACGGCTTTGTTATCACTGGAGGTAACGCTGTCGATGGCGGAGGCATCTTTAATGCTTACAGCAACCCCATCATTAGTAACTGTGTCTTACAGGCCAATACAGCTTCGAGGTTTGGCGGGGGGATCGCCATTGCTTATAGCAACCCCAGCCTAGTCAACTGTGTCATACAGACTAATAACGCGGAGGGGGGCGGAGGCATCGCCAATATTAACAGCAATCCCAACCTAATCAACTGTGTCTTACAGGCCAATACGGCTATTGAGTATGGAGGGGGCGTCCTTAATGCTAGCAACAGCAGTCCTAGCTTGACTAACTGTGTCTTACAGGCCAATACGGCTAACTCTGGCGGAGGAATTTATAATTTTGAAAACAGTCCCAGCTTAATCAACTGCATCCTAAGCCAGAACCGGGCCGGTGCAGGAGCCGCTCTGTCCAACGAATTTAGTAGTCAGCCATCTATGATCAACACTATCCTGTGGGATAATCAGGAATCGATCGATAATGCCATTGTCAATACCAACAACAGCAGCGTAACAGCCAATTACTGCCTGATTGGAGAAGGCGAGAGGGACTACGCAGGCACAGGTAACCTAGTAGCCACCCGCTCGCCGTTCCTATCCGCGACGGATCTGCGGCTCAACCCTTGCTCTGAGGCCATCAACACGGGTGATCCAGCCAGCACCACTGCCACCAGCGGAGCCACTGATCTGGCCGGTCAGCCTCGTATCTTTGGGGGCCGCATCGACATCGGTGCTTATGAGTATCAGGCCAACCCCACTCAACTTGTGGTGAGCCTGGCCAACAGTGGACCTTTGTCCTTTACCAACGCCACCGTAACGCTAACGGCTACAGCTGGGCAAGGCTACAGTTACAGCTTTAGCCAGGGCACTCAACAGCCGACGGGCAACACGGCCAGGGTGACTACGCCGGGCATCTACTCGGTGACGGTTATCAGTAGTGAGGGCTGTACGGCAACGGCCTCCACAACGGTACTGGGCGGCAACAACCCAACGGTGTGTCGAGGTGGAACAGCGGTGATCATCGTAACTGTAGGAAGCGGTGTGGTGAAGTACGAGTGGTACAAGAACAGCCTGACCAGCCCCAAGCTGATGGAGACCCCCCAGCTGTTCCGGGGTACGGCAACGTCAAGCCTGACGCTCATCAACGCCCAATCGAATACCCAGGGCAACTTCTATCTGAAAACGACCGATCAATCAGGGACCGTCACTGTATACGGCCCCTATCGCTTGACGGTTGACGCCAACTGTCGGGCTCGGGAAGTGGCTCAGGTAGAGATCCCGTCACAAGTGGAGCTAGCTCCAAACCCGATTCAACAAGATCGACTGCGGGCTATCGTACGGGGTGCAGAAGGCCGTTCATTGCAGGTGGATTTGGTTGATTTGAGCGGCAAGCCGGTACGTCAGCAGCGCTGGCAGCAGGCCGAGGCTCATCACGTCATTGATTGGGATATGCAAACTCAAAGCTCAGGTATGTACTTGTTGCAGGTGGTCAGTGAAGCGGGGAACGGTGTTGCTGCTCAGCGGCAGAGTGTAAAGGTGGTCAAGCCGTAAGACTATAAAGATTATTAATTAAAGCCCTCTACCCGCGATCATACAGGTAGGGGGCTTTTTCTAGTTAGGCTACGTTGAGAATATAGCCAAAGCTAGGGTATCGTTGCTCTGTTTCTGGATGGATGGGTTTAAAAGTGTGTCAGGCCCACATTTAGAGCAGGATAGGCGAAGTTCTTTTTTCGGACTTCGTGTACGTCGTCAAATGAAAGTGGACAAAAGGGGTGAAAAGGGGAAGGGACAATTCAGTAATCGCACCGGCGACCCGGTTGTTTCACTCAAATCACCTTGGTTATGTCCAATTCAGTCAAAAAATCGCCTCCCAACCCTTCTAAAACGGCACAATCTGCTTCAACTACCTCCGAACGTAAGCCAGCTCTATCCATTATCAAAGACATTCAGCCGGACGCCGGCGCGGGACAAACCCGACGCCAATACTCCGCTGAGGAAAAAATTGGCACCGGCCACCCGGCGTATTGTTCTGGAAGGCTTGCAAGGAGAACAGTCGGTGGCCGAAATCTGTCGGCGGGACGGGCTCAACACCAATATCTACTACCGCTGGATCGGACTGCCGAAGCAGCAAGGAGTTTCTCGAAGCGGGTAAAAAGCGATTGGCCGGCGATACCACCCGAGACGCTACCGCGCCCGAAGTACAATCCATCAAGTCCGAAAATGAGGCTCTCAAACAACTGGTGGCCGAATTGAGCCTAGAAAATAGGGTATTAAAAAAAAGGTGGTCCGCCACCGCGGCTCAAGGCCGACGACTAATCGCTACCATCACATGACTCAGTCTGAGAAAATGCGGGGGCGCCCGTGCGGAAATCATTACACTGGTCGAGCAGTCGTCGTTGAGCGTTAAAGCCACCTTGAAGGAGTTAGGCATCAATCGATCTACCTTTTATGAGTGCCGGGCCGCCGGTGCGGTACAAACGATACTTACATGATGGCTTTGATGGCTTGGCCGATCCGACTTATCGTCGTACCAGTGCTTGGAACCAGTTACCACCCGCTGAAAAAGGGCGCGTTGTTGAACTAGCTTTCGAACGACCCGATCTGTCTTGCCGGGAATTGGCCTGCTATATTGATGATAATGAAGGCTGCGGGGCCGCCCGTGCGGTTTGTCTCGGAGTCTACGGTTTATCGTATCCTGAAAAGTCGGGGCTTAATCACAACCCCAGCTTATCGACTTATGGAAGCGGCTGACAGCCCTGATGTAACGGAATTTCTCCATCAGGGTTCCCCGCCCTTGCTGGTCACCTTCGGTAGCATGCCACTGGCTACCAAATTGAACATGCAGCAAGCCATAATCAAGTTGAGTAAGCAATTAAACACCCGGATAATCCTTATCAAAGGCTGGAGATTTGAAAGCACCACTGATTTGGAGCCGCATAAAACCATCAAAATCATTGAGTCTGCCCCGTATGAAAAATTACTTCCTTTGATGAAAGCAGCGGTTCATCATGGTGGAATTGGCACAATGGCGGAATGCCTGCGAGCGGGAATACCGTTCCTAACCTGTCCTGTGCTTTATCCGATGGGTGACCAACATTTCTGGGGCCAATTGGTTTATCAAAAAGGCTGCGCCCTCAAACCGATACCCCTAAAGAAACTTACCGAAAGTCAGTTAATTGCTGGCGTCAACGAACTGCTGACCAAAAAAAACCTTCATCGTAGCAGCCGACAAATGGCCGAACTGCTCCAAAGCGAGAATGGGATTGAGAACGCTATTACCCTGATTGAAATGCCAATTCTGCCTCTGTAATAACAAAACCTGATCCGGCCGATTCTAAAGTTTGTATTATCAGACGAAAGATAGCGTTCGCAGGAAAACACTTGTTTATCAAGTAACAAGATCAGAAATCATATAATGATGACGAATGGTCTTGCTACCTTTTACTGGACACAGTCATAAGCACGTTTTACAGTATTGCCCAGTAAAAAGCAGCTGGTTCAATCTTAGTAATATACTATTTTAGTAATAGAATTCTTGCTACTTATCTTAGCTATGTTTGTTGCTTTAGTGCAAAAGATGAATCAACTCTTATTCGTTCATGAAAACGCTTCATTAAGTGAACTGGTATAGCAATCTGATTTGATTATCAGCTTAAGGTGGTTGAATTGAAAACGGTCAGCGTTATAAGCCTAACTTCATGGCTGCGTTGTGTTTTATCACCTGCTGGACGCGGGTATAGCGGTCAATCATGGTCCGGGTGCGGTGCTTAGTCTGCTGCATGATCTGGGAGTCATCGGCCCCATTAATCTTGGCGATGGTCACAAACGAAGCTCGTAGGGAGTGGGCAGAATAGTCGTCACCCAGGTATAGCTTTACTGTACGGGCCACTTGTTTGTCTGACAGTCGGTTGGTGGTGACTTGTTCGCCTTTGCGGATGCGGACAAATAGAGGCCCCGTTGTTCGCTCCAGTATCTGCATATAATCCTGCAGGGCCCGCACCGGACAGGTATCAGGATCAGGACTAAAAAAGAGGGCTTTCTGCTCGATTTTTCCGTACTGGTTGGTTTTACTGCCCCGGTAGCTGAGGATCGCCCCCTGGCGGGTGAACTGAACCCCCTCGATATCGAGTGCTACTAGCTCTGAGCGCCGGAAGGCACCGGCGAAACCTACCAGCAGCAGGGCCCGGTCGCGCATACCCGTTGGCGTGGGCGGAATGGGCCGCACCTGGTCTTTATAATCGTGGATGTCAAAAGCGGGTGCCTGCGTGGCTTCGGTACCGATACTGCGCTTAATGCCTTCCAGGACTACGCGCACGGTCTCATCAGCTGACGGGTCGGGGTGTTTATGTAACCGGTGCCACTTGCGGATGGCGGCCAGCCGGCGTGACAGAGTAGCCCATTTGTGATTCGTGGCCTGATCGGATAAATAGGTGGCCAACGTAGCCGGGCTGATGGGCAAATCATCGATCCCTTGCTGGCTCAGCCAATGCCGCAACTGCTGGATGTCGGCGGAATAAGCGATGCGGGTGTTGGGGGCCCCTTCAATGCCCTTGCGAAAGTAGTTGGCCGTTTGCTGAGTAAGCTGCTCTGCTGAAGAGACCAAGGCCGTCTTCTGCTGACGGGGGCTGACACGAAGCATGGACGATTTCTTCATAAAGACTGTCGATTTTGACGCAATATACAGATCCACTGATTACGTCCAATAATATTAAATTATTGGACGTAATACATGAAAGTTAAATTGTAACACAACTCACGTCCGGAAAATCATTATACTTATTTCTTTGTCAGTGTGATCGTGTAAACGTAAGTATTACTATCTATGGAAGAATTGTACTCCGTGCGGTACCACGTCATCTGTCCAGATTGCTGATTTGTGACCGTGTAAAGAAGTGTATCATACAGCCCCTCGACATACAACTGCTGTCTGTCAACTCGCCAATTGGCGGTGGTAAAACCAAAGATCGTGGATACTGTCGTTTGACACGCTGACGAAGACGTAAGCCGGACTACGTGATCACTGGTAAATTCGTAACGAGTGGGTTCAACGCAATCTTTTCCAATGATCTGTTTGTACAGGTTTAAAACATCCGTTGTTGCCCCATATGTTGGCGACTGGACCGCCGGATCAGCTGTAATGCCTGTGATTTGCCAGCTACCCAGTAATTGAGCTGCATTAAGTATTGGTGCGGCATCCTCACTTGACTTATTACAACCAATAAGCCCGAACCATACCAGCACGTAGGCAGCAAAATACTTTTTCATGAAAACCTAACTAAGAAGACTATTCAGCTTTAGCCTTCTTATCTTTTTTGAATAGTACGCCGGCGATGTACCGAGTGGGTGTCGTTTTTACGTCAACCATCCCTTTTTGAATCATTACATCCAGTCGGATAAACTCCTGTAGCAAGAGTTCATTATTGATTATGTCGCGCATCTGAGCAGTGGTAAATCGATACTGTTGTAACATGATCTGCGAAGCTTTACTACGCAGATTTTCCGTGGGTTGGGCATATACACTATCTAGTTCTTCGTTGAACGCATCAAACGCCTTATTGTCTTTACGGGCCTGCCGCCGAATCGTAAAGATCAGATTCGCGATGAATCGTCCTTCACGTTTTTCGGTAACAAATACTTCTATATCAGTCTTTTGATTAATTTCATCGATTGACCTAGCGAGTACAGTCTGCTTAAAATTAGACCAGCGTGTGTATTGCTGCGCTTCCAGGTTATTCTTCAGTTCCTCAACACTAACTCGCCAGATACCAGTGTCAAGGTATTTGCACAGACGTGTATATAATAATTGCGAGTATTGACTATTTAAGGACAATGCAGCCTGCAACTGCAGCTTTGTATATCCTTTCGTTAAGTCAATCATGTAAGGAATCAGGTGCTTGTTGATTTCAACAGTCAACGTGCCACGTCTGTATCGGGCCATGGGAAATACAACTATCGAAATAAACTCATGCTGTGCAGGAGAGTCCAGATAAATCTGTCTCGACGTCAGTCGTTGTGCTACCCGTTTGTACGTAGAGTAGTTCACATCAGAGGACGAATTTGAAAGTTGAAGGTCTGCGATTGAAATCTCAAATGTCGGCGATTCATTAGGCGAAGGATCAGTCTGCCCCAGCCGCATAGTCTGAAGCTGCTTTAAATGCTTCAATATGATCCAGTAAACCCGACGTTCCAACAAATCAAAGTTGTTGCGTGAAAGCAACAGACGTAACGGCTCCTGAATATGAACAATTTCTGACATGGCTTGCACATGATTGTTAGGTAAAAATAGAGAATGAATCACGTAAAGCAAGATGGAAACTATCCATAATGTATATAATTTAATAAAAACCTACCTTTATCTTGCTTTTTTCAATAAAAGATCTGATAACCAATAATATACTAAAATAAGAAATTATACAGTTTAAATGTAATATAGTTAAAGATTTAAAAATGTATATAAAATATATTTAAAACTTATAAAAGCATTATGGCTTATATCTTACTTGCTTTAATTCTACTTTGTTCTTGCTCAGATCTACTTTCTTGATGCTTTAATAGTGTAATGTGGATACTTCTTTCTTGCTCGTATCTACTTTTTTAATGCTTAAGCCTACCTGTTTGATGCGTCAATCTACTTATAGCTTGCCTGAACCTACTTCTATATTGCTTTAGTAAATAGAGACACATTTTAGCAAATTGATTATCAGTCTATTATACACGACAAAAAAAGAGCACAAGTATCAATCTTCAAGTTTTCAATTTCAATACAAGTATTTGAAAATAACAAGTTGTAATTGATCAAGAGAGGTCATTAGAGTTAAAGAGATGCTAGACAGGTCAAAAGTTGAGGTCAAATGGTTGAAATTACAGATTAAAAGCATTTGTTTTACTCTGAGAGTAAAACAAATAACAAAATGAAGAAAAATGCTAAACTTTCTCCTGTCAGGTACGAATATCTGCTAACGAAACTGATGGAAGAAATCAATAGAACCCCAAAAATAGAACCTAATCGGGAGCAATGGGATATCGAAGGAAATTGGCAGGATTGCGGAGATATCAACTTTGTAGATAGTCAATACATGTCAAATTTTGCTTTGTGGAGAGACTTTGCTTGTAAGACAATCAAATTAATCAATTACAATAAGCCAGCGGTCCGGATGAGTTTTTTTAGTAAGCACAAATACTGGTTAAAAAAACCGCATGATCTGACCGATGAAGAGCGCTCAGATTATCTGACTGAGCATATCAGCAATTTATATGCTTCTATCCACAAATTACAGGAGTTTAGTGCTACCACTTCCCCATTAGGTCTCGCCGAGATGAACCAGCGGATCGACACTATGCGTCAGGAAATAGAACAATGGCAACTTATTAAGCAACAGCCAACTAGCTATGATTTATCTGTATCAACCTACCAACGAGGGTACGCTTATCTATACATAAACTACAAATTCATGCTTCCGAACGGGGATTATGACAATGAACAGGAACATCTGCTGCATCATACCCGTGATCGCCTGGGTAACGTGACCAAGCAAAAGCAAAACATTGTTTTTGTTAATATGGCTGAAATCAATAGGGTACACCCCCAGCAAAACAAAGAGATCGAGAATTACCTGAAGAAATTTTCGATCAAAAGTTCATTCGGTCCTAAATGGCTTTATGCCCGCCCGCGGATTGAGACAGATGGACAGGCTTCATTTGGATTGAATAATTCAGCAAATGATAATGCCCAGTTAGACCTCTTCAGTGAGTGAAGCACATACAAAAAACTATCTGAAAGCAAGAACAAAGTAGGTTTGCGAAAGGTCACAGTCTCAATACCTACTTCGTTCTTGCTTTACTGATCGTTTGTAAGCTGCAATTGGTAACACAGCTCTTTGTGCCCCAAAAAACCTACTTTTTTGATGCTTTAACTCATGAAGTCAGTTCAGCAACACAGAGGAAGATGCGTTAGTGGCCTTTAAAACGTAATCTAATAATCTATGTTATTCCTTACGAAGGCATAGTAAGCTGGATATACTCCACTATATAGTATTTTAAGGAGAAATAAGCAGCTGTTTTATCACTTTACCAATATGCACCCCTTCTAGTGAAGCATATATCACCTGATAAAGTTGCGTTTAAAACCCGACATTCGTCTTGCTTTAACAGTTATTGAGTCAGGGCATTTCTTAGATTCTTGGCCAAAACATTATGATTTTACCGGCATAGACGAAAGGGAGCGGGGTGCTTTCTTTAACTAGGGGTAGCCTTGTCATACCGCCCGTAAAGTGGTATCTTTATAGTGTTACTTCTGCGCGGCTCCGACGTGTTACTTCGGGCAAGATCAGGATGCGTCAACGCCGACATATCCCCGCTGACCGCATGCAGGTCAGCCAGCCGAACTGTGTTCAACTCACTTTGTTTGGCTCCGGTACAACCGCCCTTTTTTCCTCGCTCGTTACGCTGAGTTTGCCCCAGGTTACGGTAACTGACGCACCAAACTCTGACTGTATTAATACAGATTCGACGGACTCAGTTACTAAAAGGGTACTGAATAGCCGGAATTATCGACTTTCTGCTGAGTGGCTGACTATCAGGACCACGCCGGAACGGATACGAGCTAACATTACGGCAATTCGATTAATGAAGCAGCTTATCGGGCAGAATCGGGAAGCGACTACCAATGAGAAAAATCAGTTAGCAGAGTTTTCCGGCTGGGGCGGTCTGTCATCAGTTTTTGACAAAGAAAACCGGTACGCGTCAATCATTGATGAACTACTAACGACTGAAGAGCGGCAGGCTGCAGCAGCCTCCTGCCTGACTGCTTTCTACACACCGCCGGCTATTACTAAGGCAGTTTGGCAGGCCGTAAAGCAGTTTGGTTTTACAGGAGGCCGGGTACTGGAGCCGGGAGCAGGAATCGGGCATTTCATCGGACTGTCACCCATATCTATCAATGAGCAAACCTCTTGGGTTGGCGTTGAAAAAGATCTAATTGCCGGTCAGATTTTCCAACTACTTTACCCAGACGCTACCATTGAGATAGGCGGTTTGGAGCAGGCCGATTTAGCCTATAACTCATTTGATCTTGTCATCGGAAACGTACCATTCGGAGCATACAGCGTATATGACCGGCAGAATTCTGATTTATCAGCTTACCCGATTCACAACTATTTTATCGGAAAGTCGGCGCGATTAGTAAAGCCGGGTGGCCTACTTGCGCTGATTACATCATCCGGTACACTGGACCAGAGCGAGACAAAATTCCGGCAGTGGCTGAGCCGGGAGGCAGAAACCGAACTGATTGGGGCCATTCGCCTACCTTCCTGCGCTTTCGAGGATTATACCGGCACCAGCGTAACGGCCGATGTACTGTTTTTACGACGACGCAACGGAATAAACCGGCAGTTTGCTGGTCATTCTTTTGAACGTACTGCCAGCGTCCGCAGTCGTGAGGTCGAACAGGATGGAGAACTTTTGACCAACAATCTGACCATCAACGAATATTTTGTCAATCGGCCCGATATGATGCTTGGGCAGATGGTATGGGCGGATGAAGTCGGGAAGGGCGGATTATACCGAGCTGACCGTCCAACGCTCTATCTATCGCAACCCGATGAGCTAGCCGACCGGCTGGGCAAGGCCATCAACCAACTGCCGAAAAAATTTTTATCAGCCACTACCGCAGCGATTGAGCCAAGCTTGCCAAAGGCTGATCCAGAGGTTCAGTTTACGGGCGTCATACGCATTAAAGGACGGGCGTACAGCCAGACGACGATCATAAAGAAATATGTGCGGCTTCGTGATGCTTTAACGACCCTACTGACGGCCGAGCGGAGTCATCAGACCGATAGTGAAATCAGCGCATTACGCGGTCAACTCAATACGCTGTATGACGAATTTACAGCCTTCTTTGGGTTTCTGACCGGTAACCGCCATCTGTCATTCCTGGAAACGTTCGACCCTCAGTTTGCGCGTGTTCAGGCGTTAGAGATTCCCACCAAAAACGAAGGTAAAGTTCGGCTGCATAAAGCAATGATATTCTGCGAACGGGTAGCAACGCCACTCCCCTACCCTACGTCGGCGGCATCGATAGGCGACGCGGTAAATCTGTCAAACTGGTTTCATGGCAATTTGAATCTGTCGGCTATAGCAAAGTGGCTTTCCTTATCCGAAGAGGCTGTTACCGACCAGTTGCTGACCAACGGATTATCGTTTCTCGACCCTCTTACGAGCTGTCTGATTGAACGAAACGCGTATTTGTCAGGTAACGTGCGGCAGAAATTACGCGTAGCCGAAGAAAAGGTGCGCCACGACCCCCGCTACCAGGCAAACGTATACGCCCTACAGCAGGTTGTTCCGCCAACTGTACCGCTTGCCCTGATTTCCTTTGGGTTGGGGTCAGTCTGGTTACCGGATACCCTGATTACCAGCTTTGTGCGGGAAACGCTACAACTACCTGAATTAACAGCCCATTACAATCAGCGAAGCCAGCAGTATGAATTAGATACGCCTACGCACTTCTATTCGTCACTGAATCAGTCGTTGGGGACGTCGCACCGGACAGCTTTGCAACTGATCGAAGCCGCGCTAAACAGTCGCAGCGTTGTCATTACAAAAACCGTTACACAGGACGGCAAAGAACCGCCACGGCCTTTAGGTTTGAAGGCCGGTAAGATTTCCAGATTGGGTAGCTTGCCGATGAATGAAAAACAGAGCGGGCTACCCTATCGCACGGCAAGGTTCCTAGGCCTATGGTCCGATTCAGGCCCCCCTCTGTCTCTATCTGTCCGGCTCGAATAGAAATGTGGGACATCAGGCCCGTTAGTAAGGTATTGAGCGCAAAACAGGTAGGCTTTCGCTAACTCTAAGCTATAAAATCTCATGGACATTCGCTATTTTGTGGGTATCGATATTGCCAAAGCCACCCTGGATTGGGCGGTCTTCGACGGTAAGAAGATAGTACTACAAACCAGCACCGCTAACACCGTCGCAGGTATCAAAACGGCCTTACGGCTGCTGAAAGCCTTGCCCGAGTGGAGACCAGACCTGGGTGTGTTCTGCATGGAGCACACAGGTATTTACAATGCCCATCTGCTCGACTTTCTCCACAAACTCCGTTTGCCCATCTGGTTGGAAAGCAGTTTACAGATCAAGAAAGCCGGGGGGCTTCAACGAGGCAAAACCGATTCAATTGATGCCCAACGCATTGCAGAATACGCGTTTCGTTTTCGCGATCAGCTTCGGTTGTGGGAACCGCCCCGCCAGGTTGTCCAAAAGCTAGCCCTGTTAAGCGCTGTCCGTCAACGCCTTATCAGCGTGTACAACCAGTTGGCTGGCCCTTTGGCTGAACAACAGGGCTTTATCGACCCAGCCTTGCAAAAACAGCTCAGTAAGAGCTGCCAGATATCGCTAACCGCCCTGGAGAAAGATCGAAAGGCAATTGAAAAAGCCATCGGCGTACTTATTGAAGCCGATTCACGCCTGAGCCAACTTTTTGACCTGGTTACCTCGGTTCCCGGCATCGGCACGGCTACCGCTACGGAGATCGTCATTGCTACTAACGAAATGAAAGCCATTACTGACCCCAAGAAGATGGCCGCTTCGGCCTTTAGATTTAGGCCGTTGTACGATTCTAAGATGCGTCGTGTAACTTAGAGATACTCACAGAATGTGAGCGACCAACCCCGGCAGGA
>NZ_BAAGVY010000015.1:0-143956 GCF_054780635.1 Spirosoma knui | reverse complement strand
TCAGTAAAGACTATGAATGTGGCGTTAGTTCCCACGAATCGTTTGTGTATTTATCTAATATCAACCGGATGCTCAAGCATTTTTAAACAGGTTCTAATTCAGAAATAGAGATAGCTAAAGCTTTACATACAGAACGCTTCATTCGCCTGGCAGATCTATTCACGAGGTTCGAACAACGGTGCCAGTACGGTCTACAACTACGAGGTGTTAAGTTTATAGCACTAGCGCTGGTATGGGATAGGCCGATTTCATATTCGTAGTTATTCGAAGTTTTGAAAGCGCATAACAAAACGTCTAACTGTAAACCTTGCTCAGGCAAATGTCCAGGGTTCTTTAATTGATAGGAGTGGAAGAACAGAAAGCAAGCTTGTTAGAAATAGAACAAACTAAAGAATTACGATTACAGCAGATTATTTGAATTAAACTATCACTGACGTATTGTCAGACAAAACAAGCAACAAGCTTTTTGGATCTATTTATCAAGCCACAATTTCTGACGCTTAAAGTCAAAATAATTTAAGCTTTTAAACAAATTTAAGATAATATTATATTATTTCATTTGTTCTGACTTAGAGTCAAAAGTTGTTTCATAAGAACACGGTAATCGCTATCATTGATTAGCCTTACATAACTGGGATAGGCGAAGGTATTAAGCCATAAATAACCTTTTAATTAGTCAACAGGTTACATAATGGCTTACATCTGGGTGGTTTACTTCTGATATCTAGGACACACGAAAAGATTATTTGTAAATTTTTTCAAAGAATGAATTAAGTTTTCCAATTCACTCTTAACATTGCAGAAAAATCGTGGTTAAAGCATAGTGAAGGCATTTAAAGGATGCAGTACATAAGCAAACCAATCTAAAAGGTTAATTTTTTAAAGAATCGCTTACTAATGTTAGAACCCAGAGCCGGAAGTTTTATTATTGAGCTGAACATTATTCTGACTTAGAAGTATTTAAACTTGATTAACTATGGAGAATCAGCTGACAGTCCTAAAAATCCACTGTTTTAGTGGGATGACCGTTCCCTAAGTTTCCTTGACCGCATTTGGGAGAATAAAAGTTTAGTTAGAAACATTGCGTCAAAATTAACTCAATAAGTATGCGAACATTTATCCAACAACACCCCAAGCGGATGCTGGCTGGACTCGTGTTGCTAGGTTTTGCAATACCTTCTATTAGCCTTGCTCAACAGGCTGATACAGTCCGGCGGGACGCGGTTCAATCTGCAAGCCCGTCATCAAGTGCGCCGAGACGGGAGGACCCTCGCGAGAACATTTATCGTCTGGGTAAAGGTGTTTACACTGACACATTACGTCGCGATGAGTTCAAAGCTCAGGCCAGTGATGTTGCCGAACTCGACGACTGTGACACGACTTTTCAAACATTCATTCTCGTTCGGCGTTTGTCGCCCTGGCGGATCGGTCTGTTTGCTGGGCCGAACTTTGCGTATTGCGGTACCTGGGAAAACACGTTTGGACCTACCAAGCGAGATAACACCCTCTATAACGGAGCCGGTTTTAACATCACAGGTAACGTAGATTACTACCTAACACCGAATACCCGTCGACTGCGTTTCGGTCTGGGAACGGCGTTCGGGTATCAGAACTACATTACACGGGGTGTATATCGGGATTATCTGTACGGTCTGGCTGCGGCACGAGGAGTCGGTCGCGACCAGGTAACTATCCGTCAGCGTGCTTCCGAAGACATGTTCCTGACTGTTGGACCTGTTCTGCAATTTACACTGGCTCGCAGCCGTCGTAATCCAGATGCAGCGACTTTCCTTGAGTTAGGACTGCGTGGTGGTCTGTTCCGTACAGAAGCGGCAACGATTGCCGCGTTCACTACGCCAAACTTCCAGCCAAATGGACCACTGGTTCAGGGTGGACCGCTGCTGCGTACGGTGAATCCTAGTTACAGACTGTATCACCCAGGCGGACTGCTGTCGTTGGGCGTATTCTTCCCACTACGCAACAACTGGAATATCGGTGTACAGGCGCAGGGCTTCTTCACACAGTTGAACTACATCATTGTAAATGGTATCGACGATCAACTGTATGAATTTAAGCGGAAGCATGGTGGTTTCAGTGGCGGTGTAGCCGTTCGCAAAGGATTTGTTCAAAAGAAACTTATCCCCAAAACTCCAACTGTTTGCCCAACCTGCGATTCGATTCCTCAGCTGAATGTTCAGTTTAACGGAGCTTCGTTGAAAGGTGCTTCACTGGCGTACGTAGACAGCACAAACGCGCAGCAAGCCCCACCGGTTAACACTGCCGCTACGGCTCCAGTAATCAGCTGGCGCAGCACAACGCCGAACCCGAAAAACGAAACCTTTACAGCTCGTTTGTATTACCGGGCTGATACGGTTGCCGCAACAGGTGGAGCTACGGCAGGTGATCAAGTAATCGCTCAGTTAGAAAACTCGACTGATACGACGCTGACTTTCCCAACCGCTTATTTCTCGAACGGACAGCTTACACCAGGTTTCTACTACGTAACGGTTCACAATCGTCAAACCGCCAAGTGTGGCTCGTGTATGAGTGAAGTCGCAACAACGAGTTTCGCAAGCATCCGCCCAAGAAACAATGTTGTAGAATGCGAATACCGCCACCGTCTGGAGCGCCTAGAAGTTTACTACCGCACGCCATACACACGTGAAGTAGCTAATGTCTGCTACTGTAACGGTACAATTACATCGGTTGGCGACACAGTTACTCGTCTCCGTTACCGTGGTCTGAACCGTCGTCTTGCTACGAGCGCTATCGAGTTCGATACGAACACGGTTATCCTGAATCTTCGTGATCTGCCAGGTGGCCTAGCTCAACAGCTGCAAGCTGAGAAGGCTAAAATCGAAAGCGGTAACGCAATTCGTTACAAAGGCCGTCGGGTACGTCCGCAAGTTCAATACTTCCGCGCTGTGTTCACGGTTACGAAACTGCCATGCAACGGTCAGCCTGAGCAAGCAGTGGGTAGCTTCAACACGACGATCAGCGACAACTCGTACTCGATCACTGATCTGAAGCCACTGACAGATGACCAGAAAGCGAAGCTGCTGGCTCCACCAGCGCCCGCTAAGAAACGCGCACCACGCCGTCGGGGTGGTAACAGCGGTCGCCGGTCAGACGCTATGTTCGGTGTTGAATAAACAGAAAGAATCACATGCAAAAAGCCGGGAGCTAATGCTTCCGGCTTTTTTGTTTGTATACGATTGATAAGATACTATTTCAAGGTAGATATTGCGTACTTCCTATGCCTGCCTTGCTCAACGCAACCTCTATCGTTCCCTCTTAGCCTCCCTATCAAGACTATGAGGAGTACTTAAGCGCAATACAATATGTATCTAAAACCGGTATATGTGCATGATGAAAAGCCTGGTGTCTGGCTTATGTAAAAATAGTAGACCAGGTTCTGTCATTTCAATCACAGGACCGCCGGTTGGATAGACAAAACATGTAGAAAGTGAAGTTCTAAAAGCTTCAAACTCTCGCTAACAACGTATCACGGGATAAGCGTTAGCCTTGTACTTATAATGTGCCTTTCCCCAAAGCACGTAACAGAGACAGCAGATAGAGAACTAACCCGACTGCCTTATAAAGGGCACATCATCTGCACTAGTTGACAATGTGATATAGCGAGAACCGTTACGAAAAGCTATTCTTTGACGACTGTAAACGAAGCTATCCCTTCAAACGATTTTACTCGTTCTGAGCGGGCTCCTTTGGGCTTTGCAAACACGTACAGTGTAGAACTACCGCGCTGTGAGATAGGTACAGCCAACTGATAACTGTCACCTGATCGTCGAACGTTGACAGGTACATGCGTTGCTGTTGAGCCACCCAGGCGGCTGACCGAGCATAAGAACTCCACATCAGCGGGATTCTTGAGTGCTAAGGTCAGCACATCGCCCGTACGTATTGTTCCGCTCTTAGGAAAGTTTGTGTCAAACCCCAGGCGGAAATAAGCATCATAAAACTTAGGAAACTGATCGAACTGACCTTTACTGATGGGTGAGCCAAGTAACTGCCAGCGGGCATCGGCAGGAAGATGATTCGCGGCAAAGGCCACTGGCTCGGTCAAAAAGTAAAAGTCATTGGGTTGAAGTTCGCCATCAGCACCTTTCTTCGCCGTTGTTTGCGCCCAGGCAATATCGAGTAAATACCAGTCGCCATCGAGCTTAACCGCGTTCCATTCGTGGTCTATTCGCTGAATAGGCTTGCCTGCTTCGCTATCGTTGGTTCGAGAATATCCTTTAATACTTGCCACCTCAATACCAGCCCGGTTTAGCAGGTGTTTATACAACAAGGCAAATCCTGTACAGACTGCTTTTCGGCTACGTAACACTCGGTTCGCGTATTCGATCTCCGACGAATACCGTTGACCGCTGAAAGCTGATTCATCGTAGCGTACGTGAGACGTAATCCAGCTGTATACAGAACGGGCTTTTGCTAATTCGCTACGGGCTGGTGAAGTCAGATAATCGCTTAAGGTGTTTAAGGTCCGTGCAGCCGATTCTGGGGTTGCCCGAGCGTACGCGTCAATTGTACTATAATCGATTTCGACGTACTTGGATGGGCGTGGAATGTCAGTTCCAGGTCTGGATGGAACTGTAAACGCAGCGCTAAGAATAAAGATTGTCAGAGCCAGAACTGGCCGTGTTATGAAGTGTCGCATCCTCCTATTCAGTATCACAATTTGATAACACAAACGCGCTGTTTTTTATTGCAGTTACTGTTCATAGGTTAGCTGTCTACCAAATGATTTGTCTTGGCTTATTACGTATAGACGAGTCTGAAGGCACAAAAAAAGCCGCCTGATTGTCAGGCGGCTCAGTTATGTATAATTTAGTTAGTTGCGCTTACTCATTTCATCCCGAATCTTAGCAGCTCGCTCGTACTCTTCGTTGCCAAGAGCCTCTTCGAGCATGCGTTGCAACTCTTCGGAAGACGCATTTTTCAACTGGTCACCGAACGAACGGGTTGACGACCGACTCGACGAACGAACCAGTTCTTCCTGCTCTTCGTCTTCTTCGTTACCACTCGCGGTAATGCCAGCTTCTGAGAGGATCGACTCATTAGTATAAATTGGTACGTCAAAACGGATACCGATCGCGATGGCGTCAGATGGACGAGCATCTATCACGCTTTCCCGAACCCCATCGAAACAGACGATCTTGGCAAAGAAGATGCCTTCGCGCAGGTCAGAAATCATGATCTCACGGACCGTGAACTTGAATTGCTCGGCAAACTGCTTGAACAAATCATGGGTCATCGGCCGATTCGGCACAATTTTCTCAATTTCAATAGCAATGGCCTGTGCTTCAAACATGCCAATGATAATTGGCAAACGACGGTTGCCATATTCTTCACCCAATACCAGCGCAAACGAGCCCGATTGCGATTGGCTAGGCGATAGTCCTAATATTTCCAGCTTAATCTTGTCCACAACGCGAAATTAACAGTTTGGCGGTTTGATTGTTCGGTTATTCGCTTGTTTTTCGAATCCAATATAAGCAAGCGAACCATCAAACCACCAAACCGCTTTATAATTCCTGCACCGCTTTGGTCAGGCGTGGCAATACGTCGAATACGTCGCCGACAATGCCATAGTCCGCCGATTTGAAAAAGGGTGCTTCCGGATCTTTGTTGATAACAACAATTACCTTCGAGGAGTTTACGCCCGCAAGGTGCTGGATCGCACCGGAAATACCGCAGGCAATGTACAAATTGGGACTAATTTTAATGCCGGTCTGACCTACGTGCTCAGAGTGAGGGCGCCAATCCAGATCAGATACAGGCTTCGAGCAGGCCGTAGCTGCATGTAAGGCTTTGGCTAGATCCTCGACGATTCCCCAATTTTCGGGTCCTTTTAAACCCCGGCCCGCCGAAACCACCAGATCCGCTTCGGGTAATAATACGTCTCCCGACGATTTTTCGGTGTTTTTAACCGATATGACAAAGTCAGCGTCGTTGAGCGTAGGCGTAAAGTTTTCAACCGTTGCGGTGGCCTCAATTTCCTGGGGCGTAATGGTGTTCTTCTTGATCGCCACAATTTTCACATTTGCCTTCAGGTCATTATAGGCAAATGCTTTCCCCGTGTAAATGCTGCTTTTTACCCGGAATCCATTCGACAGATCCGGCAGCTCGACAACATTTGCGGCCAGACCCGCCTTTAATTTCCCCGCCAGTCGAGCTGTCATGGCATCCGCTAATGAGGATTTGGCCAGCACAATCACTGTAGATCCTTCCTGCTGGGCAGCCGTAGCGACAACCGTTGCGTAAGCCATACCGTTCGGTTCGTTCAGTTTACTGTCGGCCGCGTGCAGGACTTTAGTAGCCCCAAAACGCCCGGCCGAAGCCAATTCACTGTCGTCAGCCTGACCTAAAATAATGGCGGTGGCCGACGTACCCGTCATTTCGGCAACTTTGGCACCGTAGAATATAGCCTCCTGCGAGGATTTTTTGATTTTACCTTCGTCTAATTCAGCAAATATGAGAACGGACATCTTGTAAGGAAGTTATAGAGTTATAGGTTGTATAGTTGTATAGTTTGTAAGCTGTGCGGAGCAACTATATAACTTTATGACTATACAACTTTACAACTCGTTGTTAAAGAATTTTGGCTTCGGTACGTAGCAACTGAATGAGTGTTTCGGCCTCTTCGGCCTTGATCATCTTCACGGCACCGCGTGGGGCAGGCAATTCGTAGCTGCCGACGGTTGTAAGCTTATCCGTACCAACGGGTTCAACGATTTTAAGCGGCTTCGTGCGAGCCGTCATAATCCCACGCATATTCGGAATTTTCCATTCAGCAATGGGTTCCTGGCAACCAAGCACGAGGGGCAGTTTAGCTTCCAGTTCTTCCTTACCACCTTCGATCTCGCGGGTGATTTTAGCCGTATCGCCATCAATGTCGAGCAGCATTACGGGAGAAATGGAAGGCATGCCCAGCATTTCACCGACAATGCCGTGAACCTGACCGCCATTGTAATCAATGGATTCGCGACCCATCAGAATCAGGTCGTACTTATTTTCTTTGGCAATAGCAGCAATCTGTTCCGCTACGAAATAGGCATCGGTAGGCTCTGCATTTACCCGGATGGCATCATCAGCGCCGATGGCCAGGCACTTGCGGATAACCGGTTCCGAGTCAGCTTCGCCTACGTTTAGTACTGTTACGCTGGCCCCGAGTTTTTCTTTAAGTTCAACGGCCCGCGCCAGCGCGTAGTCGTCGTAAGGACCAGTAATGAAGGTGACACCGGCTTTATTTAATTTGGTGTTGTTATCGGTGAAGGCAATCTTGGTGGTAGTGTCGGGCACACTCGTCACACACACTAAAATTTTCATTGGCTATGTGGTTTTAGTTCGTGGAAATCGGTTCGTTACCGACCAATTTTACGGGGCAAAAGTACAAACACTCTTAAATAAAGTATGCATGCATACTATTTTTCTTCTTTATGAATAACGAACGCATCCAACAATTAATTCGATTTGTACAGGAAGAACCTGGTGAGCCCTTCAATGTTTACGCGCTGGCTATGGAATACCTGAATGAACAACCCCAGCAGGCGAAGACGTACTTTGATCAGCTATTGACGCAACATCCTGATTATCTGCCGACGTATTATCATGCCGCTGCTCTCTACGCCGATTTAGATGACCGTGATCGAGCGGCTAGCTTATATGAAGAAGGTATTGCGCTGGCTAGAGTGCAGCAGAATCAAAAGACACTACAGGAATTGCAGCGGGCTCAACAGGCGTTTGAAGATGATGAAGACGAATGGTAATTGGTCATTTTAGTTGTCATTGGTCATACTTGTCATTCGTTGTCGTTGCTGAAGACAAGTAATGACTACCAATGGCTAATGACAACTACCGACGTTGGCGCTTTTTCTTTTGTTGGACCAAGTCCTGCTTGAATAACAGCGGTATGGTTGTCTGTTCAGGGACCGAATAGCTGATTGACAGGTATTTGGCGTTTAGAACTTTGGGCAGATACACAAAGCCGCGTACCGACTCGCCAGGGGCCAGGGTGTTGGCTTTCAGGGCTAGTTCACGCCAGCGGTACTCTTCATAGTCGAACCGTTCCATCCGGTTGGCGAAGGTGCTGTGATCAATGATGCGCTTGGCGGCAATGCCCTGATAAGCCAGGTTGTGCGTAACGCGGTTGTTGATGTATTCGCCGTAGGAGCGACTTTTATTGGACGACGATACGTCCGAGGCAATAACGGCCACCATTAACACGGTGTTGAAAATTTTCGCCCGCTTCAACCGTTTTTCTTCGGCTTTCCGCTTCATGCCGATACGCCCCGCTTCATAAGTGGGATCAGCGGCAGCCCTGGACAGGGTTAGAGCCGAATTTATCGGATCGGTCAGCGTATCCTGGGCAGCACCTAAGGCGACGAACCGAAAATCGGCTGGATTAACTTCAATGGAGCGGTCTGTGCGGTTCTTGACCTCCACATCCAGCGTAACGAACTCCATATCCTCGCGCTCAAACGAAGCCACAACGCCGATTCCGTTACGTTCCGCTTTCGTAACCGGCCGACCTTCAATCGTAGCCACATCGCCCGAAACAGGTTCGAGTTTATAGGTCGTTACGGTAGGGGCGCAACTGCTGAGAAGACCAACCATCAGAAGAATGGCGGCTGTATTTCCGAACGTAAAGAAAGATTTCATAACCTATACGTTGCCAGGCTTATAGACCTGCTTTCTGGCTATAAAGATACACGGTAAGTTAATTCGGTTGCAACCTCATTAACAGAAAACAATGGCAATTGACCGATAAATAAGAACAAACTTAACTAGTTGTTATACAGCGGAATAAAAAAGGGAAATTCGGTAGCTCAAGTTAATTGTCTGACTATGTTTTACCGCAAGTTTGCGCCCGCTTCTCACTTGTCGCCTTTTGTGGAATGTTACTTCGTATGGAGGAAGCAGGACCAGTTAACGCGGCCTATGCAGATTGAATCACCGCCAACGGGATTTGCCTCAATGGTGTTTAATTACGGCGATACGTACCGGGTCAGAAACGTCAAGCATGATTCGCTGCTGGCTCCACCCGTATTCCTAACCGGGCAGGCTACCCAAAACTACACCCTCGAGTTAAGCGGCTCTATCAACATGGTCGGCATCGTCTTCAAACCGGCGGGGATCTCGTCGCTATTTGGCCTGCCTATGTATGAATTTACGGACGAGCGGACGAATTTGATCGACGTATTGGGTAGGCCAGTTCAGAGCCTGTACGAGCAACTTGCCGACATTTTCGATCCGGCCGAATGCGTGCAGCTGCTTAATCAGTTTCTGAGTCGGCAGCTACTACGCAAAGGTGAAATGTTCGATCGGACCGATTACGCGGCTAACCTGATCGTCGAGCAGAAGGGAATCGTGCCCATTAGCGCATTGATGGAGGATATGTATGTGTGTCGGCGGCAGTTTTTGCAGAAAGTGGGTGTGAGTCCGAAATATTACGCCCGCATCCGACGAATTAGTTACCTATGCGCTAAGCTGGCGGGTCAACGCTGGCAGGTAGCCGACTGGCACGACATTATCTACCACTGCGGTTATTACGATCAATCGCACTTCATTCGCGAGTTCACCCAGTTCATGGGTAAAAAGCCCACGGCATACGTCAAAGACAACGTTGAGCTGCTGAATTACCTAACCTAGCTGAATGTCGTATTTGTACAATTCTACGCCTTGATCGCCCGGTAGCTTTGTCGTCATAAACCTCTTTTTTTATGATCATGAAGCCAATTCTCATTCTTTTAGTCAACGTAGCAATGTGCATGTCAACGGCCTACGCTCAGAAGCGCTGGACCGAAGCTGACCGGACGTATACGGTCGATAATCTCAAACGCACCCGCGACGAGTTAACCCGCGAAACCGAAAACCTGACGGATGCACAGTGGCATTTCCGCGAGTCGCCTGACCGCTGGAGTATTGCCGAAGTGGTGGAACATTTAGCCTTATGGGAAATTATCTGGGCGCGCGAAATTAGTATGGGGATTCGCAGCACACCCCGCCCGGATCTGATTGCAACTAGCAGTCCCGACAGTTACTACATGGATTTCATTATGGAAACGAAAGCTCACAAATCTCCCGACTTTTCGCGGCCAACGGGATTTATACAGGGCAAAAACAATCTCCTTTTTTTTCAACGACTACGTAACCAGGCCATTGCTTTCGCCGACACGACGCAGGCCGACATGCGGGCTCAGTTTGAACTGACGGCTACCAAGTACCCGCGGAACATGCACCAAGTGTACATCTACCAGTGGGGGCACGTAGACCGGCATTTGCGGCAGATTCGCAAAGTGAAACAGCACCCCAATTATCCATCCGTCCATCTAACCAACAAATAAACTAGTAAACTCATGCAAACTGTACAACAAGATACCGCTGAGCTTAGCCGAAAAGGCGCATGTCTGGCCTTTTTCACCGCCTACGATGACCTCGATACCGCCCGAATGATTGGGCTGGCAGCTCCGGATGCACAAGTGCATTTTCTACCGATGGGCGAGGCTGGCCGTGGCTCGTTCTGGGAATTCGGCAAGACGGTCTGGGATCTGCTGATCGACTGCTTCCCCGACCTGAGTAACACCGTCGACAGCCTGCATACGCACGGCAGTACGATTGTGGCCAACGTAACCATCAGTGGTACGCAGGCGAACGATTTCATGGGCATCGTCAATCAGGGGTGCCGGTTTAACTCGGACCATGTCTTTGTGTTCCGCTTTAACGACGCCGACCAAGTTCAGGAGCTGACCATTGATTGGGACCATGCCAGCTTTACGAAGCAGCTGGGTAGTTAAGCCAATCAAATCAGCCGCCTGCTTAGATTACGCATAGTGAAAGAAACAGCGTAAGTAGTTTCAGAATCATAATCCGATTCGTTCATTCCGCCAGGTATTGTCGATGCCCCCGTTGCCGACTATACCTGGCGTAGTTTTGTTTCTGATGATAAGCTCTTAAAAGCCAGAGGAGCGGTCAGCGTCAGACTATATTTGTTTTAAGGACAGAAGGTTATCGGTTCATACATCAGGATTATCACCGTGACCAGTCGCTAAAAGGTTTGCCGATTCGCTTCATAAATACTACATCTTTGATCGACAAAGTTATTTACGCCTAACCTCTGGTTCTGCTCTGTTCAACCCCTCTTATAAAAGGGCTGTATAGCAATAAGGAGCGGAAAATGATTCCAGTACAATGAGATGTTTACAGGCCAAGCGGCTAAGCTGCGAAGCGTTTAACGTGTGCACTGATTGACCGTTTAATCAATTATTCAGTACGTCCTATGCCGAATATTCTGATTGTTGACGACCACCGCCTGTTTGCCGAAGGCGTGAAATTCCTGATTGAACATACTATTCGGTACGAGGTGGCTGGCATTGTACATACCGGTTCGGCCGTTGCGCCTTTTCTGGCCAGTCATCAGACCGACATCGTATTGCTGGATATTAACCTGCCGGACATTTCGGGGTTTGACCTGGTGAAATCGATTCGGCTCCAGCACCCGCACACCAAGGTGATCGCCCTCTCCATGCTGCACGATCTGCACGCGATCGAGCGTATGATGGAAGCGGGTGCTGCTGGCTATTGCATTAAAAGCGCTGGTCAGGAAGAGTTGTTTGCTGCGATTGAACATGTAGGCGCTGGCGGAAATTACCTGCCCGCGGCTTATTTTAAACTGCGAACCGAGCAGAAATTAAACCGGGAACGTTTACTCACGGATCGGGAAACGGAGGTGATTCAGTTTATCAGTCAGGGGCGCACGACGAACCAGATTGCCTCAAAACTTTTCCTCAGCACCCGAACGGTGGAAACGCACCGGAAAAATATCTACCGAAAACTGGGCATTCATACCAATGTCGAGCTGACGCTGTACGCCAAGAGTAATCACCTGATCTAGTAAAATGACTCGTTACGTCTTCATCGCTTTTGTGCTGGTTGCCTTCGGGGCTGAGGCTCAGCAGAAGGCGGCAAAGCTGCGTACGAGCGCACAATCGACTACTACGCCGTTTTATTTTGAGCACTACACGCAGTCAAACGGCTTATCGCAGGGGAGTGGGTATGCCATAACCAGTTTTGACGGCTTTCGCTGGTTTGCTACCCAGGATGGCCTGAACCGCTTCGACGGCTACGACTTTACCGTATTCAGGGCCGACAGAGCCCGTAGCGTGAACGCCAACTTCATTCAGGCCTTACTGGCCGATCGAAGCGGTCGATTGTGGGTAGGTACGACCCGTGGCCTGAATCTATACATGACCAGGCCCGGCTCACCGATTCAGTTTGATACGTTCAGCCAGGTGTTTAAGAGTAATCACCTGATCGACACCACCTCCATTGAAAAGCTGCTTGAAGATAAGACGGGGACTATCTGGATTATAACCGACGAAAAGGGGCTGTACCGCTTTGATCCGCGTACTAACCAGATCAAGACGTATCTGCCCGAACAGAATACGTTAGCGGACTTTGCCTTAGCGCCCGATGGCACCGTGTGGATAGCCTCCGATCGGGAAGTTTATTACTTCGATGCGATTCAGGACCGATTGCGGCCTGTTGGTATTAAAAACACGTATCGGCTGCCAGCCGGGACAATTCTGCGGGCGTTAGTAGTTGATGCCGCGGGACGTTTATGGATCGGTACGTACGGAACCGGTATTTACGTGGTCGATAAGCCACTTCAGCCCGATGTCATTCGTCAGTATACGGCCGGAAAAACCAGCCAGCACCTGAGCAGTAACGAGGTTGTCTGCTTCTTGCGGGACCGAGCCGGGAAGATTTGGATTGGTACTCGTACGGGCGGTATTTCAGTGTATAATCCAACTCAGCAGTCGTTTACCCACGTCAGACACAGTGATAACAATCCGCAGAGCTTAGGCGAGAACTACGTATTGTCGTTTTACGAGGATGAACAGTCGATTGTCTGGGTTGGTCTAAGTGGAGGAGGCATCGATAAATACGATCCGCGCAAGTATTCATTTCACCGCCTGCAACACGATGACGATCAGCCGCAGACAAGCCTGGTTGATAACATGGTTTTTGCCCTGCTTGAATACGACACTGATCTGTACATTGGCACGCAGACGGGTGGCCTGAGTCGGTATCAACTGAACACCAGAAAACTAAAGACGTTTCTACCCGATCCGGCCAATTCCAATAGCCTGTTGCATGGGCAGGTTTATGATCTATCCGCCGATTCCAGCGGACAAATCTGGCTGGCTACGGGTAAGGGGCTTTGTGCGTACACGCCCCGTGATCAATCGTTTCGGGCTTACCCGGACGATACGTCGGGCGGACTGATGTATCTCTATGCCGTGCAGGCGCTACGTAATCAGGCCGAAGTCTGGACGGGTGGCGATCGGGGATTGGCCCGGTTCGATAAGCAGACCCGGCGCTGGAAAACCTGGGGAGACATACCGGCTCTGGCGGCTATTTCCCGCTACGTTATTCGCTTGATTCACGAAGATCGTCAGGGCTACATCTGGTTGGGTACGTTCGGCCACGGCCTGATTCGGTACGACCCGGCTACGAAGATGGTTGCAGCCGTGGGGGCAGGAAACGGTCTGCCGTGTACCAACATTTTTGGCCTGCTCGAAGATGGACCCCTGCTTTGGGTTGGCACCGACTGCGGACTTTTTTCCGTAGACAAAGCGACGCTGGCCATTCGTCAGCACGTATCGACCCGGCAGGGCAAGGCCGCTTTCCGTCTCCCAAACGACGTTATTTATGGAATTTTGAAAGATAATCAGGGGCTTCTCTGGTTGAGCAGCAACAAGGGCCTTACCTGCTTTTCTCCGGCGAAAGGCGTTATCAAGAACTATGATATAAACAACGGGTTGCCCAGTAACGAGTTTAATGCCAACTGTGCGTATAAACGAGCCGATGGTACGTTGTTTTTCGGGGGCGTGAAGGGAATCAGCTATTTCAGGCCGGAAGAACTGCAGCAAAATCGGTTTCGGCCCCCCGTCTGCATTACCAACGTAACGGTGCTCGATAGTACGTATGCGCCCAGTCAGCAAAGGCTGACACTCGGCTATGAGCAGAACTTTATCCATATTCAGTTTACGGCATTAAATTTTTCGAATACCGAACAGAATCGGTACCTGTATCGGCTGGAGGGCATCGACGAAGCGTGGGTAGACGCTCAGGATCGACATGCGGCCAACTACACAAAACTGCCGCCGGGTAACTACGTATTTCGCGTGAAAGGCAGCAATGACGATGGCGTCTGGAACGAGCAGGGCGCGTCGATGGCCATTATCATCAAGCCGCCTTTCTGGGGGGCGTGGTGGTTCAGGCTGGTGCTCATCGCGCTGCTGATTGGCGGGCTGTATGGCGTGTATAAGTATCGGGTGCATCGGCTGAAGCTTGACCAGGCGCACGAGCTGGCCGTTTCGGTGAGAACGCAGGAACTCGAACGGCAGCGGTTTGCTAAAGAACTGCACGATGGGGTAGGGGCCAATCTGGCGGTTCTGAAAATGTATCTGAGTTCGCTGGGCAGCCCAACATTGCCCCTTGATGAACTGAAACATCGCTCAATTGCTATCTTGAAAACATCGCTGGACGATATCCGGAGTATCATTCATGACATGCATCCGCGTAGCCTGGCCGAGTCGGGGCTAGTGCAGACCATTACCGAACTGGCTGCCCTCATCAACGAAAGTAACCGGCTGACCGTAACGTTCAACGCGCAGGATGTGCCGTTGAAACTTCCCGAAAACGTGGAGATCAATCTGTTTCGCGTCGTGCAGGAGCTGGTACAGAACGCCTTGAAACACGCCAACGCCAATACGATCTGGCTTGACCTGCGCTACACTACGAACACCCTTCTGTTGACCTACCGCGACGACGGCTGTGGGCTAGACAAACCCCTGACTGACCAGACCACGGGCAACGGGCTAGTGAACATCCAACAACGGATCACGCTGCTGAAAGGCACCTGCGAGATTCAATCGGCTAAAAATCAGGGCACTCGTGTGGCTATATCGGTGCCGGTAGGCGATTAATGAACCGCTACGTTCACTGCATTTGCGTAGAAGTACGTACCGAAATACCAAGATGATGGTATTTTCTTCCCGTTGCTATACCCTGACCTTTGGTTTATAAAATCAGCAATTCACGATGAAGTCAGGGAAAGATTACCACGCTCTTATCTGGCTGATTATCTCGATCCTGGCCGCAGTTGTTGCGGTGGCGGGCCTTCTGCTGCTTTAACGTCCTGCGCTTTTTCGGGTGTGTGTGCAATGACAACTAGTTAAATTCTCATAATCATGAAGGGGTATCAAAATGACTATCTGAGTGAATTCGAGCAGGAGTTCGAAATGGATGGGGAGCCGACCGGACGCTACAACGAATTTGAACTGGTAAACGATGAGTCGGAGATTGATAGCGAGTGGGAGACTGACCAGGAGTTCGAAAGCCCTATGGGGAGCGACAGTGAAGCCGATTACCTGTCCGAGTTTGAAACCGACGGCGAATTTGAATCGGACAATGAATTCGAGAACACGCCCGAAGGTCGCTACGAGTCTCGCCTGTACGAAATCTTTACCAATAGTTACGAGAATGAATTTGAGTTCGAGAATGACTTCAACGAAGTTATGCACGAAGTCGAACGCGATTTCTTCTGGAGTAAAATAAAGAAGTGGGGTAAGAAATTAGCGCCCTTGGCCAAGACCGCCCTGGGGGCCATTCCCGGCGGTGGCAACCTGATGACGGCGATCAAACAGGTCACGAAAGACCCGCGGGGCTTGCTGAAAACACTGGCTATGAAATTTGGTCCGCAGGCGCTCAATGCCATCGTGCCGGGCGCGGGAGTAGCCCTGGGGGCGGTGCTGGGGAACCAGGAAGGGGAAACCGACGAGGCAGCCCGGCAGGCGGCCCGGGATACCGTTGCTCTGGCCAAGGAAGCCTATACCAACTTTGCCGATGAGATTAGTCGCACAACGTTCAGCCGAAGCCTACCCCAGGCCAGGGTCCAGATGAACCAGGTGGCTAAAAATGCCTTTCGAAAAGCGCAGCGTACCGTTCGACTCGGGTCGGCAACATCGCGCTATAAACGTATCGACCGCAAGGTGAAGGATGCCAACAACGGTCTGTATAAGATCGTGACCATTACCTACAAACGCGTATAACGGCAACTGCCGAACCGTCCCATCCTGTAGTCCATGTCATCTGGTGGAAACAAGGTCAATAACACCGAGCCGAATTGATGCGTCGCTGCTGTTGAAAATAGACTCGCTCCGAAACCGGGCGCGTTTATTGACCAACCTGCGGAAGATGCTCGCGCTGCAGCCGCATCAGGACATTACGGCCGAGCAGTGGGAAGTGCTTGAGTCGCAGTTAAGCACCGTCTCGACCAAGATAAGACAGCAGTTGCGCGTTTACACCGATACGTATTTTTCGGAACGTAACGACCCGCTCATCCGGCAGGCGCTGATCAATCGGCTGGGCGAACTGGAAGTTGAGCTGACCACCGCCTACGGGTTCTACGATACGTTCATGGATATTCTGACTCAGCGGCTGAGCAACGACATTGGCCCCTTGCTGAAAGGCTGCGATGCCATTGCCGCTCATGCGCTCCAGCGCGGAAATATTGCCGACATTACGGTTTCTCCTCTGGTGTACTGCGACCGCGGATTCGGAGCCTCAACCCTGCGCGAAGGAGTTCGTATCAATCAGCATACGTCGAATCCCATTCCGGTCATTGCGATTCCCTACAGCCGCATCAACGAAAAATATAACCTTATCTCCATCTTTCATGAAGCCGGTCATCAGGCCGTCGTCAAGCTCAATATGGTTGGTCTGTGGCAGCAGGTGTTTTATGAAGCGGTGAAAAAAGCCGGTGCTACGCCCTTGTTGTGCAGTCTGTGCGCCAATTGGTCGAGAGAGATCGTGCCGGACTTCTGGGCGTTTTGCCTGGCCGGAATGGGGCAAACGTGCAGCGTACGCGACGTATTGATGCTGCCGACCAACCTGATGTTCAACGTATCGACCCTTCAGCCGCATCCGCCTTCGTACCTGCGGTTTCTAATGTCGACGGACTGGTGCCGACAACTTTGGGGACGGGGCGACTGGGACGCCTGGGAAGACGAATGGGTCCGGATGTATCCGCTCAGAAGCCTGGATGATACCACCCGGCAACTGATTAAAGAAGCCCGGCAATGCATACCCGTGATCAGTAAAATCCTGCTGACGACCCGGTTCAGAAAACTGGGTAACAAGCCGCTAACGACACTGTTCGCCCTCGATACGTTAACCCCGCCTTTTCTCAAAAGTATGGCCACACCGGTGGGCATACGCAGTGATCAATTTAAGAAACAGCCGATCGGCGTTCAGTTGGCGGTGTTTCGGCTCATGCGCGAAAAACGAACCGTTCGGCAGGCCGACATTGATCAGCAAATGGACGAGTGGTTAAAAAATCTGGCGCAGAAGTAAATCGTAAACCGTGTAAAATCTAAGACAATGGCAAAGCTATTTCAGGAGCCGAAGAACACATTCTTTTGGAATAATATACAGACCTGGGCAATCCGGAGCCAGTACAATGAACTATTGAACCGCGTCCTGGTCGAATACGGGAACCAATACGGCACAAGCCTGCCGACATTTCTAAATAAAAATTACTGCTTAACCATTGGAGCGTGTTCAGGCAGTGTGATTTACAGAAATGCGCTCGACGAAAAGAACGACATCAGCATGACCGCAGCGATCACCGACGCGCAAGCAACCTTAACTGCTAGACAGGACTATCTAGGCAACGCGATACTGGATTTGCAGAACGCCAAAGCTGCTCTGTTAGGCCTGGGAAGCGGCAGCAAGGCTACCGGCAAAGCCCGTGAGGTGGCCGAACAGGAAATCACCGACAAAGAAGAAGAGGTTCAGAAAGCCAAAATGGCGGTGCGGCAGGCGTATTACGAGGGCTGCTACGAGGCTGGCCCGAAAGACTATTACCTGAATCCAAGTTTCCGTTACGAACGCGTTACTTCAATCCCGAATGCCCAACTGCCCCCTACGTTAGACATCGCGTATCGGACCAATGGGCTGACGGTAGGAGCGGTGATGTGGCTGTATTACTACGAACGGATGGGCGTTTTCAAAATCCTCGGTGCGTTGATGGACGATTATAACTACCGGGGTAAATACACCATTTCAGGCAGTCGCATCAATGATAAATCCGTTGCCATTACGTACTCGGAGGTGATGGACATGATCTGTACGCTGCATCGATTGGGCATAAGCTCGAACCTGCGCGACCGGATCTGCACGTACCAGCGGGTATTGGGCGTGTCGATCGAGAACAACCTGGGTATTGAGAGTGAGCGGAATACCGGGTTCATGAACACCTTCAACAAGCTGATCGACTACATGCTGGAGTACTACAAAACCAAGCAGCTGGCGCAGGCCATTCAGGCGCAATCGGGTACTATTCTGCCCCGCTCGTCGGTCGCTACGCAAACCTCTATCCGTGACACCATGAACGTATTGAAACAGCAGTTCGAGCCTTTCCAATACGGCCGTAACCAGATCAATACGTTCTTGGGCATTGCCATGGTACATGCGACGCTTTGCCTGGTCAACATGCTCAAAGCCGAGATTGGCATCCCGACGCAGTACGATAAACCCGAGGAATTCATACCGGCGGCTTACGATATTCTGGTTGGCAAGCGTGCCCTCACCCTCAATGAAAGCAACCGCTTTATCGTTTACGACAATTGTGCCTCGTACGGCTACCGCCTGCTGACCGACATTGAAACGGCCGACCTGACCCAACTCACGACCATCGCGACCGGCTCCACATTGGATGTCTGGCTCAACGACGTAGAAGGTCTCGTGGAAGGCTATCGCAATGCCTACGGCACCGTACCTGAAAAAGCCACGGCTATGGTGTAATCGCGTAAACAACTGCCAACTAACTTCACCTACGTCCATGCTACATCGCGAGCTTTTATTCAATGAACTTCAGTCTCTTCAATACAACCCAGAGCTGGAATACGAGGTAAAGAAACCGGTTGTCGGGCGAATTGCCTGGGCAAAAAGTGTCCTCAATACCTGGTCAGGCGCGGCTCTTCCAGACGATAATCAGTTAACCGATGACTTTAAGAGACTGCTGATTCAATTCCAGTCAGCCGCTAAACTCAACCAGACCGGAACAATCGATTTCAAAACGGAAAGGGCGTTGCTTGAGCAAAATGCGGAACGTAGTTCAGGCGCAGCAGGTGGAACCAGTAGCCAGATAATCAGTACGGCGAAATCCAGGCTGGAAGACTGGACGGATAAAGCCGTTATTCCGGCCACGAAAAAAAAACTGATCTTAACTACATTCCGGGATCCACGGACGATTACGTCGCTTGTTTTGCATCACATGGCGTACAAAGCCAAGGATAGCAAAGGGACGTATAGCAATCCGCAAAAGTATTTGGCTGTAGGGGCTCACTTCTGTATTATGCTCGATGGGCGTATTATGCAACATCATCCCATATCCCGGTTTATTTGGCACTCAAACTGCACGAGTCCAAGAAGTGTAGGAGTGGAGTTTGAAGGCAATTTCCCGGATATAAAAGGGCGATGGTGGTACCCAACCGACAAGAAAACAAAGAAGAAAATCAGAATAAACGAAGATCAGCCTACCCAGGCTCAGTTCGACTCGGGCCGGTTTCTAGTGCAATACCTGAAGACGGTTCTTAACCTTAAGCATGTATTGGCGCATCGGCAGAGCAGCGAAGATCGTGAAAATGATCCCGGCCCGGCTATCTGGTTCAACGTTGGCGAATGGAGTCTCAAAAATCTTGGTTTAAGTGACGGCGGTCCCGGTTTCAAGTGCGGAACAGGTAACTCACTACTCCCTGAATGGCGAAAACAGACTGCAAACACGCCAGCTATAACCCTTAGTGGGCCGTCCGGTACATCAGCGCAGAAAGAAAGTAAGCGGGTGCTCCAGAATCGTACCTACGCCAACACATTAGGTTGGGGGACGTATCTGAATCAGATCAATGATTTTCTGTTACCGTATAGTGGCCTGTCGAATGTAAGTCTGGGCGAAAAAGCGTTTGCAGAGGCTTTGGCCGTTTGGCAGCGAAGCAAAGGGTTACAGGACGATGGTATTTTAGGTCCGAATACATGGACACTCCTCAAAAAAGCGTTGGGTTTAAGCGCTACTACATCTGGTGGCGCTGTGGCAAACGCTATGCCCGACCGGTTCCGGATGTTAATACCGGCGTTGACTAAATACCGTGGAAACTGGCCACTCGATTTTTTGCTGGCCTGGATCAAAAAGGAGTCGGATGGAAGCATTAAATCGCATACCTCGCTTGATGAACGGGGATATTTTCAACTGCATCCGGATGAATCCAAAACGCTGAACGTTGATCATCAACGGTTAAGTACTGACAGCGATTATTCGATTCAGGCGGGTATTCAACTCGTAAATCTTCGGGCAAAAAGTGCGGCAAAATACGCAGCCATGTTAGGTGTACCAGCCAGTGGGGAAGTGTACCTAGCCCTGACCAAATTGATGCATTGGCTGCCGTTTGGGGTACAAAATATCGTTAGTGTTATGAAGAAAAAGGGTTTTGCTCCCAAAAGCTGGGAGTCGTTCAAAGCCTTTTGCGTCACCAACAGCGCCGAGATTCAGGCCGGTATCAACCAAAAAGGCCGGTGGCCTTTAGCGAACGGGTTAAAGAACACCGACGATGTGTTCAAATACGCTAAAGAGTTCAGGCAACTCTTGTAGCGGTAGTGCATTGATCGTTTATGGCGCTGGTTTTCACGGTTGAATTGCCAGCCACACATTGCGTAAGCCAAGAAAGCTTGTCACACCTACCAGAACGACCATAGCTATGTTTTGCCATAAGCTATTGCGGTATCCATCAGGAAGCACATTCTTGTTGTTGACTGCAATTAGAAGAAAGATAGTCACAATGGGCAAAAGCAATCCGTTAGCCGCTTGAGCCAGTACGATAACGGGTATGGGCCTGACTCCTAATAGGCCGAAGAGTAACCCAATGCCCATTACGCTAAGCCAAATGGTACGATAACCGGTTGAGCCCTCTGGCAAGCCCAGGATGCTGTGCCCGGTAATCGCAGCGGCAAGCGGGGCCGTCAGAGCGGACGTGAAACCGGCTGCAAACAGACCAAACGCAAATAAGAAACCGGCCCAGTTGCCTAACCGTTGGCTAAGCGTCTGAGCGACTGTTTGAAACGTAAAGTCACCGGAAACGAGCGTGCCCGACATAAGGATAGCCATTGAAATCAGACCGCCGATCAGCACCGCCAGGCTAATGCCCCAACGCATCTCTGCCAACGATTGATTTTTGCCAATACCGGAACCCAGGAAAAGATTATAAGGGACGATCGTAGTTCCGATCAGGCCAATGACTAACACCGCGGAATCGGCTGGGAGAGAGGGAATTACTAAGGCAGAGGCAAACGCTTCGAGCCCGGGCGACGCACTTGTCGCTACGTAAGCGAAGGCAACCCCCATACTAAACACAATAAGGCCAAGCAGGTTGGCAATAAGCCGGGTTGAGCCCTGCCAGAGTAGCACGGTACAGACAATACCGACGCTAATGGTAAGGATCTGCGCTGAAAAACCAGTGAGAAGCTGTAAGCCGGAAACCGCTCCCAGAATATTGCCTGCCTGGTAGGCCGCACAACCAAGAGCTACCGCACCGAACAGAAGCGTCACAAGCCAGCGAACGCGCGGTCCGTATATTTGAACAAGTAGTTCGCCTAAGCTCAGGCCCGATCCAATGGTGATTCGGGCGGCTGCCTCCTGTAAGACAATGGTGCCGAGGGTAGAGAACGTCAGCGCCCACATGAGTTGCAGACCGAACCGAGAACCAGCCATGGCGCAGGTTGTGACCGAGCCGGGTCCAATAAAAGCCGCTGAAATGACGGACCAGAACAATACGCTGCCAAGACCAGCGCGGAAGGAAAGGGCTTTAGGCACAACAAAAAGAATGAGCGGTGATTGATCGATGCTGGAAATTTAACCAACATTTACCAATCACCGCTCATGAACAGTCTGTAGTTCGTACTACGACAGGTATTTACGAAGCATCCAGGCCATTTTTTCGTGGGCTTCCATCAAGCCCGTCAGGAAGTCGGCTGTACCGGCGTCTTTTAGTTCCTCGTCGCATTTGTCGACATCTTCGCGCAGCTCACGCGTGATCTGTTCGTGGTCACTGAGTAGCCGCTCGAACATGTTCACGGTTTTTACCTCGCCACTCTGGTCCTCTTCAAGGCTAGTGCCACCGATGAAGTCGGCCATCGTTGAGAACGGTTTGCCGCCCAACGTACGAATACGTTCGGCAACCTGGTCAATCATTTCTTCAAGAGCTTTATACTGCTCTTCAAAAAACTCATGGTACTCTTTAAAGCTTGGTCCCGCTACGTTCCAGTGATACTTACGGGTTTTAATGTACAGCACGTGCAGATCAGACAAGTATGCATTGAGCATCTCGTTGTCTTTTTTCAGTACGTCCTGATCAAGGCCAATGTTAGGCTTTATGTTTTTAACAGCCTTATCCTGTGCTTCTGGTTTGTTCAAATCGGTAGTCATAACAATGAGTCGATAAGTAATAGTCAGATAACCCGTCTGCCCTGAAATTGTTGCCGGAACTTATAGAAGCGTTGTCACCAGTTGGGATTTTTTAATGCTGAATAACCTCAGGCCTAATTACGCTCACATAATTATTGTTTCCACCCCTTGCTGCGCGGTAGCCACTTCGGCCAGGGAAGCGAACCCGCTTTTACATCTAGCATTGTGCGCAACCAACCGATCGGTTATGGCCCTGCCAGCTGGTGGTCTATTTAGCATATATGTCTAAATGGATGACTATAAATCTATAAGTTGGTTTCTAATTTTTTTCTCTTTTATTTAGCTTATTCCTCTACCTAACCATGACCCGATTCCTTCCGCTGGCAGCTGCTCTGTTGCTGGTTTTCTCTCCCCTCTGGCTACGGGCGCAGTCGGAGTTGTTACCTGCTTCGCTGAAGAATGCACCGGACTCCGTTAAGCTATGGACACTTCGACACATCGGCGATTCCCTGATAAACGCGGGTCAGATGATGCCCGCCCGACAAGCCTATGAGCAGTCATTGACCCTGGCACAGGCCGTTAATAATCTGGACGATATTGGGCTGGGTTACCGCGCAATAGGCTATTGGTACCGAACAACGGGGGATTCCAATGAGGCTATTCGGTGGTATCTGAAAGCCCTGGATACGTTCAAAAAAAGCGGAAACCGGCGGAAAGAGGCCCGGACAGCGGCTTTTATTGGGTTTGCTTATGACGGGATCAACAAGCTGCCGGAAGCCCGGCGCTACCTGCTGTACGGTATCGAACTGGCGAAGCAGGGGGGCTATGAACATGAACTGAACGAGTTGTACAGCTATATGGCCAACCTGGAGGGGCAAAGTCAGCACTTCGATCAGGCAATGGCTTATACGCAGAAAATTCTGGCGTTCTATAAAGCGCAGAAAGATACAGTTACCTATTACGGTGCACTGTTCAACCTCGGTATTCTCTACAAAAAACAGCAGCAGTATGCGAGTGCCGAACAAACCTTTCGGAAGGTGCTGGCCTATGCTGATCACTATAAGGATGATTTCGTACGGGGATACGTGTACTCCAGTCTGCCCGCCGTGCTGATCCCTCAGAACAAGCTGGACGAAGCCGAACAGGCCTGCCAGCGGGCACTGGCCTGGGTTGATAGTACCGGCACAGCCAAGCATACAGTTCTGGACGAGGTGAACGGGTACCTGAGTCAGATATGGGAAAAGCGGGGAGACTACCGACAAGCCCTTTTGTTTTATAAACGCCATGTTGCCAGCCATGACAGTGTATTTAACGCCACTAAAAACCAGCAAGTGACCGAGCTGGAGACCCGCTATCAGACTCAACAGAAAGAAGAAAATATTAAGCAACTGGCCGCTACAAATGCCTTGCAGCAACAACAAATCTGGATTGGCGGCAGCAGCCTGGTCTTAATGACGCTCCTGCTGGGCGGGTTGTACTGGTTCTATCGGCGTTTGCAAAAAAGCCGGACCAAAATTCAGCAGCAGGCCGACCAGTTGGCGCTGATGATGCGGGAATTGCACCACCGGGTTAAGAATAATCTGGCCATTGTTTCGAGTCTGCTCAAATTACAGTCGAACCGGCTCGATGACGAAAATGCCGTGCAGGCCGTTCGGGTTGGGCAACAGCGGGTCGAGGCTATGTCGCTAATTCATCAGCGGCTCTATCAAACCGACAGCGTAACGACCGTTAACATGCGGGAGTACCTGGCTGATCTGGCCGAAAGTCTCATGCTGGCTTATAACTATCAGCCCTCCGAGTTTGACCTACAACTCAACATCGAGCAGCAGGATATGGACGTTGATATGGCAATGCCGCTAGGGTTGATCGTTAATGAGCTGGTAACGAATGCCTTTAAGTATGCCTACACCAACGTAGTATCTCAGCGTCCTTTGTTACGTATCGACTTACGACGGCAGACGAGCGCACCCCAGCCGACGATTATTCTGGAAGTGCAGGATAACGGGCCCGGTATTGATCAGGCGGACTGGCAGCGAAAAGGTGCGAAAGCCTCGTTTGGTAAGCGGTTGATTGCTTCCCTCAGCGAACAGTTGGAAGGTGAGTTTGAGTTACTCAAGCAAAATGGAACGCTATTCCGGCTACAGATGCCTACCGTTCGTTCGTAAGGTTGAACTTAGTCGCCTGGATACCCCAGTCAACAGTTTCGAATGCCATTAACAATAGGGTTATGAGTCCTGATGAACGTATCAAAATCTTGATTGTGGAAGACGAGCCTATTCTGGCCATGGAACTAAGCGATACCCTGGAAGCCGAAGGATACGACGTAGTGGGTACGGCCAACAATGGGCGCAAAGCCCTCGACCTGTTCAAACGGCAGTCCGTCGACTTATTGCTGTGCGATATTACCATAAAAGGCGACTGGGACGGAATTGAGACCATTCATCATCTGATTGCAGAGCGGCCCGTACCCGTCATCTACCTGACGGCATTAACCGATCGGCAAACGCTGGAACGGGCTAAACAAACGTATCCGGCCGCCTACCTGACCAAGCCTTATCAACTGCATAGCCTTCGGACAGCCATTGAACTGGCGATTTGTAACTTCTCCGCCCGGTCAGTTGTTTCCGTTACTCAACCTGTAACGGCACCTCCCTCCGGCCGCGATCCACTCGGACGCGAAGCGATCCTGCAAATCAATGATTACCTGTTTATCAAACAGAATTATCAGTTCGTAAAAGTCAGCCTGAATGATCTACTGTATCTGGAAGCCGATAGCATATACACGAATCTGTTCACAAATGACCGTAAGTATGTACTCCGGCTTACGCTGAGTGGCGTGCTGGAACGCGTCAATCAGCCCGAATTCGTCAGAGTTCACCGTTCGTATGCTGTCAATATCAATAAAGTAGACTCATTCAATGAGGCCGAAGTCGGAATCGGACCGCACTTGATTCCACTCAGTCGAAGCTATAAAGATGAGTTTTTACAGCACTTTCTGCACCGGTAAAATCAATACCTGGAACTAAGTTGTGGGGCTATTGATCAGCCTGTTAAGGTGGATGTTAATGCTGATCGTAAAATCGGGACAGCTGGTAAATAAACAAACTGCGTCATGATTTTGCACAGCGGTCAACCTTATTTAGAAAGCGGATAACCCGTTTTAATCCGATGTAACTTACGCGTTGCCGGTATTCGCATACTAATTGTCGTCGTTCACAACATTTTCCAGCATAGTCTACTCATACGCTCTACCTTTGAGTTGGCTAGTTCTTGAAGCTGACTCCTGGGTCAGACTCCTTGTTTGGCCGCCACTAGTCTAGTTAAGTGGATTACTTAGATCACAACTCGTCTGGACGTATTGTGGTACAAGTAGCTTAGGCTGCCTGCTCTGTCAAATGACGTATACTTCATTGATCGCTGGACGGTAAAATCGGGGTTTAATTGTGCCGGGAATGAGAGGTACCCTTAATTGAAATGGAAGTACGTATGCGAATTAGATAAGCGCAAAACGGGCCTAACACAGAACAAAATTTTCAACCTAACCTGTCTGAACATCCGGCTATGGATTATACTAATCTTCTTTTGCGTCAGAATCCGGTGGCTATTGTGGGTATGGCCTCTGTGTTTGCCGATGCCAAAAACCTGGAAACGTACTGGACAAACATTATTCAGGGCGTTAACAGCATTAAAGACGTACCGGAAAACCGCTGGAAGATCGACGATTATTACGACCCCAACCCAGCGGCTGCCGATAAAACGTACTGCAAAGTAGGGGGCTTTATTCCCGATATTGACTTCAATCCGCTTGAGTTTGGCATGCCTCCAAACCTGCTGGAATCTACTGACACGGGGCAGTTGCTGAGTTTAGTTGTTGCCCGGGATGCGTTGATCGACGCGGGCTATGCCCCAGGTTCGGCAAAACTGGACGCTAAACTCCGCGAACGAACCGGGGTTATCTTAGGCGTCGGCGGTGGGCAGAATCTGCTGCTCCCCTTAAACTCCCGGCTGGAAGCGCCCGTCTGGCGAAAAGCGCTGGAGTCCATCGGTATGCCGGAGGCCCAGATTCAGCAGGTCATCGACAAAATAAAGGCGGCTTACATACCGTGGTCGGAAGACACGTTTCCGGGTCTGCTGGGCAACGTAGTAGCGGGACGTATCGCCAACCGCTTCGACTTCGGCGGTATCAATTCCGTGGTCGATGCCGCCTGCGCTGCGTCGCTGAGCGCGGTTAAAATGGCCTTGAGTGAACTGATTGAAGGGCGGTGCGACATGATGCTGACGGGGGGCGTCGATGCCAACAACTCACCGTTCATGTACATGAGTTTCAGCAAAACGCCGGCATTCTCGCGGAAAGGGCAGATTCGGCCGTTCGATGAGGAGTCGGATGGTATGCTCATTGGTGAAGGCTTAGGCATGATTGTCTGTAAACGACTGGCCGATGCCGTTCGGGATGGTGACCGGATTTACGCGACCATTCGCGGCATCGGCGGATCGAGCGATGGGCGCTTCAAAAGCATTTACGCGCCCCGCCCGCACGGTCAGGCAATCGCCATGCAGCGGGCGTATGACGAAGCGGGTTATGATGCGGCTACGGTAGGATTGATCGAAGCGCATGGCACCGGAACGATAGCGGGTGACTTGTCGGAGATTACCTCGACGAAGATGGTTTTCGGGAAATCGAACCTAACCCCCGGTCATATCGCCCTGGGGAGCGTTAAGTCGCAGATTGGTCATACCAAAGCGGCTGCCGGCATTGCCGGACTGATTAAAGCCGCCCTGGCGCTGCACCACAAAATTCTGCCGGGCACGATCAACGTAACGCAGCCTAATCCGCAGTTGGGACTGGCAGATTCTCCCCTGTACATCAATACCCGAACCCGCCCCTGGTTCCGGAAAGCAGCGCATCTGCCCCGGCGCGCTGCGGTAAGTGCCTTTGGGTTCGGGGGCGTCAATCTGCACCTTACACTGGAAGAACTCGGCGAAGAGCCTGACAACAGCTATCGACAGTATACGTTGCACCACCTGATCCTGCTGCATGATTCGACCGATGCTGACTTGTTAGCCAACTGTCGGCAACAACTGACGTTGCTAACCACCGGGGAGGCCGATGCTACGTTGAAGCGGCTGGCGCAGCAATCGGCTAGCGCAAAAATTCCGGCCCATAATCCCCGCCTGGGGTTTGTAGCTTCTTCCGTTGAGGAGGCCCGTCAGAAAATAAGCGGGGCTATTCAACTTCTGGAACGTAATGCCGGACAGGCCGCATGGCAGCACCCCATCCAAGGCATCTGGTACCGTAGTGCCGCCTTGCCAATCGATCACAAAATAGTCGCTCTGTTTGCCGGACAGGGGGCGCAGTACGTAAACATGGGCGTTGATCTGGCCAGCGCTTATCCACCCGTTCGAGCGGCTTTTAACCAGGCCAATCGCTTTTTTGAGGCTAAAGGCCAACGTCTCCTGACCGATGTGGTGTTTCCCGTTCCGGTTTTTTCGGCCGAGGAAGAGCAGCGTCAGGAAATAACGCTTCGCCAAACGCAGTTTGCCCAACCCGCCATTGGGGCCTTAAGTGCCGGACTGTATCGGCTGCTGACTAACGTCGGCTTTAAAGCCGATTTCTACGCGGGGCATAGTTATGGCGAGTTAACGGCTCTGTGGGCAGCCGGTGTCCTGGATGAGGATGCGTTTTATGGCTTGTCGAAAATTCGTGGCGAAGCGATGGCCGCGGCTGCTACGGGGCAGCCGAGCGGCATGCTGGCCGTGAAAGGGGAACGTAACACCATCGAGCAGTTACTCCGAGGCTATCCTACCGTGTGGGTGTCGAACATCAACTCACCCACCCAACTGGTGCTGGGCGGAGAGACCCGCGAATTAGTCCGGTTTCAGGAAGCCGCAAAGGCGAGTGGATTTCAGGCGACGCTATTGCCCGTGTCGGCCGCTTTTCATACGCCTTTAGTGAGCCAGGCGCAAGAACCGGTTGCCGATGCGATTCGACGCATCACGGTTTCACCCGCTTCCGGCCCCGTTTTCTCGAACACAACCGGCCAGGCCTACCCCGCCGATCCGCAGAAGGTTAAAGACCTGCTGGCGAGCCATATCGCCAGTCCGGTACGTTTCAACGAACAGATCGAATCTATTTACAGCCAGGGCGGGCGCGTATTCGTTGAGTTTGGGCCAAAGAATATTTTAGGCAACCTGGTTAGGGAGATTCTGGGGGATAAGCCCCATACCGTGATTTCCCTGAACGCGAACGCTAAAAAAGACGGCGACAAACAAATACGTGAAGCGGTTGCGCAGCTCGCTGTGCTGGGGGTAGCGGTACAGGGCTTCGATTCGTTTGCGCAGCCCTATGCCGAACCGGCCGCCAAAGCCAGTTTAACCGTTAAAATCAGTGGCCATAACTACGTTTCTGAAGCCACGCAGAAGCGGTACGAACAAGCCCTGAGTATCCCCGCAATCGACCTGAATTCCATTCTTCCTACTGACGACGAAGACGAACTTATGAATCCAATACTTACCCAAATGCAGGCTGACATAGCCGCATTAAAGGAACAGCAAAACCGGATCGAGGCTTTATTGACAGCTTTAGTCCAATCGAACAATACCCATCCTGCGAAGGAAACAAACGGGCAATCCATCCCGGCCCGGCCTGTTCATCAGCCTGCTAATGGGTATCATCATGAGCCTGTACTGTCGCTCAACGGGAAGCATGAGGCTAGAAACGGCTCGACAAACGAAGCCGTACTTACCCAGCAGGTTGTCGCTGAACCACCCGCGGCACCCGCGCCTTCAACCAGTATCGACCGCAAACGTATCGAAACCAGCTTGCTATCGGTGGTGGCTGAAAAAACAGGCTATCCAGCCGAAATGCTGGATTTAAGCATGGACATGGAGGCTGATCTGGGAATTGATTCGATCAAGCGGGTTGAGATTTTCGGTACTATGACCGAAGCGCATCCTGCCGTACAGGGGATGAAGCAACAGGAACTGGCTGAACTCCGTACGCTGCAACAGATTGTCGACTACCTGACTTCGAAAATGAATGGCGGGGGAGTGGCCAATGGATTTGCAGCATCGTCACCGACAATAGAAGCGGTCAGCGGCTCAGGTCGGCCAACCAACGGACAGATTTCACCGCCCATTAACGTATCACCAGTCGGGGCCGAAAGGCCCGTAGCAAACGACACTAAGCCGGGCGTTGATCACAAGGTTATCGAAACGAGCTTATTGTCGGTAGTGGCCGAAAAGACAGGCTATCCGGCCGAAATGCTGGATTTAAGCATGGACATGGAGGCTGACCTGGGTATTGACTCGATCAAGCGGGTTGAGATTTTCGGTACTATGACCGAAGCGCATCCTGCCGTACAGGGCGTGAAGCAACAGGAACTGGCCGAACTGCGTACGCTGCAGCAGATTGTCGATTATCTGGTCACGAAAATGACGACAGGGCTGGAGGGCGCTGGCGTAAAAAAGTAAGTTCCGGTCCGGTTGCCGAGTGCCAGCCGGAGACTCGATTTGCCCCCGGAACCTATCCGAACGTACCCCGTTCGGTCGCTACGCTGCGCTACCTTCCGGAACCGGATGAGCTGGTTATGCCAGCAGAAGGTATAACCCTGCTTGTCAACGACGGATCGGACGTAACGCCTGCGCTCTGCGCTGAATTAATCGCCAAAGATCATCAACTGGTCGTGCTGACCTGGGGAACCGATGTTAACCGCTCTAAGCAATCGCTTCCGGAAGGCGTAACTGAGTACGTGCTGGCTGATGTTCAGGAAGACACGATTCAGAGGACGCTTGCTCGGTTGGGCAACTCGGTCAGTCAGCTCATTTACCTGCATCCCCAGCAAACGGGGGCAGTGGACGTACAGACGTTTGCTACAGGAACAGAAAAAGCTTTTTTGAAAGCAGCTTTTCTATTGGCTAAATGGCTGAAACCCGCCTTAAATCAGGATCACTGGCAGACACGACCGGCTTTTCTGGTGGTCGTTCGGCAGGATGGCGCGTTCGGACTGCTGAATTCGGGCCATGACGCTATCTTGGGCGGAGGGTTAACCGGCTTGACGAAGTCGCTGAATCTGGAGTGGCCGGGCGTCTTCTGCCGAACCGTGGACGTATCACCGGACTTGACTCCGGCTGTAGCAGCCCAAAAAGTTCGTCAGGAACTATACGACGCCAATCGGTGCCTGCTCCAGACCGCTTATACCGCTGATGGGAAGCGGCAGACACTCGTCGCTGAGCCAGTGGCCCCGTTTACTGAGCCAACACTGAGCGCTCAACTTGATCAAGACAGCGTCTTTCTGGTAACGGGCGGAGGGCGGGGCATTACGGCCAGTTGCGTCAATCAACTGGCGGCTACGTTTCACTGTACATTTATTCTGCTGGGCCGAACGGAATTGTCGGCTACTGATCCGGCCTGGGCCGATGGGTTAACGGATCCGGCGGAGTTGAAACGGCAGGCCATGAAAACGCTACAAATGGCAAGCGAAAAACCACTGCCTCGCGTAGTGGAGCGCATGGTAAGCGACGTACTGGCTCAACGCGACATTCGGGCAAACCTGGCCGAGCTTCAACGTCAGGGTGCCAGGGCCTTTTATCGGGCCGTTGACGTAACCAATGCCGCAGCCGTAAAAGCGGTCCTGGCCGAGGTAACGCCACTAACCGGCCCCGTCACGGGTTTGATTCACGGAGCCGGACGACTAGCCGACAAACGCATTGAACAGAAAACCGATGCAGATTTCGACGCAGTTTTTGACGTTAAAATACAGGGGCTGGCGTCGGTGATGCAGACGCTTCCCGTAGATAATCTCCGGCATGTCGTCCTGTTTTCGTCGGTAGCCGGATTTTACGGTAATGTCGGGCAAACGGATTACGCGATGGCGAACGAAGTCCTGAATCGGTTTGCCTATCTGTTCCGAAAGAACTTCCCGCTGGCGCATATCGTGTCGATCAACTGGGGAGCCTGGGACTCGGGTATGGTGAGTCCGGAGCTTAAAAAGATGCTGCTGGCTCAACACGTATCGTTTGTGCCGTCCGACGAAGGACCGCAGGCGCTGGTCGATCAGCTAAGCAGGCAGGCCACAGATCAGGTGCAGGTCATTCTGGGAGGGACCCTGCCCGTCGCCAAAGCGGAGGTCAGCACGCCGGTACAGACCTACACAATTCGCCGTACGCTGACGCTGGAAGCCAATCTGTTTCTGGCGCACCACGTCATTCAGGGTCATGCGGTTCTGCCCATTAATATGGCAAATAGCTGGCTGGCCCAAACGGCCGACAACCTGTACCCTGGCTTTACGCTCTACCGCGAAGAGAACGTCAAGCTGTTCAACGGAGTCGTCTTTGACGGTACGCAGCCTACGGACTTCGAGGGGATTATTCAGGAACAGACAAAATCTGAAGATCGGATTCAGGTACTGGCTACTATTCTCAGTCGGGCTCGCACGAACGTACCGCATCAGGTCAATGGTCGATCCCTGCCCCGCTATCAGGGGCAGATCACCCTGGTTGCCCAACGCCCAGCGGCTCCGGTTGAAAGTCTTCCTGACCTGACCGCTCCGTTCCTGGCCGATGCCTCCGTACTCTATCAGGACGGTACGTTGTTTCACGGACCCGATTTTCAGGGTGTAAAGCAGATCGTTTCGCTGGACGAACAGGGCGTTTTGCTTTTGTGCGAGCATCCGGGCGTGGCGTGGGAACGGCAGGGCCAGTTTCCGGTGTCGACCATTAACGGCTTTCTGACGGACATCATGTACCAGGGATTGCTGATCTGGGTACGTCGGTTTCATGGCTGTGCGTGTTTACCTCTTCGCACGGACGGGGGCGAAATCTTCGGAGAACTGTCCTTCGGGCGACCTTTCTACGTAGCACTCCGGGTCGTGAAGTCAACCGATTTTACGATGGAAGCCGACCTGACCGCTTATGATGCATCGACGGGAGCCGTATCGATAAAAACGCACCGGGCCAGCGTCACCATCAGCCGGGACTTGCAGTGGACGCCATCGGAACCCTTACTTCGTCGCGCCGAATGAAAACAGAACGGTCAGGAGAGAAAATTGCCGTAGTGAGTATGGGGGCGCTGTTCCCCGGCGCTACGTCGCCCGAGCAATTCTGGACGAATTTGGTTGCGAACGAAGCGTGTATCAGTGAGGCAACGAGTGCTGATTTTGGTGCCGATCCGAAGCTGTTTTATCAACCGGAAAAAGGCGGGTTAGATACCTGCTACTCGCTCAGGGGTGGATTTATCCGTGATTTTCGGTTTGATCCGGAGGGGTATAAACTAGATGCGCGGACGCTGCTGAATCAGGATCAGCAATTGCACTGGGCGCTGTACGTTGTCCGTGAAGCCCTACAACGTAGCGGCTACTGGCAGCACCCAAGTCTGAAGCAGTGCGGGGTCATTCTGGGAAACTTGTCTTTTCCTACCCGTCAGTCGCGACAAATTCTTTCCTCGATGTATGCCGATATGGTCCAGCAAACGCTGGAAACCCTCGCGGGTGAACCCGTACCGGTAGCTATCCCATACGTAGCGCAGCGGGGCAGTTTTCAGGAGTCGGTTCTGGTTAGCACACCCTCCGCGTTGGTGGCCCAGGCCGTTGGTCTGCGCGGGCCGCATTATTCGCTGGATGCTGCCTGTGCGTCCAGTTTGTATGCCATAAAATTGGCTTGTGATGAATTACGAGCTGGAAAGGCCGATATGATGCTCGCGGGCGCTGTTAGCTGCGCTGATCCGCTCCTGATTCATATCGGATTTTCATATTTCCACGCGTATGCGCAATCAACGGAGGTTTCGGCCCCACTGGATGAGCGTTCCAGCGGACTCACCTCGGCCGAGGGCGCGGGAGTTATCCTACTGAAACGACTGTCGGATGCCCAGCGTGATGGCGATACGATTCACGCGGTTATCGAGGGAGTCGGCTTGTCGAACGATGGCAAAGGTGAGTTTTTGCTCACGCCGAACCCCAAAGGCCAGCAACTTGCTTTTGCACGTACTTATACGAAACTAGACCCGGATCAGCAGGCGATTGATTATCTCGAATGCCATGCGACTGGAACCCGGCTCGGAGATAAAACCGAACTCAACAGCATCGGTGATTTTTTTGATCAGAAGCCTCCCTTGATTGGCTCCATAAAGCCAAACCTTGGGCATTTGCTGACGGCGGCTGGCATGGCCAGTACAATAAAGGTCATTCTGGCGATGCAGCAGCGGATGATACCTGCTACGATTGGTGTCGATAAGCCACTTGCCTCGGCTGATGGACGAGTGGGGGCTGAGCAGTTGGTGCGCCAGAACCGGCACTGGCCTAACGACGCTGACCTGATCCGGGCGGGCGTCAATGCCTTTGGGTTCGGCGGTACCAACGCGCACATGGTGCTGTCAACGCCCGCGTCTGGTACGTTCCCTGCCCAGGCACCCGTTGCCCAACCGGCTGAGCCAATGGCAATCGTTGGAATGGATTTACACATAGGTAGCTGCGAGAACCTGGATGAGTTTTACCTGTCGCTGCTCCTCGGCCGACAGCACTTTGGCCCCCTGCCGCCCGAACGCTGGAAAGGCATGGACGCGCTCCGCAAAACCATGGCGGATGCTGATTTGCCGCCTGTCAGTGAGTTAAGAGGAGCCTGGGTCGAGGCTTTTGATATTGATCTGCTGCGGTTCAAAATTCAGCCCAAAGAAGCCGAGCGGGCCACTCATCAGCAGGTCTTGATGCTGAAAGTCGCGGATCGGGCCATTCAGGATGCCAATCTGCATACCCTCGAAGGAAAAGGAGCTAACGTAGCGGTCATCATCGCGATGGAAACCGAACTGGAAATCCACCACCGGTTGGGTCGGTGGCACATGGGCTGGCAGGTTCAGCAGGCTGTCCGGGAGTCTGGTCTGGACGTGGCCGAATCAGCCGTAGGCAGCTTGACGAATGGGTTGAAAAATGCCATTTTTTCGGATTACGAAGGCCATTCGCTCAGTGAGCATACCGGTTTTATCGGTAATATTATTGCCAGTCGAATTGCCGCCCTGATGGATTTTACCGGGCCAGCGTTCACCGTATCATCGAACGAAAACGGGGTATACAAAGCCCTTGAAATTGCGCAGAATTTACTGACGAATCGGGAGGTGGATGCCGTCGTGCTTGGTGCCGTTGATCTGGGCGGGGGGCTGGAAAGCGTACTGGCCCGCCAGGCCGTTCATCCGGTTCATACCGGCCCCGTATCGATGGGGTGGAACCATAGCACCCAGGGCTGGACCATCGGCGAAGGAGCCGGTGCCATTGTGTTGAAACGAGCCGATGCAACGGCGAGTGACCGCGTGTACGCCCGCATCGACGACCTGGCTATTGTGCAGTCGGACGAAACGCATTGGCGGGGCGCGGTCTCGGCCAGGGCGGTCGCTCAGGCCGCCGAACAGGTACTACATCGCCAGCAGCTTCGTCCGACCGACATTGGCTACCTGGACGTATCGGCTAGTGGCATAGCGCAACAGGATCAGGCCGAGATTGCGGGCCTGACCGAGGCCTACCGGGCTAGTGATGCTCCGTTAACCTGCGCGTTGGGAAGCAGCAAAGCCTTCATCGGTCACACGTTTGCCGCATCGGGTATTGCGTCGATTATTAAAACGGCTCTATCACTCTACCACCGGTTTCTGCCGGGTGTTCCGAACTGGGAAGGCCCTTCGTCAGCGGCTCCGTTTGTTCATATTCCCTTTTACGTCCCCGATGGGGCACGTCCCTGGGTTCCCGAGAAAGGGGCAACGCGCCTGCGGGCGGCCATCAGTGGGCTGGCCTCCGACGGTACCAGCGCCCATGTGCTTCTTTCAGAAGGCACTCACGCCCAATCTGGTGAACCGTCGACGTACCTGCTTCAGGGTGGCGAACGGATTTTTCCCATTCAGGGTGCTACCCTCGACGGACTTCTTAACCAGCTAGCTCACCTGGACGATGAACTGGCGACTACGTCTTTCCGACACCTTTCGGATAGGCTCTGTCAGGCATATGAGCCGACATCAGAAGCCGGTCAAATACTGGTGCTGGTAGCTGCATCGGATGAGGAATTAAAAAAAGAGATTACATTCTTCCGGCTAAAATTCACCGCACAGGCGACCGCTATCGGTACGTTACAGACCCCGGCCGGTAGTTATTATACCGACAACCCGTTAGGGAAGCGGGGTAAACTGGCTTTGGTATATCCCGGTTCAGGCAGCATGTACGCTGGCGCTGGCGCAACTATCTTTCAGGCCTTTCCCGATTTAGACGAACGCCTGAAAACGCAGGGGTACGACCCGGCCGATGCGCTGCGGACGGAGGTGTACCCACGTTCGCTGTTTGCTTTGAGTCCGGCCGAGAAACAGGCGCGGGAACGTCAGTTGCAAACCGACGCGTCGGCCATGATGCTGACGGGCTGTACGTTTTCGGGGCTGTTTACCAAAATTCTGCACGATCACCTGGGCGTTCAGGCCGATTCAGCCCTGGGGTATAGCATGGGCGAAACCAGCGCGATGTGGTACTGTCAGCGCGTCTGGAGTACGGTCCATGTAGAAACGAAATTCTGGCAGGCTCCGCTGTTTCGGGAAAAAGTGGGAGGGCGTATGCGCCTGTTGGCTGAACTCTGGCAGCTACCGGAAGCCGAAGCGCGGCAGCGGTGGTCGTCCCGGCTGATCTCTGTGCCCAACGGCAGGCTGGGCTATGCGTCACTGGCCGACTGGTTCCGGCAAGAGATAGCCCCCCGTGAGAGCCGGGTGTTTCTGACCTTTATCAACACCGATACTGAAATAATTATTTCCGGGGATTCGGCTGATCTGGACCGCATCGTAACGACCTATCCGCTAACGGCTATGCCGCTAACCATCAACAATGTCGTCCACCATGACTTTTGCCGACAGGTGACCGACGAGTTGATAGCGATGCACCACCTGCCAATCGAGCACATACCGGATAAAGCGTTCTATTCCAGCGTAACCGCCCAGCCGCTCCGCATCGACAGTGATGAACTCGCCCGTAATTCGCTGGAAGTCTGTTGCCAACCCGTCGATTGGCCCCGCATCGTGCGCAAACTGGCTGCTGATAACCACAAGCTGTTTGTGGAAGTAGGGGCTAACGCGACCTGTTCCCGGTGGATTGCAGACGTACTACAGGAGCAGGAACATGCCGTTTTTCCAATGGATCGCAAGGGGGCTAGTGTGCTCCGCAATCTGACCGGACTAGTGGCCCGGCTGCTGGCGCATAGCGTACCGGTGCAGTTAACCCCGTTTTATGAAACCAAAAACACCGGCTCACCCGCCCGTAAGTCGTTCGTGAAAACCTTACATACGGGTGGTCCCCGCTTTGAGTCGCTGCTGCTGACGCCGGAAAATAGACACCTTTTTTCGCAAAATAATAAACGTGCTGAACCTGCACTAATTGAAGCGGAGACGACGGTTGTGTCCCAGGTGGCTGCTACGTCCGTTCGTTCAACCCCACTTTCTCCCGCGCCACCCATGACCTTATCCGTGCCGGAATCTACCGCCAAATCACACGTATTAACTCGCCAACGGGCCGAAAACGGCCTGCTGTTACAGGATTATTCCAATCCCGACTATTTAGCGAACAAACCCGTTGTCTGGAATGAAGCCGATTTGTTGACATTCGCTACGGGCAGGATCCAGGACGTATTCGGGGAGGAGTTTACCGTTATCGATACGTATCGTCGTCGGGTGATGCTGCCTATGCCGCCGTATCTGTTGGTAAGCCGGGTGACGCAACTGGATGCCGTGCCGCAGGTGTTTAAGCCGTCCCGGATCACCACCGAGTACGATATTCCGTACCAGTCCGCTTTTGCCACCGACGGGCAGATTCCCTGGGCGGTCGCTGTTGAATCCGGGCAGTGCGATCTGCTTTTGATCAGCTACCTGGGCATTGATTTTCAGAATAAAGGCGAATACGTATACCGGCTTCTGGACTGCACCCTGACCTTCACCGACGATTTGCCGTTTGAAGGGCAGACCCTGCGCTACGATATTTCCATTGACCGTTTCGTGCGCAACGGAGCTAATCTGTTGTTCTTTTTCCATTACCGATGCTACGTCGAAGACCGGCTGGTTCTGAAAATGGACGGCGGCTGCGCCGGTTTTTTTAGTAATGAAGACCTGGCACAGGGACAGGGTGTCGTGTTTAGTCCGCAGGAGCTGAGCGAGCGGGCCAGTCGCCCCCGGCAGTTCTTTACGCCCCTGCTGGACTGCGACAAGTCAGCTTTCTCGCGGGAGGAGCTGATGGCGTTGGTGAACGGTGATCTGGTCAGCTGCTTTGGCTCCGCTTATCTGCCGAATGGCCGCAATCCATCGCTGCGGCTGCCCCCCAAAGAAATTCTGATGCTGGACCGGATTACGCGGGTTGACCGGCAGGGTGGAAGTGCGGGTATCGGATTCATCGAAGCCGAGAAAGAACTGCGTCCCGACGACTGGTATTTTCCCTGCCATTTCCGCGATGACGAAGTCCTGGCCGGTTCACTACAGGCCGAAGGCGGTGGGCAGCTCCTGCGTTTCTTTATGCTGTTTCTGGGTATGCAGCGGCTGACGAAAGATGCTCGTTTCCAGCCGATCCTCGGTTTGCCCCAGAAAGTTCGGTGCCGGAAAGAGGTACCCGCGCGACCGGGGAAACTGGTGTATCAGATGGATGTAAAGGAGATCGGATTAGTAGCCGAACCCTACGTCATTGCTGATCTGACCATTCTGTACGAAGGCCAGATCGCGGTCTTCTTCGAGAATCTTGGACTGCGGCTCCAGGAGAAAGACCAACCTGCCTACCGGAAAGAAACGCTGCCTCGCGAGGGAGGGGTGTTTGTGGAGCCCATGCCGATACCGGTACTTTTCAATGAATACCATCTGACCCAGTTTGCGCTCGGTCCTATTCATAAATGTTTCGGCGAGGAGTACCGGCTATTTGAAGGTCGGGCGCTTTCTCGTCAGCCGAATACGGATTTGCAGCTCATTTCCAGGGTACTACGGATAAACGGCGAGCGAGGTGTGTTCCAGAATAAGCCGGAAATCGTGACGGAATACGACGTACCGGCCGACGCCTGGTATTACCAGCAGAACGCAGCGCCCGAAATGCCCTATTCCATTCTGATGGAGATTGCGTTGCAACCCTGCGGATTTTTGGGAGCGTACCTGGGCTCTACCCAGCTCTTTCCGGAGAAAGATCTGTTCTTCCGGAATCTGGATGGGGAAGGCAATCTGTTACGTTCCGTCGACCTGCGTGGCAAAACGATTACCAATGCCGTTCGCATGGAGAGCCATACGGCCCTGAACGGTACGGTGCTGCAGCGCTACAGTTTCGAGCTACGCGTTGATGAGCAACCATTTTACCGGGGGACGGCCTCGTTCGGCTTTTTCACCAAAGACGATTTGTCGAGTCAGGCTGGTCTGGACCGGGGTACGCACGTAGCGCCCTGGTCTGAAACCCCAGCGGTAGAGGGGCTAAATCGCCTTTCCTTTAAGCTGGATTCCTTGTTTGGGCGGATGAAACTGTTTCGTTCGTCGAATCCGGCGTCTCCGCAGCTTCACCTGGCTGGCGATCAGCTTAACCTGCTGGATACGGCGCTCGTCGTCAAAGAAGGCGGGAACTACGGCAAGGGCTACGTGTTTGCCCGGAAAGTTATTGAAGCGCACAACTGGTTTTTTACCTGTCATTTCTACCAAGACCCCGTGATGCCCGGCTCGCTTGGGGTGGAGGCAATTCTGCAGGCGATGCAGCTTTTTGTGCTTCAGCAGGGGCTGGCAGATGGCCTACGTAACGTTACGTTCCGGCAGGTGGCTCCGCACAGAACCGTGTGGAAATACCGCGGCCAGATACTAGCGACCGACCCCGAAATGCGCCTGGAGGTGCACATCAAAACGATTGACCGAACGGATCAGTCGCTGACACTCACCGCCGACGCGAACCTCTGGAAAGGGCCGCTCCGCATTTATGCGGTAACCGACATCGCTGTCGCTGTCCGGTGATTACGAATAGAATGAATGGAAGACCAACAGAATATTAACGCTATTGAGTGGATCAGGCAATGATTGCACATGAGTTAAGTATAAAATCGCTGCCGTCGAACGGGATCACCGCCGATCAGGGGTGGGTAACGGCGAAATGGTTTGGCAACCAAACGGATGTCAGCTTCGATGAACCAGGAATTCGGCGGATACTTGAAGCCCGACATCAGCCGTGTTTCTGGGTGCGGGATAAACAGGGACGAATCGGAGCCGCCACCACGATGGGGACGACCGATAGGTCCCTACTCTGTTCCATGGAACTCCTGGCAACTTTGCCCGCTTACCAGCCCGAGCAGCTCGGTGATCCTTTGTTCCGGCAGACCTATGGCACTCGATATAACTACATGGCCGGTGCGATGGCCAACGGCATTGCTTCCGAAGAACTGGTGATAGCGCTCGGTAAGGCGGGGATGCTGGCTTCGTTTGGGGCGGGTGGGCTGGTTCCGTCCCGGATTGAGCAGGCCATTGACCAGATTCAACAGGCCCTACCCAACGGACCGTATGCGTTCAACCTGATTCATAGCCCCAGCGAAGAAGCCCTCGAACGAAAAGCGGTTGACCTGTATCTGCAAAAAGAGGTACGCGTCATCGAAGCATCGGCTTTCCTGAGTCTGACCGAGCATGTGGTGCGTTACCGGGTGGCGGGCATCAGCCGGGGGCCGAATGGGACGATTCAGTTAGCCAATCGGGTTATTGCCAAAGTGTCGCGGGTAGAGGTAGCAGCCGCTTTCCTTAAGCCCGCGCCGGACAGTATACTGCAAACGTTGGTTGGCCGGGGAAGCATCACACCGGAACAGGCTGAACTGGCAGCGCGGGTGCCAATGGCCGACGACATCACCGTCGAGGCTGATTCGGGAGGGCATACCGACAAACGGTCGCTGGTTTGCCTGCTGCCCGCTGTGCTGGCCCTGCGCGATCAGATTCAGGCTGAGCAGAATTATGCGCAAACCGTTCGCATTGGGGCGGCCGGGGGCATTAGCACGCCGGAAGCCGTAACCGGAGCCTTTGCCATGGGCGCTTCGTACATCGTAACCGGGTCCGTTAACCAAAGCTGCCGGGAAGCGGGAACCTCCGATCACGTTCGGGCTATCCTGGCGAACATCGACATGACCGACGTAATGATGGCACCAGCCGCCGATATGTTCGAGATGGGGGTGAAGCTCCAGGTTGCCAAACAGGGAACGCTCTTCGGCCTGCGGGCGCAGAAGTTGTATGATCTCTATAACGCGTACCTGAGCTGGGAGGCTATTCCCGAAAAAGAACGCGCTATGTTGGAGAAAACTGTCTTCGGCGATTCTTTCCAGACCATCTGGCAGCATTGTATCGACTTTTTCTCGGAGCGTGATCCCGAACAGATTGTGGTAGCGACCGACAATCCCAAACGCAAAATGGCTCTTGTATTTCGCTGGTACCTGGGGCTGTCGTCGGTATGGGCGAACCGGGGGGTAGCCGGGCGGGAACTGGATTATCAGATCTGGTGTGGACCGGCGATGGGGGCGTTTAACGCCTGGGTCAAAGGCTCCCGGCTTCAGGCGTGGGAAAACCGGCGGGCCGCCGACGTAGCGTTGCAGTTGCTCACCGGCGCGGTTTACCTGAATCGGATTCAGTACCTGGCCCTGTGGGGCATTCACCTGCCGGGTCATTATAAACAGGTACATATCCAGCCCGCTTAGTTTTATTGTCATCTCTGTTTCGTCGACGATGGACTACGTTTTGGTATGTAAGCCGCAGCACGAAATTATCCCGGATACGCGTCTGCTCGACGCGGGAGAGCAGACGCGTTATCAGCGGTTACGTAGTCCACAAAAACAACTCGAATTTTTGACGGGCCGTACCCTGCTGAAACAGGAGCTGGCTACGTATCTGGGCGTAGCAGCCCGGTCCGTTTTTCTGGCGACCACAACCACCGGTAAACCGTATTTACCGGCCGTATACGGTTCTCAACGACCCCATTTCAGTCTGTCACACGCAAACGGCTGGTATGGAGTTGGGGTGGCTGCACGGCCGATTGGCATTGATCTGGAAGCAAAACAAAACATCGACGTAACGCTGTTTCAGCACGTTCTTACGCAAGAAGAACGTAAAGCACTTCTGACAGTCCCTGAGTCGATCCGAAGCGACCGGTTTTTACGTTTGTTTACGGCTAAAGAGGCTTTTCTAAAAGCAACGGATAAGCGCTGGTCCCTCAGCGAAATCCAGTTCGTGCCCGATGGGGCAGCCTGGCGACTGCACTTGCCTGCCGAACCGTATCAGTTTTATCAGCTGGAAGAGCCTAATTACTGGCTAACGGTCTGTCTACAGATGATGCCCTGATTGCCTGGTGAATCCTACCTTCTCACTTCCTCTGTTTACGGGTACGTCCCGCAACGTGAGCGTCTGACCGATGGCTTAATCCGCGTTTTGTCGGTATCTGCCGATGAGCGGCCACTCCCGATATACACTTATTTCTGCGGTTGACATACCAAAAATTGTCGTTCACAACATTTTTCGGCGCAGCCTTTCCGGACAATCTACTTTTGAGCACCTCATCTAACCAATGAACCCGGCTGACTCGTATGGATAAGCTGCATCACTACTGCTCTAGTTTACTGCTCGTTAAACACCTTCAATCGTTCCTCACTTATGGATTGGCAGGGGTCGGCTGCGTCTGTCTCTGGATTAAAGCCTTCAGGTTCGGCGTAAACGGCATTAATGGGTCGGTAAGCACCACATGGGCCAGCCGGTTTCTAAACGCAGACAGGCGGTTAGCTGTCCAGGCTCAACTGCTGGGCGTGTTTGGCCTATTCAGTATTTCGCTCCCGCTTGTGTTGATGGCGGGTTCGGCTGCTTTCGATAGCTGTACAGTCGTGCTGGCTTCGGTCAGCCATTATTACTACACCACTATGGGCCTCGTTTTTGTTGGTGTACTGTATACGACGGGTCTGTTTTTGTTTCTTTACAAAGGCGACAATCGCGCTGAGGTTATTGCGGCTCGCTTCGCTGGTATCTGCATCAGCATGGTGGCCTTCCTGCCAACCTCAAAAGACATTTATGGATGCTGCACGTATACGTACCATCCCAATGCAATAGGTGAGGAACTGCACAAGGCATTTGCCGCTTTTTTCTTGCTGACTATGGCTGGGCTGTTCTACCTGTTTGCACGCAGTAACCGTTCTACGAGCAAACAGGCTCGCAGCCGCAACCGCCTGTATCGCACGAGTGCCGTTACCATTACGGTCATCGTGTTTACCATTGTAGCCCTGTCGAAACCAGGCTGGCTGGATAAACATACGCAACAGCAAGTACTTTTCGGGATGACTACCTACAAGCCGATCTTCTGGATGGAGTGGCTGGCTTTGGTAGCCGTTGGTACGTCCTGGCTCATCAAAGGGCAATGGCTGCTGGCCGATCCGGTGCCGCAATCGGCGTATATACTAAACCCTAAAACGACGGCGGCTAAACTAAGTACGTTTGCGTCAGTGCTGCTCTGAGGCTGCGACCTTGACCTATTGACCTGAAGAACAGACTGGATAAACTGGGCTGGTTGTATATTTACCGAAAACAACCGCCATGCTTCGCCTAAAGCTTTATCCCAATGAATTCAAAGGCATGATCAGCTTTTTGTGGCAGATCACACAGGGCCAGCAAAATTTAGACCTGGTGTTTCAGAATGTGGCAATGCTGGTGTTGCTCGACTATCGAGCCAGTTGGAAACACCACCGGCTCAGCGCCTGGCTGGACCGCCGGGCCGACAAATCCTATCAACTCAATCTGCCCTTGTCGGTGGCGAAAGCGCTGCACCAGGCTATGCCCGAAAATCGGCTGGAGCCTGATCAGCAGTTGTTCTTACACAAATTAGATCAGGCCGTCGTCAGTCACCGGGCTCCGTCGCGGCCGTTTCTATTGGGTGAGTTACTGTAGAAATCATCCGGTGATGTTCCACAGGCTGGTGTTGGGTTGCATCCCCCAATACGTAATAGATCAGAAATATAGATACGCGTTGCCGACTACGCCGAACAAAGCAGCCCTAAAAGATATTACGTGATAGAAATGTACTGGCAGACAGTACGAACGTCAGTCTTTGTTTATTACGTAACGTTATGACACCATCAACACCATCGGTTGCCGAGGCCACCGCTGCGGTACGCGAACAGCTTATTCAATTTCTGACCGGGAGTAACGCCCATCAGTCGCTCGACGGGGCGCTTAACGACTTGCCGGCCTCGCTGCGCGGGGTGAAACCCGATAAGCTTCCGTATAGTATCTGGCAACTGGTCGATCATATCCGCATTGCGCAGTGGGATATTCTGGAGTTTTCCCGGGATGCCAATCATCAATCGCCACCGTGGCCGGAAGGCTATTGGTCGAGGGAAGCAGCACCTGCTGATGAGGCCGCCTGGGAGCAGGCCCTGCAGCAGATTAAGCAGGACCGGGGGGCGTTCATTGCCTTATTGAACGATCCCGAACGGGATTTATATATTCCCTTCGCGCACGGTGATGGCCAGAATCTGCTTCGCGAAGCGTTGCTAATTGGCGATCATACGGCGTATCATGTTGGCGAAATTATCCTGATTCGGCGCTTGCTGGGTGCCTGGAAAAGCTGAGACTGCTCCGTTTATCGAAGTAGACCCGCGAACACTTGTTTGGTGTAGGCCAGATCCTGCCGGTGCGCTTCAACGGGCCCCATCGTGTTTGGCGAGCCTTTTTCCAGGCATTGTTCCAACACCAGCAACGGACGAACCCCCTGCGCTTTGAGGTCATTGGCCAGTCGGCGGTAGTCGATGTCGCCATCGCCGAATGTCTCCTGCCAGATACCTCCTTTCGATTGCCGGATGTGCACTTCGACGATTCGTTTACCGTATAGCTTCACAACGTCGAACAGGGCGACCTGCGAGTTGCCCGATCCCCGATACACCCAGTGGGCGTCCAGGCAAAGCGATACGTGTTTAGGGTCGGATGCTACCAGCATGTGGTGAAATTCGCGGGCGGCCTGCCGATGCTCGGGAGCATGGGTATGGTAGGCCAGCACCAGGCCGCGTTTACGTAACTCGGCTCCGAGTCGGTCGAGGTTTTTAACCTGCTCGTTCAGGTCCGCATCACTCTTGTCGTCGTCGCTACCCCATTTAATCGGGCTGGGGTTCGTGACTACAATCGTAGTTCCGAGAGGCTTGGCAGCATCGGCGATGGCTAATACTGAGTCAATAGACTGCTGAGCGTCATCGGCGCGGTGGAGCGTGCTGTTTACGTAGAGCGACGGCATTGTCAGTTTATACTTTGCCAGATAAGGCGCAAGTTTATGTACCTCATCAGCGTCGTTGACCGAGGGTTCATAGGCCGTTAAGCCAGTCTGTACGTACTCGGCGAATGACGCGTCCGGATTGGCCATCCATTGCTTCTTTTCCCGACTGTAAAACGTACCCCAGGTATACGCATTGCAGGAGACAGATTTTGGAGGGTCTACCGAAGCCGCCAGCAGCGATTGACGACCAGTCAGTAACGTAGCGCTGGTAAGGGCAGCCAGCGAACCCAGAAAATGACGACGAGTTGATGACATGAGGTGAAGCTGTCGGAGTTAGCGATAACGGTTCAGGCTGGGAAACTTAAGTTTTTTCTGCCATTTACGCTAATTCTCACAGGCTACGTTTACCCGGTGCCGTTCGCTGCAAACGTCTGCACAGTAACACATGAAACAAAGTTAGTAGAGAGGAGTTTGTATAGAACTACCTTAAAACGTTACGTGTGGAAGCCTTACTACTAGTGACCGCTACAGTTTATGCGTGGGCCGCGATTCAGTTTCTGCTGTCGAAGAAAGTCCTTTTTCAGCCGCTGAAGTAGGCTGAGCGGTTTTTGAATGCTGACAAACCGGCAATTGATTACGTTCGATTCGTTGCCGAAAATAAATTTATGATGACGCCTGCTGATTTTACCGTCTTAATAATTGAATCAAACTAATCTTAACGTTACAAGCATGAAACACATCTTCCGTCTGCAATGGGGCTATTGGGTAGCCTTTCTGATTTTAGTTGGTTCTAACTACTGCCAGGCTCAACATGAGCCGTTCCGGGGAGCCAACATGATTATCCTGTCAACAAGTCTGGCCGATAAAGAAGCTTATCAGACCATTATGCAGATTTTGGCTGAGCAGCCGATTGGCGTAACGGTCAATAACGACGGCTTGCTGATCCGGTCTGGCGAGAATTCATCGCTGGCGGCCAAAGGATTAGTGTTTGAAGGGCAGTTGGTGGTTAGCACCGGAATCGTTAAACTTTCGGGCCGCATCTTCGACATGGCAGATAAAACCGGGGGGAGTGCCACCGGTAAAACGATTGCGATTGCTTACACCAAAAGCCGTACATCGCTGCAAACCATTGGCTTCCTGTACATGGATGAACTAGCCAGGAAGTTACAGGCGGCCTTACGGGGACCTATAATGTACAAGTATCAGGAAAGCATTATTTAGTGTCGACGCGATCTGTGAAGCTGTTTAGAGTTTTAGATTGAGCGTGTTTTTGTCATTCCGAGGCACGACCGGGCCTCGGAATGACAAAAACGTTACGTTCTTATCTATTCTGAAAATCCTAAATAAGCTGTAGAACGACTTCTATTTTTTCAAAATTACCCGCACCTGGCTTAATAAACCCGATGGCAACAGTGGTGAGTCGGGTTGGTAAAAAGGCATTGTCGTAAACGTCGTCCGTTGCTTCGGATCAAGCTTGGCGTCGCCAACCAGCCGATTTACCCAAAGATTAGTCACCCGCACTTCCAGCGTGTTGGCACCGGCTTTCAGCGCGTCCGTTACGTCCAGCGTAAACGGCTTTTTCCAGACGGTTCCTACATTCTTGCCGTTAACGACAACTTCGGCCAAGTTCTTTACGTCCCCTAAATCCAGTTCATAGTGACCACCTTTTACTACGTTGGCAAGGGTAAACGGGGTGTTGTAAGCGGCAGTACCGGAGAAGTACTTGACGTCGGCGTCAGGATGTTCTGACCAGGACGTTAATTGCGGAAACGTCATATTTTTAGCTTCCGTGCGGGTTTTGAACGTGACCGTCCAGGGTGACGAGAGGGTTAAGACTGGTGTTACCGTAACCGCCGGTTTGGTGTACGTTGTTGCGGTGGTCCTATCTTTAAAGACAATGAAATAAGCGTCCCACGATTCAAAATGAAGAGGCACTACTGTTCGTCCGTTTTTGACCTGGTACGACACCTTTTCAACCGCTCCCGTCTGCGGATTCCACAATTCAGGGGCTTTGCCCGTCACCCGGAAACTAAGCTCGGCATCGTTCGGGTTTTCGCTGCGGCTATTCAGCCAGTAAATATCTTCGTCGCCGGTCTGGCGGTGTACGTAAAGGACTTCGGCTTTGGCGTTGCTGATCAGGACATCTTCCGGTACGTTCATGGACTTCAATACGTCGGCTGCGGGTTTGTTCACCGATACCGTCGGCTTGCTCCAGATTTCATTGACCAGGGCCGTAAATTCCGCTGGACTGTCGCTTAAGCTAGGTGATTTTTCGGGTTTAGCGCCGGTAACGTAAGCGCCTGCTTTGACCAAATCTCTGATTTTCTTGAGTACGGGTACGGTCATCAGTTTCGCCGTCTCGTCCAGCACCAGCACACTGTAGGCCATGCCAGTCGGGGTGACGAGCTTGCCATTCTTCACCTGCACCTGATTCATCAGGGCCGACGCGTTAATGAAATCGTACTCGTAACCGGAAATGCTGGGTAGTTTCGTGGCGAATGTGCTGGTGATGTTATGGTTCTCTCCGTAGTAATACAAGACATCCGCCACAAATTTGCCCTGTTGCAATAGATACGAACTGCGACCCAGGTAGTCCATCCAGGGTTTTGCCTGTTCTGCCCAAGTTTCCTGACGGGTGAAATACTGGCCGAAGGGTCCCAGCGAAAATCCGGGTTTCTTATCATCGAGCGGCTGGTGCACGGAGGTGTGAATCACAAAGCGGTTCAATCCCGACGCCATCTCCATATCGGCCGTCCGTTTGAGTTTCTCGGGATGGAACGTAAAGGCGTTGCCGACGGAGGTCATGGACTCGGCTGCTACCAGGTTCTGGCCGTAGATGTGAGCCACTGATGCCGACTCCCGGATGTCGGCTTTGCTGCGCACTTCCTCGTCAGCGCCACCGGCTAAACTGCCCGGCGTCCACATGGCCGACATAGGAATATCAGCGTTCCGTTTTACGTCCATACCGTCGGCCAGAAAGATCCGTTTGTTCTCGTGCGACTCGGTGTACCGTTTCATACCGCGCTGGTGCAGGGCTTCACCGATGACATCGTAGTGATTTTCGGCGATGAGTTCGCCGATGGTCCGGCGAAAGTCCCACAGGAAGTTTTCACTGGCTTCGGCACTTTTCACGACGCGCCCGGTCAGGACCGGAATCCAGGGCTTGAGGTCATAGCCACGCCGTTTGGCAAACTCCTCCGGCAAGGTTTTCGTCCAGGTCATGTGGCCCGCTTCGTAGCTATCCAGCACCATGTACTGCAACCCCTTAGCGCCCATCTGCCCACCCGTGGCATCCTTGTACATGTCGAGATACGTATCGATGTATTTCCGGACGGCTGCCTTGTCCAGTTTATCCACTTCCAGGCCGGTTGCTTCGGGCGAAGCCGGGTGGTTCTGACGGCCCGTCAGCGAATAACCCAACCGGATAATGACCCAGTTTCCCGCGGGGGGCGTCCACGTCAGACGACCATCAGGGGTCATCTTCGCGGTCAGATCGACTACGTCTTCGGCAGGAATGGCGTCGGTCTGGGTGGTGGTTGGCAGTGGACCCGTTTCTTTCCAGGGCGTAAACCCGGCTTTGTCCTCAAACAAATGGATACGGTCGGTATTGTGCAGCACCAGTTCTGCTACGTCGACCCCGGCGGGTTTAGGCACTTCAGGCTTAGCGCCCATCATGGCAGCAAACCGGTTCACCTCGGGCGGTAACGTTTTAAACGTAAACCGGAAGAACTTAGCGGTCGTAGGCGGAATGCTTACGGTGTTTTGGGGAACGATGCTACCCGGAACCGTGGCAACCTCCCGGAACTTAGTGCCATCGTCACTGACTTTCAGCGAGCGGTTCTCAGGCCCTCCGTTGAACTCTTCCAGGCCAACATGACTGGCTCCCGCGACTGAAAACGCTTTGAAGGTCTGGGGCGTCTCAAATTCGTATTGAATCCACATATCTTCGCCTACGGCGGTGGGGGGGAGGTGCTTCGTCGTATTGAGATCCCCGTCGGTCAGTTCGCTTACGCTAAACGTACCACCGCTGGATGTTACGTTCGGGTTGAAGGCCGTGAGGAGTTTGTCGGTATTGGGAACGCGATACGCGACCACAAGGGCATCCTGGTAAAAGGTGGGTAGCTCGCCGGCGGCTCCGCCCAGCATGGTCGCTTTGGGCAGGGCGACATGCTGAAAATTGCCCGTAGTTGCCGGTGGCTGCGGTAGAATACCCGAAAAGGGTTGCCCACCACTGACGCGCGTTTCGGTCCAGACGTATTTCTTCATGCCATCCTGCGGCTGCACCCAGGGACCACCCGTAACGCTCCAGCCCGGTGAGCCGGCAATGGCCATTTCAAGCTGTAGTTTCTGGGCCAGATCGGTCGTGAACTTAAACGCGTCTTTCCAGTCGGGGGTCATAAAGACCAGCTTCTTCGGAACGACCAGGGGCGTGAATAAACTAGCGTCGAAGTTCTGAAAACCGCCGATCCCCACGCGGTTCATCCATTCGAGGTCCTTCTGAATCCCTTCTATAGTAATGTTGCCGTTCATCCAGTGCCACCAGACTCGTGGTTTAGCTGAATTGGGTGGAGTCTGAAAACCGCCTTTGAGTGTAGAGCCAGTCTGTGCCAGCCCCGGTTGACTGAGCAGCGACAAAACCAGCAACAGTCCGGTCGCTTTAGGGATTACGTGAGATCGTTTCATGGGAAAGGTAGGGTTTAGTCAGGAATAGGGGTTGAGCGATAAGGGGTTACGTATGGGGACTTCCAGGTGAACCTTAGTTAGTCAAAACGGGTAAATATAAAATGAGGACGGGGCTCAATTTCCGTCCTCATTTTGTCAAGCGCCTTCCAGTCTACTTAATTTTTCAGACGCTTTGCCTTTGCATCGAACATATTCATCAGGCTGCCTTTCAGGTTGTCATCATCGACTTTCGTCAGTTCAAGAGTAACATCGTAACCCTGAGCCGTAAAAGCCATAGACAGCTTATCGGTACTTTCTTCGATGCTGGTGAGGGGAATCTTTTCTCGGGATGGATCGGTAGGGTCGGCTAGCTGACCGGTAAGTTTGCCGTCTTTCCGGACGAGGTTCGTAACAAATTTGGCGTCACCGTTAGGCGTTCCCGTTACTACGATCTCCCATTTGTCGGCGAAGAAATCAGCGGGAGCGGGTGCCTGCGCTATGCCTTTGACGGCAACGAGCAGAATGCACATGATGAAAAACAAGCTTACTTTTTTCATGAATCTATTTGATTAAGGGTGAGAGCAAATAATGGGTTATGAACCAGATACATCGGTACGCCTGGCAGACCAGGCGTACCGATGTATGCGCAACTTACCGGCTTGACAGGTTTGCGCTGTTAAGAACCGCTTCTACGGCCATCACCACCATCAGGCTGCCGCTGGGCTCGTTCTGATTCACGTACACCAGGTACACATCGTGCGGTTTATTGTCGAAGCCAGCAGGCAGCTTGACCGGAGCCATCAACTCGGCGGGTTTGAAGTCCATCTTATCGGAAGCCGCCAGGAATGATGACTCTCCAATGAGCTTACCGGTCGGGCTGTCCAGGCGTAACTCAACCTTACCACCTTTTGCATTGAGCTGAGGTTTGGGCGCTACGGCCATGATCTTGAACGCGGTTACGCCGTTCAGGTCCACCTGCTTGATGCCCATGTAAGCGCCCGATTTTGACGGGATGGCGAGGTTGTTGCCACCAAACGACATCTTGTTCACGTTGTCGTACGTGTCGAAGCCGTGCGCATCAACTACCGCATTCCGCAGCACAAACGTTTTCTCGGCCCGCAGCGACGGCAGCCCTTTGGCTCCTTTGTCGGCATAGGAAGCCCGCACAATGTAAACACCTTTGCCTTTATCGCCCGAAGGCAGTTTGGCTGTATAGCTTCCTTTCACCGGCAGCGCGTTTGCACCGGCGGCTTCGCTCGACAGGCTCAGTACGTACTTGACCATCTCGGAGGCATCGGCGGTCGACAGCTGGGGGTGAGCCGACATGGGCGTTTCACCCCAGACGCCCGCACCGCCCGTGATCACTTTCTTAGTCAGCCGCTCCAGGGCCGAGTTATCGTTTTTGTATTTCTTCGCTACGTCGATGTAAGCTGGCCCGATCGACTTCTTCGCTACGCTGTGGCACGCCTTACAGTCGCTGGCTCCGAGCAGTTTTTTGCCCGTAGCCGTAAGCGCGCTGGCATCGGCCGAGCGGTGACCCTGCGCAATAGCGATCTGATCATAGCCCTCGGCCAGATAATCGATGTTGACGGCTACGCGATCGGGGTCAATGCCTTTGCCCAGCGTACCGTCTTCTTTGTCGCTGACCTTCACGTCGTAGCTGAACGGTTTGTTGGCTACGTAGAACGATTTGTTGGCACCGGGCATGTCCACCGTCAGAACGGGCGTTTCGTTGCCTACCGTAATGTCCATGGATTGCGACGTTACTCCGCCTTTGCCATCGTTGACCGTCAGCGTTGCTTTATAAACGCCTGGTTTTGCCAGTGTCATAGCTGCGTCGGGCGTGTTTACGACTTTCGTGAAGCCGTTTTTCGACGCAATTTTCCAGGAATACGTCAGCGCATCACCGTCGGCATCGGTGGTTCCCTGCGCGTTGAGCTTCAGCGCCAGCGGAGCCGAGCCACCCAGCTTGTTGGCGGCTACCTGCACCTGCGGCTTGCGGTTGCCGCCGTTGTATTCAATGCGAATCAGGCGGGCATCGTCGTTGGCGGTGAACCAGCCGGAGCCGTATTCGAGCATGTACAGGTCGCCGTTATCGGCAAACTCCATATCCATCGGGTTGCTGAATTTATAGCTCGGCATGAAGCGCTCCATCGACTGATAATTACCGTCCTTGTCCATCGTAACGGCCATAATCCAGCCACGCATCCAGTCGTAAGTAATTAGCTTACCATCATAGTAATTGGGGAAGGCACGGGGCGCTCCGGCAAAGTTATCCGAGTAGAACACCGGACCCGCCATGGCATTACGGCCACCGGCACCTACTAGGGGGAATTCGGACGAGGCATCATACGGATACCAGATAAAGGCTTTCTGAGCCGGTGGCAGCACGTTCAGGCCGGTGTTGTTGGGCGACGTATTGCTTGGCGCGTTTACATCCCACTTCTCGCCGGAGGTGTTGGCCGCAAAGTTGTATTTGTTGTAGGCTTTGTTATCGCCCACGAAATGGGGCCAGCCGAAGTTACCCGCCTTACGCGCCTGTCCGACTTCATCATGACCCGCCGGGCCGCGATTGGCATCGGGTTTGGCGGCATCAGGGCCAACTTCACCCCAGTACAGGTAACCGGTTTTGGGGTCTACCGAAATACGGAACGGGTTACGGTGACCCATCGTGTAGATTTCGGGGCGCGTCTGGGCGGTTCCTTTGGCGAACAGGTTGCCTTCGGGAATGGTGTACGTACCGTCGGGCTGGGGTTTGATGCGGATGATCTTACCGCGCAGGTCATTGGTGTTGGCCGACGACTTCTGCGCATCCCAGGCGCTGCGGCCTTCCCGTTCGTCGCTGGGACTAAAGCCGTTCGAGCCGTGCGGGTTGGTGTTGTCACCCGTCGAGAGGTACAGATTTCCCTGACGGTCCCAGGCAATCGAACCGCCGGTATGGCAGCACTCTTCGCGCTGGGTCGCTACGTCGAGCATTTCTTTCTTCGAGTCCATCACCAGTTCGTCGCCTTTCAGCTCGAAGCGGGCCAGTACGTTCCGCGATGCGTTCGGGTCCGAATAGTACAGGTAAATCCAATGGTTTTGCGCGAAGTTCGGGTCTTTACTCAGGCCCAGCAGGCCATCTTCACCCATCGACTCCTTGCCTTCCTTGTTCACGTATTTAACGCTAACAGGTAGTTTGGCGATGGTTTTCAGTTCTTTGGTTTTGGTGTTATACAGCCGAACCTCGCCCTTGCGCTGAATGAACAGAATCCGTCCGTCGCCTAGTACGCTCAGTTCCATCGGCTCGTCGAGTTTCTCGGCCAGAACCACTTTGCTAAACCGGTTTTCTTCCGGCCGGGCTTTTGAAAAGTCTAGCGATTTCGGGCTGTCGCCCCCGGCTGTGTAATTAATCCCCGCCCATAGGTGGTTCAGAAACAGGGGTTCGGCGAACGTTTCGTCGGTATGGCCCATTGCCGTGTAAAACGCGCGGCCACCGTCGAACTCCTGATACCAGCTCATCGGGTGAAAATCTGGGTTCTTGCCACCTGTGTAGCTCTTGTCGTCGATTTTCAGGACGACGTTGATTTTCGGCGAGATGTCTTTAAAACTGTAAAATTCATCGCTGCGCTCAAACTCGTCGGGCATGCCTTTGGTAGCCCAGTGGTTTTTCATCGCGACGATGAACTTGCCCTTCTGCACATTATTGGGCATGGGGTGGTCGAGGAAGTAGGCACCGGCCAGTTTGCCGTACCAGGGCCATTCGTACTCGGTGTCGGTAGCCGCGTGGATACCCACATAGCCCCCACCCGCCTGCACGTAACGCTCGAACGACGATTGCTGTTCGTTGTTGAGCACGTCGCCGGTGGTGCTCAGGAACACGACGGTGTTGAATTTTTTTAGATTCGATTCGGTGAACTGAGAGGCATCCTCCGTGAAACTCACGCCAAATCCTTTCTCCGTTGCCATTTTGGCCAGCGCCTTTTTTCCGGCTTCGATGGACTGGTGCCGGAAAGCAGCCGTTTTACTAAAGACTAATACGTTGATTTTGGGCGATTGAGCATATAGCGGAAGGGAAGCGAGCCATACGCTGCATAAAAGAGCGATGGCTACCAGGCGGTTAGCTTTCATTGGAGAAACGGTTAACGAACGATTATTGAACAAATGTAAGAGGAAATCTTTTTATTGTCTTTTTAGTAGACAATAAATTTTATTCAACTCTATATTTGCATAGTCATAAGCTGGAGCTTTTAGCCTTATCCCCTTATTCCCTTATAATTCTCAATAAAGGCTTATTAACATGGTGCTGCGACGTTCTTTACTCATTAGCACCTACTACGTTATACGATTAAAAGAGGTCTGGTGAGCGAGCCAGCCTCCTTACCTGATACGTTCTTATGCACCAGTGAGTAGACAATCCGCTCGCTGGCTTACTGAATACACCATGAATGCGCTAAGTGAACAAAACTATATTCAACAGCTTTCTATCGACTGCGTCATTTTTGGCTATCAGGAACGTAAGCTAAAAGTATTGGTGCCTAAACTGGATTTCAAGGGTGATTTCTGGGCATTGCCAAGTGGATACATTGATCAGAATGAAAGCATTGACCAGGCTGCCCGCCGAATATTGGAGGGTCGGACCGGAATCAAAGATATTTATCTGGAGCAGTTCCGCATATTTGGGGACACCGAACGCAGCAACATCCGCTTTCTGAAGCGAATGATCGAGCTGAACAAGGAAAAGATTGGGGGAAGTCACTTCATTCAAAAGGGGTTTGACTGGATCACCCGCCGGTTTATATCCATCGGCTACTACGCGCTGGTGGATATAAACAAGGTCATCCCTCAGAAAAGTGAGATTGACGAGTCCATCGACTGGTACGACATCAACCAGTTGCCCACCCTGATAATGGACCACAACGAGATGGTGAAATGCGCCCTTGAAACGCTTCAGTTGAATCTCGACCACAAACTGATTGGCTTTAACCTGCTCCCGGAAACGTTTACGATGAAGGAAGTGCAGGAACTCTACGAAGCGATCTTCGACAAGCCGTTTGCCCGGAATAATTTTCAGAAGAAGATCCTGGACCTGAACGTGTTGGAGCGCCTGGACAAGAAGTTTACCGGCGCAGCTAACAAAGCGCCCTACCTGTACCGCTTCCTAAAGGAGACGTAACGTTTACGGGTTCCGTACCGTAGATTGTTGGTGCTAAGCCGTAACGCCCGGCATCGAACCCTTCGTCTACGTTCCTATGAAGCTGCGAACTGCTTTATTTCTTGGCTGTTTAGGGCCTGCTCTGCTCACCGGATGGGCGCAAAGCCCGGTTCCTTCGCGCTCGACCGGGCAATCCTTCAGTGACCCTAACGGCGGTTACCAGTTTAACGGTCCGGCTGGCTGGACGTTGCAGAGCCAGCAGGGTGGCTGGGTGTTTATGCGGGCCGGTCGGCAAACGATCCTGACGGTTAGCCCGCATCAGTACGCCAGTGTTGAGGCCGTGCTCAGTGATGCCTACGACCAGCAGGATGCCGCCAGCAATACGTCGCTCCAGGTCCGTAAGGAACGGTACGGGTCCAATGGAGCGCTGGCTACGTTCTGGGGAACGCTCAGGAGTCAACCGGTTGTGCTCACGGTGCTGACCCTGGTTTCGCCCAATGGTGGTGGCGTGTCACTAACGACGATTGCTCCGCAGGCTGAGTACAATGCGGAGTTATCCCAAACGCTCAAGAGTATAGCCGCCAGCGTTACGTTCACTAAACCGCAGACATCGGCGGTAGCCCGGCAGTGGCAGCAGCGGCTGAGCGGTCGGCAGTTGCTGTATTTTTATACCGCCAGCGGCTTTTCGGAGAAGCAATCCTACGATCTGTGTGCCAACGGTACGTTTATTTACGCCACCGATGCCTCGGCCAGTAGTTCGAATGCGAATGATTCGTTTTCGGCGGTTACTCAGGACGGTAACACTGGTAACTGGCGCGTGATAACCGAAGGCAGTCAGACGGTAGTGATACTTACGTATCGCAATGGGCGCGTGGCCCGACTAGCCTTGACCAACAACAGCGGTGGCAACGGCATCCTGCTCAACGGAAAGCGATACCTGACTCAGGCCAGTTCGATGTGTCCTTAACCGCGTAATATGGCCTTGTCGTCTGCTGAGTGCTGTATGTCATTACCGAAGATGGTTGACCGAGTTCAAACACACGATTGAGCAAAGCGCTCGGCCAGTTCGCTGATTTCCTGATGTTTGGCTAGGCCTTGTATCCAATGAGCCGGGATAGATTCATCGCTATAGTATAAACCAGCAAGACCACCTGTGACAGCACCTGTAGTATCTGTGTCACCGCCTAGGTTAACCGCTTTCAGCACCGCTGATGAATAGGTCGAGGTGGTCAGGAAGCACCATATACTACTTTCCAGTGTATCGATTACGTACCCCGAACTCCGTATTTCATTTTCTGACAGAAGGGAAATGTTGTTTTTCAGGAGCCGGTCAAATAAGGCTATTTCTTCGGGCGAGAACTTATGGGTAGCAATAAATTGATTGATTGTTTGCTGCGCATTTTCGTAGGCCGTCAACTTGTCTACGTCCGTAAATAAAGCTGAACACAATTCAACGTAAATAAAGCACGATATAACTGACCGTACGTGTTGATGAGTGATGCCCGATACTAGTTTAACAACCTCAAATCGTTCATTGACTGATTCCACATTACGCAAGTGGAAAACGATAGGAAGTATGCGCATGAGCGAGCCATTCCCATTGCTAAATTCAGCCATTCCGCCCGATAATTTCGGAGATGTGCCGCTGTGCAACCGGTCGATGGCTTCGCTGGTTGCATTGCCAATGTCGAAGACAGTATCGTGAGCGCCCCAGTAGCCGTGATGAGCCCACCGAATGAAGCGTGTGGCTATATCTGATAGGTCGAAGCCATTGCACAAGCTTTCTGCGGTACAAAATACCAGAGAGCTGTCGTCGGAGAACGTACCCGGTGGTTGGTTCCAGGTGCCATACCCTATATAATCGGTTATGGGGCTGCTGCGAAGGTAATCTCTCGATTTAAACTCAACGGGGACACCCAGTGCATCGCCGATGGCCGTTCCTAAAAAAGCTCCTTTTATTTTTGAAACCATAGTACCCTTGGCTGTTGTGGAAGTTGGTTTTGACTGACTTCAATACTGGTCGTAAAAATAAACGGAATAATTACCTCACCTGACTAGCACAGGATTCACTAATTGAACGAATGGCGAAATTCGAGCGGAGTGGCATTAGTCTTACTCTTAAATAATTTACTGAAAGACTGTGGATGCTCGAACCCCAGCAAGTAGGCAATTTCACTAATTGACAGATCCGTCGTCGATAATTTTTCTTTGGCCTTGTCAATGAGTTTGTCGTGAATGTGTTGTTGGGCGTTTTGCCCAGTCAGCGTCTTTAACAAACTACTCAGGTAGGTAGGCGACAGATTAACTTGCTCTGCCAGGTACCCAACCGTTGGTAAACCGGTTTTTAAGAGTTCACCGCTGCTAAAATAAGCATCAAGTACGGCTTCGAATCGGTCAAGAATAGTGTGGTTGGTAATCTTCCGGGTAATGAACTGACGCTGATAGAACCGGTCGGCATAATTAAGCAGCACCTCGAGTTGAGCAATGATAATATTTTGACTGAACTTATCGATTGGTGCCTGGTATTCCTGCTGAATCTGCTGAATGATCCCAACGATCATCAGTTCTTCCTTCTCCGACAAAAATAAGGCTTCACGAATGGAATAGTCGAAATACTCATGTTGCCGAATTGTTTTAGCGAGGGGCGTATTCCACAAAAAGTCGGGGTGAATCATTAGTAGCCAACCCGTATGCTCATGCGATTCGTCGGCTGTAACAGTAAGTACCTGACCAGGCGCCAGGAAGACCATCACGCCTTCGTTAAAATCATACGCCTGCTGACCATATTTCATCCGACCGTTGAAGTTTCGTTTCAGCGCAATCGAATAAAAATTGTTAACGATGCTTCTGGGTGATTCACTCTTTTGCGGTTTGACGTCGTCGAACCGAATCACACTAATGAGCGGGTGAGCGGGCTTAGGCAGACCCGCAAACTGATGATACGTGGCTATCGAATCGATTCGGTGCAACAACTCCGTTGGCATAAGTGGGTAAATAGGTAGGAGTGAGAAGATAGAAGCGAGGAGTAAGGCATTCTAAGACTTAGGCCGTAGCACACGGGACTTACACGTACTCCTCACTTCACCTTTCTCTCTCCCCGCTTCTTAGTCACTAACTATACAACAATGATAACCCTTCTTTGAGTGCAATCGGCTTTCGGCCGAGCAGCTTTTCCAGGTCGGGGCTTATGGCGTCTTCCTGCCCGTTGGCGATGTCGGTCACAAATCCGGTAATTCGACGAGCTACAACAGGAGGTAAACCGCGCCCGATCAATTGCGTTTCAAAAGACGCTGGCTCAGCCGGTGTATACGTCACTGGCTTACCGGATAGATCGGTCAAAGCAGCCGCTACATCATAGAAGGAATACGATTCGCTGCCGGTGAGCTGGTACGTTATGTTGCCTTCAAACTCATTAGACAGAGCGTTGGCCATCGCTTCGCCCATCTCACTACGTAGCGCAAGTGCAACCCGGCCCTCCCCGGCCGGTACGTAGATACCGCGTTCAAACACGGCGTCTCCACCCACAAACTGCGGAATGGCGTCCAGGTACAGACTGTTCTGAAACAGCGTATAGGCCAGCCCACTTGCTTTAATGTAATCTTCCGATTGAAAGTGCCCGTCCATCAACCGGTTGACCAGCGTAGTCCGGTCTTTCAACGCCCGGCTCGTATACGCAATCCGCTGAACCTGTGCGTTTCGGGCCGCGTCCACGACCTGCTGATGTTGACGGACCCGGTTTTCTTCATCCGTCCCGGCAATCAACAAAACGGTTTTAATGTCCTGCATGGCACTGTCGAGGGAGTCAATATCGTCGTAAGTCCCAATACGTATGGACACTCCCTGTTCAGTTAAGTCGATGGCTTTGTTTTTGTCCCGCACAAAGGCGGCAATATGGCTGGCGGGTAGCTTTTGCAATAGCTGTTGAACGACTGCGTTGCCTAAGTGGCCTGTAGCCCCGGTTACTAAGATCATGATGTTGTTTGGTTTTGCTCATGACAAAGGTCCGGTAGACTCAACACACAAACGTAGCCAGATTTGTGATTGTCGTAGCCAAATTAACGAACCGTATAGATCGATCAGTTCACATCAATAAGCAAAGACCTAACGGGTAGCGTAAAGCTCTGTTGATAGGGTTGGGAGAAGCTACGAGACAGAGTTCGTTGATTTCGTATACGATAGTGACTTCTGCAATAGCCACGCCAGTTACTCCGTACGATTTGACCGGCCAACGCCCCCACCACCGGGCGTTTCGATACGGATTCGCTCGCCTGCCTGCATTGCCCGCGTGAAAATGCCGGGCAATGCATCTTCCTGACCATCATTGTAGATCAGCGTTTGTCGGCCTGGTTTCCCATCTTCTCCACCGTTCAGCCCGTAGGGAGAGACAACGCGGTGCTGGCTGAGCAGGGTGGCCTGCACAGGCTCCAGAAACTCAATCTCGCGGATGATGCCATCGCCACCGGTCCATTTACCGGCCCCTCCTGAGTTGGTACGGATGCTGAACTGACGTAATCGAACCGGGTAGCGCCGTTCGAGTTCTTCGGGATCGGTGAGTTTGGTATTGGTCATGTGCTGGTGTACGGCCGAACGTCCGTCTGCGCCATGAGTTGCACCGGCACCCCCACCGATGGTTTCGTAATACCCAAAAGCGCCCGAGGCCGCGCCCGACTTGCCGAACAGAAAGTTGTTCATGGTTCCCTGGCTACAAGCCGCCAGATTCAACGCTTTCAGCAACGTATCGACTAGCCGCTGACTGACTTCGGTATTGCCGCCCACAACGGCAGGGCAACGCGCTGATTCATCGGGGAATATCGGGTTGAGAAACGACGAATCCGGTAGAATCAAATCGACCGGTGCCATCAGCCCTTCGTTCAGCGGAATGCTTACCGGAGTCGTTGACTCATCAGCCTGATTAGAAGCGATCCAGAGCCGGATAACGTACAGTATGGCGCTGTACAAAATGGATACGTTCGCGTTCAGGTTGTTGGGGTGGACAGCCGAGGTGCCTGTAAAGTCGAACGTAATGCGACCGTCTTTTACGCGGATAGCTACGCGGATGGTATGGCCATCGTCGAGCGATTCCTCGGCGGTAAAGCTCTGGCCGTTGAGGGGGTGCAGAACCGCTGAAATCGCCTGACTTGCCGATTGTTTCAACTGCGTCATGTACTGATGAACGGTGCTGAGGCCGTGCTGATAAACTAGTTCACGCAGCGCAGTTTCTCCGGCTCGCAGCGAGGCTAAGGCCGCTTCGATATCGGCGCGGTTTTCGGCTAGCGAGCGCGTTGGGTAAGGACCCTGGGTGAACTGCTGTTCCAGACCCGTTGGGCCATCCCATTGAAATTCCCCGGCTTTCATTACGTAGCGCGGTTCCAGCACAACCCCTTCTTCCAATAAAGAAACGGCATCGGGGGGCATTGAACCCGGTACTTTGCCGCCGATTTCGGCGTGGTGAGCGCGGTTGATGACGTAGCCAATCAGGTGCTGCTGGCCATACGGATCTTCGTTGGTAAACACACCACTGAGCAACGTAACGTCGGGGAGGTGCGACCCGCCGTATTTGGGGTGATTGACGATGACCACATCACCGGGTCCGACGGGTAGTTTGGCTACGGTCAAGCGGGCGCAGACGCCTAAGCTGCCCAGGTGAACGGGAATATGCGGGGCGTTGGCAACAAGTTCAGCGTTGGCGTCGAGTAAGGCGCAGGAAAAATCAAGCCGTTCCTTTACATTGACTGAAAACGCTGTGCGTTGTAGCTGAGCGCCCATTTCTTCGGCAATCGCCCGAAAACGCTGGGTGAACAACTCCAGCTGAATGACGTCATCAATCTGACCTATACGTCCAGAATGCGAGGAGGATGAGTTGACATCAACACGCGTCTCATGGCCTGAATCAGCCGGTAATTCGGCGGGAAAGGAATCGTCTTCGTCTTCGATATAGTCAACAATAACATTGCGGTTTGCCTGAACAACGAGCCGCCAACCGGGCTCGACGAAGGCCGAGGACGTGGTGTTCAGCAGCAACGCAGGGCCACGAAACGTATCGCCTTCCTGCAAAATGGTCCAATCGTATGCCGGAAACTCACCGGCAAAAAAGGCGGGCACGGCATGGCGATGACTCACCGGTGAGCCACTAGTAGCGTATTGGTCGCTGATGGTACTCGCCAGCACGCGCATACTTTCCACTTCAATAGGGCGCGGTTGGCCGTTGGTATTCGTCGGGTAATGACCGTAAAGGTGCTGATAGGCTTCCTGAAACTGGTCGGCCAGCGGCCGATACCCGTCCTCGTCGAACGGAATGGTCAACGTTGTTTCCTGACCCTGCAACCGAAGAAATAGCAGTACCGATTGAACCGCCACCGGACTATCCGGGCCCACATCCTGCCGCAGCAAGGTTATGGCCTGTTCCTCGACTTCGGCACGTATGGCGGGTAAATCGGCGTCAACCTGACTAAGCGGTTGCAGAATGGACTTCGACGTTATGCGTTCGATTCTGGCCTGTCCAATGCCGTAAGCGCTCAACAATCCCCCATCGAACGGAAGCAGAATCCGGCTCATACCGAGTCGTCGGGCGATGGCGCAACCGTGCAGTCCACCCGCACCGCCAAAAACCAGGAGTCCGTAGGCGGTCGGATCAAAGCCGCGGGCTACAGAGATTTTCTGGATTGCACCGGCCATCGTCTCGTTGGCGATACGTTCGAAACCACGCAGCAAAACGGTTGCATCGGGCGGGATGCTGGTTTTTTTGGCGATTTCATCGACAATGCGGCCTAAAGCCACCTGGGCTTTTTCTCGGAAAACCGGAATACCAAATTGGTTTGGGTGGAGCTTACCCAGCAGCAGATTTACGTCAGTAATGGTAAGCGGTCCGCCCGCACCGTAACAGGCAGGCCCCGGATTCGCTCCGGCGCTTTGTGGCCCCACGCGCAACTGCGAGCCATCGAACCAGCAGACCGAGCCGCCCCCGGCCGCTACGGTTTCAATGGCCAGTGCCGGAAGCTGCAGCTCAAACGGACCAATTTTGGTCGAAAAACGGTAATCCAAATGAGTCTGAATGCGTGCTACGTCGGTACTGGTGCCGCCCATATCGAGCGTTAATACGTTCATGCCGTCGGCAACGCTGGCAGCACCAATCACTCCGCCAGCCGGGCCACTCAGCAGGCTATCTTTCGGCTGAAACAGATCGGCACGGATCAGCCCCCCCGAACTGCTCATGACCCGTACGGGATGCCCGCCCAACTGCTGCTGCACGTTCTGTAGATAAGTGCGGAGGACGGGCGTCAGATAGGCATCCACGACGGCCGTTTGCGTACGCGCTACGTACCCAGGCGAAGTTGATACGTCCGTAGATAAGGTTATCAGTTGAAACCCAGCCGTGCGAAGAGCCTGCCGGAGCTGCTCTTCGTGGACGGAATTTCGGTACGCATTCAGCAGGGAAACCGCTACGGCGTCGGGATTTGTTTGCCGCAAATGATCCAGCAGTGAAGCTACGGTTTCATCCGACAAAGGCGTTAGGATTTGCCCGTCCGCAGAGACCCGTTCGTCGACTTCCAGCACCTGGTCATAGAGAACTTCGGCGGGTGGAATGGCCAGTTCAAACAAGTTGGGCCGTTGCTGCGTACCGATCAGCAGAAGATCCTGAAAACCTTTTGTCACTAGCAGGGCCACCCGACCACCTTTTCGTTCGAGTAAGGCGTTCGTGCCTTTTGTGGTGCCTAGCCGCATTTCCAGCGCGGGAAACGCCTGGTGAAGAAGTGTCTGGGTCAGCAGTCGGGCGGCCAGAACCGGCGCTTCTTCGTTGGTAAAAAGTTCGATCGTGAAGGAACCCGCCAGTGAGCCGGACCGTCCGCTTAGATTGGAGATCCGTAACGTACCATCAACGTCCAGCGAGTCAACCTGATAGATTTCGTCCGTTTCAATGATTCGGAGTTGATACCCGGCGAAGAGGGGAGTGGTTAACCAGGCGGCTTCTACACGGCCTTCAATCAAGCGTCCGCGCAGTCGGCTGCTGCTTAAGACTTTCGTACGGTGCAGAATGCCGTCGGGGTTAAGGGCCAGGCCGTCGGTGAACGTACCACCCGTATCAATCCAGATTTGCCACATGGGTTATGAGAGGTAAGCGCGGTTTCGGGAAGTTGCCCCGCCAATCACAGGCTTTAATTGATGAGCGTAACGCCCGCTTGCCGATACGTTGTTACCAGTTCGGCAGGGGCTTCGTTGTCCGTAATCAATACGTCAAACAGGGTCAACGGCGCAAAATAGAGGTATTTGTTGGTTTCTAACTTCGACGAGTCGCAAAGTAAATACGTTCTGGCCGATTGACGGGCCATGGCTACGGCGGTGCTGGCTTCTTTTTCGCTGTTAGCGCTCAATCCATGCTGGAGCGAAATGCCGTCGACACCGATAAACGCCCGGTTGGCGCGGTAGCGGGCAATGTGTTCTTCGGCGATCAGGCCATGAACCGCCTGCCGACCTTTATCGACTTCGCCCCCGACCAGGTTAACCGTTACGTCGGCTGACATGAGTTCGGCCACGATCGGCAGGGAATTGGTAACGACCGTAATGCGTTTGTTGCGAATAAACTGGCATAACCGGAAAACGGTGCTGCCGCAATCCATAAAAATCACATCACCTTCCTGAATCTCCTGCGCGGCTAACTGGCAGATGTAATCCTTGCGCTCAGCATTGACCGCAGCTTTATTGGAAAACCGAAATTGATCGGTGGCCGCGCTTACTTTCATGGCTCCGCCCCGCGTCCGATATACCAAACCGGAAGCCGCCAACTGAACCAGATCGCGCCGGACGGTCATCTCCGACGTTTGCAGCAATTCGGCGAGTTCACGCACGTCAGCCGAGCCCCGCTCTTCGACCGTTTGTACAATAAGTTGCTTCCGATGTTGAAAATTCATGCGCAATGATTTGTTTTGTTCAAAAATAAACAAAATCAAACAAATTTAAACAAGATGAGTACTAGTCGAGTACAAATAACGGAGGAGAAGCTACTTTCTGACAACTGGTACGTATTGAAACGCTTTACGTTTAACTACCTCAAGAAAAATGGCGAATGGACAACCCAGCAACGTGAGGCCTACGACCGGGGAAACGGCGCGACCATTCTTCTGCACAATCCGGACGCCAATACGGTGATTCTTACGCGTCAGTTTCGCCTGCCGACGTTTGTCAACGGAAATTCGTCGGGTATGCTGATCGAAGCCTGCGCGGGCCTACTCGATGACGAACACCCCGACGACGCCATCCGGCGCGAAACGGAAGAAGAAACGGGGTACCGGATTGAGTCGGTGCAGAAAGTGATGGAAGCGTATATGAGCCCCGGTTCAGTTACTGAAAAGCTATACTTCTACATCGCTCAGTACTCGGCCGATACGCAGCGAAATGCGGGGGGCGGTATTGACGAAGAAGAGATTGATATTCTGGAGCTGCCCGTCAGTCAGGCGCTGGACATGGTCGATAACGGCGAGATCATGGATGGTAAAACGATTATGCTGCTCCAGTACCTGCGCCTGAAGCAGCTGGCTACGATGAACTAGGCTACACGTAACAGGCTGGGCTTCGGAATACGGAAGCCGTTGATCTGGATACAACAACAAGCGATTGGGCTACTTTTCGCCGAGAACATTGGCTGACCTTTGTCTTGTTAATTAATCACATGAACAAGCAAATGGACAGAATTCGAACAACTCAGCTAGGCAGTCAGGGGCTCATCGTTCCAGTAGTGGGTCTTGGCTGCATGGGCATGTCTCAGATTAATGGAGCCGATGTGTACGGACGAGCTAATGAAGAGGAAGCCATCGCGACTATTCATCGCTCGCTGGAGTTAGGCGGTAATTTTTTGGATACGGCCGATTTGTATGGTCCGCTGCAAAACGAGCGACTCGTTGCCAAAGCCATAAAAGGCCAGCGCGATCGGTACATCGTCGCGACCAAATTTGGCTTCGAAATCGATGACAACGAACAACTGACCTGGCAATTCAACGGGCAGCCGGCCTACGTAAAGAAAGCCGCCGAACGGTCGTTGAAAAACCTCGGTACTGACTACATCGACCTGTATTACCTGCACCGGCTTGACCCTAACACGCCGATTGAAGAAACGGTTGGCGCAATGGCTGAACTCGTACAGGAAGGCAAAATTCGATACATCGGTCTGTCGGAGGTGTCGTCGGAGACCATCCGAAACGCTCACCGTATTCACCCGTTAACCGCCGTGCAAACCGAATACTCGTTGTTTGAGCGGGAGGTGGAAGAAGCTGGCATCGTCGATACGCTCAGGGAGCTGGGTATTGGTCTGGTCGCGTACTCGCCCCTGGGACGGGGCTTTATATCGGGCGACATCAAAAGTCCCGATGATTTTGCGGAAGATGACTTTCGGCGAGGCATCCCCCGGTTTCAGGGCGAACAGTTTTACAAAAACCTTGACTTGGTCAACGAGATAAAACGACTGGCTACCGAAAAAGACGTAACACCGTCGCAGCTGGCCATCGCGTGGGCGATTGCAAAAGGTTCACTGCCGATTCCTGGCACGAAACGCGTTCCGTATGTTGAGCAGAACATAGCGGCAGCCAGCATCACCCTGAGCGCGGACGACCTGAACCGATTAGAACGCATTATTCCGCTGGGAACGTCGACCGGGGCTCGTTACGATGAAGTGGGCATGACCTGGATCGATAAGTAAACGGCTTTATATCAACCGGATGAACTCGATTAAGTTATCCAGAGTTCTTCCGGTTGATTAACGGATTCTCTCGATGAAAAAGACGGCGACTGCTCCCCACGTTATCAACTCAATTTCTGAACTACACCGCTTACTATCGCTGCCCCGGCCGGAGCATCCGTTGGTGAGCATGATCAACCTGAGCGATTTGAGGACTTCTTGTTCGGAGCTGGTTGGTAGTTTTGTCTACAATTTCTATTCGATCTGCATCAAGAAAGACTTCGCCGGGAAACTGAAATACGGTCAGAACTACTACGACTTTGATGAGGGAGTTATGACGTTTTTTTCGCCCGGTCAGGTCATCGCTACCGATGCAACCGATCAGATTGCGCTGAACGGCTGGTGGCTGGTCGTTCATCCTGATTTTATTCAGGGCTATCCGCTCGCCAGACGCATAAACGAGTATGGCTATTTCTCGTACGCGGTGAATGAAGCGCTGCATCTTTCCGAGAAAGAAGAGGCCATGATTGCGTCCATTGTGAAGCACATCGAACAGGAATATCATTCGGCAATTGATACGTTTAGCCAGGATGTTATCGTCGCTCATATGGACGTATTGCTTACTTACGCCAACCGGTTCTACAATCGGCAGTTCATCACCCGCAAGCAGGCCAGCAGCGATCTGCTGGTTCGCGTCGAAGAGTTGCTCACCCAGTATTTTAACAGTGATGCTGTACAGAAATCGGGTTTGCCTACAGTACATTACCTCGCCGACCAGTTGAATCTGTCGCCCAGTTACCTGAGCGATTCGTTGCGGTCCCTAACCGGCCAAAGCACACAGCAGCACATTCAGAACAAGTTGATCGACAAAGCGAAAGAAATCCTGAGCACTACGTCGATGTCGGTAAGTGAAATTGCCTATCAGCTTGGGTTTGAGTATCCGCAGTCGTTCAGCAAGTTATTTAAAAATAAGACCAACGTATCACCCCTTGAATTCCGGCACTCGTTTAACTAATTCAGAATACCTGTAAAACGCCAAAGCCAGTCTCATCAACTGGCTTTGGCGTTTTATAAGTAGGGTTCCGTTTCTTTATTTTCCTGCCGAAATCATATTGGCAAACAACCGATAAGCGCCGGGTACACCCGCAGGCAGCTCCCGGAAGAACACCAGCCCCGTATACATATAATGCCCTTTGCCGTAATTGGCGTAAATCAGACTACCCTGCTTCGGCGCTTCGTTCTGGTCGTTGGCGGAGAAGATAGGCTCGTACGCTTTGTCCCAGTCTTGAGCGAAGTAAAGGCCGCGTTCCTGAATCCAGCCCGAAAAGTCGGCTTCCGTGATCTTGTTAGGCGTATTGAGCAGCGGATGCGCTGGATTAATGAACGTCATTTTGGCGTCTTCTTCGGTCACGCGGTCGCGGCCAACCGTAAAAGGGTAGGGGCCAAGCTGCGCTACTTTTATGCCGCCGTTGTTCGCAAATCCGCCCGGCGTTACGTACTGAACAATCAAATTGCCACCGTTCTTGACGTAGTCCAGGAGTTTGGCCTGATAACGGGCAAGGTAGTCGTTGGTGTTATAGGCCCGCACACCTGCCACAATGGCATCGTAGGCCGCCAGATTTCCGTTCAGTTCGGCCGGGCCGAGCAGGGTTACCCGGCACCCCATCTGTTGCAGAGCCGCTGGTACTTCATCGCCCGCTCCAACGATGTAGCCGATGTTTTTAGCCGTTACCTTTACGTCCAGCTTCACCAGTTTGGCTTCGGCAGGGGGGAAGAGCGTCTGCGTGGGAATGTGTTTATAGGCAATCACGCGTAAACCCGTCGTGAATGTGCCCGAACTGGTTGTCATCACCCCCTGTAGCTTACCGTCTTTTGCCTGCGCCGTTGGCGATATGGTGAATGACAGCCGCTGTTCGTCGCCTTTTTTGGCCAGCGTAAACGGCAGCGAAGCCGGCTCTGCCCGCCAGCCCGCCGGTACGGATAGTCGTAAGGTGCCCGATACGTTGGCACGACCGGCCTGTACCACCACCTCGGCCGTTTTGGGCGCACTGGTTGAGAACGCATACACGCGTTCACCCAGATTAGCCGTAACATCGGGCTGAACGATGAATGGACGGTAAGTCTCGCCGTCTACGGGGTCCGTTGATTTGTAAACAATCGGTCGGGTGAACGTAAAGCGCTGGCCCTCTATCTCAACGGTATAACTGGCGGATAAGGCGGGCGGATTCTCGGGTAAGCCAATCAACTGCTGGTTGTCTACCTGAAATAAGCCTTTGTCGATGGGTTTTTCGAGCCAGTAGGGCTGCGAAATCTTGTGTGTTTTCGGAATCGTTACCGTTGTCGGCCATACTACGACGTCGTTCGGTTTGAGCGCCAGATTCAGCGTAGTGTCTTTGCCGGTCGAATACCGAATATCGACTAGTTTAACCGCCTGAGTAGAGCGCTCCACTACGTTGGTCGTCAGCTGGATAGTCTCGCCGGGCGTAGCTGCGTAACTAGCTGGGTTCGTCTCAAACCATAAGCCGGTGCACTGCTGAATAAGCGTTTGAATGTCCTGACGTTTCGTTTTTACGTAGATATTCGACGTATCCAGCTTACTGATTGCACTGTACAACTGGACCAGCGCGGGTACCGACGCGGCTGGCTGATCGGGTTTAAACTGGGCAATCACCTGATTAACGAGCGTCTGCACCGATTCGCTGTTCGGGACGCGTTTCCAGCTTAGGTCGATCCCGTCGAACGGATCTTTCTCGGCCGGATCACCCCCTTTCAGCAGCAGGTAATCCATGCGTGCCCCCCGGTTGGCTGCTACACCAAACCCCTGGCTTTTGTGCTGAGTCCGGCTCTCGGACGCAATCTCCCCGTACGATTTGCCCAGCAGCGGATTGTATAACCCCGTCTCTATGCCGATCAGATTGCCCGGCTCGTCGGGCTTTTTGTTGCTGAAAAACGCATTCGGAATAAACACGTTCCACATAATGCGTTTAGCCTGCCAGGGTTTTACGTACGCCAACTGCTCTGGAAATTTGCTGGCATCGTTCGCAATTTTAAAGGCTTCTTCGGCCAGGAAACCCGACGCGCTATGGTGACCGTGACCCGCGCGGGCATCGGGCGGGAAACGCGTGATAATCACATCGGGCTGGTGTTTACGGATCATCCAGACGACATCGGCCAACACTTTGTCCTGGCCCCAGGTCCGAACGGCTTCGTTAGTCGATTTAGAGAAACCGAAGTCATAGGCCCGGCTGAAATATTGATCAGGACCATCAACGCGCCGGGCGGCCAGTAACTCCTGCGTGCGGATGACGCCAATGTTCTCGCCCTGCTCGGGGCCAATCAGGTTTTGCCCACCGTCGCCCCGCGTCAACGACAGATACGCCGTTCTGACCAGCCGGTCTTTGGCCATATAGGCCAGCAGCAGCGTGTTTTCATCATCGGGGTGGGCCGCTACGTACAGCACTGAGCCGAGTACGTCCAGCTTCTTGAGGTTTGACAGTATGTCGCTGGACGATGCCGTTTTAATCGGGCCGTAGGGCACCTGGGCAACACCAGCCGAAGCGATAATCAGGAACAGGAAGACAGAGAGTAGGGAGCGTTTTTTCACGGGCTCTTCAATTGGAAATCAATACTGGCAAATATAACCGCTCCGGGCGTTTAAATACGCCTTCCGGCGTAACACGTTTCATAGTACGTATTAACAACGAGTATAAAAATAGCGGAGGTATTAAATCATTCGACGCTGGATAAAGGCGGTTTACCGGGGAGAGGCAATTCTAGGAATAACTGTAAAAAACCTCGAAAAAAGTCAACCAGGGGCTCTTATTACGTTGGGTTATGAAAGGGCAAATTCTATCTTTGCGAGCAATCAAATTTCTAACCTATTAATCAATCGCATGAATTACAGTATCTATCTGGTTCCCCTCCTGGGTATTGTTGGCTTGTTGGTCATGTTCACAAAATTCCTGTGGGTATCGCGTCAGGACGCTGGGGATGCCCGGATGCAGGAAATCGCGTCGTACATTGCCGATGGCGCCATCGCATTTCTTAAGGCCGAATGGAAAGTCTTAACGTACTTTGGTATCATTGTGGCCATCTTATTAGCGTACTCCGGTACACTAGTCGAAAATTCCAGTCCCATCATTGGTCTCTCTTTCCTACTCGGTGCGTTCCTCTCTGCCTTAGCGGGTTACATTGGCATGAACATCGCTACGAAGGCAAACGTACGTACTGCCCATGCGGCCCGTACCAGCCTGGCCAATGCCCTGAACGTATCGTTTACGGGTGGTTCGGTAATGGGGATCGGCGTAGCGGGTCTGGCCGTTCTAGGCCTGGGTAGCCTGTTCATTGTTTTATATAACATGTATGTCGGGCCCGACGGTAACGTAAATGGCCTGCCCATGGAAAAAGCACTTGAAGTCCTGGCCGGTTTTTCGCTCGGGGCCGAATCAATTGCCTTATTTGCCCGCGTAGGCGGTGGTATCTATACCAAAGCGGCCGACGTTGGGGCTGACCTGGTTGGTAAAGTAGAAGCCGGTATTCCGGAAGATGATCCGCGCAACCCGGCTACTATTGCCGATAACGTCGGGGATAACGTAGGCGACGTAGCAGGTATGGGCGCTGACCTGTTCGGTTCGTACGTGGCGACAATTCTGGCAACGATGGTACTGGGTCGCGAGATTCGCATTCCGGAGGAAGCTAACATTACCGGACACGCCCCCATCGTCTTACCGATGATGATTGCTGGTCTTGGCCTGATCTTCTCGATTATCGCTACGTATTTCGTACGCATCAAGAACGATAACGGCAGTGTACAGGGGGCGTTGAACCTCGGTAACTGGGCTTCTATTATCATCACCCTGATCGCGTCTTATTTTCTGGTAACCAGTTATCTGCCCGACGTAACGATGGAGATTCGGGGCGTTGAGTTTACGCGCATGGACGTATTCTACGCTATTGTAACGGGCTTGATCGTTGGGGCCCTGATGTCGACTATCACGGAGTATTATACGGCAATGGGTCGCCGTCCGGTATTATCCATCATTCGCCAATCGGCAACGGGCGCGGCTACCAACATCATCGGTGGTCTTTCGGTCGGTATGGAATCCACGGTGCTGCCGATTCTGGTGCTGGCTGCTGGTATCTACACATCCTATCATTTTGCGGGTCTGTACGGAGTCGCTATTTCGGCGGCCGGTATGATGGCCACCACGGCTATGCAGTTGGCCATCGATGCGTTCGGACCAATCGCCGATAACGCGGGTGGTATCGCGGAGATGAGTTACCTGCCCGAAGAAGTGCGCGGACGTACCGATATTCTGGATGCGGTCGGTAATACCACGGCTGCAACCGGAAAGGGATTCGCTATTGCGTCGGCTGCGCTGACGGCCCTGGCTTTGTTTGCCGCTTTCGTGGGTATATCGGGCATTTCGGCCATCGACATCTATAAGGCCGACGTATTGGCTGGCTTGTTTGTCGGGGCAATGATTCCCTTTATTTTCTCCTCACTGGCGATTGCCGCCGTGGGTCGGGCTGCTATGAAAATGGTGGAGGAAGTGCGCCGTCAGTTCCGCGAAATCCCGGGCATTCTGGAAGGAACCGGCAAACCGGAATACGAAAAGTGCGTAGCGATTTCAACTCAGGCATCGATCCGCGAAATGGTGTTGCCAGGCGCTATTGCCTTGACGGTGCCGGTGATTGTCGGGTTCATCTTTGGCCCTGAAGTACTCGGTGGATTGCTGGCGGGCGTAACGGTATCGGGTGTATTGATGGGGATTTTCCAGAACAACGCCGGTGGTGCCTGGGACAACGCCAAGAAGTCGTTCGAAAAAGGAGTTGAGATCAACGGCGAGATGTACTACAAGAAGTCGGAGCCGCATAAGGCATCGGTAACGGGCGATACGGTTGGTGATCCGTTCAAAGATACCTCTGGTCCGTCGATGAACATCCTGATCAAACTGATGTCGATCGTTTCACTGGTTATTGCTCCTTACATTGCCGTGCCTTCGTCGGATATACCGAACTCGGCCAGAGAGGGCAAGAAAGCAGCAGGAACCGAAGTTCCCCTGGAGCAATCGACAGCGGCCGATAACGATACGATCAGCACACCAAATACGGGTGAAGACGAAACCGAACGTCCTTAAACCAAACGCTCGGATATGAAACAAATACGCCAATTTCTGACAGAAATTGGCGTATTTGTTTTTATGTTTGTTAAGCTTCCTTTGTCAGTATAAGCTGAGGTTATTAAAGGAAGAAGACAGGCCGGTTAATTACGACTGACGGAGAAACTTATGAACTACCGGGAAATACAACCGTCTGACTACCTGCGTGGGTACGTTCGGTACATCTGGACCTTAGAAACTACGACCGCCGACACGCCATCGACTATATTCAGGCCGATTGCTGATGGTTGCCCGGGAATTATGTTCCATCAATCAAACGAAGGAGCGCTTATTCAGAACCAAAAGGAGCTACCCGACCTGTTTCTGTATGGGCAGACAACCCAGTGCACCGAGATTACCTCGTCTGGTAAACATCGGACAATTGGCGTCGTCTTTTACCCTGATGCGTTAAAAAGCGTATTCAAATTCGATGCGGATGAACTCACCAACGACTGTACAGATCTGAATCTATTGTCCCGGCAACAAGGGTATCCGTTGGGGGAGCAACTGCTGAATGCGCCTTCGGTGGCTAATCAGATCAGCCTGATTTCATCGTATTTAACGGTTCAGCTTACCAAAAGCAGCGAACAAACCGACAACGCTGCCATGAAATACGCGCTCACACACCTGATCACGTCAAACGGCAACGTATCCCTAAAAAAGCTACAGGTTGACCTGCGGCTAACAGAGAGAAGCTTTGAGCGCCGGTTTAAGCAATGGGTTGGTATTTCGCCTAAGCTTTTTGCCCGAATTTGCCGATTTCAGGCTTCGCTGGGGCAACTCAGAAACAACACGTATGATAAGCTTTCCGATATAGCGTTTGAGCAGGAGTACGCCGACCAGTCGCATTTTATTCGCACCTTCAAAGAATTTGCGGGAGTTTCACCCTATCAGTTTCAGAAGCAGAACAGCGACGTAGCCGAGAACTTTTCGCTACTGGCTACGTAGCAAGGTGTCGGTTTTGTTCTATTTTCGGGATAAGCAGGGGTCTAGTTTTGTCAAAAAAAACACTATGAAACTGCTTATTCTTGGATCAACCGGCGGCACGGGTCGCCAACTTGTCGAACAGGCCCTCACACAAGGCCATCAGGTTACTGCCTTTGCGCGTAACCCCGCCAAACTCAACCTGACTCACCCTAACCTGACTATCGTTCAGGGAGACGTACTGGATTACCCGTCGCTGGAACGGGCCATACAAGGGCAGGACGCAATTCTATCGGCTATCGGGTCTCCGGCTAATAAAATTGGTACCATCCGCTCGGAAGGGACCCAGAATACCATTCGGGCCATGGAGAAAAACGGTGTCCAGCGACTAATCTGCCAAACCTCACTTGGCTACGGTGATAGTCGGGACGTACTGGACATGACCCCTTTCATTTTTAAGTATATCATCGTGCCGTTTATCCTGCGAAAAGGCTTTGCGGATCACGCCCTTCAGGAAGAATACATCAAGCAGAGCCAATTGGATTGGGTGATCGTTCGGCCCGGTAACCTGACTGATGACCAGCGTACTGGCCAGTATCGGCACGGGTTTGCGGCTACCGACAAGGCGCTCAAGGTTAAAATAGCCCGTGCCGACGTAGCAGATTTTATGCTGAAGCAGTTAACCGATGATACGTATCTCCGCAAAACACCTGGCGTCTCGTATTAATCCCATCTAGATGAAAGGCTGACGCGCAGAAGCAAGTCGATGTTGATTTGACGTGAATAAGAGCTGATCTCCGTACCTAAATAAGCTTAATTTTTGTCATCCCGACGATAGGACCGGGCCGCCGGAGCGGGGATCTTCTGTGGCCGGAGGTGATGTCAGCCTCATCCGAAGATCTCCGCTCCGGCGGCCCGGTCCTATCGTCGGGATGACATATTTTGTTATTTTATAGAGTTCAACAGAAGACAGTTAACTTACTTCTGATCCATGATTCACGTTAACCTAGCCTGTATTAACTTAGGTCTGATCGATAGTTTACGTTAAAAAGCGAGGGGCCCGCCGGAAATTCCGGTGGGCCCCTCTTTTCAAGACGTTGAGTAAATCAGGTGTTAGCACCTAGCTAACTTTAAAGGAGTCTTTATTATTCTCGATGGTGCTTTCCGCATCATCAGCCAATTGGTCAACTTTGTCGTTGTATTGGCTTTTTACGTCTTCCTTGTTCGACTGTGCCTGATTGTAGGCCGACTGCGCCTGATCTTTATATTGGTTCAGTTGATCTTTCGCTTTGGCAGCGTATTCATCAACCTGAGTTCTTGCCTGCTCGTAGCCTTCTTTCACCTGAGCTACGCCTTTTTCCCACTGATCTTTCAGATCGCCCGAGCGTTTGTTAGCTTCTTCAACCAGTTTATCGCGGGTTTCTTTACCGCTGCGTGGGGCTGTTAACAACCCAATAACAACGCCCGTAATAATGCCTGTCAGAAAATCTCTTGTACTTCTCATTGCTTTGCTTGTTTTAGGTGATTAGTGATGGTTTACTTCGCTTTGCGCTTCGTCTGCTCGACTACATCCTGCGTTTTGCTGACAGCCGAATCTACGTAGTCGTTGTACTGATTTTTAATATTTTCAAGACCTGACTGAAGCTGATCCTGAAGGTCTTTGAAAAACGAGTCAGACTCCGACGAAATTCGCTTACGAGTCTTTTTGCCACTTTCCGGGGCTAGCAGGACGCCAATAACTGCGCCAACTGCTATTCCCACTAAGACACCTGGTAGTGATTTCATGTGTTCTTGGTCTAGTGTGATGATTGGATACGCCTTCCCTTTAGAAAATTTTGTACCACATTGTGATATATTCAGTAACTCGCTGTGGATAAAATAGTTATCTGGTCATTACAGTAAGGTCTATTTTTATCAAGTTGAGGAGTATTTTCTACAACGACGTCCAGGTTTTACCCAATTGACGACCGTCGGGCAGATGACATCTCCCTCCTGACAATCAGCGACAATAACTAAGGATTAGACTTTAAGAAAACATTTGACCACGCTTTGCGAGTTGCTTAGCCACCAACCTTTACTTCGGGTAATGACACCTACACTACTTTTCTTCACGATTTATGCAAGCTTTTTTGTTCTGGCCTCATTCATCCACTTCGTCCGACTCGACTACTGGTGGATTCGGATCTGGGATTTTCCTCACCTTCAGTTAACGGCTTTAACTACGGCCGGATTTGTCGGCTGGTTAGTTATCAATCCTGTCTTTAGCTGGCCGTTTGGTCTTATTCCATTCGGTCTATTGGCCGCTATGCTGTATCAGGGCTGGCTGATCTATCCATACACGTTTTTTCATGCCCCGCAGGTGAAGGCGCTTAAACCGGTTGGTGACGAGTCGGCTATTACCCAAAACCGGATCCGTCTCTTGACGTCCAACGTGTTCATGGACAACACCCGAACGCCCGACGTTCTGGCGCTGATCCAGACGCATCAGCCGGATGTGGTTTTATTACTGGAAACGAATGAAACCTGGCGACGCGCCCTGCAACCCATTGAAGCGAGCTATGCCTACCGGATTCTTTATCCACTGGAAAATACGTACGGTATGCTTATGTATTCGCGGCTGCCCATCAACCATCAGGAGCTACGTTTCCTGATCCAGGACGACATTCCGTCTATATACACCCGATTAGCGTTGCCCTCCGGACAACAGATTCACTTTTTCGGAGTTCACCCGATGCCGCCGAGCCCCACGGAACATTACCGTTCTACGGAGCGTGATGCCGAATTGTTACTGGTTGGTAAAGAATCTCGTAAACTCGACGGGCCAATCATCGTAGCTGGTGATCTGAACGACGTAGCGTGGTCGCATACAACCCGTTTGTTTCAGAGGGTAAGTGGACTGCTGGACCCACGGGTTGGGCGGGGTTTGTTCAGTACGTTTCACGCCCGTTATTTCTTTCTGCGCTGGCCACTCGATCACGTATTTGTGTCTCACCATTTTCAATTGGAGACACTCCAACGGCTGCCGAATTGCGGCTCCGATCATTTCCCTATTCTGGTGTCACTGATTTATGCACCGACGCCCCAAGCCCAAGAAGAGACTCCGGAGCCTGAACATGACGACCTAAGCGAAACGAAGAAGATTATTGATAAAGCTACGTAGCAGAACTGCGAGCATGCCCGGTTGACTTATGTTTAGCTTCTAGGTATAGAGACACAAAAAAATCCCTGTGTTCAACTTGACACAGGGATTCCGTACCCACCGTAACTTGTACTTAACCTAAAATGAAACCACCTAAACCTAAACGTACTATTTGTTAGGAATACTGTGTTCGTGAGCTGTGGAACTGCCACTAGTCACGCAATATCTTTTTGGTACTCGACTTCTTCACACACCACGCCCTTGAATCAGGCGTAAAATAATCGCGATCACGGCGATAACCAGCAGTACGTGGATTAAGCCTCCCAATCCAAAGCTATTGAATCCGAGGAACCCCAACAGCCAGATGATGATCAAAATCACCGCAATCGTGTAAAGAAGGTTTCCCATAACGTTTCGTGAGTAAATCAGAACGAATTATCTCGCCGTTACCATTTTACTTAGAAAAAGTTGTGCCAAGTTTCTCCGCTATAGGTGATGTAGGAGGGTAAGTAGCCATATAAGCTTGTAAATGAGATATAAACTCGTTATAACATCTACTATTAGCGGTAACATCAGTAAAAAGGTCGGCTGAACTAGTTGGGGAAAAAGCTCTACAACTGTGGAATTATCGTAGAAATAAAGCGCAATAGATCGCGATTACAAATTGATCGAGTTGGTGGGTTTATAAGTAAGACTAAGTCTCTTTTTAACGCAAGTGGCTAATCTATCGATGATTATGGGTAGAAATACGCAAATTTTTTAATAAAGCGCGGTTTCGGCACTATATTTTGTAATAAACCGCTGTATAGATGTATGAAAAACAAAATTTGACCGTGGTGAGGACGATGTTAGGTGTTAGCGCGGGCCAGCAATTCAGACCAGCCGTAATGAATACAGGGAGTAGTGCCAAGCGTGTATTGATCGTTGATGATGAAGCCGATATTTGCTTGTTGCTTTCCGGATTACTTCGTCGGCTAGGCTATCAACCTACTTGCGCTCATTTCATTGAAGAAGGTCGGCAATGCCTCAATTCGCAGCAATTTGACGCCATTTTTCTTGATTTGAATCTGCCAGATGGGCTGGGGTTCGATCTACTTCCACACATTAAGGAAGATCAGACCGAAGCCAAGATTATTATGATCAGTGCGTTCGATGGGCAAGCTGAGCGCCGACGTGCAACTGAACAGGGGGCCGATTATTTTATAGGCAAACCCTTCACCCGGCGTTCGGTTGAAATGGCTTTGCAAACCATTCAGGTTTGAGTAACTTTGTTCATACAGCCAGGGGGCCCTTTCCATCGTTTCTTATTACTTGTTTTGGTGGGCTCAGTCTGTCTGAACAAGCTACTTCTCCTTCATGGAAAAAATTCTGATTGTTGACGATAATAATGATATTTGCTTGCTTCTGGAGCGTTTTTTAACCAAGCAAGGCTATAAAACAGCCTCGGTACAACGTGGCGAAGATGGCTTAGTACTATTACGGAAGGAAGCGTTTGAATTAGTTATCTGCGATTTTAAGTTACCAGATATCGACGGCCTTGAGATGCTGCGCCGAATAAAGGTTATGCATCCCACCACGGCCGTCATTATTATTACGGGCTATTCCGACGTCCGGGTGGCTGTGCAAACGGTTAAGCACGGTGCCTATGATTACGTAACCAAGCCCCTCTATCCCGACGAGATTCTGTACACGATTAAAGGGGCGCTCGAACGGCGCACCCAGTCGATTGCGCAGTCGGGTAGTTCCAGCACGAGTGCGCCCGCTAAAGCTGCACCAGCTAAAGCTACTACGACTAAAGTATCGCTTACACCAGACGGAAAGCGGTTTATCTTTGGCAAGAGCCGGGCCGCTGAACAACTCCAGAAACACATTGATTTGATTGCTCCCACGGATATGTCGGTGATCATTACCGGCGAAACAGGGACGGGCAAAGAGTTTGTGGCTAATGCCATTCACCTGAAAAGCAAACGCGCCGACAAGCCGTTTGTCGCTATTGACTGCGGAGCGCTGAGTAAAGACCTGGCGGGCAGTGAACTGTTCGGACACGTTAAGGGCTCGTTTACGGGCGCTATGTCGGACAAAGCCGGTAGCTTTGAGTTTGCCAACGGAGGCACCCTGTTTCTGGATGAAATCGGCAACCTCTCGTACGATAATCAGATCAAGTTATTACGTGTTTTGCAGGAGCGTAAAATTCGGCGGATTGGTAGCAACCAGGATATTCCGGTTGACGTACGGATTATCGTCGCTACCAACGAAGACCTGCGCGAAGCCGTACGACAAGGTAAGTTTCGGGAAGATATTTACCACCGCATTGCCGAATTCGAACTTCACTTGTCGCCATTGCGGGAGCGTAAAGCCGATATCATGATTTTTGCGGAACACTTTCTCGAATCGGCAAATCAGCAGTTAGAAAAAGACATTCTGGGTTTCGACGACGAAGCCAAGGAAAAATTGAAGGAGTATTACTGGCACGGCAATCTGCGCGAGTTGCAAAACGTAGTAAAACGGGCTGTGCTGCTTACCCAGGGCGATTATGTAGAGGCTGATGTATTGCCACACGAAATTATTTCGCCCCAGTATTTTACGCACGAAGATACATCCAGCGGTGGCGTTCAGGTCAGTTTCGATCCAGTCCGTCCCGGTGTGCCTGTGTTCAGTCAGTCAGCAGCCAACTTAAAATCGGTTTCTGAAAATGCGGAGCGGGCTGCTATCTTGAAAGTTCTGGAAAAGACGGGCTACAATAAAACAAAAGCGGCCGAAGTACTTAATATCGACCGTAAGACGCTTTATAACAAATTGAAGGCGTACGATATTCATCTTTAGCCTGAGCGCAGAGAGGAAACGTAGTAAATAATCAGGAGCGTAACGGAAGCAAGTAATTATTTACCTCGCTTCCGTTACGCTCCTGATTATGTTTAGACTAGTTCATACTCAGACCTACCGAGATCAGCCCAACGCTGTTTTTAGCATTGCCTAATAAGGAACGAGCTGCTCCCCCCTCGGCGATCCGCTGTAAACCCTGTTCGTAACGAGCGCCAATGAATGCTTTTCCGAAATAGATGTTCAGCCCACCTGCTAGACCATAGTCTACCTTGTTGAAGTTATCGCGGTTGATGGCTGCTGTACCAACGCCGAAATCACCATTCGAGTTTATGTTCGAATTGAGCAGGTAGCCGACATAAGGACCCGCCTGTAATTCAACCGCCTGGCCCAACTTGAATGTAGCTAGTACGGGCAATTCAGCATAATTCAGCCGGAATGTGTTTCGACCATTAACGCTCAGAATGTTATAATCGGCTGAGGCTCCTTTTGTCATGTACAACAATTCAGGCTGGATGGCGAAAAACTCGCCGATAGGAGCCTGCGCAAATACACCGGCGTGAAAGCCAATACGTTCATTTTTATTGGTGACGCCCTGCGAATCATAAAACAAAGAGCTGGCATTTAAACCGCCTTTGATACCAACCCGCGTGCGGCCCTGAGCCAATGCAGTAGATGGATTGATGAGATACAGACCAGCCAGTAAAGCACTGGCTACAAGTAAGGTCTTCACAGATTTTTTCATAACGACAATGTAGTTGATGTATCAGCAGGATGGGTTCCTGCTTTACGTATTAATATGTCAAAAGCGTGCCAAATATGTCTGCATAGCGCAGAATAGGCTTATATACTTGGATTATACCGGTTTGAGTGATTTATATGACGTTACGGCTATACGTAACAAAGCAGAAAAACGCGTAAGTTTTTCTACAGTTTGTAGAACATACCGTTCAACTTATTGGGCATCTTCGTGAAGTAGCAGAAAGGAGTAAGATTAGAATACGTGCCTAAATAATTAAATAGAAAGGCTACAATATTGCCCACAGAATACTCCGTCGGTAATGGAATTAAGCAATGACTAGTGATACGTAAAAGTGTGATTTTCCTTGTCAGCTGGAGACTGATTTTTAATTAAGAGAAGCCAATAGTATTTTTTGCCTATCGTAAATAAGGACTAAGTAGCTAGTAGTTCGCTTATCACGATTTTAATAAAGTGAATCCGGTTATAGTTTAAGGTTTTTAGTTATTTTTGGTCAGAACAACTGTCAATCTTTTCTTGCCAGACACTCATCAGTAAGGCATCAAAACGTTTGGGTTGAGTACTGACTGGCTCACCAATACGTAAGAAATTGACCGCTGAACTGCACGTCCGTAACTTAGTTCTGCTTTATCAATAACTTTATGCACCGTAAGCCGACGAACATGACAATCCTTATTGCTGATGATGACACTGACGACCGCTTATTTATGGATCAGGCACTTCGGCAAAATGGATACACACAAGCTGTTCACTTTGTGGAAGATGGTGAAGAGCTGATGGAATACCTGCGTCATCAGGGTCGTTACAACGCATCCAATGCACCGTGGCCTAACCTGTTGATTCTGGATTTGAATATGCCCCGAAAAAATGGGTTCCAGGCACTTGAAGAAATAAAAGATGACCCTAAACTACGTCGTTTGCCGGTTGTTGTCATGACCACTTCGTCGGCCGATGAGGACGTAGTGAAAACTTACAATCTGGGTGTGAATTCGTTCGTTACCAAACCTTTCAATTTCAATCGGCTGGTAGAGATGGTTGGCGCTCTGAAAACGTATTGGATGGATACGGTTAAACTGCCGTAACATCGGGCAAACTCTTTACTGGTTTACGTACTGCTGAATCGTCACTGAAAATAACGTACTCATAGTTTATGATAGCTGCTACACTCGACGTAATAGAAACACGGAAAACGATTCGTGTCTTGCTGGTTGAAGACGACGAAGATGATTATATGCTGACCAGGGCGCTTGTAGCCGCTCGGGAAAATGCGAATATTAAACTCGACTGGGTCGACAGTTACGAGGGAGCGATGAAGGCCATCGGGGACGATGAGCACGATGTATATCTGGTCGATTACCGCCTGGGGCACAACACCGGGATCGATCTGATTCAGGAAGCCTTCCGACTGGGGTGCCGTGCACCCATGATTCTGCTTACGGGCCAAGACGACCTGACCGTCGACCAGTCGGCTCTCGAACTGGGGGCCGCCGATTACCTGGTCAAAGGACGTATTGATGCCCAACTGTTGGGTCGCAGTATTCGATATGCATTACGTCAGGCAAGTGTGCTCGCTGAAGTGGCTCAGAAAGAGAATAAATACCGCTCGTTGTTTGAGCGGTCCATTGATGCCATCTTCGTTGCTACGAACGACCTCCGCTTTCAGGACGCGAACCCCTCGGTTGAACGATTGCTAGGTTACAGCCGTGAAGAACTACAGGAATTGAATCCGGCACGGCTTTTTTCCGATTTGAATCACCTGCGTCAGCTACGGTTTACTGTTCGGGAACATGGCCAGATCAAAGATTTTGAAACAACCCTTATCAACCGAAACGGCCGCAAGCGAATCTGCCAGATTTCTGTCTGGGCCGTCGACGACATCGTGGGGCGCCCGGAATGGTACCAGGGAATTGTGCGCGATATAACCGATCAGAAACGGGCTCAGCAGGATTTAATTCTCGCCGAGAAACTCACCATGACCGGCAAAATAGCCCGCAGCATCGCCCACGAAGTTCGAAATCCGCTCACAAACTTAAGTCTTGCCCTGGAGCAGCTCAAAGAAGAACTTGATTCGGACAATGAGTACGTCACCATGTTTACGGACATCATCGGACGTAACGTTGACCGGATTGGCCAGCTAATCACCGAGATGCTGAACTCATCAAAACCACGAGAACTCGACCGTAAGCGGCAAGATTTCAACGCGGTGGTCAAGGCAACGCTGCAGTTGGTTAATGATCGGATCAAGCTGAAGCGAATGCGGCTTGTGACTTCGTTCTCCACCGATGATTGTACGGCTATGCTGGATAACGACCAAGTTAAAACGGCTTTGCTGAATATTTTGGTTAATGCTGTCGAAGCTATGGAAGAAGGAAAGGGCGTATTGGTGGTCAAAACGACCTGTACGGAAGATAACCGCGTTTGCGTTGAAGTAACGGACAACGGGGGCGGCATCAGCGAATCGGACCGTAAACGGTTGTTCGATCCATTCTTTACCGGCAAATCGGGCGGTATGGGCCTAGGCTTAACGGCAACTCAAAACATTATAAATAGCCATAAAGGATCGATCGAGGTAGATAGCGCTGTAGGGCAGGGGACCTCTTTCCGTTTATTCTTTCCTAAGTAGGAATTCGAGTTTTATCGTTGTCATAAGAAGCCGCCGACGCGGCTTTTTTTGTGGAATTAAGTGGGCAAAAAAGTACACACTTCTTGTAATATTTCCACAGCCTAAAATTTCTTATAACAATTCTACGTCAAATTTAACTAGTTGTTCTGTGGGTAATCATCTGGTAACCAAATAGTAAACTGAAATTTTTAAGTTCATTGGGTAAGTGGAGTACTAGCTGGCACAATATAAGCTATAGGGTAGTTACTATGATGACTACGCGTATGTGGACACCTTCTCACTTTCCAGCGGCAATGCGCTCGCTAAACCCCAGTACACGGGCAAAGGCAATTGAGATTGCCAATCAACTACTGGAACAAGGACAGTTAGATAAACAACTGGTCATCTCTACAAGTGTTGACATGGCCCGGCAGTGGGCTCGTAACCTGAGCGCCGACCAGGAGCGGTCGTCGATAGTGGCTCGCCCTTACGCTTAACCAACCTTACCCTTTATCAAGTCAAGTTATACCATGGTCTGGAAGAAAAACATCTACGATTCGTTAACAAGTTGCGCATCTTTGTGCGATGAATTTGCCACCGAATGTTCGCGTTCGGAAGACATCGAAAGCTGGTACCGCAGCATTTTTCTTAACCTTGACTGTGCAGACATGTGTCGCCAGTTGGCCATGCTTTATGTGCGGGGTTCAGAAAACACCCGTTTAATGGCGAAAGCCTGCATTGAGGTTTGCGAGAAGTGCGCGCAGGAGGTTAGCCAGTTCAATACTGAACGCTGCAACCAGGTCTATGCGATGTGTCAGCAAACTATTTGTAGCTGTGTAGGCATCCTGGATATGGCTTACCAGACCGAAGTAGAGTCGAAAAATCCCGTAACGACGCCAGCTTCGTTGTTCTACGGCATCGATTTGCGCGAAACGTTATATAATTAATTTTTACCCATTGATCCGCCAACATCGCGGCCCACTACTCGGTTATATAACGAGTAAGTGTACGGCGCTATGTTGGCGGATCAATGGCTTTTCACCATTCAACGATATGGAAACAAAACCACAGAACAACAACCAATTAGAAAAAGTCCGGGAACTGGTGGGCGATATTCGCATTGCGATGATGACCACCGTCGATGAACAGGGCAATCTGGTCAGTCGGCCAATGGCGGCCTTACAGATGGATGAGGAAGGTACGCTTTGGTTTTTTACGAAGCGTTCGTCGCCGAAAGTCGACCAGATCGACAACACCGAGCCTCAGGTTAACCTTGCCTTCGTTTCCGTGAGTGATGCTGAATACGTGTCTATCTCAGGAACTGCCGATGAACTCGACGATCGGGCGAAAGTAGATGAACTCTGGAATCCGCAGGCAAAAGCCTGGTTTCCGGAGGGCAAAGACGATCCGGATCTGATTCTGCTGAAGGTTCATACTCACATGGCTGAATACTGGAACGCCAGCGATAGTACAATGGTACGTTTATTTCAGCAGGCAACAGCGGCCATTACAGGCAACCCACCGAAGATGGGTGAAAACGAAAAAGTATATAATTAGCGAGTATACGTAATACAGACGAAGGGGACGAAAGGAAAAGCTAATTTATCCTTCGTCCCCTTCGTCTGTATTACGTCTATTCATTTGCTCTTTTATGATTGTTACCCAAACAGATATAGGCTGGCAACTGATTAACCAGCAGGCGCATGGACTATTGGCGGTGCAACTGGCAGTGCATTGGCGGACTGATAAACGCCCGGTTCATTGGTACGAAACTCTGATTGCGCTCACGGAGCATGACGATGGCCAGGATAGCTGGGAAGGCCGTAATCACTTAACTACGGCCGGAGCTCCGCTGCACTTTCAGATTCTGGAATATTCACTGTCGCAGTGTCAGCAGATGATTCAGATTGGCTTACAAAAGAGCCGCTGGAATGCCTTGATGATGTCGATGCACACCTCGTTTCTCTACGAGCCTAAACGGGGCAAAGACCCGGAACTGGACGCTTTTCTTGATCAGCAACGCCAGGTTAATCAGCCCGCGTGGCGAAAGCAGTATAAAGCGACAAAAGCCGAAGCGGAGTACGCCTACGAGTTTCTGCAATGGTGTGATGCGCTGTCGCTGATTCTGTGTATGGATCAGCTTCCTCCCGAAGAACGCCGTTTGGAAGTGAGCGTTGGGCCCGACGGCGTTTCTTATTTCATTCGCCAACGTAACGACGAGACGATTAGCCTGGACCCCTGGCCGTTCGAGGAAACCGAATTCAGCGTACACGTTGAAGCGTTTCAGCTAGACCAACTCGTTTTTGCGGATGACAATGCGCTGTATGAGGCCATTCAGCATGCACCCGTCAATATCAGGGAGTGGAAATTTAAGAAATAGCTTTCCCAAAAACTCTTTGGTGGGTCGTGTGCGAACGTACCAGAGAAAAAGAAAATAATGATTCTGTGGACATAGTTTCTAATACTGGGTGTATCAAGGAGGAGGTGATAGTAGTAAGGATCGGATTACAAGGGATGTAACAATCCATATAGTTTAAAAACTAGTTCGCCAACCTCACTGAGGTTGGCGAACTAGTTTTTAGAAAGGTACTACGATACTTGAATATCTAGTTTATCCATAACCAGACGTAACATCTGACCCAGGTTGAAGAAGTCTGTCACGCCAACTACGGTCCCACAATTAGCACACTGCACAAAATTTAGCTTAAAGTTACTTCCCTTAATGTCGTCTTTCTCTACAATCTCAAAGCGTTTGGTACTGCATTTTGGGCAAATAGAATCAGGCATTGGTTTACTGGTTTGGTGACTGGAAAATTTAGCCTTTAAACTAACAACATTTTTACGAGTTAAACAAAACAATCTACGGCCGTAAGGGTAGGAGAGATGCGTATCGTTGAGGCTACTGCTTTACACTATGTAGACAGATACAGAATTTAATTGGAGATACTCACTATCAAACATGGAGCTTATTGCAGCTTGCTTAACCCTGGAAAATACTAAAACTAAAGCCGACCTAGATAGGTCGGCTTTAGTTTTATAAACGAAATTCTATGAACTTACTTGAGACGTAACAACATGGCCGAACGCGCCTGAACCGTAATGGGCTGGCCTCCTTTTGCTGCGTCAACCTTGGGCCGGACCTGTCCGCTGGTGGTATCCACGAGCACTTCCCAGGACGAGCTCTTGCGACCAATCTTGGGCAACATGAACGGAAGATCTTCCCAATACGAATTCAGGATCCAGACAAGTTGTTCATCGCCTATATCCTGCCCATCCTCGGTTTGTTCGCTCACCCGTACGCCATCAATGAACAAACCAATGCAGTGCATGCCCGGATCATTTAGATCATCATTGGTCATTTCGTGCCCATCCGAGCGCAGGTAGGCAACTTGTTCACTACCGAAAAACCGGCGACGGCTTAGCAGTGGTATCTCCTGACGTAGCGCCGTTAGCTGACACGTAAAGTCGTACAGTGCCTGCTGCTTATCGTCCCAGTGCCAGTTCATCCAGCTAATCTCGCTGTCCTGGTTGTAGCCGTTATTATTTCCGTGCTGCGTACGGCCGCATTCGTCACCCATGACCAGCATAGGCGTACCCTGACTCAGCAGCATCGTAGACAAGAAGTTACGTTTTTGCTTCTCGCGTAGTTCGTTAATGGCCGGATCATCGGTTGGGCCTTCAACGCCACAGTTCCAGCTTATGTTGTCGTTCGACCCATCGCGGTTGTCTTCACCGTTGGCTTCGTTGTGCTTTTCGTTGTAGCTAACGAGGTCATTTAACGTAAAGCCATCGTGGGCGGTGATCAGATTGATACTGTTGGAGGGTGATCGGCCATCATTCGCGTACAGGTCGGGGCTACCCAGCAGGCGTAGTACAGTTTCGGCGGCTTTACCATCCTCACTTTTCCAGAACGCCCGCAACGTATCGCGGTATTTACCGTTCCACTCCGCCCAACGTACTGGAAACCCGCCTACGTGGTACGACTGAATGTCCCAAGGCTCGGCAATCAGTTTCACCTGAGCCAGAATCGGGTCCTGGGCAACGGTATCCAGAAACGAAGAAACTCGGCCTGCTTCTTCGTCGGTTCGGATGAGGGCTGAAGCCAGATCGAAGCGGAAGCCATCCACGTGCATATCGGTCACCCAATAGCGCAGGCTGTCCATCACCAGTTGCAAAGCTCTCGGATGACTCAGGTTGAACGTATTACCCGTGCCGGTGTAGTCCATGTAAAAATCCGGGCTGTCGCCGACCTGATGATAATAGGCCCGGTTATCGATGCCTTTGAACGATAACGTGGGGCCGAGTTGATTGCCTTCCGCCGTGTGATTGTACACGACATCCAGAATTACTTCAATACCGGCTTTATGCAGGTCTTTAACCATCTGCTTAAACTCGGTAACCTGCTCACCCGCCATGCCTGATGATGAGTACGTATTTTGGGGCGCAAAGAAACCGATGCTGTTATAGCCCCAGTAGCTCTCGTCGGTAAACTGATGAACGGGCAGCAGTTCAACGGCCGTTACGCCTAATTTTTTCAGGTAATCAATGCTTTCGCGCGTACCAAGCCCTGCGTACGTACCCCGAATGGCTTTGTGAATCGTCGGGTGTTGATACGTAAATCCTTTTACGTGCATTTCGTAGATTACCGATCGGTGCAGGGGCGTAGCAGGCGCGGTGTCGTCGTCCCAATCGAAGGCATTACTGTCAATTACCACCGACTTAGGCATGCTCGGGCCGCTGTCGGTGCTGCTCATAACAAGGTGTTTACTTTCTTCACCTTCCGCTTCCTCATAAGCATACCCAAGCCAGTCGTCGTTGTGATTTAGCGGAGCGTTGATCGCGCGTGCGTAGGGATCCAGCACCAACTTATTGGGGTTGAAGAAGTGACCCGCCTGCGGATCATAAGGGCCATCGATGCGAAACCCATACAATTGACCTGGCTGTAGCCCGTCGATGTAAATATGCCAGACAAGCTCTGTCCGCTCCAGCATCGGAATCATAGCGGTTTCCTGAGTCGGATCATTGGCATCGTACAGACAGAGGTAGGCCCCCGTACTGTTTTCGCTAAAGATCGCAAAGTTCACGCCCTCGCCGTCGTACGTAGCGCCTAGTGGGTAAGGTTTACCTGGTTTTGTGGTGAAGTTATCGGTGGCTGTGCCGGTGTTTACTTGTTTATCCATAACGTATTGTGGCAGGAATGGTATACTCTCAGGCTCTTTTGCCTGACGAGTGGACTACTAAAAAACTCGCGTTGAAGTCGAATGTTTAGTAGCTATGCGCGAATGGTATCGATGTTATCAGAAAGGAGTAATAGAGTAAGTAGACTAAAACAAAAAAGCCTGCCCTCAACGAGGGCAGGCTTTCCGATCCCACCATTCACTACACTACCAAGGCTAAACGAGCCATCGAGGCATGAGCCGAATCGATGCTCTGTTTCTGACGTAGTAACAGCTCTCGGGTGCTGGCTACTAAGTCGGTTTCTTGCAGTACGGAGTTGTAGTTCTCGATCGCATCCTGATCGCCACGCTGACACTCCTGTACCGTTGCTTTATCATCGTCGCTGGCAAACGTCGCTTTTACGTTAATCCAGGCGCGGTGTAAATCGGCCGCCAGGCTGGTACCGTTGTCCGGTTCACCACCTAAGGCACGAATTTCACGATCTAATTCCATTGCGAACTCAGCCCGCTGACGCGACTGCGCCATGAACAAACTTTTCAGTTCGTTGTCTTTTACATTTTCTGATGCTTCCTGATACCCTTTTTCAGCATCGTGGTTGCGGGTTAGCAGGCGGTTTAAAACATCCAGAATTTCTCCACGTGTTTCTTTAACAGTCATAACGTTGGTTGGTTGTGTGTTGAATTAAAAAGTTATATAACGTTGCATTAAGTAAATTAGAAATCCAGGTCAGCGTTTGGGCGGGGTGTAACAACTTCGATCAAATTCACATACCGCTACGTTACACCCCGCCAATCCGCTATTTCTTTTCGGGGTCGTGGCCCCAGTTTTTCAATGAATACTCCCAGTTCGAACCTTCTACTTCCCTGGGTTGCTGAGCACTGTGCCGTTTTACGTAACTGATCACTTTTCGCATGTGCGCGTAATCGTCATCGTCCAGCTCAGCGTTCTTTTTTCCCAGGATCTTAATGATCCTCTCACCGGATTTATGTCCTGTCGATTCCGTGTCTCCGTCCTGTTTTTGGCCGACAGACTTGGATTCTTCGGTCTTGAGCCACTTTTCGAGTTGAGAGGCCGACATATTAACTAAGCTGTCGAACTCACTCCTGATGTCCTTCTTTTCCGTTTCGTCGAGCGTCGCTGTAGCCATGTCGTTTATTTCTTTGTGACCTCGCTGGCCGACTTAACAATTGTTTTACTGCCTTGCTTGAGTACCAGGGCAGGCTCTTTGTCCGAACCTTTACGCTTGGTGGTCGACCCCTGCGTTTTCTTGGTCACGTCTTCTTTGTGAACTTCGGCAACGGTGCCTTTAGCTTCTCCCTTCCCGTACTTCCATGTCACCTCGTCACCTTTCTTCACCGTTGCCATAGTTCATATTTTGTTTAGTTGGATAAAGCGTACCCGATTAGTTATCGAGCTTACCATCTTTAGCATCTTGTTGCATCTTTTTGTTTGCAAAAACTGCAACATCTACCCGACGATTTTTGCGTCGGCCTGCTTCGGTGGAGTTATCGGCCACGGGTTGTGCTTCGCCATAGCCTTTTTCATCGATTCTCGATGCTTTCACGCCCTGCGCTTGTAAGAAGCTAGCGACGGCATCGGCCCGCTGCTTCGACAATTTCAGGTTGAGATCGTCCGAGCCGGTTGCATCGGCGTGGCCTTCAATCCGGATGTCGGTATCTGAATACGTGTTCAGCGTCTGGGCGAACTCAGTCAGTTGCCTTTTGGTCTCTGATTTCAGTTCGTACGAATTGACGTCAAATAAAATGTCGGAGCCGAACGTGATTTTAATGCCTTCACCAACCCGTTCAACCTGAGCGCCTGGCATGCTCCGCTTCATTTCTTCGGCTTGTTTGTCCATCCGGCGACCAATTACGGCCCCAGCGGCACCGCCAACGGTTGCACCAATAATGGCACCCAATGCCGTATTTCCTTTTGCGTATTTGTTGCCGATAATACCGCCTACCACGGCACCACCACCGGCACCAACTGCCGCACCTTTCTGAGTTTTGTTTAATCCGCCAGATGACTTACAGCTTGTTAAAACGTTTCCGGACAACATAGTTGCTGCTAGGAGCACTGCCGCCGACTGTTTACCTACTGATTTCAACTGAATGTTCATGTGTTGTGAATGTTTGGTACTGCCCTTAGATACCCAAACCCTGTACCAGTTTAATTTATCCGTCCGCCGGTTGTAGGTTACATTTATTTAAATAGCTGTTATACAGTTTGTTAGGTTGGCGATCATTCTTAAACGAATTTTAATCTTAGTGTCTAGGGAAGTAATTTAGTAGGGTAATAGGGAAGCGATATGCCTAATCTTGTAGAACCCATTCCACACAAGTTTCCACAAAAAGACTCGCTTTAGACAGGCATTCAGTTCTTGACAAAGGATTGACCTAGCTAACAATAAATAGTTATTTTATTTAAATAAGTGTCTATTAATCTGATAGTTATTCGTCGAATACAATGTATAAATAAGTAAGCTATAGCAAACGAAAAAGTAGGTCATAACGTTAGCTATATACCATATAGATGCCTCATTACTCTTTCTGCATGATTACAATCAAATCGCTTTTAGCGCTGATTTTCATAGGTAGTCTACTCGTCATCGCGCCCTCGGGATGCCAGACGTCGGAGTCTACCGAAACCGTAGCACCAACGCCAGTACGTACGCTGGTGAATAGTTCGTTAATCGGTGAGTATTCCGTTAGCCAGCTCAAGAGCCGATACTCAGGAGCGAGCTCGCTCTTTCAGATTTTTATTCGGTATGGCATAAAAGCCTATCGCCTGGAATACACGACTACCAATACCGACGGTAAGACGGTTAAAGCTTCCGGTGCTCTGTTGATTCCCGACGTAGCATCGCCTGTGCCGATGTTAAGTATGCAACACGGTACGATCACAAACGATAACGACGCTCCGTCTTATTACCGGTCGGGCAGCGAAGCCTACCTCTTTGGGTCCGTGTTTGCTTCGCAGGGCTACATCATTGCGGCACCGGACTATATTGGCTATGGCGCGTCGAAAGACCTGCCGCATACGTACGAGCAACGTAACGGACTGGCTACGGCCTCCCTCGATATGTTACGTGCCGCCCAGGAGTTTCTGGAAAAGCAACAGGTAAACTGGGACAAACGGCTGTTTCTGGCGGGTTATTCGGAAGGTGGTTACGCGACAATGGCCCTCCAGAAGAAAATTGAGGACGAAACCGGAACCGAATTTAATCTGGTTGCATCAAGCTGTGGAGCTGGGGCCTACGATAAACCGGCCTTCATGCGGCAGATCATTAACGAACGGAGCAGCAGCGATAATAGCATCAATCGGCTGTATATCAGGGTGCTGCTTACGTACGATCGCATCTACGGATTAAATCGGCCCATGACGTATTACTTTAAGGAGCCGTACGCGAGCCAGATTGCCGCCCAAGGGAAAGATGCCAGCATCAACGTGAGCGTAAACACCATTTTCACCGACAGCTTCAAACAAGCGATCAACGAGGGGACGGACAAAGAATTTATTGCCGCCGTACTGGACAATGATATTCACGACTGGAAACCCCGTACGCGTACCCAGCTTTACCATGGCGATGCCGACGATACGGTGCTTTTTCTGAACTCGCAGAATGCCTTCGACGCTATGCGCAAACGGGGCGCGACCAACGTTGAACTAAAGCCCATGAAAGGTGCTAATCACGCCACGGGTATCGTAGAATTTATTACTGGCACATACGCCTTCTTTGGATCGGTTCAATAGCACACTCCGTTCTGATTGACAAAACATCGGCCCGAGCGAAGTGTGGTACAATCTTCGTTCGGGCCGATGTTTTGTTACACTCGCCTATGTCATCTTGAATAAGCGTACACAGGCAATCAGTAAGAGAATCTTAAAACGCTTTGTAGTTCTTTACATTTTCCTGTAGGGCGGCCAGCGTCGCTTTCAGGTGCTTATCAAGTTCGGCGTACACCAGTTCCATGTTCTTGTCGCTCTTCTGGCTGTAAACTTCAACCGGAATGTAGCGGTTTCCGTCTTCAATGCCGACCTGCGTAATGGTGGCCCGGTATTTACGGTTGCTGCATTCAATAACCAGACTATACCGAAAGGTATAACTGCCACCCGGCGAACTCTCCGAACGGGGTACCGTAATGACCTGGGTGACGCGCCCGGCCAGATCGCCGGTTTCCTTGTCGTTTAGTGAAAACAAAGCCTGACTGGAATCCCACGATTGGGCTATCCAAAGTCGGGCGCGTCTGAACAAATCAGCCTGGGATACACTCCCGCAATCGACGACTTCTGCGTACGTAATTTTTTGCCCAACGACTGGCAGCGTTTCCTGAACGGTTTCGGGCATAACTCTAGGTGGATTATCTGCTTTTACGAAGCTCGTAGCTAGCAGCGACGTAATGAGCAGCGTAAGATAAACTGGACGTATTGATTTCATTAGTGTTGTTGTTAGAAAAGAGAGAAGGTTCTGTAAAACTTGTGAGCAAATGTAGAGACTACTCTATGCCCGCTGATAGCCAGAATTAGTGAACCGTTGGTATGACTAAATAAACGGTGGTAAAAACCCAATAAGTCGTAGAAGCGAACAGCTGGTTACGTAACAATTCAGGCCGCTTCCATTTCTGAAAGCGGCCTGAAATGTTACGGAGTTGGTGCGTTATAAACGGCTAATTGATCGTCAGAATGGTGTACGCCGTCTGGTGCGGTTGCCGAACCTGATTGCCCACGGAGGTGCGAACGCGGTCGTCGTCGTGAATGATCAGCAATCTGTTTTTATCCAGGGGCGTAACATCTTCGGCTTTGTGACCCAGTCGCAACGGCTGACCCTGTCCATCGCGGATGAGGGTAAATGGTTTGTTAGCCGTCAATTCATCCGGGCTAGCGGTCCACAGGTAAGCGTCAAGTTTCCCATCGGCTTCCATAGAGGTCAGGAGCCAGAATCGGTTGCGGTAGGAATCATATTCAAGACTCGACAGGGCCAGCGGTTGCGGAAGACCAGCCTCTGCCTTAGCGGGATCGAAATCGGCAACGAGCGCCCAGTCGTCGCCCAACCGAATACGGGCGGCTTTGCCAGTTCCTTCGATTCGGTACGATACACCGATGATTTTGGCCCGGTACTTAAAATTGTCGAATGCTTTCCCTTCTTCGCGGATGCCAAACAGCAACTGCCGATCCGTAGCGGCCAGTCCTTCAATCTTAAAATAAGGCATGGTGCCCGGAAATTCGTCATTAGCCAGGAGCTGAGCGATACGTTGCCGATAAGCCATTGAGGTTCGGCTGGTATCGCTGGGGGCCAGTACCCGTGGCTGTTGTTCATCGCCTTTGGGCCAGTATAAAATCGTGTTATAGCCATCCCAATCGCGACTGCCGGGTTTTACCCGATCGAAAGCCGTCGTTAAAAACACAAATTTACCATCGGGTGTCTGGGCAAAATCTTCGTATTTACGGGCGGCTGTGTAGGATGGAGCGAGCAGGTAGGCCGGTGGTTGGGTTGAGTCAGCCAGAGCCGTTAGATTTTTGGTGAAAACAGGACTCAAGCCGGTGGGCATGTCTTTGTCATTGGCAATCAACACGTTTTTTCCGTCGAACAGCACGGCCGATGCTTCGCACCAGACGGGTTTCCCATCCAGTGAAGTGCCGGGGGCAAAACAGTTCAGCAGTCCTTCTTCGGCAATCATAGCCGACTTGGGCGCTGCCGTGGTGGCGAGTGGCTTAACGGTCTTACAACCAATACTTAGCGAGGCAATGGCTACAGTAGCAACGGCCAGTTTCAGATACATACGGTGCATGGAGGATATAAAATGGTGGCGCAAACTACGGATTACTGACGCAAAATAAACCCTACCCCGTGCACATTCTCAATTCGGACATCAGGCGTACTGGCCAGCCGTTTGCGTAAGCGCGAAATATAAACGTCGAGACTGCGGCCCATAAAGTAATCATCATCACCCCAAACGGCGCGGAGCAACTCATCGCGCCGAATAAGTTGGTTTGACCGGTCGAGGAAATACGCCAGCACGTCGGCTTCCCGATGGGTTAAGGTGTGGGTCTCGCCGTTGACATGAAGGGTTAAATTTTGTCGATTGAGCAACGTATCGGAAGCTGATATTTTTCGGACAGCGATGGTACGGCGTAGAAATACGTTGATTTTTAATATCAACTCGTCAATGCTGAATGGTTTGGTCAGGTAGTCATCAGCACCTAGCCGTAGCCCTTGTAGCCGGTTGTCCTTATCGGCCAATGCGCTCAGGAATAAAATTGGTACGTGTACATTAACCGCTCGAATTTGCTGAGCTAATGTAAATCCATCGCTTTGAGGCAGCATAACATCCAGTAAGCACAGATCAAATCGATCAGCCTGAAACGTGGCCCACCCATCCGCGCCGTTCAGGCAATGCGTAACCGAAAACGCTTCGTTTTCGAGCGTATCACGAATGACAAAACCAAGATTGACATCATCTTCAACAAACAGGATACGGGCGGATGGGGCGCTCATTGGAGGGTGGGCTTGGTTTGCGCAGGTGATTGCTGCGATTCCACAATGGACAATAGTGACGTATCGGCAGTGAGCAACGGAATCGCCAGGCAAAATGTACTTCCTTCGCCGGGTTGGCTTGTCAGCGAAAGCTGCCAGCCATGCGCGTGGACGACCTGGCGAACGTAGTATAAACCAAGGCCGAACCCTTTTGCGTTGTGCGTGTGACCACCGGATGGTACCCGAAAAAACTGTTTAAAAACCGCTTTCTGGTAGGCAGGTGCTATGCCGATACCATTGTCGATTACAGACAAGAGTACGTGATTGGTTTTGGTACGTGTTCGTAGGACAATGCGTGGCGTCTCCTGACAGTACTTGATTGCGTTGTCGATCAGGTTGTTGATGGCGGTTTCGAGATGATACGAATCCGCCATGACCAGATCGGTAGTCGCCTGCAAGTCGAGTTCAACATGGGGGGCAAACAGTTGCGCGGTCGTTTGCAACTGAGTGTGAAGGTGAATAGGGGTGCGGGTAAGCGCAAATCCGGTCCGTTCGGCGCTGGCTAATTGAAGCACACGGTTAACCTGCTTTTGCAGACGGTGGCTTTCTTCGCTCAAAATGCGGGCGTATTGACTGAGTCGGTGGGGTTGCTGCGCAATCGACTCGGATTGCAGCACATCAGCCGCGATGCGAATCGTGGAGACCGGCGTTTGAAGCTCATGCGTAATATTATTGATGAAGTCCCGCTGCACTTCCGTCAGCCGCCGTTGCTTCAGCACTACGATGAGCGTATAGCCAAAAAAGAGCACAACCAGCAGCACCGCCACGGTCGACCAAAGCCAACCGTTTAACTGATCCGTCATAAATCCGTACTGGTTCGGAAATCGAATACCGAAGTAATACGTATAGCGCGAAAACTTGGGCAAATTTGGTCGTTGCTTAACGCCAGCCCCCGGCGTTGTGGCTACGTTAGTACTTACATAGGCACCGTACACCATGCGGTCAGTTTCGCAGTCGTAAATGCCATATTCGTAATCCGTAAAGAGATTGTGCCGCTGCAACGAGTTTTGAATCAGGGTTTCAAGCGTGGTCGGGTCGATCGGTGCGTCGGTATTCACGATGAAATAGTCGGCCGAAAGTTGCGTAACGGCGTACCGGTTGAGCGTGAATTTATTGAGTCGAGCCACCTCGTCCGCTACGTCCTGTAACGCAATGAATGCCGATTGCCGAAACTGCCGTTCGCGTAGGGTGTACACGTTACGTACCCACACCGCCTGCACCGTCAGAATCCCTATGATTGACAGTACAGAAAGAACGACCAGCAAACGGAGTTGGGACATGATACCGGCTATTACGTCTAAAAATAAAAGCAGAAGCGGATAAGCCGATTTTATGGCTTATTTTAGGGCTCTAAAGTACGTCTTTATCCAGTATGCACTTCAGTAGTCAACCCTGTAAACGACCTTTTTAACAACTCATTAACAACTGTTAGGAAGTCGTTAACAGGTGCAGGCTAACTGACAAATTAAGTTTGTGCCGTTGCTCAGGTGAGTAACTATAAACCTATCTTATTCCATGAAACGCATTCTTTTTCTAGTGTCAGTGGTTGCTCTGACGGTGTCTGTCGCCATGACCGAGGCAGTCGCCATATTCAAGTGGGCAAGCACCACCCATGATTTTGGCCGTATTGAGCAGGGGAAACCCGTTACGGCCAAGTTTACGTTTACTAACACGGGCGATTTGCCCCTGGTTATCAACACGGCCCGAGGGTCATGCGGATGCACCGGCGTTGATTTTTCCAAAGATCCAATTATGCCTGGGCAGTCGGGCAGCGTGAAGGCTACGTTCAATGCGGCCGCGCCGGGAGCTTTCAGCAAAACCGTTACGGTTGAATCGAACGCGGAAGGCGGCCTTACGGTGCTGCATTTCAAGGGCGAAGTTGTCAGCAAAGCACCGGTTGGTCAATAAGCGATACGTAACACGCTCTGCCAAATCAGCGGCAGGGCGTGTTACGTATGCCGCCGACGTTATGATTTGTAATGAATAGGAAATCGCACCCGGAAGAGCGTTCCTTCGCCGGGCTCAGTTTCAATATCGACGTTTGCGTTTAACAGTTCGCACAGCCGTTTAACGATGTACAGGCCAATGCCTTCGCCCGAGTCGGATCGTCGTTTAAAGGTTTGCCCCGGTGCCGGAACCCCGTTGGTTGCTACGTTCGCTTCCGGGGCTTTGTCGAATACAACACCCGATTCGTGCAGGGGTTTCAGCGGATCGATGAGCGAGTTGATCAATTCTTTGGGCAAGCCCGGCCCTGTATCCTGAACGCTAACCAGCCACCGGTAATTATCCTCGCTGGACCAGGATACCGAGATGATTCCCGTTGGCGTGTACTTCAACGCATTAAGCAATAAATTCTGAACAATCCGCTGAATTTTAACCCGGTCAGTGTCAACCAGCAGTTGAGCGGGGCCATCGGCACGTAGCATCAGTCCACGCTGCTGAGCTAAAGGCTGGGCACTTTCAACGACTGATTTCAGCAGGAGGCTGACATCGAATGATTCGATGTGGAGGGTTTCCTGACCGGCTTCAAGGCGTGCCAGATCGGTTAGCTGCGCCAGCATATCGCTGACCGCTAGGAGATTACGCTGCAGCATCTGTACCTGGTTTTTGCGCTCCTGATCGGAGTTGCTTGGCCGGTCGAGTAACACTGCTGCGCCATGAATAACGCCAAATCCTCCCCGTAGGTCATGTGACGTCATCTGCAGAACTTTGCCGCGCTGCTGAGTCAGGGCATTAACCTGATCGAGTGTTTGCTGGAGAGCATCAGCCCGTCCGGCCGCCTGTTTTCGCTGAAGGTCATCATAGCGGATCACGCTGCCATCGACCAGTTCATTATTGAACCGAACCATTTTTTCGTAGGCATCGACCAGCACCGAGAGATTGGCTGCGGGATATAACTGACCGTAGCAGGAAATTTCCGTGGACAGGCATTGGGTGAAATGGTTGATCTCGGCCAGCAATTCCCGCAAGGTGTAGCCCTTATGCCAGCGGTGCAGGCCATGATCAGAAGCGGTATCGACAAGCGGCCGCTCTTCGGGAAGATTCCGTAAACGCTGCCCCAGAATATTCAGCATAATTGGTGCTTCATTGTTAAACTCCTCACGCGACAGATTGGCTGTGTGAGCAAGTACTGGATCGGCCTGGCAAGAGGCCCGCCACATATTCAGAATTGCTTCCCGACGGGCAAACAAATAACTGGGCAGGCTGATTGGTTCGGACGTATCGCTCATAAGGTATATAGAGGAATGAACTTACTTTTACTTGAAACTACCACCAGTGGCACTAGTATTGACTAAGTAAACGTAGATTTGTTTGCCTAAGGCCGAAGAGCTTGATGCTACTTAGCTAACCCCTTTATTTTTGTAACTATGGCTCAACAGTACAATCGCAATGCACTCGACAACAACTTTCGCCATGCGAGTATTATCGTTGTCGAGGATAAGCAGGATCACTGGACGCTGATTCAGGCTGCTTTGCGGGAGTCGTTGCCTGAAGTCAGGACGATCTGGGCCCAAAGTGCTGAGGAGGCTTATTCGTATATGACCGGCTGCCTGGAGGAAAACCGGGTGTTGCCTAAACTGATGCTTCTTGATCTGTACCTGCCTGAATCGGAACCGGCCTGGAACTTGCTGAGAACGCTCAAGGTCCCAAACTCGCCATTTATCCGGATGCCTATTGTCGTGTTCAGTTACTCCACGAACCGGGACGATATCGGTGACCTCTACACCTTCGGTGGGACATCGTACATTACCAAGCCTACGGATTACAATCAATGGCTCCTGTATTTCCAGACCATGCGCAGCTACTGGTGGGAAACTGTAACACTGCCCGGCGAACGGTTATATTAAATTTAATGATTGTGGTCATTGGTTGTCATTCTTGGTACCGGTTACAGCAACCAGGAACAACAGCCAATGACCACAATGACTAATATTTCATTTCTCCGCGATCTTTCTCTACGGCCGTTCGGCCTTCTTTCATCCAGGTTGGCATGGGTGCATCTTTCAGGTAGTGATCAAAGAACTGATACATCCGAATGCTCAAATCCTTAGCATTGTGCCGTTGGGTGAGGTTATGCCCTTCGCCATTGTAGACGAGCATCCAGCTTGGCTTATTCAAGCGACGTAGGGCCGAAAACAACTCGATACTCTGGTACCAGGGAACGGCCCCGTCAGCATCGTTTGCCATAATCAGCAAAGGGGTCTGCACCCGGTTGGCGTAGAACAGGGGCGAGTTCTCAATGTAGTTCATCGGTTTGTCCCAGAGCGTACCGCCGATGCGACTCTGCGTTTTTTCGTACTGGAACGCCCGGCTTACGCCCGTTTCCCACCGAATACCCCCGTACGCGGATGTCATGTTGGCCACGGGAGCTCCTGCTTCGGCCGCCCGGAACAGGTTCGTTCGGGTAACGATATAGGCCGTCTGATAACCACCCCAACTCTGCCCCTGAATACCAATGCGGTCGCGGTCAACAAAGCCGCGATCGAGCAGACTCAGTACACCGGGTACTACGCAGTCGTAGGCATTAGGACCGGGTTGCCCCGTCGTGTACACAATATCGGGTACGAAGACGAGGTAGCCGTTTGATACGCAGTAGGGGATGTTGATCGTTGACCGGCTGGGGGCGGGTACCCGATAGTCGTTGAGCGTTTCGGCGTTACGTTCGTAGAAATATACCAGCATCGGATACTTCTTTTTGGCGTCGAAACCCTCGGGCTTATAGAGTAGCCCTTCCAGCTTAGTGCCATTGGTGCCTATCCAGCTAACCAATTCGACGCTTCCCCAACGAATGCTGTCCTGTTGCGGGTTTGCGCGGGTAAGCTGCTGTGGACTCGCCATCGTCGAATCGGTCAGGAACAGGTTGATCGGCTCCTGGTAGTTGCCTCTGTAGAACGTCATTGTCGGCCCATTCTTGGCTTTGTTCAAACCAAAGTACCGGTGGTTGCTTCGGCTAAGAACCGCCGGTTCAGCAGCTCCTATCCCGTTTTTCTGTTTCAGAATGCCGGTTGCTTTATCGCGTTCCCAGATACCGGTCAGGAACAACGCCTGGCTTGGGTCAATGGCTTTTTCTCGGGATGGTCCGTCGCTGGGGTCGAGGTCGGCACGACGGATCCGAACGCTATTTTTTCGGCCCCAGCCAGCGGTTAAATTCAGAGGCTTCTCTTTACCAGTTGGGTCAATTTGCCAGATGTCGTAGCGGTCATACAACCAGACGTACCGATCGCCGATTGTCCAGCCGGCCGATCCGTACGAGCCGGGAAGATTGGGCGTATCGTGTTCTTCATCAAAGAATTTACTGGGCAGGCCACGGGTCAGGTCGATCCGTTTGCCGTCGGCGATGGACCAGGCCCGCCAGAGCGAATCGCGCTCATCGAACCAATAGGCATACGTACCACCGGGCGAGAGCTTAGGCTCCGAAGCCATTACGTCATTGGCAATACGTTTTTTATCGCCCGTCTGGGTATCAATCAGATACAGGTCAGTATGGCCAGGGTCCCAGGAAGCCTGAACCTGATACGGCAGATCGCTCAATCCCAACAGGTAACGGGTGTTTATTTTCGAGTCAAAAGTAACCGTAGCGACTTCGCGGCTCGCCAGGGGGGTAACGCGACCGGACGGGAGATCATACACGGCCAGATAACCGCGCTCTTTTTCTTCCTTCAGCCGACGCTGCTGCATGGGTTGAAGGCGGTTGTCGGTCCAGCTCCAGACATCCATTTTTACTTTTTCGTCGTCGGGCGTCAACGTATCCTTCGTTGGCTTGGGCGGAATAGGGGAGGAGGAGAAGTACAGGCGTCTGCCATCGTCCGAAAACTTTGGTTCTCGAAACTCATTGACGGACCAGCCTTTCGGGAACGCCTTCGTCAGCGTATCGGCGACAACCCGGTAGGGTAGTTCGGCGGTCGTTGTCTTTTGCCGTTTGCCTTTTGCGGGAGCCGTTGCCGAAGCCAGGTTCTTGTAGTACAAGGTAAACACCTTTACGTCTGCCCCAGAGCTGTCGGCGGAGGCCATCCACGCCAACTGCTGCCCGGCCTTATCGACAGCAAGCCCTTTGTAAATCTTGCGTTGCGAACTGGTGTCAACCAGGGTCGTTTGTTTGGTAGACGTATTGAACAGAAACACGCCGGGAATGCTGACTTCGCCTGTTTTCAGTGAATCATTTGCCGACTCCTTGCTGTAAAAAATTGACTGCCCATTTTCCGAAACGACCACACTCGTCACGTAACGCATGGTTTTGCGCGTTCCGTCGGCCATGTTCAACAGCGTCAGCTCGTCACCCTTTGGCTTTTTAGGAGACCCTTTCTTTGCCGTTGCCGACGTAGTGGACGCAGGCGCTGACGGGTTGAGGGTGTCTTTCTGAGCAACGGGTTTAGTTGCTGGTTTTTCTTTCTCATCTTTCCGTTCCTGCAGAACCGCCAGCCACGAACCCGCTTCTTTACCGAGCATGAATGATTTTACATTCGGCAGTTTTGTGGTCGTGCCCGTTCCCAGATTCAGGACGAGCAGACTGTCTTTAGGCAGTTCGTCGCCCTTTTTCTTCTTAAGTTTGGCTTTGCGCGTGTCGGCCGCGGGGGCTTTTAGGCGCATGACCAGAAATTTGCTGTCGGGCGTAAACTGAGCCATATATCCCCGTGCGAACCGGCGCGTTTGGGTCTTGCGGGTAGCGTCCGCCAACTCCAGGTAGCCATCGCCGTCCTGCGGGTCGATCTGGTACGCAATCCAGTGCCCATCATTGGCTATTTTCTCGGAGCGTACACTCTGCCAGCGGTCATAATCGGCAGCCGTAAGCGGACGTTTTTGAGTTTGGGCAGAAGCTATGGAAGCGGTATAAAACAGAAGAAAGAGAACGGAAAGTTTACGTAACATAATGGGCAAGTGCCAAAAGCCAGATAGTAATCCCTAAATTTAAGCACATTGAACCGTTTTAACTATGTCCAGAAGCCTTTTCCTGCTGATTATCCTGATGCTTACATCCGGTGCCGCTTACGCGCAACGTAACGCATCACTTAAACAGGAGTTGGACAGTATGTATGTACTTGATCAGCAGTATCGCGAGTACTTGTCGAATATAGGACAGAATACGACTATGCGCGACAGCCTGAGTAACGTCTTTAAGGTCAGCCCAACCGACCTGGGAGGGGTTTTGTGGGAAAAACAGAGCACCATCGACAAGTCAAATCTGGCACGCATAGAGGTAATCCTGAAGCAGAACGGTTATCCCGGAAAAACGCTGGTCGGGGAGCCTACCAATGAAGCGGTCTGGTATATAATCCAGCACTCCAATAAAATAGAGCAGTATTTACCGCTGATCCGTGAGGCCGGTAAGCGCGGTGAGTTACCCGCCCGACTGGTGGCTATGATGGAAGATCGACAACTAATGAACAAGGGTAAACCACAACGGTACGGTACCCAGGGTAGCTGTTATCCGCTACGGAGCACTCCGAACGCATCCGAATGCTTTATCTGGCCCATCGACGATCCGAAAGGCGTAAACGAACGTCGGCGGCTGGCGGGCTTTACCCAAACGGTAGAAGAAAACGCTACTCGCCTGAACATCACCTACAAGCCGCTGACGATTGCGCAGATTAAAGAGCGGTACGTGCTGAATCTAAACGATTGACGTTGGGCTACGTTCGCACCAGTTTGGCCACGCCAACCCCGGAGTCGGCGGCCCCGTAATACACCCAGATCGAACCGTCGGGCTGCTGAACCCAGCCGTTTGAAAACACTACGTTCGGGAAAAAACCTTCCCGCTCCCAGGATAATTCGGGCTGGAGCATGGGCAGCTCCGAACGGTCCAGCACTTTCGACGGATCATCTTTATCGAGCAAGGCCAACGCCAGGGAGTAGGAGTGGCTGGCATCCGCGCCGTGGTAACAGACCAGCCAGCCCTCATCGGTCAGAATGGGTTCAGGTCCCGCGCCAATCTTACCGCCTTCCCACGCGTAGGCTGAACCCGAGAATCCCCGGCCGCCAAACAGGAATTTATGCTGCCCCCAGTGAACGCCATCAACGGATTCCGACAGCCAGATCGACGGCTTTCCGATTTCTGACACCATTGGCCGGTGCAGCAGCATGTACTTTCCGTTAATCTTTTGTGGGAACACCGCTACGTCTTTGTTCGGGGGCGGCAAAATGATGCCTATACGCTCCACGGTTTTAAAATCATTGGTTAGCGCCAAGCCCACGGCTGGGCCATGCTCAGAAACGGCTGTGTACAGGATCCAGTATTGACCGTCCAGGAACGTAATGCGGGCGTCTTCGATGCCATAGGATTCGTCCAGACGGGCAGGAAAAAGAAACGGTTTTTCGTCGATGGTAAACCGAATGCCATCGGTACTGCGGGCCAGGCGAAGGTGACTCAACGATGTTAGGTACTGCTTGCCGTCGATGGTAACAATACGGGGATCGTAGGGCTGCTGGGGCTCCGGCAGGTACTTAACGGTTAAGGAAGGAACGCCGTCGCGGTCTTCGATGAGGGGAACGGCGATATGACCAGCCCGGGCAGATGGGGCTTCGGCGACACGTAGCAGCAGGATCGTTTCGTCGCCGATCCGACAGGCTGCCGGATTAAAGGCACCGAGTACGTCGAAACCCTCAATTGAGGGTTTTACGTCCTTTGTTTGTAAAATTGGCTGCTCAGATAGCCGTTGTAATTGATAGTTTTTCACAATATTTGCGCGTTGTGTTCCCGAATTTTGGGCGGCTGACAGTTCCTGGCAGCCGCAACGGGAAACCTACCTGTAAAACCCAAAAGGCGCTTCGCTGTTCTTAGGCCGTTTACTCAATTAGTTGACGAACCGGTTAACCATATTCGAAAGAGCCGCGTTATGACCAGAAACCAGAATCAACCTACACATATTTCAACTATGATTAACCTGCCAACGTTTGATCAGGACGATGACGTGCTGATGCTGAACCCTGATCCGGAAACCGCTGCTTTTGACGACGATGATGAGTTCGACGAAGGAGCTGATTTTGACGAACTAGGGTCTGGAGCGACCAGCGGCTACGGTGAAGATGATCTCGGCGATATCGATGATGAAGAATTCGGCGATGACGACGATCTGAGCGAAGAACTGGACGACGACATTGACGACGATCTCGACGACGACAGTATGGACTAATCTACTTTTTTATGCAAGTTTGATTGCGGATTTCTGATTGGATGTCTCAAACCGTCGTGTAGTTGGGAATCCGCAATCTTTAATCTCAATGTTATGACCCCATCCGAAATTCAGGATTCCGAAGAAAACAAAGGCGCAGCGGGTAGCAACAATGGCCCCGGCAACACCGCGCCCGATAGCGAAACCCAATCGTCGGCCGCCAGTGCCGATGGTGGACGTACCACCGAAGAAGGTTCACGCGCAACCAGCGACCCCGCCGAAGGCCGGGATGAGTAAACACTAACTCTTATCCGTGCCGGATTAGCATTTGCTGATGATCTGGTACGGATAATGAATTACTGTTCGTTGAGTACCGACAGAAGCGTCTGGCATTTCATTTCGGTTTCCTGCCATTCCCGCTCAGGCACCGAGTCTTCGGTTAAACCAGCGCCCGCGTAGAGCGTGGCCTGCTTTCCTTCCAGTTTCATACACCGGATATGCACAAACAGGTCAGTCGCTGACCCTTCGTTTGCTGCGTTCATATTCACGGGGCCGATAAAGCCGCTGTACAACTCCCGGTCGTGAGTTTCGTGCTGATTGATGAATGCAAAAGCGGCCTCGCGGGGCATACCACAAACCGCCGAAGTCGGATGCAGCAGCCGCAGCATAACCGTACCTAGTTGCGGGTAACGCACGCCGTGGATGTCGACCGTGAACTGGGTGCCGAGGTGCATCAGATTCCCCGCCACAATAGTTTTAGGTCCCTCTTCGAGGTATTCGCGCAGCCGAATTTTTTTAAAACATTCAATAATATAGCGGCTGACGAGGGCTTGCTCCTCAATTTCCTTCTGGGACCATAAGGCATCGGCCGCGCGTTTTTGGGTGCCGTCGGGGTTAGCCGCCGATTGCGTTCCCGCCAGCGATACCGTTCGAAACATACCTTCTGCATCGACACTGACCAGGCGCTCGGGCGTAGCACTGATCCAGATTTGACCTTTCTCCGGAATCGATACCGCCGACACGAACGCGGTTGGGTAGCGTTCGCACAACTTATCGAAGAAAACTACCGCATTCGGAGCATCCGTAAAGGCAACGCGCTTGGTACGTGACAGCACCACCTTCCGAAACTCACCGCGTTGCATAGCCGCAACTGCTTCCGCTACGTTACGGACGTAAACGGCCTGAGCGGTTGGGTCAGTAAGCTCAATAAGTTTTGCCGGGGCCGATTGCGCAACTGATCTGGAAATCGGCCGGTTAGCCAACGCTTCCCGGAAGTGACTGGCGGCTGATTTGTTATTGACAGTGAGTTCTGACGCACCCGTATCCGAAAAAGTAGCCTGTACATCGGCCCTGATGAATACGGTTAGGGCGGCTGGACTGTTGACACCCGCGTCGAGGCTCGCAAACGGGCTAACCAGGAAACCCGCTGGCAGTTCTTCCAGATCGGCCGTTACGCGGGGCAGCACTTCATCGAACGAGACGATCATGTGTTTATCGCGCTTGTTGGGCAGTCGCCACAGCGCAGCCGGGAAGCCCAGCGAGTGAGCCGTTTCCCAAATGTCAATAGCGGCTGGCAGACCAGGTCGCTGCCGATTGATGAATAAGTCAGAAGTTACGGTATCGATAGCGTGATCAGGTTGCATAGCCTACGGGCGTCTTTCGGTTGAGCCTCTAAAGTAGTAACAGATTGTAAGGTAAATTTGTGCGCTGAAAGTAGTTATTTAACGGTCAGGTGTTTACAAACATCTATAACTAGTTTACACCTGCCTGAACGGCTGAATCAGCGCGGATTGCTATGGGCTGTCTCAGATAAAAGTAGATCGACACATTCGGCAGACACGGGTTTTCTGCGAACTTTACGCGGAACCCTACAACTGGGTCGCTCAACTCCTATGATCCGTATTTTTCAGCAGGACGAAACGGCCGTCCGTAAAATTCGTGATATTGACTCGTTCTCCAACACCGAACGCACGCTTTGGGTTGACCTTCAGAACCCGACACCGGCCGAGATCAAGAGCGTGGAGGAAAAGTTTGACGTTGATTTTTTGAGTCAGCAGGAGCAGCAGGAAATCGAAAGCAGTTCGCGCTACATCGAGGAAGATGAGTACATGATTGCCAACTCCAACTTTCTGGTGTCCGATCCAGAACAGCGCTACGTAACGGTGCCGGTCAGTTTTATCCTGAAAGACGATACGTTGTTTACGTACCGACATGCCGATCTGAAATCGTTTGCTGATACGGTGAAGCGGATTAAGTCACGCCGAGCAGCTTTCTCCGACGGGGCGCAGATCATGATCTATATTTTTGAGTCACGGATTGACTACGACGCCGACCTGGTCGAAATGGTGTCGGGCGAAATCAAGGCCATTAACCGAATGCTCGATCTGGATGCTACGCTTGATCGGGAAATGCTGCTGAATATCAACGATTACCAGGAGCTGACCATGTCGATTCGGGAGAGCGTAGTGGACAAACAACGCGTGATTTCGGCCATGATTCGTTCAGATGGCTGGTTCAACGAAGCCGAACAACTCCGGCTGCGGACACTTATTAAGGATATTAACTCGCTGATCGACCATACCAATTTCATTTTCGAGCGGCTCGAATTCTTGCAGAATACATTTCTCGGGCTTATCGATCTGGAGCAAAACCGGGTCGTTAAAATCTTTACGGTCGTGTCACTGGTGTTTCTGCCGCCAACCTTGCTGGCGAGTATCTGGGGGATGAACTTCGATGAAATGCCCGAAATCCACTGGAAATACGGGTACGTCTTCGCCTTAGCCATGATGGTGGTATCCTCGGCCCTGACCGTCTGGGTCTTCCGGCTTAAGAACTGGCTGTAGTTGGTGGGCGTTAGTTGTTCGTTGATGGCATCCGGGCTATTGCGACAGCCATTGACCACCCAATGACATTCAATGCCCAGTATAACCAAGCGGGCAGGCCGTGAGTTGTTGTAACAGGTAAACTCAACACATCATGGATCATCTCACCAACACGAATATTACCCGTTCATTGGGCAGTGGCCTCGGCGGTGCCATTGCACTGAACCTGCTGCACGAAACCGTACGTCGGTTTGTTTCCACGGCCCCACGCGCCGATCTGCTCGGTATGCGCGCGATTGCCAAAGGCTACCGCAAAGTGGGCGAACAGCCACCCGCTGAAGATAAACTCTACGCGCTGGCTATGGCGGGTGACGTAGCATCCAACGCGCTCTATTATAGTTTGTTGGGTACGTATTCCAAGCATCCGATTGCTACGGGGGCGGCCCTGGGATTATTGGCGGGCGTTGGGGCAGTAACTTTACCCGGACCGATGGGCCTGGGAGAAAAGCCAACAAAACGTACCACCGCCACAGCCGCCATGACCATTGGCTGGTATTTTTTCGGGGGCCTGGTAGCCGGGGTTATCTACGACCGGCTTCGTCGGCCAACAACCGCGTAGAGCGGATCACTCCAACGGCCGGGTCTGCGGTCCAGTACTTCAATGTCTGTGAACGTCCCGGCCTGTTCATAGTATGAACGAACCAACTGCTGATGCCCTCGATCATCAAGCGTCTGCCAGATGACGACGGCTTTGGTGGGAAACATTCGATTCGAGAAGACCGTCAGAAAAGGCGCGCCAGGACGTAATACCCGGCCAATTTCCTGGTACACGGCCACCGGATTTGTCAAGTACTGAACTGAAACCGTAACCATTCCCCCGTCAAAAGTGGCGTAGGGGAGGTAGGGATTTTTGTTCAGGTCCTGAACGACGTAATCGGTCAACTGCGGGTTTTCGCGCAGTTCCGTTTCGTTCATGCCCAGTCCAGCCACCCGCGCGTACGATACGTCAGTAGGTAGGTGACTGCGCCAGCTGCTCATCAGATCAAGAATAGCACCGGTCTCGGATAAATACTCGCGGAAAAGTTGGGTAGCCGCCGTAATGGCCGCTTCGTCGATGTGCACAACCAATCTCGGCTGGCTGTAGAACAGGGCATCGTCGGTCGGATCGTATCGCGCAAAAGGGTTATTTGGCTGCATAACGAGAAGAGCTTGTACTGGTTAAATCAACCGCCTGTTCAGTCGCAGAGTTTTCGAGATGAGGCATTAAACCCTGAACTGATCTGGCTGTCTAACCAGCACACAAGGCATTTCGCCGTTAATTGTCGGGACACATGAACGCGTCAATAAATAAGTGGGTATGGGGTCTGCTGATGCTGACCATTAGCCTGGCCGGGAACCAAGCAGCTATAGCTCAGCCTGGTTTTAACGTACCGGTTGAATCGTTTTATACCGAACTGGCTCCCTACGGGCAATGGGGGCAGCACCCAACGTATGGAAACGTGTGGCGACCCAATACCGGGCCGGACTTTCAACCTTACGCCAGTAATGGGCACTGGGTGGTTACGGAATATGGGAACACCTGGGTTTCTGATTACGACTGGGGCTGGGCTCCCTTTCACTACGGTCGGTGGATACTGGACCCGGCCTATGGCGGATGGATCTGGATTCCGGCCTCTGAATGGGGACCGGCCTGGGTGTCCTGGCGTTCGGGTGGTGGCTATTATGGCTGGGCTCCGCTGGGACCTGGCATCGATATTAACGTGAACATCAATATTCCGGCTCCGTACTGGACCTTCGTGCCACAGGTGTATATCACCAGCCCGAACCTGTACAGCTACCGGGTTCCGCATCCACGGGTAATCAATATTTATCAGAACACAACGATCATCAACAACGTCTATCGGTATAACAACCGGGCGTATGTGTATGGTCCGCAGCGCGTCGAGATCGAGCGCGTTACCCGTCGGCCTGTTCAGGTGTACCGGGTCGATTATATGGATCGTCCGGGACGGTCGGTAGTCGGTAATGGGTCAGTTGGTTTCTATCGGCCGAACCCATCGGTAGCCTACGGGCGGAATTACAACAACTCGGGCCGCTACGACAATGGCCGTGGTTATAACAGGTATAATGAACCCAACCGGGAGTATAGACCAAACTATGCACCCAACGATCGTCGTGGAGGCTACGGTAATGGCAACGTACCAGCTGAACCTAGGACGTATAACCGACCGACTCAACCCGACGGCAACGACCGTGGCTGGAATAACCGGCGGGGGAACAGTGCATCGGATGGGTACTCGCCCCAGCCGAACCGGACCTATGAACGCCCAGACCATCAGGCACCCGTAGTTAATAGCCCTGCGCCTAATCCGGGCCCACGCGCTGAGAATACGTATCAGCAACCCTCTCCCGATGTTCGGGGGCAAGGGTACCCACAGCGTGATCGGTCGCAGAATCAGTGGCCGGGCCAAAACCGGGGTGGAGAAGCGAACCGCGCAGGTCATTCACGCGGTCCTCGGTAACTCGTATTAACGGCCGCAAACGTTACGTAGCAGTACAGACAACGACTACGTAACGTTTGCTTTATAAGGACCACGAGCCAGCTGTCTATCTGATAGCTGGCTCGTCGCTTTATGGGCGACGAGCCTGTATTGCTGCGGACAAAGCGGTACTTTTGCGGGGTATGCGTTATTTTATGGAAGTCTCATACCGGGGAACAGCTTATCATGGCTGGCAGGCACAACGTAATGGCGTAAGTGTCCAGACAACGCTCGAAGCCGCGTTGAGCCGTCGCTTTGGCCAACCTATCTATATTGTTGGCAGCGGTCGGACGGATGCCGGTGTTCACGCCGAACAGCAGTTTGCTCATTTTGACAGCGACGCGCCTTTGCCGCTGACCAACGAACTGCTTTACTCCCTGAACTGCATGTTGCCCGACGACATTGCTATTCATACTATATTCCCCGTTCGCCCCGACGATCACGCCCGGTTTTCGGCCGTAGCCCGCTATTATCAATACCACATCACCCGGTACAAGCGCGTGTTTCAACCCGGACTTACGTATCATTTTCGGCCCCATCTGGCTATCGATCAACTTAATGCCGCCTGCGAAATTCTGCTAACGTATCGTGACTTTCAGAGCTTCAGCAAAGCTCGTGCGAACGTAACAAATTTCTTATGCCGACTCGATTTCGCCTATTGGGAACAGACGGGCGATGATCGGCTTACTTTTCACATCAAAGCGAACCGGTTTTTGTGGGGAATGGTCCGCACAATTGTGGGTACGATGGTCGAAATTGGACAAGGGCGGATGAGCCTTACGCAGTTCGAGCAGATTATTCAGGCCAAAGACCGGACGATTGCGGGCCGGGCCGCCCCCGCCAACGGGTTGTATCTTATGGAAGTTAGCTATCCCGCCGAAGTGCTTCAGCAGCGAGTGCAGTTCGAGTGAGAGAGTTGCTATAAATTCGTTTATTCTCTTTTTTGCAAAATTAGTTGAGCCGCGAATAGTTCGTTGACATAGGAGGAAGTTTAGTAGATAAAGGCAAAATCAGTACGTCTTGTAAGGGGTTAGAAGTAAGTTGATTATAGATTTAGATGAAGTATTTTATGAGTAAAAATGCTTTGTTTATAAACTCAGCTTTTCTGCATCTACAGAATTAACTCCTATGCATATGGCCTTGTCTCTACGTTTTCGGAACAGCCCAGTCAGACCGTTTCTGTTCTGCTCTCCGCCAGTGCCAACGTTACCGGACCTCCAGAAACTCTTGCTGATTATAGGCTTCTTTGTCGCAACGGGAGTAGCCAGTCGTATCAACGCGCAGCCTTTGTTGAAATCAGCCATACAGGTGGATGCTGGCAATACCAAAACTTCCGGGGCTACATTCGGTTACCGACTGACCTACAGTTGTGGTAGTACCAGCGGCCCTTGCCTGAACGCTGAGGTTGTTGATCTATTGCCGCCTGAGCTTGAGTATGTATCTACAATTCCGGCATCGCCCACTGGAGATATTGCCGCCATAAATGTTACGCCCAACTTTAGAGGCAGCGGCCGCACGCGCGTATTGTTTCAGCTTATTAATTCGCTACCCGCCGGAAGTTCAGGTGACCTGATCGTTAACGTACGTTTTCGCAATGGATCTACGCCCGACGGGACGGTGGCTACCAACACGGCCGATGCAATCAATCTGGGGAGCACACCCGGTACGTTTACGACTCCTCCGGTAACGGTTACCAGCGAAGCCACGGTTCAGGTTAATGCGGCATTAACGCTTCAGTCCAGCCCGGCAAATCTCGATATACCCGAGCAGTACCGTTATCGACTGAGTGTACCTAATACCAACGGAGCGCTCAATCTCACCGCTGTAGGGCCAGTTGTAGTTACGTTACCACCGGGTACAGTTTTTAATGGAGCCACCCCGGCCGCCGACTGCCAACCGGGGTGCGTGGGTACCACGCCCGCCACGGTTACCTTCACGTCGCCGTTTGCCTTGCCTCTCCAGCCTAATCAGAATGGCGATATCCTTATTAACGTAACGTTTCCGTCTGCTACGTTCCCTAGTGGTATCAATGTTACCACGAGCGTAACAGCGACTGGAACCCCTTTAGGTAAGTCCGCTCAATCGATAGGAGATGCAACTATTACGCATCAGGTCTCTAGGTTTGTGGCCGCTCCAGGAGCTGGATTCACGGTAAACATGGCCGGTGGTACGCCTAATCCGCCTGCATTGAATCAGAGATTTTCGTTTGATATCAATATGACGAACAACGGCAACGTACCGCTGGATAATACAGTGGTCATTGGCACCTTGCCCGTTGAGTTACAGGTTAGCTCTGTCACAACGGGGGCATATACGGGCGTTAGTGATTTTGCAGCTGGCGAAGGCGTACGCGTGAGTTATGAAAAGAATACTGCCTTGGGTGTGTTCACGCTCTGGGGGAGCTCGCCTAATGCAACTACCAACACAACGCTGACGGCCCCACCGCCTGGCCTGGGCGCTGGCGAGTATATCACCCGTGTTCGCTGGGAGTACGGCCAAACGCAACCGGGAATGACTTCAACCACCCGGCCGATTATTACCGGACGAATCATTAACCCTGATAACGCAGGCGGGCCAGTAGCTATTGGTGACCAAATTCAGTTCTGCGCTGCGCTTTCTGCTGTTTATGCGGATGGGCCTACCAACGTAAATCGGAACGATTGCGAATCCTTTACTCTGGCAGCCCCGTTCGTTCAGTTCAGCCCCGTTGTCAATAATTTGTCGGGTGGGGGACCTTTCAACCCTGGGCAGACAATCTCGTGGCGTACACGGGTGTGGTCAAACGCCCAGTCGAGTGATCCGATTCCATTGCAGGATGTAGTCGCAGTCAGCTTACTGGATGAGCGATTGAGTTTTTCTTCCTGGACGTTTGATGATCAGGGTACAGGGCTGCCAGCCCCACAAATTTTTGAAAGAGAGTCTGACCCGGTAGTTATCGACGGTAAGAAATATACCGTGCTACGTTGGCGCTGGAATGCGGGCAGCGGCAATCTGGGGGTGAACCAGCAGATCTGGATCAATATCAGTACAACGGTTAAAAATTTACCCAGTAAGGGCAGTGTCTCGGTTGATCAGTTGTTGTATAACAACAGTCAGAGTTTAGATAAACGCTGCGCAGGTAGTTCTATAACGGATCAGGCTGATCTGGATCAGGACGGCAATGCGGTCGAGATGGTCTGTAGCGCTACCGGAACTGCCAATATCGCCTGCTTCCCCATATCCGTGTCGGTGGCATCGGGTACGGCCGTGTGCGCCGGTTCGTCGGTGACCATTGCGGCTAACGTTTCCGGCAACACGTTTGGTTACCAATGGCTGAAAAATGGAACGCCGGCTACTGAAGTCTTAGAAGCTTCGGTTGCCCCCCTTTCCTTAACGAATGTGCAGGCGGGTGACAATGGGAACTATCAGCTCGTCGTTTACGGGAGTTGCGAAAGCGTTACGTCTACAGCATTTAGTGTAACGGTCAGCGACCCACCTACTACGGTCAGCCTCACCGCCAGCGGTACCTTAACCTGCGCGCAGACCAGTGTTCAGTTGGTCGCTGAGGGGGGCAACGTTGGCACTACATATCAGTTCAGCAACGGGTTACAAGCGGGTGGACTGAGCAGCCCGGTAACCAGCATCACGGCTGCGGGGCCCTATAGCGTCACCCTCACTACCCTGGGAGGCTGCTCGGTAAGCGCGTCTACAACGGTCACCAGCAACACGACTCCTCCTCAAAATGTTAGTTTAATCAACAATGGTCCGCTGACCTGTGCCCAAACCAGCGTCACGCTTACCGCTGCCAGCAGTTCAACCGGCTCGCTGGGCTACAGCTTCACTGGACCTCTTCCTATTACCCAGTCGGAAAGTGGAAGCCCTACGGCCACTGTAAGTCGGACAGGCACCTATACCGTGACCGTCACCGGGTCTAATGGTTGCTCAACTACCGCTACTACGGTGGTGGGTCTCAACCTTGATGCCGCGACAGTAATGCTGAACAACACCGGCCCTCTGTCTTTTACGAACACGACAGTAACGTTGATAGCTACTACCAATCCAGTCGGACCCTTTAGTTACAGCTTTAGCCAGGGAGCTGTGCAGCAGGGGGGCAGCAGTGGAAACACCGCCACGGTAACCGCTACAGGGGTTTACTCCGTGACAGCAACCCGCTTAGACAATGGCTGTACAGCGACGGCTTCTACCACGGTTACAGGGGGAAATAATCCCACCGTCTGCCGGGGAGGAACAGCCGTCATTAGCGTGGCCGTGGGTGGCAATCCGGTGAAGTACGAGTGGTACAAGAATAGCCTGACTACCCCCAAAATCATGGAAACGCCCCAGCTCTTCCGGGGTACGGCTACGTCGAGTCTGACTATCATCAACGCCCAGACCAATACCCAGGGCAACTTCTATTTGAAAGTACTCGATCAGTCGGGCACCATCACCCTCTACGGTCCCTATCGGTTGACTGTAGATGCCAGCTGTCGGGCGCGGGAGCTAGCCCAGGAAATAACTGAGCCGACTGTACAAGTGGTTATTCTAGGTAATCCTTTAGTCAATGGCCAATTACGGGCGGTGGTTAAAGGCGCGGCTGGTCAGCCGCTTCGGCTGAAACTGGTTACTGAGCAGGGACGTAGCGTGCGGAGTGAACAGTGGGAGCAAGCAGCCGGAGAGCAGTTGATAGAATGGGACATGAGGGAGCAGCCTGTGGGAATCTATCTGCTGGAGGTAAAGGCCAACCAACAAATCCAGCGGCATAAACTTATTAAACACTGATGGTCACTGGTGCTGGCTAGCCCAACAAATGGCTGCTCCATAACGTATCGGCAACGTGATCCAAGTTGACTACTGGGATGATCTATGTTATGGCTAGACGGAAGCAAGTCATTTGGCGATGATCCGTAACAGTAATGGCTGTTGGGCAGCCCGTCCGGAACAGGGGGCGTATGAGCAAGCTGGTTTCGTTCGATGAACCTGGACCAACGGTTTAGTTGCGGGGGCTGTGAGACGTCGGAATCCTTCTGCTACTGATATTCGTATAAACCTATCAAAACTAACAGATTGCCTTTCGTAGTCGATTTGTTTGGCTGAATGTTTGAGACTAATTATCTTGATAAGGTCCATTAATTAACTGCGCTTTTAATGCGTATCCTGGTTTACACAACGTTGTTTTGTTGGATGCTGTTGGCTGGTGGCAGTGTCCAGGCCGCTGACCCGGTCATAAAGTTGTCGGATACGACCCGGTTTATACCGGTCGGTCGCCAAACGGCTATTCTGGAGGATAAAAGTGGCCGGTTAACCCTTGCCCAAGTTAGGCAGCGTACAGACTTCAAACCCAGCCCTTCCGAAAACTTCCAGTTTGGTTTCAGCAACAGTGCGTATTGGATACGATTTGAGTTGATCAACCAAAGTCGGGAAAATACAAAACACTGGCTGCTGGGTCTGATCGATGCGGCCACCCTCGACTATGCTGATCTGTATCTGGTTTATCCGAACGGCCAAATTAAACACCAAACTGGCGGGCTGAAGCGCCCTTACGTTGACCAGGGTTTTTTTGCGACCACTCCGTTCTTCCGTGTCGAACTACCACCCAATACCCCCGTCACTGCCTATTTTCGCATTCAGAGCAGCCTGGCCATGTTTGGCAAAGTAACCGTCTGGGAAGAATACTATAACCTCAGCAAAGGGCGGGTCATTATTTTTGCCATCTGGATGTTTTTAGGGCTATTTATTCTTCGGTCGCTGAACAATTTTGTGCTGGCCCGTTTCATTCCTGATCCGCAATTTCGCTTCTACGCCGTCTGTACGTTTCTGCTGTATATATCGACCCTTTCCCGCACGGGCGTGTACCCTATCCTTCTTTCGGGACATCCTGGCCTGCTGGACTGGATGCACTACGGTATGGGGCGGCTGCTGCCGCTGGGATTGGCCGTCTGGATGTATAGCCTATTGGACAACCGACCTCTCTTCCGCCCGCTCCGGTGGCTGTTGCTGGGTATTGCGGGCGTTTGTGCGGTAGGCGTTTTTCTCCCCTTTTTCGTTCAGACAGCCGCTATTGGTCAGTTCAATGCAATCATCGTTCTGGTGATGTATGGCCTCTTTTTTCTGAACGTATTTCTGATCTGGTCTACCAGGTCAAGGTCGGCGGTTCATTTTGTCTTACCCATCGCCCTTTGCACGATTCCTTTTTTTCTCTTTCAACTGCAATCGTTGTCGGTAATTCCGTACCGACCCGTGATTAGTCAGTTGGCTCTGCTGGCACTGGCCATTGAGATGGTATCGATGTCGCTCGTACTGGGGCGGATCGTACAGTCCTATATCAAAGATCGGGTTGCCACGGCAAATGCACTGACGCGTGAGAAACTGGAAGTGGATAAACTACAGGAGCTGGACGCTGTCAAGACGCAGTTTTTTACCAATATTTCGCACGAGTTTCGGACGCCACTTACGTTGCTGCTTGGTCCGCTTTCCGACCTGAAACAGAAGTTTCCTGCTGAGCCGCTGGTAGCCTTGATGGAGCGGAATGCCAACCGTCTGCTGAGTCTGATCAACCAGTTGCTCGACCTGAGCAAGCTCGAAGCGGGTGGGCTTCAGGTACAGGCGGAACGGGGCGATTTGGCTGCATTTTTCCGTACGCTGGCCAGTTCGTTTAATTCCCTGGCCGAGAGCCGGCAGATTCAGTTCAGCTTTACCCAAACCAAAACCGACTATGAGAGCGTATTTGACCGCGACAAACTAGAAAAGATTGTTACGAACCTACTTTCCAACGCTTTTAAATTCACCCCCGTGGGGAATGAGGTGCGCATGCGCGTACACTACCCGGAAGCACGAACGTCGGGGCCGGTGCAGTTAATCATTGAGGATACGGGTATTGGTATCGCCCCTAAACACCTGACGCACATTTTTGAGCGTTTCTATCAGGTCGATGGTAAAATCAACCGATCATACGAAGGGACCGGTATCGGTCTGGCGCTGGTCCACGAACTGGTAAAGGTGATCGGCGCGACGATCAGGGTTGAGAGTACGGAAGGCGTTGGCACTCGATTCACCGTTGAGCTGCCACTACCGGTTAGCTCAGTCAGCGCTCAACCCGTATCGAATACTGACGTACCGAGTGTCGAGCGAACTTTAGCTATACTGGCACCCGAACCAACGTTAGGCAACCAGGGGGGGGCTGTAGATACGTCAGCCACGGTGGACAATATTCTCCTGATTATTGACGATAACGCCGATATCCGAGCCTATGTACGCAGCATTTTTGCCGCAGACTACCAGATTCTGGAAGCCGTGGATGGCCAGGAAGGGCTGGAAAAGGCCACCGCTAGTTTGCCTACCGTAGTGGTATGCGATTTAATGATGCCCCGGCTCGATGGATTTGCTTTCTGTAAAGCTCTGAAAACCCAAGAGGCTACCAGTCACATTCCGGTGGTGATGCTTACGGCTAAAGCGACTATTGACGATCGTATTCAAGGGTTCGAACTGGGAGCTGACGACTACCTGACTAAGCCGTTTAATCGCGCCGAGTTGCAGGTACGGGTACGTAATCTCGTAAAGCAACGCCAGCATCTGTACCAACGATTTTCGGCTACAGCGCACGAGTCGACTGCTGATGGAAACGCTCAGCAACCTACTGAATCTGTAGCGCTAAAGGCCGAGCAGCAGTTTCTGGAACGCCTGAAGGCGATCGTGTGGCAACACATCGACCGGGCTGATTTTACGGTAGAAGAACTCGCTGAAGGGGTTAATATGAGCCGCGTTCAACTCCATCGTAAACTGAAAGCGTTGGCGAGTTCAACAGCTACTGAATTTATTCGACATATCCGATTGGCCAGAGCCTCCGAGCTGTTGCAGATGGGCGGGCAAAGTGTTTCGCAGGTGGCCTACGCCGTTGGTTTTGATAACTTGTCTTACTTCGCCAAGGTGTTTCAGGAGCGCTATGGTGTACCTCCTTCTCAATACGGTCGGGTCGCGCCAGACCGGGTCACCACACCGGCGGACCGGCCAGACCAGACTACGGCATCGTAGAGAGATGCTACGTACTGACATGAATGAGTCGTATAGTCATCGCGTTCAAAAGCCTGAGTTTTCAGGCTTTTTTTATGCCTGTGTAACATGAGTGGTAAAGAATGTAACGTGAGCGTTAGCGCCTGATTTGGTGTTTGTGGTACTTGCCGGGAGTATAAGATCATACATTGAGCAACTGACCGGTCACCTACCCTAGCTTAGTTTTAGAACTAATTCCCTTAATCAGCGCTATGACGAAGAATAAATGTACCGATGAGCAATTGGCCAACGCTTTTTTAACCGACCATTCAGAAGACAGTTTCAGCGTACTCTACGCTCGTTACGTCCATAAAGTTTATAAGACCTGTTTATCACTGACCAGGGACACAACCGCAGCTGAAGATTATACGCAGGACATCTTCATAAAAGTATTCGAGCGGTTAGGCTCGTTTCGGAACCGATCCTCTTTCTCCAGTTGGCTCTATGCCATTTCTTACCACTACTGCCTGGACCAGATACGGCTTCGCAAACGAATGGCGGTGGAACCGTTGCCCCCTGAACTGACGAACGGGTTCGATACCATCCCCTCAAACTCAGATCGGACGGAGCTAACCGAGCTTCGACTAACCGCCTTGGAGAATGCCCTGAAGAAGTTATCGGCCGAAGAGGTCGATCTGTTAAGGCTTAAATATGAGCAGGGCTTATCAATTCAGGCCATTAGCGAACAGTATAACCTATCCCCAAGCGCCGTGAAGATGCGGCTTAAACGTAGCCGCCACCGACTCCAGCAGGTCTATTGTGAACCAACCTCTTAAGTACTGTTGACGATAAAAAGTTGTCATTTTGCCTAAAATGTAACAACAGTGTTAAAGAATGTAACATCCGTGTTAGCCTCTGGACAACTAGCCCCCTTACATTTGACCGCCTACAGTAGTGGTAGTTTTATAGCGAATAAACTTACTTTCTTTTCAATCAACTTCTTATGAAGCACCTGTGTACCCTTCTCGTTTTACTCTCTAGCTGGCTCAGCGCATTAGCTCAGCAGGTACAACCCGTCATCTCGCGACAGGAACGTCGGGAGGTATCTCGCCCTAAACCGGCGGCAAGTCAACTCAGGACGGTTGCCCCCGTTAAGGCAACCATCATGCGGCCTCTGCCCAGCGGTCGGCTGGCCGCTGTTACCTCCGAAACGTTTGCCTACTCGGAGACTATTGTAACCTGGACCGTACCAGCTGGGGTCACTTCCCTAACGATTGAGGCCCGGGGCGCAGAGGGCGGCACATCCCCGAAATCGGTATATGCGCCAGGGAAGGGGGCAATCATTACGGGTAAAGCCACCGTTACACCGGGTCAACAGCTATCTATTCTAGTAGGAGGGCAATATATTGGTTTACCTTCGGGCGGGGGTGGTTCGTTTGTAGTTACAGGTAGCAACCCCATTCAGCCACTGATCGTTGCCGGGGGCGGTGGCGGCAGCGGTGGTGCCGGGGGCAATACCATCAACCTTGATTCAGAGTCGAAGCATGGTCAGCTAACCAACAACGGTGGGGCGGGCACTGCTCCCAACAATGGGGGCGGTGCAGGCGGCACAGGCGGCAATGGCGGTAGTATTGCTGGATTAGAAGATCCAGCAGCGGGCGGGGGGGGCCTATTCACAAATGGCCAGAATGCGCCACAATACCAAGTAAGTGGCGGTCGAGCGTTTGTCAATGGTGGGGCCGGTGGCCTTTTCGGAGCCGCTGGCTTCGGCGGTGGCGGTTTAGGCTATTACCAAACCGTTGGTTTTTTAGCGGCAGTTGGCGGGGGTGGCGGTGGCTACTCAGGGGGTGGCAGTGCTGGTGTTATAAACGACATTGGTAGTGGCGTTGGTGGGGGGGGCGGCTCGTTCAACATCGACCCCAATGGCACCGCTACAACCGGAGCCCAGGATGGCAACTCGGGCAATGGCCTGGTGATTATCTCCTATGTTCAAACGCTACCCATCCGTTACGTCAAACAGGACGGTACGGGTGACGGCTCTTCGTGGCAACAGGCCAGTGGTGACTTGCAGACCATGATCGATGCCGAGGGTGTGCAAGAGGTCTGGGTGGCCCAGGGGCTCTACAAACCCACCACCGGCACTGACCGCAGCGTCAGCTTTGTGATGAAAGCGGGAGTTAAGATTATTGGGGGCTTTGTAGGAACTGAAGGGCAACTGGGAGATCGGCCGACGATCACACCCATTACGGGGCAACCAAGTAATAGTATACTGTCGGGCGACCTGAATGGAGATGACGGCCCTAACTTCGCCAATACCTCTGACAATAGCTACCATGTTATCAGAAACGATGGAAACCGTCTGGACAATACAGCGGTACTCGATGGGTTTGTTATCAGTGGCGGCAATGCGAATGGCAACGGTAATATTGACACACGGGGCGGGGCCATCTACAACTTGGGTAGCAGTCCCAGCCTAATCAATTGTAGTCTGCAAAACAATTCAGCTGCAATCAATGGCGGGGCCATCTATAACGTGAATGGCAATCTTGGCCTGATCAATTGTAGCTTTCAAAACAACACGGCCTCTAATGGCGGAGCTATTTATAACAATATCAGTAGTCCCAGCTTGGTTAATTGTTCGCTACAAAACAATTCGGCTACATCAAATGGCGGGGCCGTTTACAATAATATCAGCAGTCCCAGCCTAGTCAATTGTTCGCTGCAAAACAATTCAGCTATACTCGGTGGAGGGGCTATCTACAACCTGGGCAACAGCAGTCCCAGCTTGACTAACTCGGTGGTATGGAACAATGGTGCAGTCAGCACCTTTCTCAGCAGCACCTTTGGCAATAATGAAAACCTTACTTTGACGATAAGCTACAGTCTGCTGGAACCGTCGGTAAATAACTACACAGATGGGGGTAATAACCTGATCACCACCGTATCGCCTTTTGTGAGCGGGAATAGTGTAGCGCTTAATGCCTGCTCACCAGCTATCAACACTGGTAACAGCGAAGCCTACAACCAAGCCGGGGGGGGCAATACTGACCTGGCGGGGAATCCCCGACAGTACAACGGTGGCGTCATTGATCGGGGGGCGTATGAGTACCAGGGCAATCCCACCACGCTGACGGTGAGTAACCCGGCCATAAGCACCGCTACGGTGGGTCAAGGCTTCAGCCAGAGCTTCACGGCTCAGGGGGGCAGTGGCAACTACAGCTTCTCGGTAGTCAGCGCCAACCTGCCTTCGAGTCTGAGTCTGTCGGTCAGTGGCGTCTTATCGGGTACGCCCACCCAGGCGGGCAGATACTCGGTGCTGGTCAGTGCTCAGGATGCCAGTGGCTGTGTGGGAGTGGCCAGTTCGGCCTACACCCTGACCATTACAGATGCGACCCCAGTACTGACCGGCTTTGCCGCCAGTCCCAATGTAGTTTGTGTAGGTAGTCCCGTCACCTTTACCGCCACGGTGGGTAACGTAACGGGGCTCTACAATTACACGCTCAGCAGTGGCAGCAGTGCCCCCATCAGCGGCACGGCCAACGGCAACTTCAGCCAGAACGTAACGGCCAGCGGACAAAGTACTCAGAGCTTTACCTTGACGGTGAGTGATGGAGGAGCACTAGCTACGGCGGTCACCAGCCTGACAGTTACCCCTTCTGATGTAACACGGCTGTATGTGAAGGCCAATGCGACAGGAGCCAACACGGGCCTGAGTTGGCAGGATGCGTTTACCGACCTGCAATCGGCTCTGAAGTACCCATGTACGGGTAACTTAACCGAAATCTGGATTGCTCGTGGAGTGTATAAACCGGTTACAAAGCCAGCTAATCAAATCACTCAGTCGGATCGGCTTATTGGATTCGCTATGTTGCCAGGAGTGGCTATCTACGGCGGATTTGAGGGGAGCGAAGTTGATCTGGATCAGCGGCCTGCCATCTCCCTGAGCAATCCCTCGTCGACTACGCTTTCCGCCGATATTGATGGAGATGGGACATTGGCGGGGAATAGTTACTGCATAGTTAATAACACACACAACCTTACCAGTACGGCAATCCTGGATGGGGCTGTGATTACCCCGCCCCAATCGGGTACGAATTCAGGGGCAATCATGAACTATAGTGGTTCAAATTACGGCGTGGAGTGTAGCCCACAATATCGAAACTTGTTATTTACCGGCTATACTGCTGGGCCTGGAGTGGCTAGTGGGTATTGTGTGGCCAACAATGCCTTAATTAATGGAAATACCAGCCCAAGCTTTGTTAACTGTGTGTTCAGGAATAATCAGGCAGGAGACCGTCCATCTGGCGGGCTGGTGTATAATTATACGGCCGGCACTCCGGGACAAAATACGTCGTTACTGAAGCCAACATTTATAAACTGCATAATTGCCAACTACACAGGTGAGGCCTTCCTGGATAATGATCAATATGGTACGGGGCAACTACAAACCCAGTTCATTAACTGCTCACTGCTTAATTTGGCCGGTGGCCTCGCCAAAAATACTACCTCGCAAAGTACAACGCCGATTGATATCCAGCTCATCAACAGCGTGCTTTGGAACACAAGTGGCGCAAATACCTTTAGGGATGGATACGGTAACCCGCTTTTCAACGTAACGGCGCAGTACAGCCTGCTGGACCAAGCCATCACTGGCTACACCAGCGGACCGGGTAACCTGACGATCACCGCATCCCCCTTTGTATCGGCTAGTGACCTCAACCTGCCCAACACCTCGCCCGCCGTCAATGCGGGCAACCCTAACAGCGTAACGGTAGCCAGCGGGCCTTACTCGGCCACCAACCTGCCTCAAACCGATGCAGCCGCTAACCCCCGGATTGCGGGTGGCCGGGTTGACATGGGCGCGCTGGAGGTCCAGAATCCAGTGCTACCAACGCCCAGCCTCTCCGGTACCAAAACCGTCTCAGGCTCCTTTAGTCCGGGCGGTACTATTACGTATACCATTGTCCTGACCAATACCGGATTAGGCGCTCAGTCTGACAACGCAGGCAATGAATTTACGGATGAACTGCCAACCGGCCTGAGCCTGGTTACAGCTTCAGCCTCAACCGGCACTGCCATAGCTGATGTGGGTAACCGAACTATAACCTGGAATGGCAGCATTCCGGGCGGGGGGTTAACAACCATTACCATTATGGCTACCGTCAATCCAGGGACAGGTGGACAACTTATCAGCAATCAGGGCACGATCAATTTTGATAGTGATGGTAATGGTACGAACGAAAACACAGCCCTGACTGATGATCCCGGTACAGCAGGACCCAACAATCCGACTTCCTTCACGGTAGTATGCCCAAATCTGGTTGTTAGTAATCCGGCAACCACCACCGCTACGGTGGGCCAGCCCTTCAGCCAAAGCTTCACGGCTCAGGGGGGCAGTGGCAACTACAGCTTCTCGGTGGTCAGCGCCAACCTGCCTTCGAGTCTGAGCCTGTCGGCCAGTGGCGTCTTGAGCGGTACACCCACTGCTGCGGGCAGCTACTCGGTGCTGGTGCAGGCTAGCGACGCCAACGGCTGTGTGGGGGTGGCCAGTCAAGCCTACACACTGACCGTGACAGATGCGACCCCAATACTGAGCGGCTTTGCCGCCAGTCCCAATGTAGTTTGTGTAGGTAGTCCGGTCACCTTTACCGCTACGGTGGGTAACGTAACGGGCCCCTACAATTACACGCTCAGCAGTGGCAGCAGTGCCCCCACCATCGGCATGGCCAACGGCAACTTCAGCCAGAACGTAACGGCCAGCGGGCAGGGTGCTCAAAGCGTTACCCTAACAGTAAGCAGCAATGGGCAGGTGGCTTCGGCAGTTACGTCACTAACGGTGAGCGTCCCAGCTAGCCTGAGTCTGACCAGCAGTGGACCGCTTTCGTTCACCAATGCCAGCGTGACCCTAACGGCCACCCCAGGCTTTGCCAGCTACGTCTTTAGTTCAGGAGCCGCTCAGCAGGGGGGCAGCAGCGGCAACACGGCCAGGGTCAGTACGGTAGGTCTCTACTCGGTCACGGCGACTACTAGTGGAGGCTGTTCAGTCACGGCCAGTACGACGGTGACGGGTGGCTCAAGTAGCCTGACGGTCTGTAGGGGAGGCACAGCGGTGATCAGCGTAGTGGTCAGTGGTAGTCCGGTCAAGTATGAGTGGTACAAGAACAGTCTGACTACGCCCAAGATCATGGAGAGCCCGCAGTTGTTTAGAGGTACCGCTACGTCAAGTCTGACTATTATCAATGCCCAGACCAACACCCAGGGTGACTTCTACCTCAAGACGACGGATGGGGCAGGAACCGTTACGGTCTACGGCCCGTACCGGCTGTATGTAGACGCCAGCTGCCGGGCTCGTGAGGGTGCAGAAGTGGCCATAGCTGAATCCGCTTTAGAGGTATCTGTACTGGGCAATCCCTTGGTAAATGGTCAGTTACGGGCGGTGGTCAAAGGCGCGGCTGGTCAGCCCCTAGCCGTGAAATTGATTAACGCGCAGGGATATTCACTACGTCAGCAGGATTGGAAATCAGCCGCTCAGGAACAAACCGTGGAGTGGGATGTGAGCAATCAGGCGGCAGGCGTGTACATGCTGTACGTCCATACGGCCGGACAAACCAGGCAATTGAAAGTGGTTAAGCTGTAAAGACAATTAGAAATAAACACGTAGCAAAGGCGGGTATTCCCTGGTTAGCGTCCGGGGAACACCCGCCTTTCTGATTAACTTTCTTTCAGCAGACGTAGCAAAACGCCGTTGGTCCAGCCGAAACCGTCCTGATTCGGGTATTCACCACCTTTAGCGGCTCCCGTATTGACAACATCGTATTTCTCCACCATTTTTCCTGCAGCGCTGTATACCCGCAGGTTTTCCGTCATCCAGTTTAGCTTAATCCGGTTGGCGAGTTCCGTCTGGTTATAGTTCCGAAGCCCCTGAATGGACAGCCACTGCAAAGGAGCCCAGCCATTGGGCGAATCCCATTGCTCGCCCGTACGTACCGTGGTGGTTATTAAACCGCCAGGTTTTAAAAAGTCACGCTGTAAGACACGGGACACGCCCTGCGCCTGCTCAGGTTTCGCTACTTTCACGAAGAGGGGGTACACGGCGGCCAGCGAATAGATAGTCGCCTGTTTTTGCGCCACGTAATCATAATCAAAAAAGAACTGACGTCGTTCATTCCAGCAGTACCGCAAAATAGCGTCGCGTCGTTGCTGGGCGAGCAGCAGGTACATCTTATGCCGACGCTGATCGCCTTTTAGCCGATAGCCTTCGGCCAGGGTTCGTTCCAGGTTAACCAGCAGGCAGTTCAAATCGATTGGAATAAAATCAGTGGTGTGAATGGTACGTAACGTTTTGCCATCCCGAAACCAGCGGCTGCTGTAATCCCAACCCGACTCGGCTCCGGCTCTAAGATGCCGGTAAACCAGTTGCGGATCTTTGCTTTTCCTGGCCGTTTCTACGTCTTCTTTATACGACTCGGGCCGGGGTGTGTTTTTATCGTCGTAATACCGATTGAGGTACACGCCATCGGCCAGTCGGACAATACGTCGGTAAACGGGATTCTGAGCGGTTAGCTGCGTTTTGCCGTTCATCCAGAAATTATATTCCTGTTGCAGATACGGCAGGTAATTGAGCAGCACCCGCCGACCCTGGGTTTCGGTCAGCAGGTTGACCATAAACGAAAAGAACGGAGGCTGCGACCGACCCAGAAAGTACGTGCGGTTCCCATTGGGAATGAAGCCGAAGGTGCGGATGAGGTACGCAAAATTATCGACCATGTTCCGGATTAGCGCCGTTTGGCCCGAAGCCTGTAAACCCAGCATGGTGAAATAACTGTCCCAGTAATAGATTTCGCCGAATCGCCCGCCCGGCACCACATACGGTTTCGGGAGCGGAATCAATGATCCTGTAAGCGCATCCGGTTTCGGTTTGGTACTGGCGGGCCGGGTCAGCACTGGCCAGAGTTCGGTAATATGCTGCTGAGCTGACTGGTTGGCTTTGCTCGTATAGCCCGAAGCCGGGGTGATGGGCAGGGTAAATTGCTGTTCCACAAACGTCTTTAACGTAAAGCCTCGTTGTTGACGGGCTTTTTCGTAATTTGCCAGGATGGTTGCCGGAGCAAATTTGGGGGTGCAGTCGGCAAAAGTCTTTGAATCCGGGAAAACGGCCTTTAACTGAACGTCTTCAAAAAGTTTACCGAACTGCTCATCGGGGCCCGCCAGCGTCTGACCCGGTTGAACGACGGGCTGCTGGTCCGTGATGGGCGAAAAACCCAGAAACAGGAGCGCGGCCGTAATAAGTGGTTTGTTTACTCGATTCATGCAGTAGTTTTTCGTAAGATTAGCGTACTTGCTACCCAAATTGTTTTGCCTTATGTTCATTCGCGTATTCGCCCTACTAGTTTGTCTAGGGGCCGTTTCGCCCTCGCTACTCGCACAACGCACAAGCACTGACACAACGTATAAGCAGCCCCTGCGGTCGCAGTATCATTTTTCACCCCGTCAGAACTGGACCAACGACCCCAATGGGCTGGTTTACTACGATAGCGAATATCATCTTTTTTTTCAGTACAATCCGTTCGGCATTCGCTGGGGGCACATGACCTGGGGGCACGCTATCAGCCGTGATCTGGTGCACTGGCGCGAATTGCCGCCCGCCATTCCGGAGGAAGGGGAGACCATGATTTTTTCGGGAAGCTGCGTCGTCGACAAAAACAACACCAGCGGCTTCGGGCGCGACGGAATCGTTCCGATGGTCGCGGTCTACACTGGCCATCGGCCGAATAACCAAAGCCAGCATATCGCCTATAGCCTGGATAAAGGACGTACCTGGACCAAGTATACGGCGAATCCTGTCCTTGATTTAAAGAAAAAGGATTTCCGCGATCCTAAAGTGTTCTGGTACGAACCGACCCAGAAATGGGTGATGATTGTAGTGTTGCCCACAGAGAAAAAAGCGCTTTTTTACAACTCGCCTGACCTCAAACGGTGGACAAAAACCGGTGAGTTTACGGCCACCGACAGCCCCGCCAACATCTGGGAATGTCCGGATCTGGTGGAGGTGCCCGTGGACGGGACCACCGAGCGGAAATACCTGCTGCTGCTGTCTATGGGAAGCAACGGAGCGGCTGGTGGTTCGGGTATGCAGTATTACGTCGGGCGGTTCAATGGGGCCACTTTTGTGAACGAGCTGAAGCCTGGTCCACCCCGGTTTGTCGATTGGGGGAAAGATTATTATGCGGCCATTACGTACAATAACCTGCCCATTCGGGGGAATCGAGGAGCAATCAGCATTGGCTGGATGAACAACTGGCAGTACGCAGCCGATATTCCTACGACGCCCTTTCGGGGAACTATGTCGCTGCCCCGCGAACTGCGACTGGCGAAGGTCGGCACGAGTTACGAACTACGTCAACGGCCCATTCAGGAACTGAAACAACTGGTTGGAAAGGGGATGCAGGGAAATGGCTCGGACCTGGCCATGCTGAACGAAAGCTTAAGTGCGGGTGCTCTTTCGGGCGATACGTATCTGCTGACCATGGAGTTGGATGCAACCAAGCCTGCATCGGGCGTTCGGATCCGTAAAGGCGTTTCGGAAACGGGCGTGAATGAAGAGACCGTTATTGGATACGACCCTGCCAAATCGCAGGTGTACGTTGATCGTACGCGGTCGGGGCAGGTTTCGTTCAAAAAGGAATTTCCCGGACGATTTGCGGCTCCTTTGCAAGCGCAAAACGGCCGGATTTCGTTACAGATATGGGTCGATCGCTCATCGGTGGAAGTGTTTGCCAATGAAGGGCAGGCAACCCTCACGAATCAGATCTTTCCAAGTCCGACGAGCCGGGGAATTGAGTTTTTTGGAAATGGGATCGGTTCCGTATCAATTCAGCCGGTGGAATCTATCTGGCGGTAGGTGACTAACGTAGTGTCCATATGCTTATGGCTCAGGTGGTTAACTGCTCTTATCAGGAAGTTAGGGTACGATCTTGGCGGCATTGGCTGAACCGGCAAAGACTATGTCAGTCCTAGCAAGCGCCGATTCATAATATTGTTTTTTATCTTGAATAGGCTGTTTAAATGCGTTTTGTTATCCGGCGCGGTCCCGTCGAAACACTACGTTCCTATCTTATTTTGTTAATCCTAAACTGGTTCATTATAAAAACAAAATGCCTGGCTACAGATCAAGTTGGCCAGGCATTTTGTTTTCTGGAGAGTTGTCTTACAACTCAGAATCTAGACACGGATAAACTTTGGAGCCAGCGTAGAGCCACGCTTATAATCTTAAAATGAGGCTAATTAGCTAAAATCTTATCGACCTCTACGACTTCAAACGTAGCGTTTGATTCGAATAAATGCTTAAGAATAGGAATGTGGCCTTGCCCAAAAATCACTATGATTGCCTTGTCAGAAGGTTGAATAGCACGTATAATATTTGTGTAGATGTGTAAATTAGTAGCGTACCAGTCTGCTACCAAGTCTGTCCCAATGTAGTTGTTCCCTTTACCTATTCGCGCTAAATAATTTGTGTAGTACGCCAGGTTTTTATTTAAAGCGTAAGGAGTATTTAGAAATGCCAAGAAGTTGCCCACTGACTGGCTTTTCTGCTTTTGCTCTATTTCCGCCATACAACTCCTGCCATACTCATCGGAGGCCGTGGTGATAGCTAACTGGTCGTTGTTTTTAGCAAACTCCACAACTGGGCCTGGCTCATAGCGACCTCGATAATTGACACAAGTCACTCTTTTCAAGCCAGCTTTTTGGGCTGTGGGCAAAGCTAGCTGATCAATTTCATCATTCTTTAGTTGGTAACTACCCTTAAGAAACTGTTGATAGATGCTATCCATACGCTGTTGTTCGCTGAGCGTCATTTCGATACAGATCTGGTTTGGTTGGAATTTGGCTAGCCGTTCAACTACTGCATTGATCTCCTGTTGCCGTTTATTGCTACTAATCGTCATGGCCTCATTTTTATACGTATCGGTTGGAGAGGGCGTAAAATGAATGGTTCCCAGGAGTAAAATCTTGGTTCTGGGCTGTTCTTGACAGTGTGCATGAACCATTAAGAACAGCAGGAGAGTAAGCGTTAAGATACAAGTCTTCATTCGCAACATCGATTATAGTGATTGTAAGTGAGATGAAACTGGTTTCAAACAGGTCGCATCGAGTTTGTGATCTAAGTTGGCGTTACACTGCGTGATTCTAGACCCATAAGTGAAGTTCTCCTTTTTTGATCTATTGGGTTTTGTAATGTGGGAACCACGCTTACAAAAACGTCCTTTTTTCTTAGTGCACGCGAAGCCAATGTGTTATGTAGGAAGTGGTTTAGGTTCTTTACGGTTTAACAACCTTCATACTCTGCCGCTGAGCGGGTTCATCGTTACTCGCTTCACTCACTACATGCAAGAGATAGATCCCGCTAGTATGAGCCTGCATATCCCAGTCAAGTACGTGCTGAGCCTCTGCCTGGCGCCAGTGCTGCTGACGTATCGGCTTACCACTTAGATCAAGCAGTTCAACCTGTAGCGAGCGTCCTTCTGCACCGCGCACTACAGCTCTGAGTCGATCTTGTTGAATCGGGTTAGGCGCTAGCTCGACCTGCAACGGCATCTCCAACTGTGCCGCTTCACGCGCCTTGCAACCCGCATCAACGTTTAATCGGTATGGTCCATAGATCATCACCGTGCCTGATTTATCTGTCACCTTCAGGAAGAAGTTGCCTTGCGTGTTGGTCTGGGCGTTGATCAATGTTAGGCTAGAGGTCGCCGTACCCCTAAAGAGCTGAGGGGTCTCCATAAGCTTAGGGCTGGTGAGCGTGTTCTTATACCATTCATACTTGACCGGATTGCCCCCCACGATAACGCTGATCACGGCTGTCCCGCCCCGACACACCTTGGGATTGTTACCGCCCAGTACCGTTGTGGAAGCTGTGGCTGAGCAACCCAAACTGTTTGTTACCGTTACTGAATAGACGCCTGCCGTGTTCACTAGCGCTGTGCTACCGGTCCCTTGTTGAATAGCCCCTTGGCTAAAGCTATAGCTGAAGTTGTCGCTAGGGGTCGCCGTAGTCGTTAGAGTGACATTAGCATTGGTAAAAGACACCGGGCCGGAGCTAGTCAGCGTAACGCTAAGCGGTGGGTTACTGCTTTCTACGACAGCGGTAGCCGTGGCAGAGCAACCAGAACTGTTAGTAACGGTTACCGTGTAAGTGCCAGGTTTGTTAACCGTGGCTGATGGGTTTCCATCTTGGAATGTAACATTGGGCCCAGCAAAGCTGAAGGTAAGCGAGCCAAACGAGCTAGTCACTGCAATAAGTTGAACATTAGGCTCGGCACAGCTTATCATTCCGATGCTGGCCAAGAGTAAATTCTGGGGAGGTAACGCGTCCCCTACCACTAGCGTTGTTGCCGTGGAAGAGCAGCCGCCTGGGTTAGTTATTGTCACCGAGTAATCACCTTCGACAGAAGCTGTAGACGTTGAGGATGAAGTTGGCAGGCTTGTTTGCCCCGGTCCATTGAAGTAATAAGTGGCTCCTGGGTCTCCACCCGTGGCTGTCAAGGTTAGGATAGGGTTAGCACAGTTAATGGTTCCGTAATTGGAAGCTGTAAGAGTGGGCGCAACAGTCGCACATTGACTTATGCCAAACTGACCAAAGGGTAAGCCTTCACCATCCGTTGTGATGGTGATCGTTTCAAGCGTGTACCCTGGCTGATTGACATAGAATCCAATGTATTTAGCGTTGCTATTACTGACTGAGCTTGTCGTCTCAATCGAGCCAGACGATAGTCCACTTTGGGTTGTAGCTGATATCGTTGTGAGGTCATTAACAACAGCAGAGGCACTGTAAAAATAAAAGGCTTTAGTGCCTGGAGGAAGAGTAAGGGTAATGCTTTTACTTGGAGTATAATAAACTCTACCGACGTAACCATTGCCCCAGCTTGTGTTTACAGTAGCGTCTGAGGCAGGCTGGTAAGTAGACAGGGTGACTGCACTGCTAAACCCAATGGAACCACTAATCGGACTAGCAACGGAGGTGACATTAGCATGGTTTGCTCTTGGGTCGACTACCGAAGTCATTGTGTAGCCTCCTAAAGTGGCTGGGGGTACCCCGTCACCTGCCGAACCATCAAAAACAATTTGTGCTTGCAGGTGCGTAATAGGACCCACTGAAAGGATGACTGAAAAGAGAAAGGAGAAAATAGCTTTCATGAGAAAGGGATTTGACAACTGTTATCCGTAACACTGAAGCTCCTATGTGCTCAGCTTATTATCTAAAAACAGCTGAGTAGTAGTCGCTAAGCGCAGGCAAGTTGTGCGGAGACAGAGGTTATTTTCTAAAACTTATAGCTGGAGGGCCATTTTTGAATTACGAGTCGCCTGCACAGCGTGGCCAGTCGTTTTCAGCGTTTAACACCTATCATTTCTTCCATAAACGGTTAAGCTTTCTCTTGCTTTATCAGAAGTTTCGGCTGTATTCGTACAGACTAGCCTGCGCATGATCTGCCTGACGCAGAAGTCAACTACAGCCACTGGCCGAAATCGTCGATACGTAGTGGGGCCTTGCTACGAATAAGAAAATCAGTTCAACGATGAGAAAAGATCGGTGTGTAATGATGATAAAAAAGTCTCCTGTAGCTTGGTAAAACGTGCGATACGTTGTGACCTGGCTAACTGGCTTGGTGCGTTGCCTGCCTGCAACTACCGGTTAAGAGGTAATTCGAGGTATTACCAACCTGCACACCACTTATCTGGTAAATAGCGTTTACAGTAGGGATTGCAGTCGCCGTACACGGAAATAAAGGTCCCTAAATGCTAAATTTTCTTAAATTGGGCCGTTACCCAGTTGAATCAGTTATTTTTGTTTCCTAACACGAACCCCTGAATGGCTCGTAAGAAAAAGAAGGTAGGTACGTATCCCAGTGGCATGATTCTGTTTAGCCTGACGCTTGCGTTGTTTTTAATTGGTTTCTGTGGCGTGCTGGCGATTCAGTCTAAGCGGCTGGTGACTTATATCCGGGAAAACTACGAGATGCGGGCGTTTCTGGATAAAGATATGGACACGACGAAAGTGGTTAAGTTGTACAAGACCATTGCCGAGCGTCCGTATATCCTGAAAGCGAACGGATCGCCCCAGTTGAGTTTTGTACCCAAAGATGTTGCTGCCAAAGAGTTTATCGCCGAAACTAAAGAAGACTTTTCTAAGTTTTTGGGCGAGAACCCGTTACGGGACAGCTACCGTATCAAGTTGACCGAGGAATACTTTGAAGAAGCGAAGCTGCAGGAAGTAAAACAGGATCTGGAGCAGATCGACGGTGTGTTCGAAGTCGTGTATCAGGAGAATCTGGTCGATAATATCAACCGCAACATCACAAAAATCTACGCCCTTATGGCGGCTTTTGCGGTGATTCTGCTGGTGATCATTGTTGTGCTGATGAACAACACCATTCGGCTGGCTCTTCACTCGCAGCGGATGCTGATCCGAAGTATGCAGCTTGTGGGCGCGACCAATGGCTTTATCACTCGTCCGTTTTTGGCGCGGGGTATGTGGCAGGGGTTTCTAGCCGGTTTGCTGGCCGTTGCCTTGTTATTGGCGGCTTTGCAGATTGCCATTCGTAACCTGCCCGAAATGGCCACATTTCAGGATTATGACAAGACCGCCATTTTGCTGGCCGGAATTGTGGGATTGGGGGTGCTGATTGGCTTTCTGAGTACGTTTCAGGCTGTTAACCGATACCTGGGCCTGACAGTCGATGAACTTTATTAATGAATAAAGCACAGGAATAATGAACATGGGCAACGGTTTTGTAAGCCATTATCGCTTCCCGCTTGTTCATTAGATACTGATAACTAGAAAGAACATGGCAAAAGACAAACAATATGGCTCGACTACGCTGACGCGCGAAGAACCAGCCAAAAAAACGACCGCACCGGCTCCAGCCGTCACGGCGGCTCCCAAAGCTGCGCCACTACGTTCGGTTACGGCCGAATCGAGTCGGCGGGACGCCGTCAAAACGCCTGCCTTACCTTTCAGTCGCCGAAATTACACGTTGATGCTGATCGGTATTGGCGTTATTCTGGCCGGTTTCTTTATCATGAGTCTCGATAAAGAAGAGTTTGGGTTTGGCTTTCTGGGCCTGACACTCGGCCCAATTGTGGTGATGAGCGGCTTCGTGCTCGAATTTTTCGCGATTCTGGCCCGGCCCCAAAGCGATTAGTTATACAAGTCTCCGGTCATAAAGTTGTAAAGTTTATACTGCGTCCGCCAACTTTGCAACTTTATGACTGCTTGACTCTATAACTTTGCGGAATGGATCTTATTCACGCAATTGCGTTAGCCATAATCGAAGGCTTGACGGAATTTCTGCCGGTTTCTTCTACCGGCCACATGATCATCTACTCGTCACTAGCCGGTATCGCCGGAGACGAATTTACCAAGCTTTACACCGTCGACATTCAGTTCGGCTGTATTCTCTCCGTTCTTGTTCTGTATTACCGGCGGTTCCTGCGCGACACCCGCACCACTGAATCGGTACGTTGGTTTCGCAGCCTGCCCACTTCGCTGCAAGGGCTCATTGGCTCGTACACCAGCCAGATCGACTTTTACTTAAAGCTGTTGGTTGCGTTCTTACCAGCCGCGATCATCGGCTTTTTGCTGAACGATTTCATTGATTCACTGCTCGAAAACGTCGTTGTTGTCGCCATTACCTTGTTGCTGGGCGGCATTGTCCTGGTGTTTATTGACCGGGCGTTTCAGGATAAGCCCCGCGACTACGACATTACGTTCCCGGAAGCGCTGAAAGTAGGGTTCTTTCAGTGTATCGCCATGATTCCTGGGGTGTCACGTTCGGCGGCTACCATTATTGGGGGTATGACCCAGGGCCTTACCCGCCAGCAGGCGGCCGAATTTTCGTTTTTTCTGGCCGTTCCTACTATGGCGGCTGCGTCGGGATACAAGCTGCTTAAAACCTATAAATTGCTGCAACCTGCCGATTACCAGACGCTGCTCATTGGCAATGCCATTGCGTTTGTCGTTGGCCTTTTGGCGATCCGGGGCTTTGTTGGATTTTTGAACCGCTACGGGTTTAAAGTGTTCGGCTATTACCGCATTGCGCTCGGTCTGCTGCTGTTAGGGCTGTGGGCTGCGGGCGTGAAACTACAAGTGTTATAAACGTTTACTGGCGAATCGACAGGACGACCTGAAGTTCTCTCCCCATTTTTAAACGTCTTTACGTGTTCGCTTCGGCGATTCAATCCGTGTCACAACAAAACTTACCATCGCCAGATCCAGGCCAGGTTATTCTGATCGATAAGCCCCTGACGTGGACGTCGTTCGACGTTGCCAACAAGCTTAAATACGCCTGCAAGTTCAAAAAGATCGGTCACGCCGGTACGCTTGATCCCCTCGCTACGGGCCTGCTGATCCTGTGCACCGAAAAAATGACCAAGCAGATCGATCAGTACCAGGCGCAGGAAAAAGAGTATACCGGTACGTTGGTGCTGGGTAAAACCACACCTTCTGTCGATCTGGAAACCGCTTTCGATGCAGAATTCGATACGTCGGGTATTACGACCGAGCAGATACAGCAAGCCGCTGAGCAACTGACGGGTGACATTCTACAGGTGCCGCCAATTTACTCGGCCGTGCGGGTGAATGGCGAGCGGCTCTATGAGAAGGCCCGGCGGGGCGAAACCGGAAACGAAATCGAAGGCGGCATTAAAAGTCGTCAGGTTACGGTATCGGTCTTTGAAACGGATGCCAGCCGATTCCCCGAAATCGATTTCCGCATTGTGTGTTCCAAAGGCACGTATATTCGCAGTCTGGTGCGCGATCTGGGCCTTTTACTTGCCAATGGAGCGTACATGAGTAGTCTGCGTCGGACACGTATCGGAGCCTTTCGGGTGGAGGATGCTGATACGCTTGAAAGCTTTATTGCCAAGTGTCGCGCTGAATTGCCCGCACCACCGCTAACGCTATGATGATTCACCGTGGTCTCGACGACCTACAGCCTTTAGTTAATGCCGTTGTTACGAGCGGTACCTTCGATGGTGTTCACCGGGGGCATCAGACGATTCTGTCCCGCCTGACGGAAGTGGCCAAACTCAGTGGTGGCGAGTCCGTGCTAATCACGTACTGGCCACACCCCCGAACGGTGGTGTCGAACGATAGCCAGAACTTGCGGTTACTGACAACGCTCGATGAGAAAATCGAGCTGCTGGCGCAGGCGGGTGTTGATCACCTCATTGTTATTCCGTTTACGCGTTCGTTCTCGCAACTGACCTCCGAAGAATACATCCGGCAAATTCTGATCGACAAGATTGGCACAAAAAAGCTGGTGATCGGCTACGACCACCGTTTTGGCCGCGATCGGGAAGGGGGCTTTGACTACATTCAGGCCCATCAGAGTGCGTATGGCTTTGAAGTGGAAGAGATTCCTCGTCAGGATGTGGAAGCGGTGGGCGTAAGTTCGTCCAGGATTCGGGCTGCGTTGAGCGAAGGCAATGTAGATACCGCAAATCGGTTCCTAGGCCGGGCGTATAACCTTACCGGTACGATCATTAAAGGGCAGCAGTTAGGCCGTACCATTGGTTTTCCTACAGCGAACCTACAGGTTGACGACCCCATCAAACTGATTCCGGCCAATGGCGTCTACGCCGTAGATGTGCTGTATGGCGGTCAGACGCTCGGCGGTATGCTCAATATTGGCTATCGGCCCACCGTAGGCGGAACGAATCAGACAATTGAGACCTATATCTTCGACTTCGACAAGGATATTTACGGCGAGCACATGACGCTGAAGTTTCGGGCGTTTCTGCGACCCGAACAAAAATTTGATGGCCTGCCAGCTCTGGTTGCTCAACTCAAGCGTGACGAAGAATCGGCCAGGAAGATATTGGGGCAATAGTGGCCATCCGTTGTTATCTGTAGGTTATTAATGGTCATTTGTCATTGCTTGCTATACGTAACAACAAACGACTGTTAAAGAGCAAAGATGACCACTGAATAATACTCGGTTAATGACCGATATTCCGCCCCGCTACGTAGCCAGTTGTCCAGGCGTTCTGGAAGTTGAAGCCGCCGGTGATGCCGTCTACGTCGAGGACTTCCCCTGCGAAAAATAATCCTGGCTGCGTTTTGCTTTCGAGAGTCTGTGGGTGGAGACTGCTCATATCGATGCCTCCGCACGTAACAAATTCGTCTTTAAATGTGCTTTTACCCGCAACCTGAAACTGACTGTTGGTTAATCGCTCGATGAGTCGGTTCAGGAGCTTGGCGGGTAAATCGGCCCACCGCTGTTGATCGGCAATGTCCGACGCTTCCGTGAAGGATTGCCACAAACGAGCAGGTAAACCAAACGGGTTTTGCGAAGCAACCTGCTTGCGGCCGTTCTGCTGCCTGAAGTCCTGTAAAGCCAGGCGAAGCTGGTTGTCGTTAAGCGTCGGTACCCAGTTGATACGTAACGTAAACCGATAATCGACTTCGGCTAACTCGCGGGCGGCCCAGGCCGACAACCGCAGGATGGCAGGGCCGCTAAACCCCCAGTGCGTGACCAGCAACGGCCCGCGCTGTTCCTGCCTGGTACCCACTACGTATACTTTCGCATCGGGTACGGACACGCCTGCCAAGGGCAACAAGGGGTTATCCGGCACATTAAACGTAAACAGCGAGGGGACGGGAGCAATGAGCGGTTCGCTTTGCCGGGGTAACCAGCCATAGGCGGTAAGCTGCGGGTAACCACCCGTTGCGATCAGAACCCGGTCAGCCTGTAGGGTTTCACCGGTTAGCAGTTGAATGGCCCACTGTCCCTGCGCCGTGCGACTGAGCGAAGCCACTCCGCAGCTCGTCCGTACCTGAACGCCAAGTCGGCGGGCCGTAGTGAGCAGACAGTCGACGATGGTATCTGACGTATTGGTGCTGGGAAACATTCGCCCATCCGCTTCCGTTTTGAGTTGAACACCCCGATTCTCAAACCAACGTACCGTGGTGGTGGCATCGAACTGAGTCAACAGCGAACGAAGCGGCTTTTCGCCACGCGGGTAGTGCTTAATCAACTGCCGGTTGTCGAAACAGGCATGGGTAACATTACAACGGCCTCCGCCCGAGATGCGGACTTTATTCAGGACAGTACGGTTCTTTTCAAGAATGGTAACGGTGGCATCCGGGAACGTTTCGGCAGCAGTGACAGCCCCGAAAAAACCGGCGGCTCCTCCGCCAATTACAACAATAGTCAACGATGGCATAGTAACTGAACAGCGACGCAGACCTCGTAGTTCGCAACTGAGGGCGATTGAATAGGAGGTGCATCCCCAGATAATTGTAGTTTTGCAAGTATGTTGTTTCCGCCAAATTTTCGTTCGAAGAAGTATTATCGGCGTGGCTTCCGGCTGCGGGGTAATACGCTTGTATTGCTGTTCATCTTCTTTCTGATCGGCCTGTTTCTGCATTATGGGGGCCGCACGCAGCCGGTCGTTGCCTTCTGGAACGACATCCGTAAGATTGTGGGTCTGGGGCCCGTCCGATCAGATCGGACCGATAATCCTTATAAAGCACCTGAGCCGTCGGAAGAGGTGGCTTCTGACCGCCGTGCGGATAAACAGAGGCCATCGGGTGAAGAAGAGAGTTCGGCTAGTGATAAGGGCGGATCGGTACCTGCTCCCAGTACGCGCGGCAAAACTTTATTCGGTTTTGAAAAGCAGGTTGACTTCATCTTACCGGCCTTCTCCGCTTCGGATGATGTCGTGCGGCATAATGGCTACACCCTTCGTTTTCGGGATCAATACAAGCAGGCCGACTGGGTGGCTTACCCACTGCTTCCGGAAGAGATCAACGGCGATACAGACCGTGAAGGCTCAAAGTTTCAGCCCGATCCGGCTGTGCGGACTGGCTCGGCTTTACCTGCTGATTACACGCGATCTGGTTACGACCGCGGCCACCTGGCTCCGGCCGGTGACTTCAAGTTTTCCCGCCGAATGATGCAGGAAACGTTTTACATGAGTAACATGTCTCCCCAGGCGCCTGCCTTCAATCGGGGTGTCTGGAAGGAGCTGGAAGATCAGGTTCGCCGGTGGGCGCTGCGTGACAACGGGCTTTATGTGGTTACGGGACCGGTGCTGAAACCAGGCTTACCTACCATTGGCCGCACGAACGAAATCAGCGTACCGCAGAAATTTTACAAAGTTATCCTCTACTGCAACAACAGTACGACTGCCCGGCCAGAGATTCGCATGATTGGCTTTCTGTTGAACAATGAAGCTTCTGAGCGTTCGCTGAAGCAGTTTGTGGTACCCGTCGATCAGATCGAGCAGCTTACGGGCATTGACTTTTTCCCCAAGCTTCCCGATGATCTGGAACGCAAGCTGGAAAGCAAAGGCCGGGGTGAAATGGTTGATGAATGGTTTTCTTTATAGTTAACCCATTAGTATTCAGGGAAAGAAAACAGGTTTTATAAAAACAGGGTGCCAGATTCTCAAACCCGGCACCCTGTTTTATAACTGCATATCAGCGATAGGCTTACGTCTTCTGCTTCTTTTTCTTTGCCGCCGGGAAGAGGATGTTGTTCAGGATCAGGCGGTAACCCGCCGAGTTGGGATGGAGGTTCAGGTCGGTGGGTTCCTCACCGATTTCGTGCCGGTAATCTTCGGGGTCGTGACCACCGTAGAACGTAAAGAAACCACGGCCGTAAGGCGAATGAATATAACGAGCCTCACCAACCGAGCGGTTTTCTGCCATGATCACCACTTCGGGCTTAATCAGATTTTTCTTGAAAGCTGTCGTCTGCCCCATAAATCCTTTGATGACGTTGAGGTGATTCTGCGTCAGCATGGTAGGAATCGGGTCATATTTCGCCGAAAATTGAAACAACGAAAAATAATCGTTGTGCTCGCTTAAGCCGCGTTCTTCTGGCTGGTTATCGATGTTTGAGAATTCGATCAGGTATGGGTTGGTAAAAACCTGGAAGTTTCTGAACGCAAACGTCTGGCTGAAATCAAGCTTGTTGTTCGCGTTCGCGTCGGCGGGTGTGCCGTCGTAGAACGCATCAACAATGTCGGTGTTATGCGCTGCGAGCGCAATGTCGAAGGTGTCGGTCGCATTGCACATGGCAAACAGGTAGCCGCCACCTAACACAAAATCACGAATCTTCTGCGTAACGGCAAGTTTAAGCTGCGGTACTTTCGAGAAACCAAACTTGCGGGTAATGTTTTCGGCTTCCTGTTTCTGAGCGATGTACCAAGGCTGATCCTTGAAGTGAAAAAACTTCCCGTACTGGCCCGTAAAATCCTCATGGTGCAAGTGCAGCCAATCGTATTCGGGCAGTTTGCCATTCATCACCTCTTCGTCGAACACTACGTCGTACGGAATTTCAGCGTAGGTCATCACCATCGTAACGGCATCGTCCCAGGGCTGTTTGGTTTTGGGTGAATAGACTGCTACTTTAGGGGGCTTCTGAAGCTTCACCGCGTCCATGTTCGCATCGGCAGCGGCAACTTCAGCCAGAATTTGGGCGGACTGGGCATCGGAAATAACTTCGTAGCTGACGCCCCGGATGACCATTTCGTTAACGAAGGCCTGGGTTTGGGGCATCATAAACGAGCCGCCCCGGTAATTCAGCAGCCAGTCGATTTCGGTGTCGTGCGTTTTCAGTACCCAATAAGCGATGCCGTACGCTTTTAAATGATTCTTCTGGCTCTCGTCCATTGGAATCAAAATTTTAGAGGCCCAGACACGGCCCGTCAATGTCAGAATTAGGATAAGCGGTAACAGCAGCCGTTTCATTGGTTTCCCCATTAAGATTGCTCGCGGTAGTTTTGTAATAACGAAAGATAAGCAAATTTTGTGCAGGATTTTAATGAGCGAAAGCGTGAAAGAGTAAAAGAATGGGCCTTACAACTCGCTTTCGCACTTTTGTTCTTTCGCACTTTCACGCTTTGAGTCAATGAATGTTATTGAAAATATTCGAGAAGGGCTGCGGTCGATTGCGGGAAACCGCCTTCGAACCATCCTTACGTCGCTTATCATCGCCATCGGTATTACGTCGCTGGTGGGTATCCTGACCGCTATTGATGGCATTCAGAATTCGGTTAACAGCAGCTTTGCGGGGCTGGGGGCCAATACGTTCAATATAGTAGCCCGGCAGGATGCGTTTCGGCGTGGAGGACGTGTTCAGCGGCAGGACGCCCCCATCGATTATTTTGATGCGGTGCAGTTCAAACGCCGGTTCCCGTATGGGGCGACGATTTCCGTCTCGACCATTGTTAACGGGGCCGCACAGGCTAAGTTCGGCTCGAAAAAAACGAACCCCAACATACAGTTGACGGGGGGCGACGATCGGTACTTACCCGTCAAAGGGTTCACCCTGCAAGGTGGCCGGAACCTGACTCCGAACGACATTACGTATAACCTGAACGTAGCGGTGATTGGCAGTGAAGTGGCTACTACGTTGTTTGAGCGAAAGCTGGACCCGCTGAATCAGGTGATACGTGTATCCGGCAATCAATATAAAATTGTGGGTGTGCTGGCCAAAAAAGGAGGACTGACCGGAGGGGGCGATGACCGGATTATTCTGATTCCCATCGATAATGCCCGTGCCCTGGCCGGCACGCAAAAACTTTCGTTCGACATCACGGCCTCTGTGCCCTCCGTATCAGATCAGGACGAAGCCATTGGCGAAGCACGCGGGGTTATGCGGCTGGTTCGCCGTGATCCGCTTGGCCAGCCGGATTCATTCGAGATCGAGCGGGCCGATGACCTGGCAAAAGAAACCGAAAATATTACGGGCTACCTACGCATGGGAGGCTTTGGGATTGGATTCATTACGTTGCTGGGGGCCGCCATTGCGTTGCTGAACATCATGCTGGTCTCGGTTACCGAACGTACTCGCGAAATCGGCATTCGTAAATCTCTGGGTGCAACGCCCAAACGCATCCGGGAGCAGTTTCTGATTGAGGCCATTGTGATCTGTATTCTGGGCGGCATCGGTGGTGTGCTGCTTGGCCTTGGGATTGGCAACCTGATTTCAACCCTCGTTAGTCAGGGTGAGGGGGGCTTCGTTGTACCCTGGGCCTGGATGGGACTAGGCATCGTTGTATGCGTAACGGTCGGCCTTTTCGCCGGAATTTACCCCGCCGTTCGAGCTTCAAAACTCGACCCCATCGAAGCACTTCGGTATGAGTAAAGTTGCAGAGCTGTATATTCCGTCAGGCAACTTTATAACTCTACAACTACATAACTCTGTAACTTCTATTTTCCCACTGGCAGGTAGGCAGTGAACGTTGAGCCTTTCCCGACTTCGCTTCGGGCGGTAATGGCCCCGCCGTGGTTTTCGGCTACCTTCCGGCAAATGGCCAGTCCGATTCCCGTACCACTGTATTCACTACGTCCGTGCAGCCGTTCGAACAGTTGAAAAATCCGGTCATGGTGCTGCTCATCAAACCCAATGCCGTTGTCCACTACGTCGATGGCTATCCAAGATTGCTGAGAGCGACTACGTAGGGAAGCGGGGAGTGCATCACCTGGGACTGGTCGGGCCTGAATGTGTACTCGTGGTTCGGTATCCGGTCGGGAGAACTTAAGGGCATTACTCAGTAAATTCTGAACGAGTTGCCGCAACTGAAGCGGGTGGCCTGCTACGGTAGGCGGCAGATTCGTCGTGTCAGTATTGATCGTTATCTGAGCTTTCTTGTCCTGAATGGCCATTTCCAGGTCGTTGAGCACTAGGGCAAACAGGGCCTGTAAGCTGACTGGCTCAAACGGTTCCGGCTGAGTCGATAAGCGGGAGTAGGCAAGTAGATCGCGAATCAACAGGCTCATGCGCTTAGCCGCCGACTGCATCCGCCGGAGCATGTCCTGCCCTTCGTCGGGAATTGCATCGCTGTATTGATTGAGTACCAGATCGCCGAAGGATTGAATTTTACGCAGGGGCTCCTGCAAATCATGCGACGCTACGTAGGCGAACTGCTCCAGATTCTGATTGGATAGCTTAAGATCGTTCACGAGCTGCTCGGCGCGTTCAAGGGTATGACGTAGTAGTGTCTGGTCATTGGCCGCCAGTACAATACCATCGCCCTGCTTCACGATAGAGATATCGAACCAGCCGTTAACGTGGTTGTCTTCCAGGCGGGTTTCAAAGCGTATTGGTTGTCCAGATTCAACGACCGATACGTATCGGTCGAAAACGCCCGACGTTTTCAGGTTCGGCAGTACGTCCAGCATTGTCCGCGTTGTCGTCTGATCTACTGGATGGCCCACGATGCGCGCATTGGCTTCGTTTTGCAGCAGATACCGAAAGTCGACAATCTGATTCATCTGATTGCGGATGGCTTCAAACAGCACAATCGGCATCTGACAGCTATTCAGCACGCTCTGCAATAAAGCGGCCTGCTCTTTAGCCTGTATCTCCGCACGTTTCTGATCATTTATGATGGAGTAGCCGCAGATCGCCCGGTTTTCGTCGAGTCGCGTAATCCAGTTATCCGTGTAATTGTCATACCCGTCGGTGTAGTGCACCTCGAAACGTTGTGGCTCACCGGTAGTAAATACGGCCTGGTAGGCAGTCCAGTAGGCCGTACTGGTCAGGCCAGGAAACTGCTCCAGCATGGTCGTGGAGGCCAGGTCGTCCCAGCGGAGCCCCGTCTGGTCGAGAACGGCCTGACTGACCCGGATGTAGCGCAGATCGACAACAGCCCCGTGTTCGTCGCGAATGGCCTCCACGATGTTCAGTCCGTTCGTGATATTAGCTAACACGCCGTCGAAGAGACTGGCCTGTTCTTCCAGCTTCTGAGCCGCGAGCTGGGCCAGCGTAATGTCGGTCAGCGTGGTCACCAGTCCGTTCCCAAATTTGGTAATGACTACATCGTACCACTTATTATACCGGGGGAAATAGTGATTTCCCCGGTACCTTTTGCCCGTTTCGTAGACAGACACGTACTTATCCCATAAACCCGTCTGTTTCGTTTCGGGAAAGAGTTCCGTGACGAGCTTTCCAATAACTTCATGGTGGGTGCGATTGGTCGATTTGAGTGAAGCTTCATTGGCCAGCCGAAATCGAAAGTCGGTTAATGTACCAGCCTCATCATGAACGGCTTCGTACACCACAATGGCATGTTCCGACGTGCGCAGAACTCCATCCAGCAGTTCGTTCTGCCTCTGTAGATCAAGGGCGTTTTGCCGGGCTACGGTTACGTCGTTGAAGAGCACGATAATATGCTCCTCATCCATGCGGGTTACCGTTTGTTCGAGATGCTTACTGAGGGGCGGATACACGTATTCGATTTTGAACGGCGTTCCGGTAGTAGCGACCTCGCAGTACTTCGCAAAAAGTCCGGACGACTTAAAAACTGGGTTCAGCTCACTGATTGTCCTGGTAAAGACATCTTCCGGTTTGTAGCCGCCTATGGCAAAACTGGCAGGATTAGTGAGGATCGCCTGAAAGTCGATGATCTCACCTGCCTCATTACGTAGTGCCCGTTCAACGGTGATGCTGCTGGGCGCAGCGTTGAGAACACTGTTGAGCAGAGCCTTCTGTTCGGCCAGTCGTTCGACCGTTTTCCGGAGTTCAAGGTTTTTTTCTTCCAGTGCTGCCTGCGTTTGTTTTAACTCGTCAATGTCTTTAAATACTGTGAAGAAACCATCACCCAGCGGACGGCTCTGCGACTCGACCCACCGACCGGTCTGTTCATTAAAATAATGGAAATCTACAGGTTCCTGTTTCTCAACGACCCGCCGTAACTGATCCGCAAAGAGGTGACCTCCGGGCGAGCGCTGGAACAGGAGCTGGTTTTCGAGCTGCGCGCTCGAAAATCCGGTAATCAGTAAGGCCGGTGGAGTATAATAAAGCGTGCGGTAGTCAAGAATCTGTCGATCAGCACCACGTACAGCTTCATATACAACGATGCCCTGCGGAGACGTAGCGAGTAATTCGGCAAGGAGGGCAGGAGAAAGCGTGGACATTTCCGTTGAATACGTGGTAGCCATAGACGAAAAGGTAAGGGTTGTAAAGCTAAGAAAATGAGCCAATATGCACTAACCAATCCGTTCGTTCCGCAAATCGTGTGGCTTAATCCTACTTTTTTCTTGCATAACACCGCCCAGCGCCCTACTTTTGCACCCACGTTCGCGTTCGGAGACGGTTTTAACCGAATCTGAACCGATTCTTAAGCCGGGATGGCGGAATCGGTAGACGCGATGGTCTCAAACACCATTGTCTGCAAGGACATGCCGGTTCGAGTCCGGCTCCCGGTACAAAAGGCTCTAACAAGGGCAATCAAATGAAAACAAAAGCGCTGATAATCAGCGCTTTTGTTATTTATACCCTTTTCCGTATTCCTTTGTTTTCAGTTGCTTTATCAATCTTTGTTACTCATTTGTTACTCGCTTTTTGCTCGATTTCCTATTACCTTACCATAGGAAAGTAAAAGTAAAGCAAAGGCAAATGGCGGTTAAACTTAGAAAGAAGGCTTTAGCCAATGGTAAGCTAAGCTACTACCTTGACATTTATACGGGAGAGGAACGAAAGTACGAGTTTCTCAAATTGTACATCTACAAGCGTCCCAAAGACGAATTAGAGAAGCAACATAATAAGGCGGTAACTCAAACCGCTGAGAACATACGGGCTAAACGGGAGCTACAGGCTGGTGCTGAGCAAAACGGGGTAATACCTGCCTTAAAGCAGAAGGTCAATTTCTTGGACTATATGCAAGCCTACATTGACCGCTACACTAAAAAGGATGTGCGTATGATTCGTTATACGCTCAGATACTTAAAAGAGTTTGTCAGCTCAGATTACCTCTCCTCTAAGTCTGTCACAGAGAATCTATGCCGTGATTTTAGGACTTGGTTAGATGATCACCCTAACCTTAGCGGTGAAACACCTTACGACTTCTTTGCAAAGTTTAAGAAGGTTATCAAACAGGCTGTACGCGATGGTATTTTTCTAGTGAACCCGGCTCAGGACGTACCGAACAAAAAACCCGACATTGACGTAAGAAAAGACATTCTAAGCGTTGAGGAACTGCAAACACTGGCAAAGGCTGAATGTAGCAATGATGAGGTAAAGAGGGCATTTCTACTTGCCTGTAACACTGGGCTACGTTACAGCGACGTAAAAACGTTGCAGTGGAAACACTATCAGGAGGGGCGACTAAGAATCGTTCAGAATAAAACCCAAAAGCCGGTAATCATCAACCTTAACGCAACTGCACAGCGACTCTTAGGAAAACCAGGCAAACCGGACGACTTTGTATTTGCGCTTCCTTCTCATACTGGGATCTCTAAGAGTTTGAAAGTATGGAAAAACCGCGCGGGCCTCTCCAAAACTGTTACGTTCCACGTTGCAAGGCACTCGTTTGCTACTAATCTAATAATTTTTGGTGCTGATGTAAGTAGTGCCTCCTCTTTGTTAGGCCATTCTAGCTTTGACCATACACAAAAGTATGTGCGCATTGTAGAAGCTCTAAAGCAAGATGCTGTCAACCGCCTTCCTGAGATCGAATTATAAAGGTTAATTGAGGTAAATCATGAGTTATGATGAAATAACCACATTAGTGAAAGACATTGATAACTTAGTATGTGCTGAGGGAGTAACTTTATTTATGTGGTACTTAAATGAGAAAGATGATTTTGACCACATGATTTATGAAGCACATATCATCGATAATGGGTTAAGATCAATATGGGATTATGAAGATAGTTTGTTAGCGATGATGCAGGATCAGAATTATGGCCAACGTAAAAAAAACCTTGCTAAGCATAAAGAACTGTGGTTAACCTTAATCACGAAAAGTGAATTGTCTTTAAGGTATTTTACACCAAATGATGTTGACATGTTTAGGCGACTTTCCCGCTTTGGAAGAATGGAAGTTGTAATTGACTTGAACCCATACAACTTTATTTCACAAGAACTTTTGCAGGAGTACAAGAAGAATGGTATGATAGAGATTGGCGGTCATAAGATCTTGTCTTATGTGATTAGCTGGAAAAAAGAATTGCTGAGACGCTACTACTTAATTAATGAGTTGGAAGCAGCTAATAAGTTGGAATCCAATAATTTTAAAGGAGTTCTTTATGGTACTCGCGATATATTAAGTTGGAATATTAGCTACAAACAGGTTATTGATGCGTGAATAAGCTTATAATAATTGTATTTTGCTGTTAGTATGGCAAAATACAAACACTCAGACTACGAAGTACTTCGCCGACGCTGTGT
>NZ_BAAGVY010000014.1:0-174281 GCF_054780635.1 Spirosoma knui | reverse complement strand
TTCCTGAACGATAGAATAGCGGTCTTCGGGGGTGAAACTTCGCCTAATTTTACTCATGATTTCTGAATGTAGTAGGACTAAACTGTTTTTACAATTTCGTCCAGCCATTCAGGGGGCTAAGACACCCATATCACCCGTACCATTAAGCAAGATCGAAAGGGTAATATTTGGATGGCAACCTTTGGTGGGGTGTATCGGTATGACGGAAAATTGTTTACCAATGTGACCAGTCAAGTGAGTTTAGCTCATTTTTTTTCGGTGTTAGAAGATCGAAAAGGAAACTTTTGGTTTAGTACCGTTGATGAAGGGGTTTATTATTACGACGGGAAATCCTTTCAACATTTTACTACCCAGCAGGGGCTTGCCAGTAATGGGGTTTTTGATATTTACGAAGATAAAGCTGAGACTATTTGGTTCGGCACTGGAGATGGAGCTAGCCGTTACGATGGGAAATCCTTTCGAAATTTTAAGATGAATGAAGGGTTAAATTTAACACCGGACGAAAGGCTCTTCCTTAAGAATGATAATGAAGTTAATTCGATTATTGAAGATAAAACCGGGAAATTCTGGTTTGCCACCAGAGGTAATGCCTTCCTTTATGATGGAAAAACATTTACCGATCTCACTCATGAGGGCACCCCGTTTATAAATGTTCGTACGATCATCGAAGATAAAAAAGGCAATATCTGGCTGGGGGGCCAGTATGGGCTTTGGCGCTATGACGGCAGTAGCTTTACCAATTTCACCGAGCGTGGTGTTTCGTATGTTTACGAAGATAAAAAAGGCAACATCTGGACGAGTTCACTAACGAACTGGGGTTGGTCACTCTTCCGTTATGATGAAACTACTTTGCCCAGCAAAAATCCCACGGTAACCGAGGTAGAGTTAAATTCTGACGATACGAAAACCATGCTTTTGGGGATTTTAGAGGCTAGCGATGGCAGTATTTGGTTCGGTTCAGGTGGGGCATATCGGTATGATGGAAAGACCATTACGGACTTTAAGCAGTAAAGAGAATTGATAAAATGTGTAGCTGTTGCTTAAAATGCCCATTTCTAGAAGCAGATGCATGAATGTTCTATCGTTTTAAGAAAAGAAGGTTCTTTAAAGCGTTTTACAAAAAACGCTCTCTGCATCGGGGTAAGAACACGAGTAGGTGCCAAGAGACTTCCTCGGCAACTATCGACTCGGCATGATGTAAGGTATCGTTGACAGCCAGAATCGCTGCTTGGTGTAAGCAAACTCTACTTCAGCAATGACGGCTTGATTACCCGACGAAGGTCTTTTTAAGTTTATCTGATAAGACCGGTGAACAGGATCGTCTTTGGGGGAAATTGCAGACCTCGTCAATGGTATTGATTTCTTTTTCCACTGGGCCTCCCGAAAATCAAGCGTAGGTGACGTAGCGGTCCAAACGCGCGCCGATACCGCAGAGTCTTTCGTGACTATTACCAACCGGGACTCCTGTGCGGTTGACTGGAAAGTGCTTTCGACTGTCGGCATGGATTTTCCCTGAGCAACCCGCTGAATAAACGCATAGGCCGTTGGATAAAGCCGGGAATCATAATTGGCTCCTACATGCCCCGTATTTGGTAAGGAGAGTACGGACTTGCTGCCAGGTAAATCGGGCCAATAGAGGTTCAATGCGTCGACAGGCGTATAATCATCGTTCGTCCCGACGATAACCAGCTTAGGCATGGTTAGATGCTGACGATAGGTATATGCGTCCACAATATCCAGCAGTTGTCGACCTGTAGGGCTATTGATTTGTTCAATGATTCGTTTAGCCGCTAAAGCCGACTGATCCAAAGCGCTATAAGTAGCATAATAGTGGGGGATTTGAAGCGCTGAATGTAAGGTATTGAACCCTTGAGCAATCAGCCCGGCTACGCGTCGGTCAACAGCAGCCGTTAACCAGGCGGTATGCCCTCTTTTTGAATGGCCTGCGACCACAAACCGGTTAAGCAATGGCAGATGATGACGTTGGCTGGCCGCTTGCAGCACATCCATGGCCCGAACCGTTGCTTTCACCATAGGCAACAGCAGAGGCCAGGTGGTGTCTTTGGTGGCCAAAAATTGTTCAAACGTAAAGTTGAGTAGTTCTTCCTCTTCTTTACCATCAAACAGAGGTTGGTTAGGGATGTCGCACAAAATGGCACAGGGCACGCCGGTGGCTTGAGCAAGCTGGCTGAGAGCGGTTTGCGCCTGACTGACATCAAAATCCATTTGTAAAGTGAGAAATCCAGTTTGGGTTGACTTAGAATGGGGAAAGAAGACATACAACCGGTGTTTCCAGGGAATGCTTCGCCAAGTCTGCGATTGAAATAAAAGAGCAAGAAAGGTACCTTGAGGGGAATCTACTTGCTGAGTCAGGCGCCAAGTGAAGGTCGAATCAGGGGCATTTACATAGTTGGGCAAAACCGCCCATGAGTGCTGATCTCCAACGAATGAGGCCGGTGAACTCGAGGGCTGAGCAAAAGCACAACACCAGTTGATGCTCAACATAATAAACACACTGAAGCGAATTCCCATCTAATTACAGCATGACGCGCTAAGTCCTCTCTTTCCTAACCATTGATAAAATTAGCAGACAGGTTGGTTGTTACAAGTGTCCCCTAAAACGTCCATTTTGAACGAGGATTGCTAGATGTTCTCTATACTTACCCATTAAAATTAAGTGGTGTCGTAGACTGTGATCTTGCCAAATCTATATCTCATCTATTTCAATGGGAGTCGAGTGTGTGAGATACAGATTTGCCCCGCAAATGACAAGTCCCTGGCGCGTGATCCGTAGCAAGTTCTCTCCTAGATGAGTATCTATCTTGCAATTAGTTATACGTAATCAGAATGGCATGGAACAGCCGCAAGTAAGTCGTGACAATCGTTGTACTTTTTGTAATTGCACCCAATGATATAGAATTCTCCAGAACTGCCTACTCGCGTCGGATCGCTTCAACGGGGTCGAGTCGGGCGGCACGCATGGCCGGGTAGGTACCAAATATCACCCCAATCAGCATGGCGATGACCATGATTACGAAGAACGTGTTCCAGGTATAGGCAACCTGAAACGGTACGTCCGTAATCGCTTTTACAATGGGAATAAATGCCAGCGTACTAAGCAGGCCTAGTGCCAACCCCAGTAAGCTGCCGAAGGTTGAAATCGTGATCGACTCGGACAGAAACTGCCATAAGATATCCCGTTTTTTGGCACCAAGTGCCTTGCGAACGCCAATCTCCACAGTACGTTCAGTCACTGAAATCAGCAGTACGTTCATTACGCCAATGCCGCCGACAAGTACCGAAATTCCGACGATCAACCCCATGATAAGCCGGAACAACATGAACCCCTTGGCTGCCTGATCGACCCGCTGCTCATTGGTAGCAATTGAGAAATCCGTGAGCCCGTTTTTCATGTTCGCCTTCAGCCAGTTCTCAACTTCTGTTTTCAGGGCAGGGACATCCTCAACGCTCTCAGCTTCGATTACGCATAATGGTGGAGTCGCTTTTAAAGCGCTATCCGGCAGTACGGTTAAAGGTAACAATAGCTGTCCCGCTTTAGCATCTTTATCCGCCGAAATCCCGATCACTGTCACCACCTTACCTTTGTACACGATCTGCTGTCCGATCGCGTTTTTCTCTGGCTTGTTACCAACCAGTTGTTTGGCTAATCGCTGGTTGATAAAAGCCACCGGCCGTTGTTCGTTTAGTTCCGACTCGTTGAAAGCCCGGCCGTGAATCAGTTCAAGATCCGGGTGGAGCGGCAAACTTGCTCCCGTAACGATCGTACCTATTTTACGGTTGGTTGCCTTTTCGGAAATCTCATCGTTTTGTCGCGAGTAGAGATAAGCGGTTGCTGGTTTGGTGAGCGACGACCGCATGTTCCGAAACGTATCATGCTGGAAATAAGCGAAGTCATTTTTACGAACCTGCACTTCGTTCACCGATTTATACAGATTCGGCTGCACGACTATGGATTTCAGCGTTGTAGTTTTCGTGATTTGCTCTCGTGCATACTGTTCCATTCCGTCGATCAGCGACAGGATTGCTACCAAAGCAGCAACGCCAATCACAATACCGAGTATTGACAGCACGGTGTGAAAGAAGCGGGTGCGGATGTTTTGCAGGGCGGTTGCAAACGAAAAAAAGATCTTTTTCATCAGGAAAGAGGGCAGCCCTTGTTCGCAGACCGCAACACAAGATAGGGCGCTATCTTAAGTTTAAGCAATGCCAATATGACAAACGGCTAATTCGGGTTTTATACAGGGCTATAGGGTTGCCGCAGTCTTAGCTCAGCAGCCTTTCTTTCCTGTCCGCAACTGTCCGTTTAGCGTCCGTTTACGGACATAGCTATAGGACACTCAAAGTTAACTGACTGTAAATCAGAAATAATATTTGTGGTATGGCATTTGGGGAGTTTATAATTGACGGTCCAGAACCCTTTCAACCCAGATGCTCATGTTTCGCAATTACGTAAAAATCGCGTTGCGTAATCTCATTCGGAACCAGACATTCTCAGCCATAAACATTCTTGGCTTAGCGCTGGGTATGGCGTCCAGTTTGTTGATCCTACTCTGGATACAGGATGAGCTGAGCATCGGAACGCAATATGCCAACGCGCCTTATCTGTACCGGGTGATGGAGCACGAGATTGCCGATGGACGGATTGTCACGGACGAAGACACGCCCGGTATAATAGCCGATGAATTGAAACGGCAACTTCCTGAGGTCATATATGCCGCCGGATTTTCGTCGGTCGAGCAGCACGTGCTCAGCGTTGGGGATAAGGTTGCCCGGCAATTTGGCCATTACGTCGGAGCGGACTGGTTCAGCATGTATGGCTTACCAATACTTGCCGGAACACCCGCTACCGCCATCAGTACTCCCCGCACGATTGCCATCTCCCGGAACGTAGCCGAAACCTATTTTAATGACCCGCAAGCAGCTCTTGGAAAAGCCATCCGGATCGACAATGAAACTGATTATCAGATATCAGCGGTATTCGAGAATCTACCCACAAATGCCCCAGACAAATACGACTTTCTGCTCAACTGGACCGATTACCTGAAGCGAGAGCCCTGGCTTACCGATTGGAGTAACGCCGGTCCTGGAACCCGGCTCCAACTCTGGCCAGATGCCGATCCCGCTAAGGTCAACGCTAAACTGAAAACGTTCCTCAAAGGACGTAACAAAGACATTGGCGCTAACTTTACTATTGAGCTGTTTTTACAACCCGAAACCGAGGCTTATCTCTACTCCAATTTCAAAAACGGCCAGCGCGATGGCGGACGTATTGAGTACGTTCGCTTATTCAGCATCGTGGCCGCGTTTTTATTGCTGATCGCCAGCATCAACTTTATGAACTTAGCTACGGCCCGGTCGGCGAAGCGAGCGCGGGAGGTGGGCGTTCGGAAAGTAGTCGGAGCCGAACGATCATCGCTAATTGGGCAATTCATGGGGGAGGCTTTTCTCCTGACCACGCTGGCGTTGGTAGTAGCCGTGATGTTGGCGAATTTGCTGTTACCCATTTTCAATCAGCTAACCAGCAAGCAACTTACCTTACCGCTCAATCAGCCATTTTTCTGGTTACTGTTGCTCGCGCTGCTCATAGTAACCGGTGGACTGGCGGGCAGTTACCCATCTCTGTATCTGTCTTCACTTCAACCGGTGCGCATCCTGAAAGGCACAGTCCGGTTTGGCGCAGGGGCACAATTGCTCCGGAAAGGGCTGGTCGTCTTTCAGTTTGTATTGTCAATGCTGATGATTGTGGGAACGGTGGTGGTTTACCGGCAAATTCAATACATACAAACCAAAAACCTGGGCTTCGACCGTGAGAACTTAATCCAGGTAAAAAGCGAAGGAGCGCTGGCGCAAAATTATCAAACCTTTAAGCAAGAGTTGTTACGTATGCCCAGTATCCAATCCGTTACGCATATGCAAACGAGTCCCTTGTATAATGGCAACACAACCGACGGGATAGATTGGGTTGGAAAAAACCCGGCGGTGGCAATTCAGTTCAACAATACAGGCGTGGGCTACGATTTTGTCAGCACCATGAAATTGAAGCTGGTACGTGGACGTGACTTTTCACCCAGCTTTGGTACCGATTCAACGAATTACCTGATCAACGAGTCGGCGGCCAAACGGCTCGGCTATAAAGACCCGGTCGGCCAGCCACTCTCGTTCGGCAGAAGGCCGGGTAAGATTGTGGGATTGGTTAAAGACTTCCACTTTAATTCGCTCCACGTTCCGATTCGGCCGCTCATCATTCGCCTGACCGAACATTGGAACAACGATAATATTCTGATTCGCCCACGACCCGGTCAGACCAAGCAGGCCCTGGCCAGTATTGAAGCCCTGTACCGGGACATGAATCCCAGGCTTCCCTTCTCGTACTTCTTTGTCGATTCGGAATACGAGACGCTCTACCGAAGCGAAACCGTTGTCGGTACGTTAACTACGGTTTTTGCGGGTCTGGCCATATTCATTGCCTGCCTGGGCTTATTTGGCCTGGCGGCTTTCACCGCTGAGCAACGTACGAAAGAGATCGGCGTGCGTAAGGTATTGGGTGCATCAATCGCCAGCATCGTAGCGCTCTTGTCTAAAGATTTCCTTAAGCTGGTGGTTATCGCCATCCTGATTGCCTCGCCCGTGGCTGGGTACGTCATGCAGAAATGGTTACAGAATTATGAGTATCGAATTACCATCGGCTGGTGGATGTTCGCCCTGGCAGGCTCGCTGGCGATAGGCATCGCTTTGTTAACCGTCAGTTTCCAGAGCATCAAAGCCGCCCTGATGAATCCAGTTAAATCCTTAAAAACCGATTAGCTACGAACGTACGGCCTGGCATTAAAAAGCAGGATCTAGGTCGTCCATCCCACATCTTACGTTCATTCCTCTATAACACATGTTACGATTTATTAGCCTTATCGCCCTACTCTTTGCCCTGCCCTCTACGCTGCTGGCTCAGTCGGTATCGTTGAAACCACAGGTCGATCGACGTATTGAATTACTAAGTATCGTGTTTCGATTAGCGGGAAATAATGAATACAATGGAGACGACTTCGCGGCTTATGTACGGGACATTCACCAGCATTTTGATGCCTACAAAACACATCCGGCGGTAGTGATGGCTAAGCAAGTAGCGCAGGCTAACGGAGTCAGTTTTGATGCGGTCATGTCGATGGCCATTCACCTGGAGCAACCGCCATCGTTGACACCGATCGTAGCATTCACAAACGCGCATCTCGACAAACGCTGGGGCGCGACCAACGCTGAAAAATTCGCTACCCTGTTACAGAAATTCTACCAGGACGCGCACTGCCAGCAATTCTTCGATCAACATGAAGCTATGTACCAAACGGCTATCAACCGGTTCAGCCAGGTGTTAGATAAAATAGACAAGAACTGGTATAAGCAATACTACGGCACGCTCCCAGCCGGCAAGTTCAACGTAGTGATCGGTATCGGAAATGGCGGAGGTAATTATGGGCCAAAAGCGATTCTTCCGAACGAACAGGAAGAGATCTACGCCATTATGGGCACCTGGGCCGTTGACAGTACGCAGAATCCGGTTTACAGCGAAGGGGCCGTCTTACCGACCATTATTCACGAGTTTAATCACTCGTTCGTCAACGCACTGATCGATAAGCACGAAGACGAATTAGAAGCCGCGGGGAAAGCTATATTTCCGAACGTTGCCGAGCAAATGCGTCGGCAGGCATACACCAACTGGAAAACGATGTTTTATGAATCGCTGGTCCGCGCATCCGTCGTACGATACATGGCCAGTCACAACCAGGAGGGCTCAACGGCTAATCGGCAGCTACGCGATGAAGAAGCGCGGGGGTTTATCTGGACCCAAGGATTGGTTGACCTGCTGAACGACTATGAAAACAACCGGAGCCAGTACCCCACCTTATCGAGCTTTATGCCCCGTGTTGTTGAGTTTTTCGGCAAGACAGCGACTGACTTGCCTGCACTCCAGCAAGCTTACGATCAGAAGCGAGCCCACGTAGTAGCGGTTGAACCACTGACTGGTCAAACTCAGGTCATTGATCCGACCTTAACCGAGTTAGTGGTTCGATTTGATAAGCCGATGAACCCAAAGAAGATATCCATAAACCTGGGTACCAAAGGAAAAGAACACTTTCCATTGCGAGATGTCATAGGTTTTAGCGACAACAACCGATCGATTCGGTTAAAGGTAGCGCTAAAGCCAAATTGGGATTATTCCTTTTGGCTGACTGATAGAGGCTTCCAGACGCCCGAGGGCTATCCACTTGTGGAACACGAAGTAGCCTTTAAGACAAGCAATTAATCCAATACAATCACCCAGACAGCATCGTATCATGAAAAAAGTAATTCTATCAACGCTCCTAACTTTATCAATTGCCACCGCGTTTGCGCAGGGTAGCCCACAAGAAGACCTGGCCGGTGTACGGCAGGCTTGCTTCAACTATATCGATACGTTCTACAAAGTCGATACAACACTAGCGTATCAGAGTATTCATCCTACTTTGCAAAAGCGGGGGTTTTTATTCGACAACAACACTAACGCCTACTCGAAGCAGTTGGAAATGCCTTTTCCAGCCCTAATCCGGTTGGCCAAGACCTGGAACAAAGCGGGTAACCGCGTTGATGCCAATTCGCCGAGAACAGTCGACGTATTTGAGGTGGCCGACAAAACCGCGTCAGCCAAGGTAACGGCCGTGTGGGGGATCGACTATATTCACCTTATCAAAGACAACGGTCGCTGGATGATCGTCAACGTACTGTGGCAATCTCCGCCAAAGTTCTTGCAGGCAATGAAATAGCGTAAGAGAGCTGGTCCGCGCTGAATGTAAGACACGTAAGAGCTCCCTTTTGTATATCTAACCCTCTGCTTTGCAGTACAAAGAGGGATATAGAAATACTTAAACTGAGAATGAAACGCGGGTCTGTCTTTGTAGTCGCCTGCGCACGGAACCAACCGAAAATCTGACACCTTATGCTGCTTAACTTCATTAAAACCACCTGGCGTAGTATGATTCGCAACCGGGGGTATGCGCTGATTAACCTGACCGGCCTGACGCTGGGTCTGGGTGTCGCCATTGTGCTGTTCTGGATCGTGCGGTTCGAGTACAGTTTCGACCAGTATCACAAAAACGCCGACCGGCTCTACCGGCTGATCAACATAAATCAGAATAGCGAAAAAGGGTCGCACGTGCCGCAGGGCGTTATTCAGGCACTGAACAACCAGATTCCGGGCGTTGAGCGAGCCGTTAATACGTATGCCATCGATGCAGATGGGTTAAAAGTTGGGCAGACGGTGTTTAACGTTAAGCACATCTATTTTGCCCCGCCTTCGTTTCTGAACATGATTGATGTGGAATGGCTTAGCGGCTCACCTCAGCAATCGCTTAGTCAACCCTATCAGGTTGTTTTAGACGAACCAACCGCCAGACGTTTCTTCAAAAACGGGGATGCGCTCGGGAAGAAGATTCGCATCCGAAACGACGTTGACCTAACCGTGTCAGGCATTATTCGAAAGATGCCGATCAACTCGGAGTTTCAGATACAGGTGCTGGCCTCCCGCGAAACCCTGAAACGAATTCAACAGGAATACACGAATGAGACGTATTGGAATGGTGGTGATTCCATGCATCATGGCTACGTGCTGCTAAAACCGGGCGCATCTGTCCGGGCGATCGAAGCAGCATTAACCAAACTTGCTCATCAAAACAACAGCACTTGGTACAAAGGTTTTGAACTGCTGCCACTTGTCGATGTGCACCGCGACACGCAGAGCGACGCCGATCCGTACAACTATGTTATTCCGCAGTGGATGCTGTACACCTTGATGGGTATTGGTCTGTTCCTGGTTGTCATTGCATGCATCAATTTCATTAATCTGGCAACGGTACAAGCCTCCCAACGTGGTCGGGAAATAGCCGTCCGTAAAATTTTGGGGAGTAGTCGGACGCAACTCATCACGCAGTTCTTTGGCGAAACGGCTTTGCTGGTCTTTCTGTCTATTGGACTAGGCAGTCTGCTGGCTACGCAACTCATTCAGTACGCCGATCAGTTGTTGACCACTCAGGTAACACAGGCAGAGGTCTGGCGGGCTGATACCATTCTCTTTCTGGTCGTGCTGGGGGGTATCGTCACCGGCTTAGCGGGTAGTTATCCGGCATTGGTGTTAGCTGGCTTTCAACCGATCCGCGCGTTACGTAGCCGTTTGTTTATTGCCAAACGAAGCGGCATTTCGCTGCGGCAGGTCTTGGTCGTTACGCAGTTTGTGATTGCCCAGGTCCTGGTGATCTGTACGCTGATCGGCGTTAAACAGATACGATATTTCTACGAAACCGACTTGGGCTTCAACAAAGAAGCGGTCGTGACGGTGAAGATGCCCGACAAAGGCAATGCCGTTCTGCGCGAGCGTTTTCGGCAGCAGTTACAGCAGCATCCGGAAATTAAAGACGTAGCGTTTGCCCTGACGACACCATCGAGCAACCGCAACTGGTGGTGGGAGAACGTTCGTCACCATAACCTACCCAAAGGCGAACGTACCTTCCGGTTCCAGTACGTTGACACTAATTATTTCCACTTCTTCAAGATTCCCCTGCTGGCCGGTCGGTCGTGGGCCCAGGCGGATACCAACACGGTCGCCATCATCAACGAACGGGCCGCTCGCGAGCTAGGCTTCAAAACCCCAGAAAAGGCAATAGGCGAGCGTATTACGTTGTATGTTGATAAGCCCTTCACCATTATGGGCGTAGTGAAAGACTATCATTCGCAAAGTCTTAGATCAGACATCGTCCCCCACGTGTTTTTGTATGCCGGATGGAATTTTCAGGAAGCCAGCATCCGCATCGATCCAAGTCAGAAAACAGCCGCGCTTCAACACATTGGCCAGCACTGGAAAGCACTGTTTCCGAACTATTATTATGAACCGAGGTTTCTGGACGACGAACTACGAATCTTTTACGAAGACGAGCGTAAGCTGTCCAACTTTCTGACCCTCTTCGCTATTGTCGGCATCTTCATTGGCTGTCTCGGCCTGTTTGGTTTGGTTTCCTTCGTGGTCACCCAACGAACGAAAGAGATTGGCGTTCGGAAAGTACTTGGCGCAACCATCGTCAGCATTGTGTCGCTCCTGTCGAAAGATTTCCTTAAACTGGTTATGATCGCGTTCGTCATTGCCGCACCGATCGCCTACTACGCAATGAAGGTATTCTTACAGGAATATACGTACAAGATTGATATCGAATGGCCGGTGTTTGCCGTAGCCGGTCTACTTGCTGCCACCGTCGCGTTGTTTACGGTCAGCGTTCAGAGCATAAAAGCCGCGCTGATGAATCCGGTAAAAAGTTTACGAATGGAATGAAAGAAAGGGAGTAAAGGGAAGAGGACGAAGGAGCTTTTCTGCTCTTTCCTTACTCCCTCGTCCCCCTCCTCTCCTTACTTCCCCTAACTTATTATGTTCAAAAACTACGTTAAAATCGCCATCCGGAATCTGTGGAAACACAGGCTGTTTTCGTTTATCAACGTCTTTGGGTTGGCTTCTGGCCTAACGGTTTGTTTCCTGGCTATTGCGCATATCAAGGGAGCTTTCGACTACGATAATTTCCATCCAAACCGCGACCGGACGTACCGCATTATCACCGATGTGGTCGGCTTAGATAATGACGTAACGCCCTTTGCTACGTCGCCCATGCCGTTGGGTACGTTGCTTAAGCAGCAGTATGGATTTATAGAAGAAGCCACTCGGGTGGTCAGAACGTACGGCGAGTTTTCGAGTAATCACAAACGGCTTAGCACCATGTCGTTCGCCGTTGATCCGGGCTTTTTCCGAATCTTCAACTTCAAACTGGCAAAAGGCCGACCAGCTACCGAACCAAATACGGTTGTGCTTACGCAGGAGACAGCTACTAAATTCTTTGGTACGGCAAATCCAATCGGTCAGACTTTGACAAATAGCGATTTAGGCCCATTCACTGTTACGGGCGTACTTGCTGAGCAGCCCGCAAAATCGCATCTGGTATTCGACATGCTCTACTCGCTGGGAACGACGTTCAAACCCGAACACCGCTCGGCTTTTGAAGACTGGACTCAGTTCCAGACAGGATATACGTATGTTGTCGTAAAACCCGGCACAGCCGCCGATGCTCTCGATACTGTACTTCCTACTGTACTTAGCCGGGTTACTCATAATTTACGCTTCAAGGACGTAAAAGGTTACAGCTTTCGTACACAGCGATTCGACCAGTTATCGCCCGCCCGCGAAGAACTCATGCGGAGTACGTATGAACCTCAGGTTTCTGGTTTACTCGTGGAGATTGGCGTGGGCTTAGTGACACTGCTACTGGCGGTATTCAATTACATCAACCTCACCCTGGCCCGCTCCTTGAGTCGTGCGCGGGAGGTAGGCATTCGAAAAGTTTCCGGGGCTGTACGCTGGCAGTTGATCGGTCAGTTTATGGCGGAGTCGATTGTCTTATCCATACTGGCGCTGGGACTGGCTTACGGTATGCTGGAACTGATTAAACCCATGCCCTTTGTGCAGCAATGGCTCATCGGTGGCGTTCGCTGGGACTGGAAAATCTGGGTTGCCTTTATTTCGTTCAGCCTCGTAGCCGGGTCATTGGCAGGTCTTGTGCCAGCCAGAGTTTTATCCAGCTTTGACCCCGCTCAGGTATTACGTAGTCAAACCGGATTACGTATTGTTCGAGGAGTCTCTTTGCGAAAAGCACTGATTGTGGTTCAATTTGCAATTTCACTCGTTGCTATGATTGCCCTGCGCACCATGGTTCGTCAGATGGATTACATGGCCACGGGCGATTATGGTTTCCGACGCGAACGCATCCTTACTCTCCCGCTCAACGATGTCCCGACCCAGCGCTTCACCAATGAGCTAAACCAGTTAGCGGGCGTTGAACGCGTATCGGCAACGTCGGAACTGTTCGGCTCACACGGCAACACTCAACTGATAAAACCAGAACGATCTGGCCCCAATTCATTCATGGCGTTCGTTTGGTCAGTTAACCGCCAATTTGTTCCAACGATGAATCTGACGGTAGTGGCTGGGCAGAACCTACCCGTCAGCACAACGGATACATCTGCCGGATTGGTACTGATTAACGAAGAAGCCGTAAAAGCGTTTCGGCTAGGCACACCCCAGGAAGCCGTTGGCCAATCGGTCTGGCTCAATGACAGTACCGAAGTATCGATTGCTGGGGTCGTAAAAGATTTTCGGTTTACTTCATTTGCCTGGGCCATCAAACCATTGGTATTGAGTAACCAACCCAACCAGTTTCGCTATCTGACTGTCAGTGTAGCCGCCGGAGCCGAAGCCGCCGTACTGGCGGATGTCAAACGTATCTGGAAGCGGCTTTCTCCGTATGCTCCATTTGAAGGACAGTGGTACGACGACTTTTTGCAGCAGCGCCATTCGCACACGACGGATACTGATTTTATGAGTTTATTGATTGCGCTGGCCTTTTCCATTGCTTGTTTAGGCTTGTTAGGCATGGTCACCTATAACACCCAAACTCGCGTGAAGGAAGTCGGTGTCCGAAAGGTGATGGGTGCCGAGGTGCAACAGATCATCTGGCTGCTATCCCGCGATTTTGTGAAGTTACTACTCATCGCGGCTGCCATCGCGCTACCGCTGGGATATATAGCTGGTTACGCCTTTCTGTTTTCTTTCGCCTATCACGTTTCCATTGGCATCGAAACATTAGGACTCTGCGTAGGGGTATTGCTCCTGTTGGGTGTCTTAACCATCGGAATCAGGACGTACCGGGCTGCGCTGGCTAACCCAGCCGACAGTCTGCGGACGGAGTAAGGTTCGGATCAATCACACTCAAAGTCTATTTTCTTATGAAGTCTTTACTAACCATCGTTTGTCTCATTAGCCTTACGGTCTCACTGACCTATGCGCAATCGACAACTAAGACGCTGTCGTCTTTCGACAAAGTTGTTGTCAGCCCGCTTATCAAAATTGTTCTTGTAGCCGGTACCCAGGAGAATGTCCGGTTAGAGTATGAAAACGTCGCACCCGAGAAAGTGAACTGCTTTGTGCGCGATAACACCCTACGCCTTTATCTGGACGACGCCAAGATTGTTGTCAAACAGGAACGGGTGCACGACGGCGACAATTCGTCTAAACGTCCGATCTACGGGAAAGATGTGAAGGTAACGGCCTATATCACCTACCGTCAGTTGAACGAGCTGGAGGTACGCGGGGAAGAAGAGGCTGTCTGCCAAAGCGACATCAGTGGCGATGTATTCAAGCTTCGGGTGTATGGTCAGGCTACCGTAACCCTGGCTTCGCTGCACGTGAACGATTTAAGAGCGCACATCTACGGCGAAAACAAAGTAACTATTCAGTCGGGCAACGCCGATGAGCAGTTGTACCGGGTGTACGGCGAAAGCCAGATCGACGCCGAGAATCTGGTTGGCAAGAACGTAGCGACCAGCCTGTACGGCGACAGTCAGCTACGACTGTATGCGTCAAACCGCCTTGGCGTAACGGCTTTCGGCGAATCGAATGTGAGCTACACCGGCGGTGCTTATTTACAGAAAGGACTCGTGCTCGGCGACGTTCGCATTCATAAATCAAAGTAGTTAGGAAAATAGGCTTGACACTGGAAGTTCGATACCCACGTTAGGGTCAGCTAGCATATCATCGTTATGAAAAAACGTATAATGGCCTGGCTGATCATAAACCATTATAGCTTGAATGCTTGGCACGACGATCCAACAGGATTTAACCCCAAAGGCGAAATAGCGCTCGGTTTTCTCAACCATTTCATCCATACTTTGAGAAGGAGATTGTATCTCAACCGTAAATAATGGAGCATCCGATCGCTTAGCTGGCTCGTGGATCAACTCCAACGGAACACGCGGATAAGCTAACACATCAGGCGTTGAACCTTGCGGTTGTGTGTCGAGTGTTACTTCACTGACAACGCGGTACTTCGGGTTGAGGTGAGCCGATAGTTCAGTGATTAGGTTAGCCTGAATGGCACCGTGGGTAAGAGTAGGTCTTGGTTTACCGCGCTCGCGTTCGTAATCAGATAACTGTTCAACGGCTGCGTCCATAACACGACCAGTTTGCAGGAATATAATTTAATTACAACCAAAACTACACCTTAAGGTCAGTTCACCTATCATAATCGTTATCGATTGATAGCGTATTTATGATAACTGTCATCTGGATAAACAGAGATTTAGCAAACCTCATCTGTTTCAAATTACCTGTCCGCAAATGTACGTATCTCGTCCGTTTGCGGACATTTTCTTAATGGGCACTCGCAACCATAATTGACTATCAACCACTTACCTTTCTGGTACAGCGTTTGGGATACAATGCCAACGTACCATCCTGACCCGGTTGACTCATGTTACGCAACTACCTACTCATCGCCCTACGTAATCTTCGGAAACACAAAGCGTTCAGTATCATCAACATTGTTGGAGTTGCCGTTGGGTTAGCCTGCTTTTTATTGATTGCGCTGTACGTCAGAGATGAGCTTAGCTATGACCGGTATAATGCCAATGCTGACCGCGTTTACCGCGTAACCCGCACCTTCCTGTCGTCGGACGGAGCGCCATCGTTACGGCTGGCGCAGGCTGCTCCGCCATTTGGCCCCTTAATTAAGCAAGACTTTCCGGAGGCTGAACAAGTCGTCCGAACCCTGGAAACAAATGGCCTGATTCGCTACGGCGAAAACCGGTTCGATGAGCAGGATGTATATTTTGCGGAAGCCAACCTGTTCAAAACCTTGAGTTTTGAGTTGGTGAGCGGCAACCCGGATAAAGCGCTGGAAAACCCGTTTTCAATTATGTTTTCCCGGCCAATGGCGGAGAAATATTTTGGCAAAGAAAATCCCGTCGGCAAAACGATTCGGTATGATAATCAATTCGATATGACCGTTACGGGTGTTTATGAATCGTTGCCGGCACAAGCTCATTTTCACCCTCAGTTTTTGGTATCCTTTTCTACGTTGAACGATCCAAGGGCTTATGGGGCCGAGGGGTTACGGACCAACTGGAGCAACAATTCGTTCAATACGTACGTGCTATTGGCCAAAGGAAGCGATCCCCAACGTATAGAAAAGGCGTTCCCTGCTTTTCAGGACAAGCATGTGCCCAGCGAAGGTGGTACAAAGGCATCCAAATGGTCGGTGCTGAACCTCCAGAACGTAACCGACATCCACCTGCACTCGCATACCGACTCAGAAATCGAACCCAGTGGCGACATCCGGTACGTCTATTTATTTTCGGCCATCGGCTTATTCATTCTGCTGATTGCCTGCATCAATTACATGAATCTGGCAACGGCCCGTTCGGCGGGCCGGGCCAAGGAGGTTGGGATGCGCAAGGTTGTAGGGGCCTTGCGCACTCAACTCATTGGTCAGTTTTTAAGTGAGTCTATTTTACTGGTGCTTTTTGCCGTGGTGATTGCCATGATGCTCCTTCTCATCGGCCTGCCCTACCTGAATGAGTTTACGCAGAAACAACTCTCCTTCCAGCAGCTTCTCGATCCCATCTTTCTTGTTATCCTGGTTGTCATTACGTTACTGACCGGATTAGTCGCGGGTAGTTATCCGGCCTTTTTCCTGACCTCGTTCCGGCCCATCGGTGTCCTGAAAGGGCAGGTTGCTTCGGCCATGCGGAACGGTAACTTACGGCAGGTGCTGGTCGTTACTCAGTTCGCCATTGCCATTGCGCTCATCATCGCCACGGCGGTTGTGTACAACCAGATGAGCTACATTCAGAACTACCGCCTGGGTTATCAGAAAGATCAGATTGTTCTGTTATCCGACGTGGGTGATTCAACCACCAACTACGAAACTCTGAAGCAGGAGCTAAAATCCACCGGAGTTATTCGGGAAGTAGGTCGGTCGTCACGGGTTCCGTCCGGACGGCTGTTAGACTCGTGGGATGCGTCGGCCATGAAAGGCGACAGTATGGCTCCGGTTAGCGTCAATCTGCGAGGGCTGCAAATTGACGAAGACTTTATTCCGACGTATCAGATCAGTATGGCGGCCGGCCGCAATTTCTCGCGCTCATTCTCTACCGATACGTCCATGATTATTTTGAATGAGACGGCGGTGAAACTGTTAGGCTGGACACCGCAGCAAGCCATTGGTAAACGCTTCCGATACGGCCGTCGCGACGGTCAGATTATCGGCGTAACGAAAGATTACCACTTCGAATCGCTGCATCAGAATATGTCGGCGATTGCCATGGTGATGGCCCCCGAACGGCTCAACTGGCTGTCCATGCACATCGGGGGCGGTGGGCAACGCGTGGAAGCGGGATTAAAGCACATCGAATCGATCTGGAAAAAATACTTTCCGGAACGGCCGTTCGACTATCAATTTCTCGACGAACGCTTCGACCGGCTCTATGCTCGCGAACGTACGCAGCAGACCTTGTTCAGCATCTTTGCTGGAGTTGCCATTCTGATTTCCTGCCTGGGTCTGTTTGGCTTGTCGATGTTCATGGCCGAGCAACGGACCAAAGAGATCGGTATCCGAAAGGTATTAGGCGCGTCGGAGATCAGTCTGGTGACGCTGTTCTCGAAAGATTTTATGCGACTGGTAGTTATTGCCCTTGTCATTGCCTCCCCCGTAGCGTGGTACGCCATGCACAACTGGCTGAACGGATTCGCTTACCGAACCGATATTCACTGGTGGGTATTCCTGCTGGCGGGCGGCTTAACCGTCTTCATTGCTCTGCTAACCGTCTCGTTCCAATCCGTAAAAGCGGCTCTGGCAAATCCGATAAAATCACTTAGGACGGAGTGAAAGGAGTAAGGGGAAGAGAGGGAATAAAGGGAGGAGGGGAATAAAGAACTTTTATCTCCATTCTTGCCCTCCTTTTACTTCCCTTCTTCCCCCTCCTCCCTTTACTCCCTCTCTTCCCCCATACCCGTATGCTCCGCAACTACCTCAAAATTGCCGTTCGGAACCTGGTCCGCAGCAAGACGTATAGTTTACTTACGTTGCTGGGGTTGGCCAGTGGCATGGCGTGTGCTATTCTGCTGGGACTCTATGTGAACGATGAGCTTACCTACGACCGGTACCATGCGAACGCAGATCGGATATTCCGTCTTAATCTCCGCATCCGGTGGGCCGACAATGAATACAAACTCGGTATTGCGTCGGCGCCAATGGGACCGGCCATGCAACAGGAATATCCGGAAGTTCGGAACGTACTACGGGTAAAAACCAGCAACGAAGCCCTGCTCAGAGTTGGTACCAAAGCGCTGTATACCAAGAATATCATTTATGCCGATTCAACGCTGTTCAATTTCTTCGACTATGCTTTCCTGCAGGGAAGTCCGCAAACAGGGTTTACGGGTTCGAACAGCCTGATTCTGACGCAAAAGCTCGCGCTAAGCCTGTTTGGCAGAACAGACGGCATACTTGGGAAAGTGGTGACCGTCAAAGAGAATATACCCTTTACTGTTACTGGCGTAATCAAAGACCCGCCGGATAATCACCACCTGACGTTCGAGGCTATTCTTCCGTATTCTAATACAGAGGTGAGTGGGATTAACCTGAGCAAATGGGATAACTTCAACTCGATGGTCTATGTCCTGTTGAACCAGGCTACCGATCAGCAGAAGCTGGCGCAAAAAATGCCAGCTTTTTACCGGAAATACATAGCGAAGGCAATCGGCGACGAAGGTGAGCAAAAAGTCAAATTTGATATCTTCTTTCAGCCGCTGACGGATATGCACCTGCGTTCTACACACCTGATGGGCGAAGAGAACGGCAGTAATATGGCCTACGTCTATACGTTTTCCGCCATCGGTTTATTTATTCTCCTGATTGCCATTGTCAACTACATCAATCTAGCAACGGCCCGCTCGGCCGGGCGAGCCCGGGAAATTGGCGTTCGCAAAGCCATCGGTTCGCTACGGTTCCAGTTGATTGGGCAGTTTCTGACTGAATCGCTGCTCCTGGCCTTTTTGGCCTTGATCGTCAGTTTGCTTTTGCTGTATGCATTCATTCCATTCTTTAATGCAGTTGCCGAAAAATCGTTAACGATCGACTTGTGGCACACACAAACGCTTCTGTTACTGATCGGTTTCGCAGCGCTGATTGGGTTAGTCAGTGGCCTTTATCCGGCGTTCATTCTGTCCCGCTTTAAACCCGTTGCGGTGCTGAAAGGGGCCTTTACGGTCAGCCGAAAAGGTGCGTTGCTGCGGAAGTCGTTGGTGGTATTGCAGTTCACTATCTCGATCATCATGATGGTGGGGACGATTGTTGTGTACCGACAGTTGCAGTACATGCGGCATACGGAACTGGGGTTCAATCAGGAGCAGGTCATTACGATTCCGCTCAAAGCGCCCTCGGTTCAGCAGTCGGCTATCGCCCTTAAAAACCGATTAGTGCAAAACACCATCATTAAAGGAGCCAGCTTAACCAACGGTTCAATTGGTGGCGAACTGAACGACAAAACAACGTTCAGTTTTTACAAAGGAGGAAGTGAGCAGCCCGTCAGCGCCGAATACTTTTCGGTTGATCACGACTTCCTGGACGTATTACAGATCAAAGTAAAAGAGGGCCGTAATTTTTCGCCCGACATGGCCAGTGATTCGGTGGGCGCGGTACTCGTGAACGAAGCGATGCTGAAACGTCTGGGCTGGAAAAACCGGACCGTTGGCTTAATTGAATTCGACACGAAGAAAATTCAGATTGCCGGGGTTATCCAGGACTTTCACCTGCGTTCTCTGCACAACAAAATTGAGCCACTTATCCTGGTGCTGCATCAGGATCGGGGCGACAACCTCCTGATCCGCGTATCGCCCCAGAACGTACCGGCGGCTTTGGCGTACGTAAAAGAGGTTTACGAAGCGGTCAATCCAAATCAGCCGTTTGATTATTCCTTTTTAGACCAAACGTTTGCCCAACAGTACCGCACCGACGAACGCAAAGGAAAGCTCTTTCTGGGCTTTTCGGGCATGGCCATTTTCATCGCCTGTCTGGGTCTATTCGGTCTGGCTGCGTTCACTGCCGAACAACGTACCAAAGAAATTGGCGTTCGCAAAGTACTCGGTGCAACGGTCGTCGGTATCGTGCGTCTTTTAGCCAAAGATTTTCTGAAATTGGTTTTGGTCGCCATTGTCGTTGCTACACCCATTGCGTGGTACGCCATGCATCAGTGGCTGCAAGACTTTGCCTACAAGATTGACATCGAGTGGTGGGTATTTGTGCTGGCGGGTGTGTTGGCCACCTCCGTTGCACTGCTGACCGTCAGTTTTCAAAGTATCAAAGCAGCTCTGGCAAATCCAATAAAATCACTTAGGACGGAATAGAGGGAGTAAGGGGAAGAAGGGGAGTAAAGGGACAAAGGGAATGAATTTGATTGTACACCTTTCCCTCCCTTCACGCCCTCTCCACCCTTTACTCCCTCTCTTCTCCCATACCCGTATGCTCCGCAACTACCTCAAAATTGCCGTTCGGAACCTGCTTCGCAGCAAGTCGTTCTCGGCCATCAACATCTTGGGTTTGTCCATCGGCATGACCTGTTGCATGCTCCTGCTGTTGTACATACGTAGTGAATTGTCGTTCGATAAACACCACGAGCACGCCGATAATCTGTACCTGGTAGGGGCCAAAGCAAAAATTGGTCAGAATGCGGGCAGAGAATGGCCTTCGGCCTCAGCGCCGTATGGACCGGCGCTAAAAGCCGAATACGCTGAAGTGGCGCAGATGACCCGCCTGTTCCCTCTAAATGAGAAGGTCTTGTTGCAGGTCCGCGAACCGGGTAAACCCGTTACGTCTTTTTACGAGACGAAGGCCTATCAGGTTGACTCCACTTTTTTTGACTTGTTCTCCTACGAGTTCATCGAAGGCAGCCCCAACCAGGTGCTTACCGATCTGCATTCGGTGGTCTTATCGGAAGAGGTCGCTCAGAAGCTGTTCGGTAGCGCGAGCGCCCTTAACAAACTCATTCGCATTGGTGGAGAAGCCGGTGCCGGTGAAGATTTTAAAGTTACTGGTGTCTATCGCGATGCCAGTGCCCAATCGCATATCGACGCCCGGTTGTTGCTGCCTGTTTACGCCGGTGGCATTGGTGGCTTTTTACGGGAAGGACCGCTGGACTTCGCCAACAACAATATGTTCATTACGTACCTTCGTTTAAAACCGGGTACCAATCCTGAGCAACTGGAGAAGAAGTTTCCGGCTTTCATTGAGAAATACGCCCGGAATGATCTGAAAGCGGTGGGCTTTGATAAAGATATGTTTCTGGTTCAGGTGCCCGACCTGCACCTGTATAACAACTTCCAGTCCGTTGTTACGCCTACCAACAGCGTTACGTATCTTTATATTCTGGGGTCCATCGCCATTTTTACCCTGCTCATTGCCTGCATCAACTTCATGAATTTATCGACGGCTCGATCGGCCAGACGAGCCGCTGAAGTGGGCGTCAGGAAGGTGATGGGCGCCGAGCAAAGCGCGCTGGTCAGGCAGTTTCTGGGCGAGTCGATGGTATTAACCTTCCTGGCGTTGGCCATTGCGGTGATCCTGGTGGCCGTATTCCTAACTCTATTCAACCAGCTTACCAATAAATCGCTGTCCGTCTTTGAGTTGTTTGAACCGCAAATTGCGGGGTCGTTCCTTTTACTGGCTTTGCTGACCGGGCTCGTTGCGGGTAGTTACCCTGCGTTCTACCTGTCGTTGTTTAATCCGGCAATGGTATTGAAAGGCAAGTTTATCAACTCTATGTCGGCCGTGGGGCTACGTCGCGGGCTAGTCGTGTTTCAGTTTGTCGTATCCGTTGGGCTGGTGCTGGCAACGTTTATCATTCAGGAACAGATGCGGTTCATGCGGGAGCAACCGCTCGGATTTGCGCAGGACCAGCAGGTAGCTATACCCTTACGGAGCAGTGAGGCACGGGCTGCTTACAATACGCTTCGAACTGAGATTCTACGCAATAATCAGGTTGCGGGCGCTGCGGGTACGCAATTTTATCCGGGTATTGCCAACTTCAGCGACATGGTCTTTCACAAACCTGAGCAAACGGTTGACCAGGGGCAGGACGTTCGCATTAACCGCGTGGACTACGACCTTCTTCCAACAATGGGCTTTACAATCAAGCAGGGGCGTTCGTTCTCCCGCCAATTTCCGGGCGATACCAATAACCGGCTGATCGTTAACGAAGCGACGTTACGTAAACTACAGATTGCCGAAAACAAGGCCGTCGGCCAGCGGCTCAATTTCGACTGGGGTGGCCAAACATATCCGTATGAGATTGTGGGCGTAGTGAAGGACTTTCACTTCGAGGGCCTGCACCAGACGATTGAGCCGTATGCCTTTATGCTGAATAACCGTCCGAACTTCAACTACATCATCGTCCACGTGAACACGGCTAACATAGCCAATGTCCTGGGTTTCCTTGAACAGAAATGGAAAACGCTACGTCCCGACGAGCCGTTTGAATACACCTTTCTGAACGAAGATTTTCAGAAGAATTACCAGGCCGAAGCCCGAACCTCGCGCATCGTCACTACGTTCACGATCATCTCCATCCTGATTTCCTGTCTGGGATTGTTTGGTCTGGCCGCTTTCGCGGCTCAGCAACGCACGAAGGAAATTGGCGTGCGCAAAGTGCTGGGTGCATCGGTGACCAACATTGTTGGGCTACTCGCCAAAGATTTCCTGAAGCTCGTGTTGATTGCGATTCTAATTGCGTCGCCAATTGCCTGGTACGCGATGAATAAATGGTTACAAGGTTTCGCGTATAAGATCGATATTCCGCTCTGGGTGTTCCTGGCAGCGGGAGGACTCGCCATTCTGATTGCCTTCGTTACTGTGTCGTTTCAAAGCATTAAGGCCGCCCTGATGAACCCTATCAAAAGCTTACGTACCGAATAGTTGCCTTCCGTTATAAACACCAACAAATCAATGATCAAAAGTTATCTCACCACTGCACTACGCGCCCTCAAGCGAAACTGGAATTATACCGTCATTAATGTCGTTGGCCTGACCTTCGGATTAGCCTGTTGTCTGCTGATCTTTCTGGCCATTCGGTACGAGCTTAGCTACGACCGCCATCACGCCAACGCCGACCGCACCTATCGACTGGTGGCTCACTATGAGAACGGTACGACGGGTGGATACGACATGGGAACACCATTACCCGCGCTGGCTGGCCTGCGTACAGATTTCCCGGACTTAAAACATGACCTTACGCTCACGCACGAAATCGCCGACGTAGTGATACGGGCCGGGGGCTCAGCGGCTAACAAGTTCAAAGAAGGCCGGGGTCTGGTGGCCTTCGTCGAGCCGGAGTATTTCAGGCTGTTCGATTACAACTGGAAGGGGGGTAATGCTACGTCATCGCTTAAAAATCTGAATACCGTGGTGCTCTCCGAACGCATGGCGCAGAAGTACTTCGGCAATGCGGATCCCGTTGGCAAAACGATACGGGTCGAAAATAAGATGGATTTTACGGTAACGGGGGTTGTGCAGAACCCGCCCGCTACGACGGTTATGCCGTTTGAAGTCTTACTTTCGTTTGCCTCGTTGAAGCAATATGGCGCGTTCACCGGCTGGGACGACTGGCAGTCGACCTACAGCGGAGCCCAGTTATACATGACCTTACCCAAGTCATCCGTTGGTCAGGCGGCCGTAGCCGCTCAGATGGAGCAGAAACTGGCCGGTTTCGCCAAAAAGCATCTTCGGCCGGAGGATATAAAGAATCTGCATTATGAACTGCAACCCCTCACCGACATTCATTTTCATACCCGAACCGGCAACTATGCGAATCGTTCGATCAGTCGAACAACTATCTGGGCAATGGCCCTGATCGGTCTGTTTATTTTAATTACGGCCTGTGTCAATTTCATAAATCTGGCCACGGCACAGGCGATACGTCGGGCAAAGGAAGTAGGCGTTCGCAAGGTGCTGGGCAGTTCACGAACTCAATTAGTGCGTCAGTTTCTGGGTGAGACGGGCTTACTTACCACCATCGCCATTGTGCTGGCATTGGGCGTTGCTTACATGGCCCTGCCTTATATAGCCGAACTCTTAAACATCCAGCCCGACGCCTTATCCCTTATCAACCCAACAGTCATCGGCTTCCTGCTAGTGCTCGCCTTTGTGACTACCATCTTAGCGGGTTTTTATCCCTCTCTCGTGTTATCAGGCTATCAGCCAGTGCTGGCGCTGAAAGGCAAGCTTCGCGTTGTTGGCAACAAGCACCTAACCCTGCGCCGAAGCCTGATTGTGGTTCAGTTTGCCATTTCGCAAATGCTGATCATCGGCACGATCATCGCCTACAGCCAGATGAAGCATTTCCGCTCGGCCGATATAGGCTACATTAAAGAAGCCGTACTGACGATACCAATTCCTGAGCGTAAACCCGGACAAATCGAAAATCTACGGGCAAAACTTGTCGGCTTACCGGCCATTCAGTCCCTTAGCTACGGCATATCGGCTCCGTCGTCCAATGGCAACTGGACGACCAGCTTCCGCTTCGAGAACGCCGATAAAGAAGAAGATTACGGCGTGGTCATGCGTCCTGCCGATACGTCGTACATCCGGACATACGGTCTGAAGTTGATAGCAGGTCGTATGTACTTACCCGCCGACACCATGCGGGAGTTTGTGATCAACGAATCGCTCATGCAGCGGCTCGGCTTCAGGCAACCGCAGCAGATTATCGGCAAAATGATCGCACTGGGTGGGCCGAACTCCGTAAAGAAACCAATCGTCGGCGTCGTCAAAGACTTCAATACGTATTCATTACACCGCAAAACCGCACCCTGTATTATCTCCTCCAGCCGGGACGCTTACAATACGTTAGGTATTAAATTGTCGGCACGCGAAGGTAGCCCCGAATCGGTTGGCCAGTTAATCAATACGGTCAGGAAATCCTGGGAAGCTGCATTTCCTGACTTTGTTTTCAAGTACGATTTCCTCGACAAGACGCTGGATGATTTTTACAAGAGCGAAGAGCGTTTGTTCTCTTTATTCCGCTTGTTGGCTGGCATCGCTATTTTTATCGGTTGCTTAGGTTTATACGGCGTTGTGGCGTTTATGGTCGAATCGAGAACCAAAGAAATCGGCATTCGGAAAGCGCTTGGTGCGTCAACAACCCATATCTTCAGCATATTCTCGCTGGAGTTTGTCAGACTGGTTGGCATTGCCCTTGTCATTGCCTCTCCGATCGCCTGGTACGTAATGACCCAATGGCTGAAGGATTTTGAATACAAAATTGCTATCGAGTGGTGGATATTTGCCCTAACGGGTGTACTGGCGGTTGGCATTGCCCTTGTAACGGTTAGTTTTCAGAGTATCCGGGCGGCCCTCCTGAATCCCGTCAAAAGTCTTAGAACCGAATAGCCGACGTGGTAACCTATTAACACCAGGTTTTTCACAGTTATATTAGAAGCAGAAACGGCGGGAAAGTTGAACCTATCAACTTTCCCGCCGTTTCTGTATTACGTATACCTTTCGAGATACGTATTGGCCTTTTTTCGTAGACTACAGTAGTCCACAGGTTGACGTGCAGGAAGAGACGGGATGATGTCTCGAAAAAGCAGAACTGTTCACGCGGACAGAAGAACGAATTGGTCACACCAGGCCTCTAAAACTACTGGGGGAAACTCCTTTTTCTTCCGAAAAAACCCGACTGAAGTACCGGGGATTGTCAAAACCAACCGCATAGGCAACTTCGGCAATGCTCAACGCGGAATGTTTCAGCAGCTCTTCCGCTTTTTGCAGGCGAAGCGCCCTTAAATAAGGAATTACCGACATCCCGGTCAACGCCATTGTCTTTCGGTACAACGAGTTCCGGCTCATGCCCATTAGCTGGCAGATCATGTCATTATCAAGCGCTACGTTGTCCAGATGAAGTTCAAGGGTGCTGCGTAGTTTCGCCACAAACTGGTCTTCCCGCGCATCGGCCCTGTCCGCGGGGGCTACAGTAGGCAGCCCGTTGCCCAGCGCCCGCTGACTGTAATAATGCTGTAGCAGCCGTCTGGTCTGTAACAGATTACGCAGCACAATAAGTAACTCATCCTGCTGAAACGGCTTAACCAGGTACGCATCTCCCCCCCGCCGTAGACCCGTAATCCGGTCGTCCGCAGCGGCCCGGGCCGTAAGCAAAACAATCGGAATGTGGCTGGTGCGTTCGTCGCTCTTCAGGGTGTCGCAGAGTTCTAATCCGTCTTTGATCGGCATCATTACGTCGCTTACAATCAGATCCGGTATTTTCTCGAAAGCCAGATCGATTCCCACTTGCCCGTTTTCAGCCCGGAGGATATGGTAATCCGTCTGAAGACACGAAACAATATAATGGGCTACATCGTCATTATCTTCTACCAGCAGCAGTACCGGCTTATCTTCCCCAGCATCAGGTTTAGGTTCAACCTCTTCGAGCGTCTCGGAATACGGGGTAACCGGCTCGCTAACAGGCGTCGTTGGTACCGGAGCCTGCTGGGTCTGGCGCAACCGGACAACGAATTCGGCCCCCTCGCCTGGCTGGCTCCGCACGGCTAGCCCACCGTTCATCAGCACCACCAATTCCCGCACCAGCGAGAGCCCAATGCCCGTTCCGCCCGTTTCGGGAACTGGCTGCGTAGGTTCCGCCGACGGGGAACGCTGGTAGAATCGGTCGAAAATATGCGATAGGTCATGAGTGGCGATACCAGGACCTGTATTACTGACACGAATCGAAAACCAGGGATCATCGCGGTGCAGCATCGGGCTCACCGCTTCATAGTACCCATTCACCAACGGCTGCCATTTCTCCTGGGTCGTCAGTTGAAACGAAATATGTCCACCGGCGGGGGTAAATTTGAGGGCGTTGCTGAGCAGATTGGTAAGAATATCGCCCAGCTTATCCTTGTCGAAATCGGTGTCAATTCGCTCCTGATCAGTCTGAAAATGCAGGTGAATGCCTTTGACGGTAGCCATGGTGTGGAACGACTCGGCCACGTAACGCGTGAAACTGACCAGATCGGCCCGGACGGGTCGCAGATACATTGCTCCGGCTTCCAGTTTGGAGAGGTCCAGAATCTGATTGACAAGCCGTAGCAGATTACGGCCGTTACGTTCAATCAGGTTGGCCGACTGCCGTAGCTGGGGATCTGCCCGCTGGCGGAGATTGTCAGCCATGCCCAGAATCACTGTCAAGGGTGTGCGGAACTCATGAGATATGTTGGCAAAAAAGCGGGATTTAGTCTCGTCGAGCTGCCGTAGATCCTGGGCCTGCCGGGCAATAGTTCGGGTGGCCTCGTTGATCTGGGTTTGCAGTCGGACTTGTGCCTTCTGGTGTTGCCAGGTCCGCCACCGGCCCCAACCCCACACGGCTCCCAGCACCAGAAACGCCAGCGAAAAGAGAAACCAGCCGCGCAGATAAAAAGGCCGCAGTACGTGTACCCCAATCGATAACGTAGTCGACGACATTCGCCCGTCGGCGGCCTGCCCCCGAATCAATAACTGATAGTCGCCGTAGGGCAGGTTACCCAGCCGCAGGTACGGTTCGGCCTGATCGTGCCAGATGTCATCCAGCCCTTTGAACTGGTATGCATACTTGTTTTTCTGGGCATCAGTGTAGTTGAGCAGCGCAAAGTCGAGGGTACTGCTCCGGTCATTGGGCTGCAGCGTGATTTGGTTCGTTTTAATCAGCTCCTCCGTTTTGTCGACCAGTGTGTCGTGATCGGCATCATACTGGCGAAAAGAAACCACGCGCAGGGGCAGAGAGGGCAAAGGCGGCTCCGCTTCGAAATCGTGCGGGTCAAAGGCCGTTATCCCGTTCAGCCCCCCGAAATACAGCCGTCCCTGCGCATCCTGGTAGTGAGCGATTCGGTTAAACTCGTTGTGAGTAATGCCATCCTGCACCGTATAGGTACGGGTGGTAAGCCGAATTGGGTCAAACTGCATGATGCCGTTATCACTACTGAGCCAGAGGTGACCCCGCCAATCAGCATATACAGCGTAAATGTTGTCATTATTCAACCCATCGGCTCGCCTGAACTGGTGATAGTGGCCCTGCTTTCGATCCCAGCGCACCAGCCCGGCATTGGCCGTGGCCAGCCAGAATACCCCATGGGAGTCCTGGTAAAAATGTTGGTAACTATCGGCAGGTAGCCTAAATGCACCCTTACCGCCCCGCCAGTAGCGGGCCGTAACGCCCTTTTGAGGATCAATCGTGTAGAACCCCGTCGTGGCACAAAGCCAGATGGTGCCTTGTCGGTCGGTACCAATGTAAAGTACATGGGCCTGAGCTAACTCAGGAAACTGATTGTAGCTCCGAAAAGAGGTAACGTGGTTTGTAATCGGATCAACCAACCACAACCCGGGTTCGCCACCGGCCAGTAATCGTCGGGGATTAGCCGAAAAGGGATGAATGGTCCAGATAGCTCCCGGACCAGGTATGGGCATCACAGTACGTTTCGTCGTTCGGTAGTCATAGGCGATCAGCGTATTTTCCTCGCACAGGTATAGCTTACCATCCAGGTTACCACTTAAACTAATCAACGACCGCTGCCTATCCAGCAGCAGGCGGGGCGACGCCCCCGAACGACGGCTGGCGACAAAACCTATACCGTTTTCCAGATTCGTGTAGAGCGTATCGCCCACGGCGGTAATGCCGCGGACAGCGGGCTGTTTTCCGGTTCCGGCTTGATAGAACAAGCGCTGAAAATAGTTCTCGCTAATTCGGACCTGGTAGAGCCCAAAGCTGGTCCCTAGCCAGAAGCTCCCGTTTTTGTCCCGAAAAAAGCTTCGATTATCAATCTGGCCGCTGGCCAGTTGACCGCTTATATCGAGGACGACCCGACCGGCCGGATCACGCAACTGATAGCCATTCCAAACCAATCCGCTCCGGTCAAAGAAATAAGCGACCCGCCGTTGCAGCTTATCTGGTTTGATCAGATCAGGAGATTGCTCCTGATGATGGCCCAACTCATCAATTCTATACAGTTGCCCCGCGTTCAGCTTGTCCAGTTCAACCCAGTAGAAGAATTCTGTACCGGCGTGGCGCTGGCCTAAACAGGTACGGATTGGTCCGGGGTGGTCGTAGGTACGTAGCACGCGCCCATCTGGCGCTAGTTCCACTACTTGTTTCTGGTTCGCAATGGCCCAAAGGGTATTCCGTGGGGTTACGGCCGCAAGCATCAGTGTCGTGTATTGCGGTAGTGGCACCGTCTTCAGACCCGACCGGGGGTGATACATGTTTAGCTTGACGGGCTGTTGATCCACGAAAAAGATTGTTCCATCAGAGCCATTTAGTAGCAGCATCTGCGGCAATACCGGAGGATGGTTGCGTCGGGGCTGGTTGAAGCGTTTCTCGAAGGAGGTTGCTACGCCGGTTAGCGGGTTAAAGAGTGTAATGGACGATTTACCCTCGGGTCCCATAAGCCACAGCAGCCCATCGGCATCCTGAGCGATGGATTGAATGTCATCAAAGTCAAGCCCGTTTTTTTCCCTGGTATAAGTCGTGAACGTAGCGCCGTCAAAGCGGTTGAGGCCAAACTTGGTACCAAACCACATAAAGTCCCGACGATCCTGGAAAATGGCATTCACTTCGCGGTGCGCCAGCCCAGTCTCCGGGCCATATCGTTGAACGGAGGCTCCAAAGTGTTGTCCGCTGGCTAATGAGCAAAAACCGAAGAGGATAGTCAGAACCAGGCTGATTACTTTCAACTTAAAATTGTTTAAAGCCAGATTATGAGAATGGAGTGTTGAACGTAAACAACACTTTATAAGAATGAGTAAACTAGGTGTAGATCCTTTTGTTAATCTTATACCTCATACTGGATTAGGGATCTACTCCGAGTCTACAGATCGCTTTTAATTAGCTACCAGGGTAGTTTAACTAGTGAGCTTTCTCTTTCACCCTATTCAATAGGATTATTTTCCCTATTTTTTCTACGATTTAGCCTTTGTGCAACAAATGTGCATCTATTTGGGCAAAATATGCACATAGGTTTACGGGCCTCCGGCTAAACTTGCAAATACGTTCGGGGCTAAAAACCCCTTTTTCTCATCTTCCACGATGTTGAGGAACAAGACGGCAACAATACCGCCGAACCGTCCGCTTTTTTCTCTTTCAATCGCGCTTGTTTAGGAAACCAATCCGCTCAACCAGCTACTGCTGTCCTTCACGGGATTAGTAAACGAACTACGTATTCAATCCAGCCTATTACCAATAATTAGTCAATCAGAATTCTTTACAATCAATAGCAGTAATTAACACAACTTTCATGAAGCAAAACTACCCTTCTCACACACGCTCGGCGCATTCCTCAGGACCTCCCTTAGTCGTCCAGTATGTCCAGACAGCGCATACCGGGTGGCTCAGCATGTCATTACTACTGATGGCCCTATGGGTCATACCAAAGTGTCAAATGTATGCTCAATCCATTAGTACTGTAGCAACCGGCTTGAACTTCCCCTTTGGGGTGGCGGTGGACGGGGCGGGGAATATTTACATCGCCGATATGAATAACCACCGCATTCGCAAGGTTACGGCCAGCACCGGGGTTGCCACCACTGTGGCAGGAAATGGTACACAGGGATTTGCCGGGGATGGGGGACCCGCCACTGCGGCTCTACTGAACACACCCAGGGGGGTAGCCGTGGATGGGGCGGGAAATATTTACATCGCCGAAGTGAATAACCACCGCATTCGCAAAGTTACGGCCAGCACCGGGGTTATCAGCACCGTGGCAGGCAATGGGCTAGCGGGGTTCGCCGGGGATGGGTCCGCAGCTACGTCGGCCCGACTGAACTTGCCTTTTGGAGTAGCCGTAGATGGGGTGGGGAATATTTACATCGCCGATTCTGAGAACAGCTGCATTCGCAAAGTTACAGTCGCCACGGGCGTTATCAGTACCGTAGCGGGCACTGGGGGTAGAGCGGGGGCCGCTGGAGATGGGGGATTAGCTACGTCGGCTCAACTGTTTTATCCCAATGGCGTGGCCGTGGATGGGGCGGGGAATATTTACATCGCGGATTACTACCGTATCCGCAAGGTTACGGCCAGCACGGGGGTTATTAGTACCGTAGCAGGCAATGGAGAACAGGGTTTCGCTGGAGATGAGGGCGCGGCTACGTCGGCTCAACTGAACTTTGCCGCTGGGGTGGCGGTGGATGGGGCGGCTAACCTCTACATCTCCGATTACTTTAACCAACGTATCCGCAAGGTCACGGCCAGCACAGGTATTATCAGTACCGTAGCAGGCACTGGCACCGCTGGCTATTCTGGGGATGGGGGACCCGCCACTGCGGCCCAGATAAGTGATCCTACTGGCGTGGCGGTGGATGGGGCGGCTAACCTCTACTTCTGCGATGGTAACAGCCGCATTCGCAGGGTAGGGACTGTAAACACTTCCCCCAGTGTGGCCTCGGTCATACCGGCCCAAACGGCTACGCTGGGAGAGGTGTTTTCCTATACCCTACCTGCCAATGCCTTTACCGACGCCCAAACACCCAACTCGCTAACCTATTCAGTCATCCTCAATCCGGCCAACGGGTTAGTTTACTCGCCGACAACGAACGTTATTTCGGGTACACCTATTGAAACGGAGGTAAGCAGCGTCACCGTGGTGGCCACGGATCCAGGCAGCCTGTCCGTCTCCCAAATCTTTACCATCACCACTCGTTGCCCAGACTTACCAGCCACGATTAGTGGCAATCTGACGGTATGTACGGGTCAAAGTACGACACTGACAGCCTCTGGGGGGACAACTTACCTATGGAATACAGGAGACAACACAGAGGCCATTTCGGCCACAGCCGGAACGTACTCTGTGACGGTGACTTCTAACGGCTGTTCGGCTACGGCAATAGCTACGGTGATAGCTGATGCCCCAGTAGTAGCGACGCTTACCCCCTCCAGCGGCACACTAAGTTGCGCAACGACCAGCCTTACTCTGACGGCCGGGGGCGGAAGTTCTTATTCCTTCAGTGCAGGCGCGACCCCAGTAGGTTCGGGTAATATGGCAGTGGTTGACGTCGCAGGTCCTTATTCGGTGACAGTAGCGCATGCCAATGGATGTTCAGCGGTAGCCAGCACGACGATTGAGAGCCGCACCGCTGTGATCTCCATCAGCAATCCGGCTACCGCTGAAGGCATGGTGGGCAAACCTTTTAGCCAATCCTTCACCGCTTCGGGGGGGACCAGCCCCTACAATTACAGCCTGGCCAACGACAGTCGACCCCCAGGTCTGGATCTGGATAATACGGGGCTGTTATCGGGTACGCTTACCCAAGCGGGCACCTTCACCCTAACGGCCAAGGTCTCCGATGCCACCGGCTGTTCGGCGGTGAGCGAGGCCTATGTGCTGACGGTAAACGATCCCACGCCAACCCTGGCTGGCTTGGCGACTAGTCCGGAGACAGTCTGTGTGGGCACTGTGGCCACCTTCACCGCTACGGTGGGCAACGTAACGGGCAACTATAGCTATACCTTAAGCAACAGCAGTGCCTCACTTAGTGGCACGGCCACCTCATCGGCTTTTAGCCAGAGTGTGGTGGCCGCTGGTTCAGGCTCTCAGAACTATACACTGACGGTGGAGAGTAATGGCCAGCTAGCCAGCACCAGCGTCAACCTGACAGTAGGAAGCCATCCTGACTATCAGCCTCTGGTCGACCTCTACAATGCTACCAACGGACCAGACTGGCGCGAAAAGTCAGGATGGCTGCAAGGCTGCGATCCCTGCACAAGTAACGGAGGTAATGCTTGGTATGGGGTTACTTGTGAAAGTGGACGGGTGACAGGGCTTAATCTGTTCAACAACCAGTTGAGCGGCACCATCCCCTCGAGTATGAGCGCGCTATCGAGTCTGCAACGGCTTTCTCTGGCCAGCAACCAGTTGAGTGGATATATACCTGCCAGTCTGAGTGCGCTCACCGATTTGCAGGTGCTTCGTCTAGGCAGCAACGCATTGAGTGGAAGTATCCCTTCGAACTTAGGTGCGCTCTCGGATTTGCAGGAGCTTTCTCTGGCTAGCAACCTGTTGAGTGGAAGTATTCCCCCAGATCTGGGTGCGCTGACCAACCTACAAGAGCTTGATCTATCTAGCAACAGGTTGACTGGTAGCATCCCCCTGAGTCTGGGTGCGCTTTCCAATCTGCAACTGCTTTCTCTAACTGGCAACCGGTTGAGTGGGAATATACCTGCCAGTTTGGGCGCTCTAACTAGTTTGCAATACCTTTATCTGCAAAATAATCTGCTGACTGGCAGCATCCCCTCGAGTTTGAGTGTCCTAACCAGTCTGAAACAGCTTTATTTAAACAACAACCAGCTAAGTGGCTGTTGGCCAGCCTCCTTGTCAGCCCTCTGTGGGGTACCTAGTAAATCATTTACAGGTAACCCAGGCTTGCCTGGTGGGGGTAGTGCTGTAGCTTTCAGTGCCTTCTGTGCCAGTGGTCAGGGCAGCGATGTCGTCACAGCCTACTCCAGTTCTACTACCGCAACGGTAGGCAGTGTGGTGACTCTCAGCGCAGGAGCCGCCAACGCCTACAGTTGGACAGCTCCGGCCGGTGCTAGCATAAGCCTTCCAGCTACCAGTAGTGTGGTGTCAGCCACGCTGACCCAGGTGGGCGTACAGACCTTCACGGTAGTAGTAGACAATGGGTCCAATTGCATCCAGACGGCAACTGTTAGTGTGAACGTATCATATCCTGTGCCGACCATCGCCGGTCTGGGAGCCAATCCGGGAACGGTTTGCTTAGGCAGTGTAGCCACTTTCACCGCTACAGTGGGCAGCGTAACGGGTTCTTACAATTATACCTTAAGCAATGGCAGTGCCTCGCTCAGCGGTATGGCCAACACGACGGCTTTTAGTCAGAATCTAACGGCTACGGGATCGGGCGTGCAAACCTTTACGCTCACCGTCGAGCGCAATGGCCAGCAATCCATAGCCACCACCAACCTGACCGTCAATATCACGCCAGTGGCCAGCCTGACCAACTCCGGTCCCCTCTCTCTTACCAACGCCAGTGTGATATTGGCGGCCACAGTCGGGCAAGGCTACAGCTATAGCTTCAGCCAGGGAGCAACCCAACTGAGCCAACCCAACACGGCCCGAGTAACGACAGCTGGTGTCTATTCAGTAACGATTACAACCACTGAAGGCTGCTCAGCAACGGCTTCCACCACCGTGAGGGGCGGCAACAACCCAACGGTCTGTCGAGGAGGAACGGCGGTAATCAACGTAGTGGTGGAGGGAGATCCGGTTAAGTATGAGTGGTACAAAAACAGCCTGACTACGCCCAAGATCATGGAGACGCCCCAGCTCTTCAGAGGCACCGCTACGTCGAGTCTGACCATCATCAACGCCCAAACCAACACCCAGGGTGATTTCTATCTCAAAGTGACTGATCGCTCAGGCACCATCACCCTCTACGGCCCCTATCGCTTAACGGTTGATGCCAGTTGCCGGGCTCGGGAAATAGCTGAGCTGGAAACGTCCTTGCAGGTGGAGCTAGCGCCGAACCCTATCCAGCAGGACCGGCTCCGGGCCATGGTACGTGGCGCCGAAGGCCGTTCCTTACAAGTTGACCTGATTGATCTGAGCGGTAAGCCCATTCATCAGCAGCACTGGAAGCAGGCAGACAAGCAACAGCTCATTGAATGGGATATGCAGGGACAAGTCAATGGAGTGTACATCCTACAGGTGGTTAGCGAAGCAGGCAAGGGGTTACCAGTACAACGGCAGAATGTTAAGGTGATCAAGCCTTAGAGCTTTCTTATTGACGAACACACAACAAGCCCGGTGCTGGTAACTCCGGGCTTGTTGTGTGAATGAGTAGCAACAGGTGTTTAAGCGGGGACTTTACCACGTAAGTTCTGTTCCTAATTTTCAGGAAATTTAGAAGAGGTATTTGAAGTAGTTGCAAGATTAAGCACAATCCTTTGCTGACTATCAATTGATTATAGTAAGGAGCTGTTTCAATCTATTCCAATGAAGTTCTAAGAATTATGCAGCTATTCTCAAAAGTCTACGAACCGACTCGTATAAGTAAAATTACGTGTCCGTTGCCGTACGATTTTTGTCCGCTATCGGACATTTTACGCATCTATCACTATAATATACCGTTGATAATCAGAAGCCTTTTATCCTGGCACGATACTCGCTTCCTGTAGAAACACTACCTGTCTAATCGAACCGCACGCAACTCTTTTCTAATCTATGAAAATGCTATTTACTCTGGTACTACTTGCGGTTGGATTCAGCGCAGTAGCCCAACGGTCGTCTAGCAAAATCGTTACGACCGATGGTCGACAGCTTCGTATTCGGGTTGATATGGAGCAATCAGGCAACTCACTTCACTACAACCGGTCATTCGATGTAACAGATCTGGACGCCAGTGCCGTAAAAGCGCTGGAAAGCAGCATTCTCGATTCACTAGACCAGGCTTTTTCGGGGTCTTACCAACGGGTGGCCGTTCGGAAACGCGAACCGAGGATCAAGAAAACGTCTTGCGACGACGCAACAGCTGCCGTTGTGGTCAATAGCGACGCACAGGCTGCCGATCAGGCGCTTCAGGCAAGTACCGATCCGACCTTATCACTTAGCGATGTAACGCCAGCTTCGGTGTTGTTCCGGGAAGACAAAACCAACGGTCGGCTGTGGATGCAGTACATCTTTAAGAAAGACGGCGAGGAGCTGGTCATCGAACGGACGGCGAACGTAGTGGGTAAAACCGAACGCGAAAAGCAAGCCATCATCAAAGACACTGAACGCAGCTTTGGTATCACCACGGCGAATCAATAAGCATTCTTCCACAATTCATAGTTCATTACCTTTTCTCATGTAGGGAAAGTAGGCAACCCTCTCGTCGTTTCGATGGGAGGGTTTTGCTTTTTTACCCAATTTTCCGGCTTCTGAGAAAGCGATGAATGCTACAACCCATGCTCAATGGCGAAACGTACCAGATCGGTCGCTTTGTTGATGCCCAGCTTAAAATGAATGTTTTTGCGGTGCGTTTTTACGGTTTCAACGCTCACGTGCATACGCTCGGCGATCTGTTCGTTGGTTAGCCCTTCGCGAACCAGGCGAATCACTTCCACTTCGCGAAAAGTCAGATTCAGGCGTCGGGCAAACACATCGCCGAAGGGGTCCTCAACCACTTGGGCCGGACTCGCCACGGCAGGATCGAAGTAGTAGCCGCCCGCCAGCACCACCCGGACTCCGCGCAGCAGATCGGCCGTGGTTGCCTCTTTGAGCAGGTACCCATGCATACCAGCCCGCTGCACTTCATCGAGCAGTTTTGCCTGATTATACATGGTTAGCATGACCACCCGAATAGCCGGATAATGGGCAACAATGGTTTTACCCAGATCGATGCCATTAATGCCCTGTAGATTGATGTCCAGCAGAATCAGATGCGGATCGGTACGTTGAATAACCGGCAAGGCGTCGCTCGCCAGAAACACCTGGCCGCAGACGGTCAGATCGGGTTGTTCATTCAGCAGGCTTTTCAGCCCATCGTTGAAAAGACGGTGATCATCAATCAGGAGAATTCGAGTGGGCACTTCGGGCTGCATAAACCGACGTTGAATACGGAATATCCAGAACGATTAATGTGCCTGCTTCATTCACATCCCGCCACAATTTCGCTCCAATATATTCGGCGCGCAAATTACTATTTTTCAACCCAATCCCCATCTGCTCATGAGTTGATGCCGCGGCCCGGCTGCCTAAACCGTCATCCTCAACGGTTATCGTTACGTAGTCGTCGTGGTAAATCAATTGCACGGCTGCCCGTCTGGCCTGGGCATGTTTTCCGATATTCTGAATGGCTTCAGACACGATGCGGTAGGCGTTAAGTTCCACCTCCAGAGGTAGTTTGCGCTCCTGCCCCGACGTAATAAAAGTAAAATACGTTGGTTGCGACGGCTGGCTCTGAACGAGCTGCTCCAGCGCATTCCGCAGGCCAATGCGTCCGAACTCGGGCGGCATTAAATTATGTGCAATACGTCGGAGATCATCGCTGCTTTTTTTGATGAGTGGCTGAACGGCGTTGAACGCCTGAATCATTTCGGGCTCGTGGATGTGCTGGCGAATATCGTTGAGTCGGCGACTGAGCGTAGCCAGCGTTCCGCCGAGGTCATCGTGCAAATCGGCGGCTATCCGCTGGCGCTCTTCTTCCTGATTCTGAATAATACGTACGTCGGTCGACTTACGCTCTTCGGCCAGGCGCAGGTCAGCTTCGGCTTTTCGCTTTCGCAGTTGCAGCAGGTATAGCAGCAAGGTCAGCCCTCCCAGCAGCAGTACCGACAAACTGCTGATAAACAGAATCCAGTTTTGCTGAGCCCGGTTTCTTTCTTCCAGCGCCTGCCGTTCAAACCCTTGTTGCTGCAACCGTTGAGCCGTTTGCTGGCGCTGCAGCGTTATTTCCGCCCGCTCGTTGTCCAGCAGGCGCTGCTGTTCACTCACCCTGGCCTGGCGGGCCAGAGCCTCGGTCCGGGCGCTGGCCCGTAACCGGTCAACTTCAGCCTGTTTCTGCATAGTCAGCAAGCGCTGGGCCTGTAGTTGCTGCGCCTGCTGGTTTTCCAGCTTCAGGCGATCGAACTCGGTTTGCTTCTGAATCGAGATCAATTCAAGGCTGCGCTGTCCATCAGCTATCGAGTCGCGCATAGCAATGTATTTTTTATAATACAGCGCCATGTTTTTCCAGTCCTGACGGCGCTCGTACAAGGTATAGAGCGCCATATAGGCCTGCTCACGAACAAATCGGCTGGGATTACGTATCTGTAGCACTTTCTGAGCGTACTGAAAGGCCAGTTCGTCCTGTTCCAGACTGATATATATACACGCTAGTGTGCCCCAACTGTTCGATTCACCCTGTGGCCGTATTTTCTTCCAGATGTGTTCGGCTTTCCTGGCATAGTAAAGCGCCTGCTCATACCGCTTGTTTTTGAGGTACAATTCGGCTAAATCGTCATAAACGTAGCCATGTTCAGTCTGCGAGCGGCTTTGAGACAGTAAGGCTTCGGCCGCTTTATAATGATTTTCGCTTTCCGTAAACAGGTTTTGTTGGTTGTAGATAGCCCCGATCCGCTGCTCCACGTCGATTCGCAGGCTAAGGTTCGCAGCCCGATCCGCTGCCGGTACGCTGCTCAGCAGGCTTTGCGCAGCGGTCAGATAGCGGAGTGCCGTGGTGTACTCCTTCGAGACCCCGTATAAACCTGCCAGGTTCCGATAAACATGATACCGGAGACTATTGTACTGATTTGTTTTCGGTAATCTTGCCAGCAGCTCAATGTTGATTTTCAGGGCCTGGGGGGTGTTGTAGTCAATGCCCCGGTAGTATTCTTCCGTGAGTAGTTTACCGATCACCTCGTAGAAACGATTGCCACTCAGCCGGGCCTGGCGGCTGAGTTCAATCCCGAAATGCAGCGAGCTATCCCGGCGATCCGGCCATCGTCGGTACAAGTCCCCCAGGTAGTGTAACGCCTTAAAACGCAGGGTATCGGTTCGGGCGGTTCGGGGTTGAGCGGTCAGCGTTTGGTAGCGCTGTTTGACCAGTTGGGATAGACTGTCCATGTAAGCTTTGTCCGTCCGTCGATCCGAAGAAAATACCGGCAACGACTGCGCCTGGGTTTCCCAGAGCCGAAAAAACAGAAACCCGACCAGAAGTAAATGCTTCACCAAACTCATTGCAGATGGGTGGCCAAAACGAATGGCAACAAAAAAAACAGATTTACTCAGTTCAAAAAATACCCCGAAAGGGGTATGGCGTTGTCCGGAATAACAGGGGACCTTTGCTACATCCAAGCGCTATCCACATCATGTTTAACCATACCGTTTGACTTTCCCTTCTATTTAATTTTTCGTAAGCCGGGTTAGATACGTAGCAACCCTTCTCTATCCTATCCCTACGACTTACCCGGCACGTATCATTTTTCAAGCGCTTGGCCACCCGTTCGGCTAGCAACTGGCAGAAAACATATGCCAGTTGCTAGCCGAACGGGTTTTTCGTTAAACCAATCTGTGTGCTTCCCCTTACTACGTTATATGTTATTATTTAAATGATTAAATATCACGATTTATTAACATATAAAACCACTAGGCTCTAGTATTTTTGTATGTTAAAAATCATTCATCAAACTTTATGAAACAACGTATACGAACACAGCCATATCCGTGGCTGTTGCTGTTTGTAGGGGTACTACTCAACTTCATGACTTGTGCCGACGCCTGGGCGCAGGCATCCAGCAGAGTGGTTATTAGCCAGGTGTATGGCGGTGGTGGAAATTCAGGAGCTGCCTATAAGAACGACTTTGTTGAGCTGTTTAATAGGAGTACAACTGCTGTAGATTTGACAGGCTGGTCGATCCAGTATGCCAGCGCTACCGGAACCGGTAACTTTTCATCCAACGGTACTGTTGTGCTATCAGGTACAATTCAGCCTGGCGGGTATTACCTGGTCCAATTAGCGTCGGGTGGTACCAATGGTTCACCTCTATCAGGAACGGATGCTTCGGGCACGATCAATCTGAGTGGCACAGCGGGGAAAGTGGTGCTGGTCAACGTAGCAACAGGGCTTCCCTGCAACGGCGGGTCAGCCGCCTGTGACCCGGCCAATTTAGCTAAGATTGAAGATCTGGTCGGCTTTGGTATCGCTAACTTTTTCGAGGGCACAGCTGCTGTTCCCACGCTTTCGAACACGACAGCGGCTATCCGCAATTCCAATGGCTGTACCGATACCAATAATAACAATGAAGATTTTACAACCGGGACGCCTAACCCGCGAAATTCGGCTTCGCCCGTCAATCTGTGCGGTGGCCCGGCCAGCCCATCTCTCGTAGTCACTCCCTCGTCGCGCACGGGCATCAACGGACTGGCTTACGTCGAAGGAAGTGGTCCCGCATCGGCCACGCTTTCGGTGACGGGTTCTTCCCTAAACGCAGCAACCGGCACAATCACGGCGAGTTCGTCGTCAACGGCCTTCACTGTATCGCCCACAACGGCGACGTTTTCTGGATCCGCGCTGTCGGCCAGCACGTTTACGGTGCAGTTGGCGGCTGGACTGACCGCTGCGAGTGGCCCCTACAGCGGCACGATTACCTTCGAGGGCGGGGGTGCTACGGCCGTGGTTCCCGTGAGCGGTACCGTTACGGCTCCTCCCGTGGACGGTATTACGCCAATTGGAACGGCCCGGACGCTGATTAACCAGACCGTAACTATCCAGGGAACGGTAACCGCATCAGGCCAGCTTGGTGCCAAACAACTTTACGTTCAGGACAATACGGGCGGGGTCCTGGTCTACAGCGGCTCCGGCACCGACTATACCACGCAGACCCAGATCGGCGACGTAGTGAAGTTGCAGGGAAAAATTGAGTTGTATCAGGGAGGCATTGAAGTAAACGGCGTTCAGGCCTTCACGCTGGTATCAACCGGTAACCCGGCTCCGACGCCCACGCCCATTACACTCGATCAGATTGGCAATTACCAGGGCCAGTTGGTGAGTATTACCGGAGCCAGCGTATCGCCGGCCAGCACTACGTTCAGCAGCGGCAACGTAACGATAAGCACCAACGTAAATTCAGCCACCGCTACGTTGCGGATCAGCGCTAATTCGGGTTTGGTAGGTGCCGGACAACCGACAGCTCCGTTCAGTGTAACGGGTATTGCCGACCGCTTCCTGGCCAACGCCCCAACCACTGGTACCGACAATATTCAGCTGCTGCCTCGCCAGTTGTCGGACGTGCAGGGAGCAACGCCACCGGCGGCCCCTACCGATCAGTTCTGTGGCAGTTCGCCAGTTTCAGGAAGCCTGACCCAGGATCAGACGTTTGATTTCGCTACGTTCAATACCGAGTTTTTTGGCGCGCCCGCCGGTACAATCGTCTGTACCAATGGAACCCTGCGCTACCAGAATCAGGGGCCAGCCAATGAGACGTTGCAGGCGCAGAACGTGAACAAGGTTCTAAGCGCCATCAATGCCGATGTGTTTGTACTGGAAGAAGTGAGCGATGAAAACCTGCTGCGCAACAACCTGCCCGCTGGTTACGCCTTAAGCTGTTCGGACCGATTCTCGTACTACTTCCAGGACGATTGTATGCAGACGCCCGACAATCAGGGTTACGTGTTCGGACCGTCGAGCCTGGCTCAGAAAGTATGCGTTGCCTACAAAACCAGCACCGTTACGTCCGTATCGGCCTCGGCGCTACTATCTGACTATTACGGGTTCCCGACTACAACTCCGGCGGGTTCCGCGCCGAATAACTGGTCGTCGGGTCGGTTACCGTATCTGTTTGTGGCCGATGCGACGATCAATGGGGTGACTCGCCGACTGAACATCATTGGCATTCACGCGAAGTCGGGCTCCGCTACGGGCGACTACAACCGCCGTAAGCAGGATATTCTGGATCTGTATAATCTACTGACCAACAGTTCGACGCAGCCGGGTCCGCTGGGCGGGCAATTTACGAAGGCCAACATCATCATTGCCGGTGACTTCAACGACAACCTGACGGGCTCCATTGCCACGGGTCAGAATTCGACCTACAAACCGTTCGTGGATGATAAGGCGAATTTTGCAGGCTTAACCCTTCCGCTCGAAGATGAGCAGGGTTGCAATACGTTCTTCGGGAATGCGGGATCGAGTTTCCTGGATCAGATCATTATTTCCAATGAACTGTTTGACGCTTACGTTCCCGGTTCGGTGGGGATTCAAACCTCGTTTTCGGCCATCAGCGGCAATTTCACGAACACGACCTCCGATCACCGTCCGGTGTTTGCCCGCTTTGATCTGAGTAAGATTGCCGCTCCGCTCACCGCGACATTGGTGGCCAGCACCTCGGCCGTATGCGCAGGCAGCCCGGTCGATTTCTCAGTATCGGTAAGCGGTCTGTCAACCGGCGATACGTACAGCTATACGATCAGCAACGGGACGAACAGCACCAGCGCGTCGGGTGTTTCGGCAAGTGCTACGCAGGCCAGCCTTGTGCCTACGGTAACCGGTTCGTATACTATTACGGTAGTGACTTCAGCCAACACCAGCGCAACCGCCACCAGCGGTAACGTAGCGCTGAACGCATTACCAACCAACGCCAGCCTGACCAGCGGTACGTTAACCTGCGCGGCAACGAGCGTTACGTTGATCGCCAGCGCGACGGGTGGCACCGCCTATACGTTGAGTAACGGCCAAACCAGCCAGACCGGCCAGTTTGTGATCAGTACAGCGGGAACGTATACGGCAACGATCAGCAACGCGAACGGATGCCTTGCTACGGCAACCACAACGGTCGCCAGCAGTACGCTGACACCAACGGTCAGCCTGAGTAACACAGGGCCTCTATCGTTTACCAACGCTACCGTTACCCTCACCGCCAGCGGGGGCAGTTCGTATACCTTCAGTACGGGAGCCGCTCAGCAGGGCGGAGTCAGTGGCGCGACGGCAACGGTTACGACCACGGGCGTTTATTCGGTAACGGCCCAGGACGCCAATGGCTGTACAGCCACGGCCTCGACCACTGTTACCGGCGGCAATAGCCCAACCGCCTGCCGCAGTGCGTCGGCGACAATCAATGTGGTGGTTGCAGGGAAACCGGTGAAATACGAATGGTACAAGAATACACTCACCAGCCCTAAGCTGATGGAGACGCCCCAGCTCTTCCGGGGTACGGCCACGTCGAGTCTGACGCTGATCAACGCCCAGAGCAACACGCAGGGTAACTTCTATTTGAAGGTCACCGATCAGTCGGGTGCCGTTACCATCTACGGGCCGTTCCGGTTGACGGTGGATGCGAGTTGCCGGGGCCGTGAGTTGGCCGTTGAGAACATTACAGCGGAGCCGGGTTTAACGATAACCATTCTGGGCAATCCGTTGGTTGATGGCCAGTTGAAAGCGACGATCAGCGGAGCCGCCGGGAAAGCCGTACAGGTTCAGCTTATGGATACACGTGGGCACGCTATCTACCAGCAGCAAGCTACCGATCAGCAGCGTATTGATTGGAATCTGAGTACCCATCCGTCGGGGCTTTATATTCTACAGGCATACACAGATCAGCAGCAGGTAATCTATAAAGTAGTGAAACCGTAATACCGGATTGGCTAAGCCGCTGGCCAGATTTCGGACTGGTTGAATTCGGTACACAATCGGACGCAGTCTGTCCAGTTTCGGACAGAGCTGTATAACAAAAAAGCCGTTTCTATAGTAGAAACGGCTTTTTTGCTGGTGGCACGGCAGTTGAGCCACCAAGTTCAGTATCTCGACCGACAACTTCTATGCATTCAGTTCTAACACTGGCTCTTTTAGGCTTAAGCCTGGCTGCCACAGCCCAACAGCCGTCTGGCTCATCACTTACTACGTCCATTAACGAAGATGGAAAAACGCTGTCGATCCAGGTAGACGGTGTACGGAACAGTCAGGCCATTCATTATAATCGGACGTTCAATACCGCTGGCCTGAGCCATTCGGAACAGACGGCCTTAAAGAATCGGGTACTGGACTCACTTGGCATCGGACAGCCATCTGCCCCACCCCCACCATTCACCGCACCCGGCCCGCCCATGCCATCGGGCGGTGCAATGGTACGTCCCCCTCAGCCGCCTGTCCCGCCCGATAGCGACGTACCGTTTGCTGATCAGGAAGCCGTTACGTTCCGTTGCGAGTCATGCACGGGCAAAATCAGGCTGATTATTACCAGCGATTCAAAAGATTATTCGCTGGAAAAAGACACTCAGATCAATGCCGACAAACGCTTTTTCCCGTATGCGCTTAAACTACAACCGGGGAACTATCGGCTCGTGTATTATCAGAACGGTGTTCTTCAAATTCAGTCTGCATTCTCAGTCCGGCAAGGCGAACCCAATACGGTTGTCGTCAAATAATTCCTTTTTTGTACGTAGCCGATTTACTGTATAATCACGCTACGTGAATTGCATCGTATAGAACAGCAATGTAAAGGTTCGGTCGTGCGGCAGACGCTCTGTTTAGGTTTGAATTGATCCAGACGGAATCAATAGCCTATAGACGTAGCGTTTCCCCTCTTCCCAACGTACTACACCTTTCTAAAAATCAGTATCTTTGATAGATCATACGTGTAAACAGGATGATTTATACAGACGTTGACTTGTCTAAAGATATTGATCGGGTAAAGCAGCTCTCCATTGTTCCCAGTATTCTTGACGTAATATGCCAGACAACAGGGATGGGGTTTGCGGCTGTTGCGCGCGTGACTGAAGAGCGATGGATTGCGTGCAGTGTGCGCGACGATATTCAATTTGGGCTTACCCCCGGCGACGAGCTAAAGATAGAAACGACGATCTGTCATGAAATCCGCGACAGTCATGAACCCGTTATTATTGATCACGTAGCTGCTAGCGAACAATTTTGCAATCACCACACGCCTTTGCAGTACGGGTTTCAAAGCTATATCTCGTTTCCCATCATCTTAAAAAATGGCGAGTTCTTCGGGACTCTCTGCGCCATTGACCCCGAACCGGCCAACCTCAACAATCCGAAGGTGATTGATATGTTCAGCGTATTCGCCGAGTTGATTGGCTTTCATTTGCAAAATGTAGAACTAATTGAGCGCAGTCAGACCGCTTTGCAAATTCTGAACCGGCAACTGACCGATACCATCAACGAAAACCGCCAGTATCGCCACCTGTCTAACCATAGCCTACAGGAGCCACTTCGCAAAATCAGACTTTTTAGCGGTATGCTCCTGGATGCTACCGAGCAAAACGATGTAAATAAAGTAAAGGACCTGGCGAAAAAGGTGAACAGCAGCGCTCAGCAGTTTTCCATGATGATCAAAGACTTGTCGATCTTTTCTACCTTATCGGACGAAGATTCTGTTTTCCAGATTGTTAACTTATCCTCGCTTGCCACGAACGTATGCGATCAGTTAAGCCCTCTGCTTGATAGTAAACGGGCAACGGTTCATATTGCCGAGCTACCTTCGGTACGAGCTATCCCCCTACAATTGGAGCAGCTATTTTATCAGCTCATCTCTAATGCCATCAAATTCTCGAGAAAAGAAACGGCGCTTGTTATCGACATTTTATGCAGGGAACTGACGCCAGATCAGATAACTACCTACGGCCTGGAAGAGCACGAGTCAGGCTTTGTCGAGATTCAGATCATCGATAACGGAATCGGAATTGAGCAGGCTCAGCTCGAAAAGATTTTCACCATTTTCTCACGCTTGCCTAACAACAAGGAAGGCGCAGGCATCGGCCTGGCTTTATGCCGCAAAATTATCCAGAATCACGATGGGCTTATTAAAGCTCAATCGGAGCTTGGCAAAGGCACAATGATATCGATTATCCTGCCAATCTAGCAGGTCAGATACGGGCATCGAAGCAGGCAGGCTCTCTGCTACCGCCGACTGGCCAGATACCGCCGAATAGGCTCATCATACAGGAGCAGCACCAGATAGGCGAACGTAGTAAGAACAATCGTCCCGCCAACCACAATCAGCGACAGTGATAGGGCATCCGGTTTATGACTGGCCAGGTATCCCCCGAATATCCACATAACCCCATAGTGGGTCATATAAAGCGGATAGGACAGTTTGCCCAGGAACACACACAGCTTGTGAAGTCCGGGCGATAGAGTAGCTCCCGCTCCAGCCGCAATCAAGATTGGGAAATAGAGCAGCACAATGAGCAGCTCGGTCAGCCAGTTCCATTGACTAAAGGGCATCAGAAAGGCTAGCATGAGCAGTACCGCCATACCCAGAAAGCCAAGGTTGTTCTTAAGAATCCAGTCTGCCCGGTAGATAAGGAGACCAACCAGAAACGAATACATGATCCGGGCACCGCCATCCCAGAACGTAGCCCCAGACCAACCGCCCAACAGATTGCCCGCCCGGTAGCTAACCAGACAGAGGACAACTGCGGCCAGTATAATTAACAGAGACAGATAACGACGGCTGACGCGGTATAGGACAAGGGCATAGACAATATTAGCTACGTACTCCCAAAATAGTGACCAAGCGGGTGCATTGAACCCGAACAGGTTGAATGCGCGCTCTTTCATAACGGGCAGCGGAATAAGAAATACAGAACAAAGAAAGGTCAGCCACAGGTTTGCCCGCTCAGCTAGACTGGGCTCTGCGGCAAACGGATCGAAGAGATACGCCAGCAGGCCTAGTACCGACCCTAAAATGACCAGCGGGTGCAAGCGGATCAAGCGAAGTTTGAAAAACGCGGCCAGCCCCAACCGACGGATTCGGTCGTCATAGGCGTAACCAATGACAAAGCCCGATAAGCAAAAGAAAAAATCAACGGCTAAAAACCCGTGGGCGATGAAATTCTGGCTAGCATCGGGATACACCCACTCCATGAAGTGAAAAAGGACGATGGCAAGTGCCGCTACTCCGCGCAAGCCATCCAGAATGGCAAAGTGGGGCTTTGTGCTGAGGGTAGCCGAATGTAATTCTCCCATGCGTATAGGGTTGAAGCGTCAAATAGAGACAGCACAAATTTGGTCATACTTCCTGAGTTGACATGACAAAATTAACAACCATACGTAGCAAGAGCCTATTGAGACCATGTTTGCGACTGGTTATAGGTACTGTTATGAATCGTTCATTAATGAGTTAACTGACAGATAAAGAGTTGCTGACGCTACGTCCCGTAACGACAGACCGCTTCAACTAACCAATGCATCTCAAAACGAGCTTATTTAAATACGATACTAAGCTTCTACACAATAGCACTTCCTTACCCACGAATGAATCGGCATCAACTCCGTTAGCACTTTCCAGGCGTTAGACAATGGTTAGTTGATCGGATTAAAGAAAAACCAGCAGTTGCCTACAACCTATTTAGCGGACCTGAATTGCTTTGTAGAATTCGTACCTTTTATCAACAAAATCAGCCTGTTGCATGAACCGCTTACGGATACCGTGGATCATTGGCCTGTCACTCATGGAAAGCCTGGCCCTGGCTCAACAACCAGTCGCGACCGGCCTGAAAGGGGAGTATTTTAATGGGCCTAACTTCAACCAGAAAGCTTTCACCCGAATTGACCCGCAGGTTGCGTTCGACTGGAACTGGCAACGGCCCGCACCGGGTGTACAACGCGAATATTTTTCGGTACGCTGGACCGGTAAACTCTACGCACCGGTATCGGGCAAATACCAGTTCAGCGCCACCGTCGACGATGGCGTACGGGTTTGGGTCGATGGCAAAAACGTCATTGACGAATGGCGTAAACAGGACGACAGCCAGTTCATCGGCGAGATTGTGCTGAAAGCCAAGCAGTATTATGACCTGAAAGTCGAATACTACAACGACTGGAAAGGCAGCATCATTTACTTATTCTGGAAAACGCCCATGCCAGAACGGTATAGTGCTTCTCGTTTTCCGGAAATGATTCCGGCTCATTACCTCTCTCCTCGTAACGCTCGTCCGGCCAAAGCAACGGCGATCGCGACCAAACGGGTTGCTAAACCAGCGATACGTATGGCGATTGAGCCCCGGCCTGGCGTAGATGCTAAACCCGTTGACGCCAGGCGTGTAGCTCCCAACGTAACACCAGCGGCACGATTTGCGGTGGATAATCCCTCGACCAGGCTGTCTGAAACATTTGTCAACCTCGCGGCTGGTGAAACGGTCGTGCTACGTAACGTTTTCTTCGCGCAGAGCGCCTATACGCTCCTGCCCGAATCGTACGCTGAGTTAGACAAACTGGTTAAAGCGTTACTGGCTCAACCTAACCGGCGGATCCTGATTGCGGGCCATACCGACAACGTTGGCGATGCGCGTCTGAATCAGGCTTTGTCAGAAAACCGGGCAAAAGTGGTGGCCAGTTACCTCACGCGGCATGGCGTTCCGGAAAATCAGTTGGAAGCCAAAGGGTACGGCGGATCGCGCCCATTAACCAGTAATGCAACCGAAGGCGACCGCGCAAAAAATAGACGGGTTGAAATTTCGGTGAACTAGTTAACTTACTGCCTCTTACAACTTACCTGAACGCTTAAACTTCGTATGCCAACGTTCTTTTTCTGGGCGGCTTTTGCGCTGTCCTGTTTCTTCTCCTTCACGGGTAAAGCCCAGACCGCGTTGACCGCCAATCAGGCGTATGAGCATTTACAGGGCGAACGAAAACGCGCCGACGCAGTCATCGGTTCGGGGACTAACCCGCCAACGGATAGTTTGCGCAAGGCCGAACAGATTTTGCAAAACGCTCTGGCGTATTATGCTAAACCTGAGGTGCAGGAATTAGCTAAAAATGACCGCCCGCTGTTCTTCCGTAAGTATGATATTCTGTTCGACTTGTCGGCAGTCCAATGCCAGTTGAATGCGTTAGATCAGGCGGCTCAATCGTTACAGGAGCCGTTGAAAAGTGATTTCGCCAGTACGTATGCCCGTTACATTGAGAAAGAAGCCGTTTTTGCTCCCGTCCGTCAGCATTCACTGATCAAACCGATCCTGAAGCAACTGAATGCAGCGAACCTGGTTTTCAACTCGAAAGCGCTGGCTACGCCGTATAAGCCTAATTTAAGTCCGGCCGAAAAGGCAGCGGGCCTATCGAAACTGTGGTCAGAAGCGAAGTACAATTTTGCCCATTTCGATAAAATCCCGGATGTTGACTGGGATAGTGTGTATCTGGCTTTTCTTCCTAAAGTGCAGGCCACCCGGAGCACCGTCGCTTACCTTCAGTTGCTCCAGCAGTTTTACGCTCAACTGCACGATGGCCATACGGACGTCTGGACCAATAGCGGGCCGCTGGCCGACTCCACGGCGTTCCGTCCCCCACTTGTAGCGCAGCTCATTGAAGGTCGCGTGTTCGTTCGGCAGGTCCGGCACGATAGTCTATTGCGTTCGGGAATTGTGCCGGGCATGGAAATTGTAAAGATTGACGGCACGCCCGTCATCGACTACGCTAATCAGTACGTTCGGCCTTACAAGAGCGGCTCCACCCCGCAGAACGTCGACGTGCAAACGTATATCTATGGCCTGCTCCGGGGTCCGAAAGATCGGCCGGTTCGGCTAACGCTTACCGATGCCAGCGGAAAAGTAACCGAGCGCGTCTTACCCCGTAGTGGTTATTCGGCATTAACGCCCCTGCCATCGTACACGCTGACTATCTTACCCGGCAATATTGCCTACGTACAATTGTTTGAGTTCGACAGCGATAGAGCTCCCAAACGGTTTGCCGCTGCTTTCGATTCAATTGCCACCACCAATGCCCTTATTCTGGATGTTCGTCAGAACGGCGGTGGCGACAGTAACAATGGCTGGGACATCCTGGGTTACCTCACTGATAAATCATTCCCAACCGGGAGCTATTCATCCCGCAAGTACAGTCCGTTACGTCGGGCGCGAGGTGAAACAATAGTTTATGAATCGGCGGGGTCGGGCCGATGGTCAGCGAACGGCAAAAAGCTTTACACGAAACCGGTTGTTGTTTTAACGAGTGGCCAGACCTTTTCGGCGGCCGAAGACTTCTGCGTTGCCTTCGACGCCATGAACCGTGGCAAGATCCTTGGTGAACCTACCGGCGGCAGCACTGGTCAACCCCTGGTGTTTTCGCTACCGGGTGGTATCATGGCCCGCGTATGCACCAAACGCGATGCCTATCCCGATGGCACCGATTGGATTGGGAAAGGCATTCAACCCGACCTATTAATAAAACCAACGGTTGCTGACTTCCAGGCTGGTCGGGACACGGTACTTGAAGCCGCTTTAGCCGAATTAGGAGTTAAGGAAACGGCGGTTCAGACGAAGAAAAAGAAGATGAAATAGCTACTCCGTTGGTGATACGTAGGGGTAAGCCTTACGATAGCTGTCTTATGTCCGGTTTTGAACACGAATTGTTCGAAGCCGGACATTTTTATCACAAAGCAAATAAGTTAATGCACTTATAATCAAAGATGTCTATAAAACGGTACGCCATTTGTCATTGAATCTAACAGAACGTAAGCGCTAACTTGGCAGCCCATGCAACCTTCCGGACACGAACTACATCTTTAGACCAAATGAGCAAAACTATGAAACGCCAACAGTTCCTTCTGACCCTTTTGAGCGCGGGCACGCTTGCCCTAACCTCGTTCACCGCTCCAGTGTCGACAATCGCCGACGACAACGATACGCCTTACCAGACGAAAACATTTTCGGGAAATATCAGCGCCGTTCGGGCCGAAACCTCGGGCGGAAGCCTGAGCGTGGAAGGCAGCGCTGGCCGGGAAGCACGCGTCGAGATGTATGTCCGACCAAACAACTGGAATGGACGTAACAACCTGAGCAAAGACGAAATCGAAGAACGGCTTAAAGATTATGATATTACAATAAGCCAGGAAGGCAGCACGATTGTGGCCACCGCCAAGCGCCGGGGCAATGACAACGACTGGAAGCGGTCGTTAAGCATCGGCTTCAAATTCTACACACCACGCAACGTAGCGACCGACTTACGCACTTCCGGCGGTAGCATCCGGCTGGCGAGTCTGAATGGGAAACAGCGATTTCGCACCAGCGGTGGCAGCCTGCACCTGAGCGAAGTGGAAGGCGACATCAACGGCCAGACTTCGGGAGGATCGATTCACCTCGACCGTTGCCGTCAGGATATGGATTTGCAAACCTCGGGCGGTTCAATCCACGCGAAAGAGTCGTCAGGCAAAATGCGCCTGCATACCTCCGGCGGCAGCATCGAGCTAAATGACCTGAAAGGTGATGTCGATGCTCAAACCAGCGGTGGCAGCGTGCGCGGCAGCGACATCGACGGTTCACTGAAAACCGGTACGTCGGGCGGATCGGTACGTTTAGCGAACGTATCGGGCAGCATCGACGCCAGCACCAGCGCGGGCAGTATTGATATCTCCATCAAGAAACTGGGTGACTACGTCCGGCTGAATACCAGCGCAGGCAGCATCCACGCCAACATGCCGCTCGACAAAGGCGCAGACCTGAATCTGAGTGGAAACCGGGTTGAAGTAGGGACACTCTCGAACTTCAGCGGCTCCCACGAGCGCGACCGGGTTCGCGGTAAAGTCAATGGTGGAGGTGTTGCCGTTAACATCTCGGCCAGCAGCGGTACCGTTTACCTGAATCGGTAACGAGGGTTTTACGCTAACTTATCAATCGGAGGCCCGCCCAACTGCTTGGCGGGCCTCTTCGTTTATGCTCTTATTGTTTTCAATAAACGATTAGCCGATCAGTCAGTTGAGCTGAGACATACATAGGTGTCTTGCTATTGGTTTGTCTGAACCGATTATAGTCTGTTAACATACGCTTCTCATTGGCTAATAGTGGATAATTGAACACATACGAGAGGTTACCGGCAATTTTCAACTCATTGAGCACATTTACAATGTTACGAAGGTTGGCCTTATCGGTTGGCTTTACGACAATGGCTAATTCTTCTTTAGAGCCAGCCTGTTTGAGCGTTTCATTTAGTAGCCGACGAAATCCAGATGTACCGTAGCTGGTTGCCACAATCTCCGCTAGCTCACTTCCATGGCGATACTGTAAGAAACTGATTTGGCCCTCATCCTGAAGGTAAATCATGCATACATGCTTCGGGTATCGATTAATGTCATGTTTCCCTGGCCTACCTATATCTGTAATGCCTAACGCATTAGGTCGTTGCAGCATTTTCAACCACACAAAGAATGTGATCAGCAGTAAAGCAACAGACACGAAGGGTGTCATGTCTACACGGGGTATGGGCCGACGTCGGCGGTATGTTTTCATGGCTATCCGTTTTGCTGATTGATGCGATTGCCACAAGGTTTCCACAAACCGACCCAGGTTTCGTATCTTTACAATACGTTTGATGCCCTATTGTTATGTTTCGCTTACCGCAAAAAGCCCCTTTCGCCAGCTTACTTCCTTCATTTGAGGGAGACCTGTATTTTGATGAATCGCCTGAGCACACCGCCCAGCGTATGCTCTACGCAACCGATGCGTCGGTGTATCAGGAAATGCCGGTGGCAGTGGCTTTACCCAAATCTGTAGCCGACATTAAGCGGCTTCTGCGTTTTGCGCAACAGCATGAGTTAGGGCTGATTCCCCGGGCCGCGGGCACCTCGCTGGCGGGGCAGGTTGTCGGCAGCGGTATCGTCGTCGACATCTCGAAATATTTCGGGCAAATCCTTGACGTTAACACGGATCAACGTTGGGTACGCGTTCAACCGGGGGTTATTCGCGACGACCTGAATGCTTATCTGAAACCTCAGGGTCTGCTGTTCGGTCCTGAAACATCAACCGCAAGCCGAGCCATGATTGGCGGCATGATCGGTAATAATTCATGCGGCTTACATTCCATCGTTTGGGGCACTACCCGCGATCACTTACTTGAAGTAAAAGCTATACTGAGCGATGGTGCAGAAGTAACCTTCGGGCCACTCGACCAGGAACAGTTCGATGCCAAGTGCCGGGGTGAAAACGTTGTTAGTCCGCTTGAACAGCGGCTCTACGTTCAGTTCCGCGACTGGCTGACCAATCCAACTATTCAGCAGAACATTCGCGAGGGCTACCCCAAGCCTACTGTTAGCCGACGTAACACGGGTTATGCGCTCGATGCGTTGGTAGACTTTTTTACTGCTCATACTCCTCCTACCCCCCCCTACGAGGGAGGGAACTTTGAAGGTGAACTATCCCGTGCGGGAGAGCCTCTCGAAAAAACTCCCCCCCTCGTAGGGGGGGCTAGGGGGGGTAAAGAAAGTTTCAACTTCGCTCGCCTGATTGCCGGTTCGGAAGGTACGCTCTGCTTCATCACCGAAGCTAAACTGAACTTGCTGCCCTTACCGCCGAAGGAAACGGCACTGGTTTGCGCTCACTTCATGACCATTCGGCAATCGCTCGAAGCGAATCTGGTGGCACTGGCGCATAGTTGTTCCGCGTCTGAGTTGGTTGATGACTACATCCTGCAACTGACCAAAACCAATATTGAACAGGCGAAGAACCGGACGTTTGTCGAGGGTGATCCGAAGGCGATTCTGATGATTGAGTTCTTCGATGACACTCCAGAGGGCGTTGCCCGGAAAGCCGCCAATTTTGTAGCTGAGTTACAAGCGAAAGAACTGGGTTACGCCTATCCAACCTTGTACGACGAAGACACGAAAAAGCCGTGGGCGCTACGTAAGGCCGGGTTGAGTATTATGTACAACATTCCCGGCGACGATAAACCGGCCAATGTGGTAGAAGATACGGCCGTGGACGTTCATGACCTCCCCGACTACATCGATGAACTTGACCGTATGGCCTGGGAGAAGCACGGCTTGAAGCTGGAATACTCCGCCCATGCCGGAGCCGGAGAAATTCACGCCCTGCCGCTTATCAACCTGAAATCATCGGAAGGACGCGCCAAGTTTCGGGCTTTGCTGATGGATACGGCGGCACTGGTTAAAACATACGGGGGTTCACTATCCGGAGAGCATGGCGACGGTCGGCTACGCGGTGAGTGTATTGCGTTTATGCTCGGCCCCGAAAATTACCAGCTTTGCAAAGACGTAAAGGCGCTTTGGGACCCGCAAAACACGTTTAACCCCGGCAAAGTCGTGAACACCCCGGCTATGAACGAGTTCCTGCGTTCGGAGCCCGACGTAGTTATACCGCAACCCAAAACCGTATTTGACTTCTCGAAAGACGGTGGTTTGTTAGAGCTGGCCGAGAAATGTTCGGGATCGGGTGACTGCCGCAAAACGGCAATTTCGGGCGGAACCATGTGTCCCAGCTATATGGCTACCCGGCGTGAGCGGGATACTACCCGCGCCCGGGCAAACATGCTCCGGCATTTTTACACCAATCAGGGAAGTCTCAGTACAACCCCATCTGACCACGAATACGAAGCGGTTAAAGACGTACTGGATCTGTGTCTTTCCTGCAAAGCCTGTAAAGCCGAGTGTCCGTCGAGCGTGGACATGACGCGTATGAAAGCCGAGTTCATTCAGCAGCAGTACCGTGACAAAGGTGTTCCCATGCGAGCTAAGCTGGTGGGTAATTTCACCCGCCTGATGTCGCTGGCGAGTCTGGCCCCTTGGGCCTACAACGCCATCTACGATACCCCGGCGCTACGTCGGTTAGCCAACCGCACGGTCGGTTTCCATCCCGAGCGGACCATGCCCGAACTGGCTGGTACTACGCTAAGGCGCTGGGCGAAGGGTAGAGAGCGTGGGGTAAGGCATAACTCTCGCCCCCTCTCCTCGCTTCTCACTCCTCGCTCCTCGCTCCTCTTTTTTTGCGATGAGTTCACCAATTACAACGACGTAGAAGTCGGGCAGAAAGCCATTCAATTGCTCGAACGTTTAGGGTATAGCGTACGCATTCCCGAACACGTTGAAAGCGGCCGTACGTACCTGTCGAAGGGCTTGGTCGATGATGCGCAAAAAATCGCCATTCGCAACGTAACGTTATTAAAAGACCTCGTTACCGACGTAACGCCGTTGATTGGTCTTGAACCTTCGGCCATCCTGACGTTCCGTGACGAGTATCCGGATTTAGTGCCAGTGGAGTTGAAAGCCGATGCCCAACGTATCGCCCAGAATACGTTCCTCTTCGAGGAATGGCTCGCTCAGGAAGCCGAAGCCGGACGTATCAATCGTGACGTATTCACCACGGAAGCTCGTCAGGTGAAGATCCATGGGCACTGCCACCAAAAGGCTCTTTCGTCAATGGTTCCGGTGAAGAAAGTCTTATCGCTACCTAAAAATTATTCGGCACAGCTTATTCCGTCGGGTTGCTGCGGCATGGCCGGGTCGTTCGGCTACGAAGCGGAACACTATGATCTGTCGATGCAGATTGGAGAGTTAGTACTCTTTCCTGCCGTACGCCAGACCACGGAGGATGTCATTATATCCGCAGCCGGAACCTCGTGCCGACACCAGATAAAAGATGGCACGGGACGTAAAGCACAGCACCCCGCCGAGATTTTATTTGACGCCCTCAAGCCGCACTGAGAATATATCGGTACGACTTGAGACCGGTAAACCTTTTGCGCCCCCGGTGGTTTTCCATAGACTAAAAACATTCACAACGATTATGGAAAATAACGCAAACCTTTCCGATGGCGCCAGACAAGCCGACACCGTTTCCAGCGAACACGCGGAAACTATGTTCAGTGCCGATCAGGCCGAAACCAACATGGTGAAGCTGGTGGATGGCAAGCTCGTGTCAACCGGTAATACAGACAGCGACGTTTCTGAAGATATGCCCCGCATTCGGCTGGGCAGCGATGAAGAGCGTGCGCTACAGGGTGACGATAAAAAGAAATACGAAAATTCGGACGCAGCCTTACGGGCAGGTACTATGTTCGACCCGAACGTAATGCCCGACGACCCAATAGCGGTGGGTGACATCACGGGTAACCCCGATGCGGGTTCTGATGTAAATACGGGGCTACCGTCGGAAGACACGCCAACTACGAACACGACGCAGCAGGATAACAACGCTACGCCAACTAGTCACTTCGGGATGTGGCAGGTGTCAAATGGCAGCTATATGCTTCATTCAACCCTGCCGGTTCACGACATGGTTCCGCCAACGCCAGGCACCCCCGATCCGTTACAGCCCGTGCCAGGCATTCCTGAAACACCGCCATATAACCCCATACCAGGGCCAGAGATTCCTGATCTGCCGGGTACTCCACAACCCAAGGAACCGGAAATTCAGGAGCCTGATCAACCGGATCGTTCTCATGAAATTAACGGCAATTCGGTGAGCTGGTCAGGTGGGCGTAGTAACAACTATGTTACGTATACATCGGGCGCTCCTGGTCTTATGTCGTACGACAATGTCGAGCCGGGCGAGGCTGTGCCGGGGAATCAGTATGAGGGGATGTCGGCAGGGCCAGAGGAAGGCATGGAAGTCGATCCCGACACGGGTAACGCTGCCCGTCCGTACGACGCAAACGCAAAAGATACGGACGCGTATCAAAAAGGAGAGCGGCCCGAAGAAGGTCGCGAAGCCCAGTCGCTGCCGCGCGAACTAGCGGACGAAAGCAGCATTGCTGCACAGGATATGATCTCGGATACCGACCGCTCCGACCAGAAGTCGACGGAGGGTCTTGACCGGAAATACAACGATCCGCAAGCGGCCCGTGACATGGCCAGTTGAGCGGAGTACAATGAGTAAGGCGGTGACGGGCCGCGCTTTGTAACTGTAACCAGTTAACCAAAGCGCGGCCCGTCACCGCCTTGTGTTTGCTACTTTAGCCAAAAATTCAATCCCATGAAAAAATTCCTGCTCCCCTGTCTGCTGCTAAGCACCCTGGTGCTAGCCACCCCTCCCAAGAAATCAAAATGGACCTCGCTGTTCGACGGTAAGACGATTAAAGGCTGGCATAGTTACCACAAGTCTGGCGTGGTCGGCTGGTACGTTGAAGATGGTGCCATGACGCCTGACGGTACGGGCGGTGACCTGGTTACGGACAAAGAATACGAGAGCTTCGAGCTGGAGTTCGAGTTTAAGATTCCAAAGGGTAGTAACAGTGGTGTTGTCTACAAAGTGATTGATAATCCGGACATTAAGTCAACCTATATGTCGGGGCCCGAGTATCAGGTTATCGATGATAAAGGCTACGTAGACGGTGAAGGAAAGCCTTATAAATTAAAAGACAGCCAGTTAACCGGAGCCAACTACGACATGATCCCGCCGTCTGACATGAACGTAGCAAAACCGGTTGGTGAGTGGAACAAAGGCCGGATTATGGTCAACAACAATCACGTTGAGCATTACCTCAACGGTAAAAAATTAGTCGAGTACGAATACGGCTCCGACGATTGGAAGGCGTTAGTTGCCAAAAGCAAATTCGCGAGCTGGCCGTATGCCACTCCGCACGCAAAAGGCAAGATTGCCCTGCAAAACCACAGCCCTAAAGAGCGCGTCTGGTACCGGAACGTGCAGATTCGGGAGCTGTAAGAATAGCCTGATAAAAGAATAGCCTGATAAGCAGAAACCCGCTCTTACTGATCCAGTAAGAGCCGGGTTTCCTTGTTGGTATACCCTCACGGCTAGGAACAGGCGGCCGTTGCCGTGAGGGAGTATAGCGAACCAAATCCGGTTCAACCACAATGTAGCATCTTGGTAAAGCTGACGCTATTGATCTCCCGGCCAATAATTCTGTTGTACAAGGCCTAGATATGTCTGCCAATCTGCCACGCTGAACGGCCGGGCGGTAAAGGAGGTTGCCTCCGCCGAATAAGCCGCCACTAGGTCGCAGGGAAGCTGACCTACCGTTACGATCAGGACTGGTAAACGATACAACTCCCCCTGTAGGCGTAGAAAGGATAAGAACGCCAATTCAGATTTACTGTGCCGCACATCACTATCAAGCAGAATCAGGCTGAACGTTTGTAGGTAATTTACGTTCCGGTCGATTCCCTCAACCTTAACCGCCTTGGTAAATTCAGCCTCCGGAAAGCCTTGTTTTGCGGCCTCCTGTAAAGTTGGTACTAGGTCGGGATCATCGCTGATGACTAAAATCGGAAATCGCGCAGGCATCTGTTCTACTCTATTTTCTCTTTTACGTATCAATAGTCAATCTTCCGGCGGTTTTCCTTTACCTCGCCTTTTCGCTTCTTCTCAGCGATACGTTCGGCAACGGCAGCTTTTGAGGGTTTGGTGGCTTTGCGGGGCTTCGGCTTTTCAAATGCTTTTTCAATGAGCCGAAAAAACTTCTTCGTGACCTTCTCTTTGTTGGCCAACTGGGTTCGCTCAGTCTGGTGAGTCAGCACAAGCTCCCCGTCGGTAGTGAGTTTGGCCGCTAGTTTGTCTTCCAGCACGGCACGCTCCTCGTCGGTCAACAAGGCTGACTGCCGAACATTGAAGCGCAGTTCTGCCTTTGTAGCCACTTTATTCACATTCTGCCCACCTGCGCCCCCGCTACGAGCAAACTGGTAGTGAACATCGGGTAGTAAGCGGGTTGCATCCATATAACCTAGTCAGTCAATAGATTTTATATTAAATCACTCCTCGTACGCGAACAATAGCCAGTACGTAGAGTTCTTTTCGTCAAAACTAACTGATTCAACGTTATGGCACATGCTCATCCAACCACGATGCTGGAAGGTACGCTGCAAACTTTGCAACAACGCGACCTGCAACCGGCTACAGGCGCTGATCTGATTAAAGACTGGATCTCGGTATTAAAGCATACGGAAGGTGCAGAGACAGCCGCCCAGAGTTTACAGGCACTTTACGACGAGCTGCACAACCTAGAACCCAATGCAGACAACGTCCGGAATTTGCTGAACCAAGTCGCTCAGCAAACCGAGCATCTGTCACGTAGCGCCGATAGTACGTATGCCAATTCGCTAAAACAACTCGCCGACTCACTGCGGTCATTTGCCCAGGATCTGGCACGTGTGTAAGGCATCGGATTAACCCGTAAACAAACCAAAATTATGGCACATCACGATCAGAAAATCACAACGATGATTGGCGACACCCTGGCTACGTTGGGGGGTGGCGCTCCTTCAACAACGCCGGATCAGGGCGTAAACTTAATTGAAGACTGGATTACAATTGTTCGCACCAACGTCAGCACACAATGGGTGGCCGAGCCCCTCGAGAAGCTGCGCGACGCCTTAAATAACAACGACATACGAGAGGTTGAGCGCGTCATGCGCGACCTGTCGGGATCAACCATTGACCTGGCCAACAATGCCGCCGAAGGTGAGTATAAAGTCCAATTGCAGAACTTGTCGACGGCGCTGAAAGATTTCGCTCAGGGCATGGCAAAGTAATTTTTGCTTCCTTTTATGTGGGTATCGGTTAAAGGCAATAGTTTACTAAAATCATTATATACCCACAAACATTATCGAACAGCCGGGGTTAAGATTGGGGCTGGTTTTATGGAACTGGCCCCAATCATTTTCTGACTCGTCAGCGGTTCTCTAATGCAGACGAAGACAACCGACTCTAATAGAATTCAAGCAAGAACTGAACAAGGTTTCTTGATGGTACTCAACGTCAATTCCCATAAAATTATGATTTCACAAGACCCAAATCAAACCTCATTAATTGAGCAGACCGTAAATACATTCGACGGTGCTATCGACGATACAACGGCTACGGATGGCTTATCCTTAATAGATCAGTGGCTGAACCGGCTGGAAGATGCAGGCGATGACATGACGGACGACATTGCCGATACTCTGGCCAGCCTACGGGCTGAACTTGATACGTCGCAGCGCTACAACCGGACTGATGCGCCCCGCATTGCGTCACTGTTGCAGGATCTCATCGATCAAACGCAAAAGGTGGCCGCTACGGCCGAAGCCAGCGCCGAACAACAGGAGCTTTCGCAACTGGTTGCTACGTTGGAAAATTTACACCGGCAGGTTGCCAACGCACAGTAAGCGGTTCAAATTGTTACATATACTTCGAAAATCGAATAGTTCACTATGGCACTGAATCAACAGGCAGCAAATCTGGTTGACACGACTGTCAACGCGTTTAATGGCGACGTAACGAGCATATCGCCCATGGACGGCATCTCGCTCATCGACAGCTGGATCAACACATTACGTAACAACGATCAGGACAACAACCCGATAACGACTGGCTTAAGCGACCTTAAAGCTGAGTTGCAGAGCGGTAATCCTGATGGTGATCAGATCCAGAGTATCCTTGAGGACTTGACGGATCAGGTACGTCAACTGGCTAATTCGGCGGATACAGACGTTAAAACGAAGCTAACTCCGCTAACCGAGGCCCTGCAGGGCTTTAGCGAACAAATGAGCGGATCGTCGGGCCGAGCTAATACGGGTGGTCAGGCACCGATGACAAGCACGGTTGGTGGTGAGTCGACCAATAGCGGAGTTGGCAGTTCGGGCAACGATACGGGTGAGATTGACTACTCAACCCGCAATGGTGGCACCGTCGACAGCAATGGCTCTGCCATGGGTATGGACGACCAGACCGGCAGCGAAGGTGGCATGAGTTCACCATCTGACGAGTCTTCAGACTCTGAGCAGGATACGGAAGATTCTTCAGGCGATAGCGATCGGCCACAGGATGGCGGCTCCTATGGCTCAGGCTACGGTACCGGCTCCAACGGCGACGATTACAGCGCCAACTCAGGTACCCAGCGATCAGGCGTATCGGGCGGCTCAACCAGCAGCGGTTCGAGCGATACCGACACCGGAACCTCCGGCGGCCGGTCGCAATATTAATTAGTGAATGAGTGATTGAGTGTTTTCTTCGCTTTAGCGACTTTGTACACTCAATCACTCATTCGTACAATCACTCAATATACATACAAAACAAACCCCTACTCCACGGGTTTATTTGTTAACAAAACCCAGTTCAGACTCAACGTATTTTTATGGCTAACCAACATTCGCAGACATCTGGATCGTCTGCTACGACATTAATTGACGATACCATCCGGGCTTTTGACCAGGGTCAGGCGGCCTCTCCACAAGAAGGCATGTCGCTCATCACGGACTGGTTCTCCTCGATAAAAAATAATCATATTGCCAGTGAAGTTATGGAACCCCTCACTCAGCTACGTAGCGAGCTGGAAGGTGGTGCTCCGGATGCGCAACGGCTCCAGCAGTTGTTGATTCGATTGGCTGATCAGACCGAACGACTGGCTGGCAAGGGAGAGGGAGACGTGCCTTCGCGGCTGACTTCCCTATCGACGGCGCTCCGCAATTTCGCCGGTCAATTTTCAACAGCCGTTTAATCTAAGTTGTATAGTCGTAGAGTTATAAGGCGAAGAAGTCAAGCTGACCACTCCCAACTCGAGAACTATACAACTTTCAGACTCTATAACTTTTCAGATTATGCCTTCACACGCATTAGATCAACGCTTATTCGAGCAAATGTTCTCGTCCATTGGTCAGGGTGATGCCAGCAGCGTTACGCCGACCGATGGAGTTCAGCTCATTAATGGCTGGCTGGAAGTCGTTCAGGGCACCCAGCGCACAGCCGCTATAGAAGGTCAACTCAAAGAGCTCCGTGGTCAGCTCCAGTTTGCCAATCCTGACCCCGACCGGATTAAGAATTTGCTGGCAAGTCTGGCCGATAACGTAACGCAGATTGCTCAGGGCTCAAACGTACAGGAGCAAACCGTTGGTAAACTGGAGCAGCTAGCTACGGCCCTGCGCACATTTGGCAGCCGCTTATAATTACTGTTTCAGAACACACTGCCTTCGGACATAAACCATCAAAGCAATGGGATCAACTATTTTAGAAGAGCGGATGCTGGAAGATACGCTCGGCTTGTTCCGCGACAGCAGCCAGGCGGGAGTCTCGCCTGCACAGGGTGTTATGCTGATCGACGGCTGGCTTCAGGCGTTACAGGGCGACCCAAATCTGGACCAGCTCGAAGCGAATCTTAACGAACTTCGAACGGAGCTACAGGCCTCTCAACCCGACAGCCAGCACATTCGTCAGGTCATGATGGCCCTGGCTGATCAGGCGCAGCAAGCCGCCGAAGGGCAAAACGCCGAAGGCACCTGGACGGGCGGACTCGAAAGCCTGTCGAAGATTCTCAGGAATTTTGCAAATACTTTATAATCAACCGCTGTCCTTACCGACGTTACGAACCGTAGCAGTTGGTAAGGACAGCGGTTTTAATTCACTACCACTATGGAAGGAACAACACTCGAACACCGGATGCTGACCGATACGTTAGGTGCATTCGGGGAGGGCAGCACAACGACCATATCGCCGGAACGGGGGATCTTACTGCTCGAAGGCTGGTTAAACGCACTTCGGGGCGATGTGGGTGCCGAACGAATTTTATCGGAAGTGGGTCAGCTGCGCGATCATCTGACCTCCGGCAATCTTGATACCGACGTAATCCGGCAGCTGCTGATCAACATGGCCAGTCATACACTCGCCATTTCGAACGAGCCCATGGTTGACATGAACACGACTCAGCAGCTTAAGCAGTTAGCCGATTCGTTACGAAACTTTAGCAGCCAATTCTGATATGCTCGACCACGCAAAATCAACCGACCTGCTCGACTCTACGATGCGTGTTCTGGAAAGCGACATCAGCACCGAAACACCACAGACTGGCACTGGCATCATTGATCAATGGCTCGAGCAGCTTCGCCGGAGCGACAACACAACCGAGATTATTGATTCGCTCGAACGGGTGAAGACGCAATTGAAAAGCGACCAGATCAATGCCAAAGAGCTGAGCGGCCTCCTCGAAACGTTAGCAACACAAACTACGGAGTTTAGTACGCTCATGGGCTCGGAGGGCGACATCCCTTACCGGCTCGAAGGCCTGGCTTCGTCGTTACGTTCACTGGCTGGTCAACTTGGCAATACATAGAGTTATACAGTTGTAGAGTCATAGAGTTATAAGGTTGTATAGTTAACACGCTCACTGGAGGCACTGTATAACTCTACGACTCTACAACTATGTATAACTTTTCATTTAAGCTGATTCCAGTAAATCAGTACGTTTAACGTGGCCCGGCCGGAGGCAATCAAGTCCAGGTCGCCATCGCCGTCGAGGTCGGCGGCCTGGATGTCTTCACAGGCCATCCGAACGCTGTCATCCAGCGGATAGCCTTGAATGTTGCTTTGCTCCTGCGGAACAAATAACCGCACGCCCACCTTCTGCTCGGCATTCGGGTTACGCCAGCCCGCTACAATCTGATCGCGGCCCGTACCCAGAAAATCTCCGCACACCAGCGCATGCCCCTGGCTAAAGATGTCCGTCAGAATGCTGATCTGTTTTTCGTCTGCTTTCGATTTACGGGCCGAGTAACCACCGCTTTCTACCTGAAGCAGATTTCCGTGCATCGGCTGGATGGTGGCAATGGCTGTACCGTTGTCTAATCGCCGGATTTCTCCGATTCCGTCGACACCCTTGTTAAGCAGCGGCAAAGCGTTACTGGCCGACTCCCGATCGACGTAACGCCACCGCTTTCTGCGCCACTCCATGATCTTACCGCCTTCTTTACCGGCCAGTATTACGTTGGTAGTTGGGCCGTCTTCCCAAATTTCAAAGTTATGCGTCAGGTGCATGGTTGAATCGACCAGATAGCGTTTCCAGGTCTCCCGCGGATTTCTGGGCCATTCGTACCCCCATATCCGTACGCCACGCCCTTCGCCATTTTTATTGCCTAGCCCATGCAGCGGGACCACAATCAACTGATAGCTATTTTTATCAACTTTAGCCCAGCGCATCCGGTGGGTAGTCACTTCGTGCGGCAATCGAACCGGCTCCCAGCGTTGCGTCGGGTCCTGCGGCCGAATCAGGTAAAACACCGCTCCCGACTTCGTGGAGTCTTTGGTTTCGGCGGGGTTCCACCCAGCGCCAACCGCTACCTCTACCCGACCGTCACCATCCAGATCGCGGGCTGCAATGCAGACGTTATCCTGCGGAGTCAGGTTGGCGGCCATAACAAACCGTTTCCAGGGCGAGGTTTTATCGCCCGGATTTTGATACCAGACAAACTCTTTCTGATCAGCCATCAGAATATCGGGCTTCTGGTCACCGTCAACATCGCCAATTGCCAATCCGTAGCCAATGTCAATCTGATTATCGACAACCTGAATGGTAAATTTAGGCGTTGGCGTCTGGCCTAATAGCGGTTGAACTGCCAGCAGACAAAGAAATAAGGCGTTTTTCATGAGTCGTTTGTTCTATTGGCAAAGCGGTAAGACGGGCTGTTCTACCGCTGAATGCTTACGCGTTCACCTAGTTGCATAACGCGGTAGGGCGTTCCATACAATTCACAGGCCTGCACAAATTCGGCCGGATCAGCCGTGTTGAATTCGAACAAGTCATAATGATGCGGAATCACGAGTTTGGCCCCAATTCCGCGGCCAAGGCGCGCTGCCTCATCGGGATTCAGATTACCAGCTACGCGTCGTTCAGGTTTGTTTCCGTTAATTGGCAGAAACGCTACGTCTACCGCAAACGGACGTAATACCTCAACCATACCCTCGTACCAAAGCGTATCGCCGGAGTGATAAAGTTTGTACGGACCAATCTCAACCACAAAGCCCATGAACTTATGCTGTCCCTGCTCGTCCACCTCCAGTTCATTATGCGCAGCCGGTACGCCATGAATGCGCCAGCCAGCCACAACCGCCGATGCTCCGGCGGTCAGCCCTATTGGTACCCGATTCGCCAGCGTATCGCCCAGCCGCTCGCCAACAAACGCCCGATTCGCTTCGGGGATGACAAACTGACTAGTGGGGTTACTCGCCAACAAGGGCTTTAACGTATCAGCGTCTAGATGATCGGTGTGGTTATGGCTGGACGTTACCACATTAATCATATCTAACCGAGCCGGATCAACGACCATCTCGGAGATACGAACATGCGGTTTATCGGTATTCGCGTATTTGCGACTGAGCGAATCCGACAAATACGGGTCGAAAAGCAACTGGTTACCCTTGTATTGCAGCAAAAAACCGCTCTGACCTAACCACCAGATATGCAGAGAATCGGATTGGCTTTGAGCAGCCGCAATGTCGGCAATAAGCGCATCGTCTTTTTGAAAAGCGGGTTTAAGCATAGCTATCAACGTAATGAAACCTGCTCAAATTTGAAAAATTTGTGCAGGTTTTCATCATTGACTTTTAGCAGCTGCGTAGTAAGGCTTCGCCAAATGTGACTCAGCTCAACGTAAGCCGAAACGTCTACACATACTCCAGCTTGTTGACCAGCCAAATTTCCCGGTTGATACGTAACCGGCTTATGTACGTTGTTATTCAGGAAGGGTCGTTATCTTTGAATGAATATAACGCCTTTAATCACTGAGAAAACAGTCAATTCGTGATGAACCCGCTAACCCTACTTCTACGCTTGTTCCTGCTTCCGTTGCTCATACTGGGAAACAAAAGCCAGGCGCAGACCCTAACTATTTCCGGCGAAGTGACGAAGCCGCTGACGTTACAGGTGGCTGACATAAAAGCGATGCCTCACACAGAAGTAATCGGTAAAGACCACGATAGCAGCGAACACCGGTACGCTGGCGTGCCGCTCTTCGATCTGCTGAAACAGGCGGGGGCTAGCGTCGGCAATGAGTTGCGGGGCGCTAATCTAACCAAATATGTTCTTATCAAAGCGGCTGATGGCTATGAGGCTGTTTTTGCCTTGCCAGAACTCGACCCGGCATTTGCTACCCGTACGATTCTGCTGGCTGATCGTATCGATGACAATAGCCTCCCGGCTGGTACAGGCCCATTCCGAATTATCGTTCCTAACGAAAAAAAGCTCGCCCGTTGGGTTCGGCAGGTCAACACCATTGAGGTAAAATTTGCTAAATAAGTCCTCACTACGTCTCAATACGTTCACCCAAACGCGGGCTGTTTACTCCTGATTTATGCTGAGAACGCTTCTCCTGCTCTTACTTGTATCAACCGGTTTGCGGGCACAGTCACTTCGGGTAGCCGTTGCGGCCAATGCTCAGTTTGTGATGGAATCGCTGAGCCAGACGTTTACGAAACAGACCGGCATCAAGATTGAGTCCATCGTTAGCTCGTCTGGTAAGCTGACGACTCAGATTCAGCAGGGTGCACCCTACGACGTGTTTTTGTCCGCCGATATGGACTACCCCAATGCGCTCCATAAACAAAAGCTGACGACAGCCGCTCCCGTTGTCTATGCGTATGGTTCGCTGGTTTTGTGGACGCTGGGCGATCTACCGATTTCAGCGGATTTAAAAGTGCTGCAAGACCCGTCTGTCCGGCATATTGCCATTGCGAATCCAGCCACCGCTCCTTATGGCGAAGCGGCTGTTTCGCTCCTGAAATATCGAAAGCTGTATGACCATGTGCAATCGCGTCTTGTTTTTGGCGAAAGTATCTCGCAGGTTAACCGCTACGTCCTGTCGGGGGCCGCTGAAGTAGGAATCACCGCAAAATCCATTGTACTCGACCCCAGCCTGAAACAGCGCGGCCACTGGATTGACCTGCCCCCACCTGGTTATTCGCCCATTGCCCAAGGCGTGGTTGTACTGAAGCGAACCAGCCAGGCCAAAGCCGCTGAGCAGTTTATCCGGTTTTTGCGCAGTCCAGCCGCCCGGCGTATTTTGCAGCAATATGGGTACAATTCACCCAACTCATAAGTCTATGATTTTCCTCATGCCTATCGACTGGGAACCCATCTGGCTCACCCTGCGACTGGCCAGCGTTACTACGTTTTTGCTCCTGATCATCGGCATACCGCTAGCCGGTTGGCTGGCTCTCAGCCAATTTCGGCTAAAACCCATCCTGGAAGCACTCGTTAGTCTGCCGCTGGTCCTGCCGCCGTCGGTAGTTGGCTTTTACCTGCTGCTGGCTTTCAGCCCAACCAGCACCCTGGGAACGTGGCTGCTGCAAACGTTTGATGTACAACTCGTCTTTTCATTTGAGGGATTAGTGGTAGCCTCACTGCTGTATAGCCTTCCGTTTATGGTTCATCCAATACAGGCCGGGCTTGAAAATCTACCCACATCGTGGCGGGAAGCGGCTTACACACTGGGCCAATCGCCCATCCGAACGTTATGGCGAGTGCTGCTGCCCAACTGCAAACCGGCTTTATTGACAGGCATTGTCTTATCGTTTGCGCATACCATCGGCGAGTTCGGCCTGGTCCTGATGATCGGCGGTAACCTGCCGGGTCAAACGCGGGTAGCGTCGATTGCCATTTACGACGAAGTTGAACTGCTGCATTTCGACACGGCTCATGCCTACGCGGCCCTACTGCTTGGATTATCGTTCGTCATTCTCGTACTCGTTTACAGCATCAACAAGCGCGTTACGGTATGATCAATGCCGACCTAACCCTCGCCCGCCTGTTTGCCGAAGGAGCGGGCGAACTGCGCATCAGGCTGGAACTGGCGACCGGGAGCCTTACGGCCTTACTGGGTCCGTCTGGTTCGGGAAAGACAACGTTGTTACGTTTGCTAGCCGGGTTGGAAACGCCCCAGCAGGGCCGAATCGCCGTGAATGATGTCGCCTGGCTGGATACAAACCAGGGCGTCAACCAGCGGCCACAGCAGCGTTCGGTAGGATACATTTTTCAGGATGCCGCCCTGTTTCCGAATCTGACGGTACGTGAAAATATCCTGTTTGTAACCCCTCGCGGTCAGCAGGCGCTGGCCGACCAACTCATCGACGCGACTGGACTCGGCCCGTTCATCAACCAAAAGCCAACGGTTTTATCGGGTGGCCAGCAACAACGGGTTGCTCTGGCCCGCGCGCTGGTTCGACAGCCAACGTTACTGCTGCTCGACGAGCCCTTTTCGGGCTTAGATACCGATGCAGCCCAACCATTACGTCAGCTCCTGCTCGATCTGCACCGCAGGTGGGGAACGACAACCGTACTGGTTACGCACGACAACGCCGATGTGCAGGCACTCGCGGACCGTATCATTCGACTAAAACAAGGCCATATTCAGTCCGACGAAGCCAACGTAAACCGATCCGCACTACCTCAGCTGAACGAACGTATTCGACAGGTTTGGTTTGACGAAGCGCAGCAGCAATGGGTTCTCGAAACCGATACGGTACAGCTTCGTTCTTCAAATCCTGAATGGGGTAAACTCTCGACAGGTGATCCCATCGGGCTGTCCTGGAAATAAACGTTTACTCCTTCGCCTTGAGCCCACTGACCCGGCCAACTACCCAGTCGAAGAGCTTGTCGGGCAGTAGTCGGGGCAGCGCCCAACTTGTTAGCCGGTTCGGCACCAGCGCATACCGCGTGCCAGGGTTCGGCGTTTCGTGAATCTGGACGATCCGCTCGCCCAGGTAGTCAATTGTAAAACCACGGCGCTCAGCCGCCCCGACCTGTTTCAGGAACCACTGCATAGCGGGATAATACACCGTATGCTCATAAGGACTGATATCGGTTCCCTTGCCCCAGATGGGTGTTCGAACAGCGCCCGGTCCCACAATAACGACTTTAATACCGTACAGGGCCAGTTCCCGACGCAGGCTGTGCGACATACCCTCAACGGCGTGTTTGGAGCCAACATAAGCGCCCATAAACGGAATGGCGATCTGGCCATTGACCGAACTGATATTCTGGATACGCCCCGACTGAACAGGATGGTTGTCGCGAGCGCCCAGCAACGGTAGAAAGGCCTGCGTTACCTGGATCAGTCCCAGCACATTTACCTCGAAATGCTGCCGAATAACATCAATAGGCTGATGTTGTAACGGCCCGCCAATGGCAATCCCCGCGTTATTAATTAATCCGCCCAGACCATCACCCACAAGCCGATTGGTCAACGTAGCAGCCGCTTGTTTCACCGCGTCGGCATCCGTTACGTCGAACACGAGTGGCACAAACCGATTCCCTAATTCGGTCTGCAATCGGTCGGCATCGGATGGGTTGCGTACACTACCAAAAACGGTGTAGCCCCGTTGGCAGAATTGTCGGGCGGCTCCGTACCCAATACCGGTCGACACGCCGGTGATGAGCATGGTTTTGCTGGTCGGTTTCATGCTGTAAACTTACCGATAATCTTACTCAACAAACGTTTGAAAAAAGACGTTATTCGTGAGGCTGGCCTAATAAACCACCGGGCCAATCGACTCGACCATGCAAGACATTGAACCGTTCTACGGCTGGGAGAAGTACTACGTAGCGTCGGAAGACGAGCGGTCGCCATTTCACGAGCGCGAGTACAATCTGCAGCAGTATGAAAACAACATATATGGCTACTACATTCATCCGCTTTGGGATGAGATAGGCTCCGAGACGCTTTATTGCAAGATTTTGTTCGCCAATTACGACCGGCAATTCGTGGTCATTGAACTGTTCGGCGAGTGGAACGATACGTTGCATAACGACATCATGTACCTCAAACGGCAGGTCATTGACCCGTTAGTCAATGAAGGCATCAAGTATTTCATTCTCATCAGCGAGAACATCCTGAACTTCCACGGCTCCGACGATGCCTATTACGAAGAGTGGTTTGAAGACGTTGAAGATGGCTGGATTGCGGCCGTTCACTCCCCCGAATTTGTTGAACGCGAATGGAAGAAATACCACCTTGATTATTACATCAACTTCGGCGGTACGCTCGACATCGCCAACTGGCGAACCCTTAAACCGGCCGGCCTTTTCGAGCTGGTCAACGGGCTCATTATCCGTCGGTTGGGATAGTTGGGAGGAAGGAGAGGGAAGAGGGGGAGGAATAGGAGCAAGGGGAAGAGAGGAAGTAAATACTAGAAAAGGTTGTCAACAGCGTTTTTACTAACCCCTCTCGTCCCCTTCCTCCCGCTCCTCCCTCATCCCTTTACTTCCCCTCCTCCCTCTCTTCCTCCTTTTTCCTATCTTTACCCAAATCACTACACAACTACATAATCAATGGAAAACAGCGAAAAAGCGAAAAATACCGAACAGGTGCAGGCTGCGAAAGCAACGGTCGCCGAAAAACTCGAATCGTTCAAAACCGAAGCCGGTCAGCACCTTAACTCAGCGGCTGCCCACCTCGATGAATTGAAAGATCAATTGGTTGCCAAAGCACAGGAATTGGGTAAAGACATCGACATCGAAGGGCTGAAAGCGCAGGCAACGCAGCATTTCGAAGCTGCTAAAACCGCCACCGCCGAAACGTTGACGAACTTACAGGCCCAGGCCGAAACGACCTTTGCCGCAGCTTCTGCCAAAGCCGACGAATTGTCGGACGTTGCCGAAGATAAGTTTGACGATATGAAAGCCGAAGCGGCCGTACAACTCGAAGCCGCCCAGGTGAAACTTGATGAATTAAAAGCCGAAGCCGCACTTCAGATCGAGGCTGCCAAAGAACGAGCCAAAGGCATCTGGAACCAGTTGTTCGGCGAATAATTCATTTTAACGAAGTAGACGCAGAGGTTGCGCGGAGAACCAAACCTTTATCGGGGTTCTCTGGGCAACCTCTCTGTTTACCCGTAAATTTGTTCCATGAGGCTTTCGCTCCGTAAACCGACTCAGTCGTTAAACAAAGCATACGCAAAACAATCCATTTCTCAAGACCACATGGATACGTTCCGGCGGGCCTTGGCCCGGTTGTTTTCACGACTCGACGAAGCCGAATCGGAAGATTACCAGAAAACGATTGTAGCCGGTTTTTTCAGCGAAGCCTTTTCCGACGCTACGTTCGGGATCAGCACCCGCGACCGAACCGACCTGCTGATTCACGCTAGTATGAATAGCCAGGATTCGTCCGGCAGCCCCATACCGGGTGTCGTCATCAAGACTAAGAAAGTCTTTGCGGGGGAGATGATGACAACACTCAAAAACAATGTCAGGGCGCTGCATGAGCTGATTCTGTACTACTTTGACGAGCAGGAACGCGGATCAGATGGTAGCCTCCGCCACCTGATCATCACCGACGTTTACAACTGGTTTATCTTCGACGAAGTCGATTTCCGGCACTTCTTCTATGGCAACCCTAAGCTCCGGAAGCTGTACCAGATTAAACAGCAGCAGAAAAAAGATACCTCATTTTTCTACAGCGAAACAGCCCGAATACTGCGCGAACTGGATGAGGAAGTCCCCGTTACGTGCCTGAACCTGCGCGAAACCGCCGTAGCACTCGATTGGCCTGCCGAGAAAGGCAATCAGGCCGTAATGCCGGTGTTTAAGCTGTTTTCCCCTGCGCATCTTTTAAAGCTTCCGTTCGCCAGTGACGCCAACACCCTTAACCGGCGTTTTTACAATGAACTGCTTCACATCGTGGGCGTACACGAAACGCTCGAAGGGGGTCTGAAACGAATTCAGCGGCTTCCTGAAAGCGAACGGGTCGCGGGGTCGCTACTGGAAAACACCCTCACTCAACTGCGGGCCGGGAACGTGTTGACTAGCCTCAGCAACCAGGCCCACGATGGCACCGACGAGAACGATCAGCTCGTCAACGTCGGGCTGGAGCTGTGCATCACCTGGATTAGTCGACTGCTGCTTCTTAAATGGCTCGAAGGTCAGTTACGGCGTGTCCATCAAGGTGACCAACCGATCCAGTTCCTGACATCGCGCTCGATCCAGAGGTTCAGCGAGTTGAATGAGCTATTTGTTGACGTAGTAGCGATTCCCGTACACCAGCGGCCGGTTGAAGCAGCCAATCGATACGGCCCAGTACCGTATCTGAACAGTTCGCTGTTCGAACGGACTGCGCTTGAACAGACCACTTTATCCATCAATGCCCTTGAAGATGGGCTTGAGCTACCCGTATTTGGACAGACCGCGCTGAACGATTGGCCCGGCAACCCCCAGACGACCCGCCTGCCAACGCTTCAGTATTTGCTAGCGTTTCTGGATGCCTACGATTTTTCGTCCGACGGACCCGCTGAGGTGCAGTCCGATAACAAAGCGTCAATCAGCGCAGCCGCGCTCGGACTCGTCTTCGAAACGCTCAACGGTTACCGCGACGGCTCGTTTTTTACGCCCGGCTTCATCGCTACGTACATGGTGCGCGACAGCGTTCGCAAGGCCGTTGTCACACGGTTCAACGAGCAGTTTGGCTGGGCTTGTGCCGACATGACTGCTCTTTACAAGCGTCTGGACGAGGTTTCTGTTCAGGAAGCGAACGCCGTCGTCAATTCGGTACGTATCGTCGACCCGGCCGTCGGCAGCGGACACTTTCTGGTGGCTGCGCTGAACGAACTCATTGCGCTGAAAGCTGAACTAGGGATTCTGGTCGACCGCGACGGCCGACGTTTACATCATCGGGTTGCGGTGGCGGAAGATGAGCTGATCATTACGAATGACGATGGGGAGATTTTTCAATACGTTGCCCCGAACGTGCGCAGTTCAACCGGTCACATCCGGGTGAGCAGCTTCCAACAGCCCGACGGTCAGGCCTGGGCTGCGTCAAGCGAAACCCAACGCGTTCAGGAAACGATATTCCACGAAAAGCAGGCAATCCTTAGCAATTGCCTGTTCGGCGTCGACAGCAGCCCAACCGCGGTTACGCTCTGTCGGCTGCGGCTTTCGATCGAGCTGCTAAAGAGCGTATATTATTACGTTGGTGAACAGGATACACTGACGCTGGCATCGTTGCCCGATCTTGATCGAACGGTCAGGCTGGGCAACTCGCTGGTTAGTCGTTTCGATCTGAATTTTCAGATGGATACCCTGCGCAATCCGGGTCTGCGCGACAAATACCTGGTTGCGTTCCAGCAATACAGAGCCGATGCGCACGCCTATAAGCACACGAATGACAAAGCCGAGAAAGAGCGACTGCGCAACAGCATCCAGCAGTTTCAGGAGTCGATCAGCCAAATGGCGTTAGTGGAGCAAAAAGACTATGCGGATATTCGTCGGCTCGAAACGAAATTAGCGCAGTCGGCCCTAACCTTCGATTTTGTTAATCAGGGTGATCAATTTCAACGTCTTACGGAACAGCTAGACAAGAAAAAGCAAGCCTTTGCCCATAAACAACGTGCGTTTGAGCAGGCATTCGAGTGGCGGTATGCCTTTCCCGAAGTGCTGGATGAAGCAGGAAACTATGTTGGTTTTGATCTAGTGTTCAGCCATCCGCCCCAGGGCACACGAGTTAGCGACTCCGAAAAAAAGTATCTCACCAATACGTATCAAGCCGTTGCTGACCTGTATTCGCTGTTCATGGAACGGGGTTTACAGCTTGCCAAGCCGCAGGGTGGGCTAGCCTATATTTTGCCGGCCTCCTGGCAAACTGATAACGATCAATATCCAACCCGAAAGCTCTTGCTGGAAAACGCAACGCTGGAAGTTGGCATCGTGCTTCCCCGCTCTGCCGTTGACGACGTGGCTGTCGATCTCGGTATTTATCTGATACGAAAGGGCTATCAGGAAACCTTTACATCGGCGGTGTTTCTATTTGAGCCCGACGCAAAACTTACCGGACAGCTTGCGTCAGCTATACCGTTCACGTCAATACCCTCTTCGGCCTGGACCGCTACGCCCGGTTTAGAGCTAATTTTTGATCGACAGATCATCGCCATAAAACAACGATTAAGGGCATTTACCAAAACGATTGGTGACATCTCAACGGCAGCCCGCGGCATAGCCATTACCAGGAAAGACATTTCTGATCACCAGATCGACGAAACATACGTACCGTTTTTTTCCGGAATGTTAACTCGGTACGCGTCACCCGTTCCGGATTCATTTGTCCACTACGGAGAAAGTTTGTCTGCGTCGTACGCGTTCATGAACAGCGAACGCATTCTGGTTAAGCAAAAGTTAGGACAACCGGTTCGTTTGGTAGCCAGCTGGACAGCAAACAGGTTCGCCACAAAAGCCGATGTATATACGATTGCTATTACGGACTCCGCCTTTTCGGCCAAGTATGTGCTGGCACTTATAAACTCGTCGCTGGCTACGTATCTTAAAACAGCTGGTATGTTAGCTACGGGCAAGCAATCACAGTTGCAGTTAACGCTAAACGACATTCGGTCGATCCCCATTCCCGCTGTTACGTCCGAGGCCCAGGCACCGCTGATTGCTTTAGTCGATGAAATGTTGTCAGCGAAACGTACCGATCCCAAAGCTGACACACCAGTCGAAGAAGCCCGGTTAGATGAGTTAGTATTTGATCTGTATGGACTGACTCCCGAGGAGCGACTTATCGTTAGCCCAGTAGGCTCCGACAAAACGGTAGACCCGGAAGCCGGAGAGACATCAAACCAGTAACTCATTTACCAGGAGGGCGACTCATTCGTCGTTCGACGAGGGTACGTACCGATAGTCGATGTAGGCGCAACTCCGATCTTAAGTTGCGATTCCCCGCCCAAAGCGCTAAACTTGTCTTTGTATTGCACCGCTTTCCTCCATCGTGAATTCTATTCAAGTCTTTGCCCCCGCCACCGTTGCCAATGTCGCCTGCGGATTTGACATTTTTGGGTTTGCCGTCGCCAGTCCCGGCGACCAGGTTACGCTAACCACTCGCGAAGAGCCGGGCGTTACCATTACCAACATCATTGGCGATGAGGGCCGATTACCCCGCGAAACCGAACGGAACACGGCAGGCATCGCCATTCAGACGTATTTGGAGCATATAGGCCGTACAGACGTAGGTGTTGACGTGGTACTGGAAAAGCAAATGCCCTTGGGCAGTGGCTTAGGGTCCAGCGCAGCCAGCGCAGTAGCCGGGGTCTATGCGATCAATGAACTGCTCGGCCGGCCATTGCCGACGATTAAACTGCTGCCGTTTGCGATGGAAGGTGAACGACTGGCCTGCGGCTCGGCCCACGCCGACAACGTAGCGCCTTCGTTGCTGGGCGGGTTTGTGGTGATCCGCAGCTATCATCCACTCGATGTAATTCGCATTGAAACGCCAGCGTCTTTATTCTGCACCCTTGTCCACCCTGACATTGAGGTGAATACGAAAGACGCCCGGTTTATTCTTAAGAATGAAGTTTCGCTGAAGAATACGATCACGCAGATGGGCAACGTAGCCGGTTTAATTGCTGGTTTAATGACACCCGACTACGATTTGATCAGCCGCTCGCTGGTGGATGTGATCATCGAGCCAGTCCGGGCCATTCTGATTCCGGAATTTCATGAAGTGAAACAGGCCGCGCTGGACAACGGTGCGCTAGGATGCAGCCTGTCAGGTTCAGGTCCGTCTATGTTCGCCCTGAGCCGCGACGCACAAACGGCCGAACGTATCGGCCAGGCTATGCAGCAGGCGTTTTTATCAGTGGGGATCACCAGTGAAACTTACGTTTCCGAGATCAACCGACAAGGGCCGAAGGTCCTGACCAGTACGGTGCTTGTTTAAGGCGCGTACGATCTTTTACCCCTCCGCCTTCGGCACCTCCCCTCGTAGGGGAGGACTTCCTATTTAACTCTCCCCCTTCTAGGGGGAGTTGGAGGGGGTATGGCCGTATTACTCCCCCAAATTATGCTTCCGCCGTGACTGGCCCCTTTCGTGAACACCGTCAGCAGAGAAATAACGTTCGATGGTATTGAGTACGCCTTCGATCGACTTAAACACTGATTTGTTTTCGAACCGAAGCACTCGAATACCAAGGTTTGTTAGGAAAGCAGTTCGTTCCTCGTCGTATAAAATTCCTTCTTTTGTGAAATGGGGAGCGCCGTCTAATTCAACACAGAGCTTTTCGCTAACACAATAGAAATCGAGCACATAATTGCCAACACTAAACTGCCGCCTAAACTGCCGCCTAAACTTACGTCCATCTAACTGACGATTTCTAAGTCGCATCCACAAGGTTGCTTCGGCCGATGTACCATCCGTGCGTAAAATTTGACGAGTTTGCTTGAACTCCGGCGAATTAGTGAGGTATTGAGGAATAGAATTTTGAAATGAATGCGTAGCAATATTCTCCCCTCCAATTTCCCTAAAAGGGAAATTAAAAAAGTTTCCTCCCCTTTTAGGGGAGGTGCCGAAGGCAGAGGGGTAATCCCTCGACTTACAACTGCTCCCACTCCAGCCGCCAGTTCTCGAGTTGGGTTGGCAACGTAACGCCGGGCTGACGAGGCTGTTCAGTAGCCACCAGTTTAAGTGAGGTCGTCTCCTGCGTCTGAGCGGTCGTTAGCCGGTCGGTACGCAGAAAAACCCGCCTGGACGTAGCATCAATAATCTCAATATGGGCGTGAATCACGTCGCCGACGGCAAAGGTTCGCTCGTTGAGGGTTACGGGCTGCACGACTTGAAATACACACAATTGGCCTTCCGTAATTGGACCTTCGCTTAAACTGCGTGTGATTAGGCGGGTTGTTGGTGGAGACACAGAGGCCACCATTTTCGGCTCCGGCTTCGCTTCAACCGAATCTGCGGCAACCAGCACAGGTTCAGATTCGGCCATTACTTCCTCATCCGTCAGCAGCACTACGTTGGTAGTTGAGTCAGCCACAAAGCTAGGTAAGGCGTTTTCGTCCGAACTAAGTCCCGCTGCAATCGCCGTTTCGTCCATGTCGAAGGAAGCCAGGATAGACGCCCGCTCGGGGGCGTCCATAGAACCCGTATTTTCGCTGAGCGCGGCCAGGTGGCGACTGCTCAGCCGGTCCCGGTACACGTGCGGGCGCGTTAGCAACTCCTTTACGGCTACGGCCTGGAAGAGATATGCTTTTGTCTCCGAAGCCCGATACGGTAACGCCATCGGGTGCCGATTGGGGTACTGCCGGGTTAATTGCTGGATATAATTGGGACCGGCGTTGTAAGCTGTGGCTACCAACATCCACGAGCCCAACTGGTCGTATAATTCACTCAGATAGCGGCAGGCCGCGTGCGTAGCTTTTTTGAGATTAAACCGCTCATCGCGCCGATGCGATACGTTCAGCCCGAGTGACTGCGCAGTTTGTGGCATCAGCTGCCAGAACCCGGCGGCTCCTTTACGTGAAACCGCCCGGTTGGTAACGGCGCTTTCGAGGAGCGGCAGAAATTTGAAATCCGACGGGATGTGGTATTGCTTCAGAATGGGTTCAATGAACGGAAAGACCACCGACGCCCGGCGCTTAAGCATGGTTAAACTGCCCGCTAGAGACGCCTGCCGGTTCAGCGTCCGTGTCCACCGCTCAACGATGTCCGGATGATTCGTTGGGATATTTTCTCCGCAAAAATCAATGACATTGTCGGCGCGCACGGCTACTGCCTTTGCTGAACCTGAACTATAAAAGTCTGTGGTGGAGGTTTCCGAATGCAGCGCGATGAAGTTGGTGGCTGACTGGGCAACGGCGGAAAATTTCGGGAAAGTGCAGCCGATTCCGGCTACAAACAGTAGTAGGCGTTTCGTCATGGACGATAAAAGGTTACGGTAAGTACGCTACTAGCCGCTCACTCGAACGACTCAATACTGGCGGCTTCCTCTCCCCTATCTGTCCCGCTGCACTAATCTAGCAGCCGCAAAACGAAATTTTTTATCGCATTATGTTTGATGACCTTAACCAGCCTTCCGTTCTGATAGATGTACTCATCTTCCCGGTCGTCGAGCAGGGCGCGATACGTTCCTGTCGAGGTTCGGCTGAAGGTAAAATAATCACCAAAATACTCGGCGTATATCTTATTTCGGCCGGTAGGCTCGTAAAAGTACAAAGATGAAGTTGGAAAATCAATATTATTTCGTTCGATTGCCTGATGTTTGTACTTATACTGGTTGGCAACGATGTCGTAATGATCGGTTTTCCACTCGGTTCGCGACGCGTAATCGCCCCGGTTGGTATGCGCTTCAACCGTCGAGAGCATCAGTTTTTGCCCGACAAACTGGTTGATCACTTTGTAGTAAATCGTCACGGTATACACCAGCAAATGCACTTTTACATCACTGATCAGCGTGTAAGTTGTGCGGTTATCAGCCTGGGGCTGGCGCACCGCCGTCATGGTTCCGACCCGAATGCCCGCAATCTCAATCGCATAGTGATGCGTTTCGGCCGGGGCTACGGGCGACTGGGCAAAGGTTGACCATCCGCTGTTCAGCAACAGCAGAAGGAATAAGGTGACCCGTTTCATTTTAATTGATAAGGACGAGCTTCGCCAACCCGACCTAGCAGCAACGATTAAACATATTGTCGGCCTTAGTGGCACTACTCCGGCAAAAGTAGTACACGCATAGACGGTTTAACAAAATTTGGTCCACGGGGTTGAGTGTTTCCAGTACGCCGTTAAATTTTTCGTCTATTTAACGACTAAATCAGACCGAACTTTTTGCCAGATGCTGGCCGATTTGCGTCAATAACCTATGCATACTCGTTTCATTACGTTCTTCCTTGGTTTCGTTCTTACATCGTGTTTCAGCTACAGCCAGTCAGTTAGTAGTCAAGTTACGGCCGGGCAGGCATCGGCTCGGTACGCGATCATTCCCCGGCCCGCGCAACTGGAGCCACGCACGGGGGAATTTGTGCTGAGCCGCACAACTACCATCCGGATTCCTGAAGGCCTGCCTGAGCTAAAAGCAATTGCCGATTCGCTTGCCCGCCACCTTAATCGAACCACGGGTCTTGGCATTACGGTTCAGAACATCACCAGACAGGCGTTACCCGGCAATTCCATTCAGTTTATTACATCTCTTGATACAACACTGGGCGATGAAGGCTACCGGATTGATGCCACCGATCAGCTCATTACAGTTGACGCGAACAAACCAAAAGGTTTCTTTTATGCTGTACAAACGCTGTATCAACTCTTGCCGCCGGTTGTCTTAAAGAAAGAGTCCGGCACGGAAAATCAACTACCAACAGCCACAAATACGGCTCCGCCCGCTTCAAATCCTTCACTCCAAACCTTTACTATTCCAGCCTGCCGCATTCAGGATCAGCCCCGCTACGTCTACCGGGGCCTGCATCTGGATGTTTGTCGGCACTTTTTTCCGGTTGCGTTCATCAAGAAGTACATTGATCTGATGGCGTTCCATAAGTTCAATACGTTCCATTGGCACCTCACCGACGACCAAGGCTGGCGGATCGAGATCAAAAAGTACCCGAAGCTTACGCAGGTAGGCGCTCAACGGCGCGAAACCATTGTCGGCCACTATGACGAGTACGACCCGCAGGTTTTTGACGGAAAACCCTACGGCGGTTTTTATACCCAGGACGAAGTTCGCGAGGTCGTGCGGTACGCAGCCGCCAAATACATTACCGTGGTGCCCGAAATTGAGCTGCCCGGTCATGCGCTGGCCGCGTTGGCCGCTTACCCGGAACTGGGCTGCTCGGGTGGGCCGTATCAGGTGGCGACCAAGTGGGGCGTTTTTCCCGACGTTTTCTGCCCGTACGAGAAAACGTTCACCTTTCTGCAAGACGTCCTGACCGAAATAATGGCGTTGTTTCCAGGTAAATACATTCATATCGGGGGCGACGAATGTCCTAAAGAAAGCTGGCGAAGAAGTGCCTTCAGCCAGCAGCTCATCAAGCGCGAGAAACTGAAAAATGAGCACGGCCTGCAAAGCTATTTCATTACGCGCATCGACAAATTCGTTACGTCCAAAGGCCGTCGGATTATTGGCTGGGACGAAATTCTGGAAGGTGGTCTCTCGCCCAATGCTACCGTTATGAGCTGGCGCGGCACAAAAGGTGGCATTGAGGCTGCCCGTCAGCGTCACGATGTGATCATGACACCTGGTCAGTATTGCTACTTCGATCACTACCAGGGCGATCCAGCGCAGGAGCCTATGGCCTTCGGCGGGTCATTACCGCTCTCGCTGGTCTATTCATATAATCCGACACCAGCCAATCTATCGGCCGCAGAAGCTAAACACATTTTGGGTGCCCAGGGCAATCTCTGGACGGAGTATCTGGAAACAGCCGATCAGGTCGAGTACATGGTCTGGCCACGAGCGGCTGCGCTGGCCGAGGTTGTCTGGACACCGCTGGCCCAGAAAAACTACGACGATTTTTCGCGTCGGCTGCTCATGCACGTCGAACGATTGGCGAATCTGAATGTGAATTACGCGCGGACGTTCTACGACGTAACGCCGTCCGCAAAACCACTTCCGGAGGGTAAGGTAGACGTAACGCTTTCAGCGAATCCGCTCGTACCGGAGATACGCTATACAATCGATGGCAGCGTTCCGTCGGGCGAATCGCCCCGCTATACAGTCCCTTTGCGGCTCGACCAGTCATCCACGATTCGTATGGCCACCTTTTCGAATGGCAAGCCACTCAGTCAGGTCGCTAAAATTCAGAAAGAATACCTTGTCTCCAAAGCAACGGGTAAGACCTACAAGCTGCTCAGTGCCGCAACTACCGGCCGACCTGACCGCAATTTTAGCCTTACCGATGGCACTACCGGCGGCATGGGCGGGTATGAGCTAACCAATGTGGTGTCGTTCGCTAACGATTTTAACGCCGTTATTGATTTAGGGCAATCGCAGCCGGTTGAAAGTGTTCGCGTCGGCTTCGTGAAATATACCGCCCGAAACCTCTGCCTGCCCGACCGGGTTGACATCGCCGTGTCCGACGACGGACAGACCTTCCGGCCGGTGGCAAGCGTGAAAACCAACGCAGCCGAAGGAGGGAAACGAGCCATTACCCGGCTACCCTTCGACTTTACGCCTACCACCGCCCGGTACGTCCGGATTCTGGCGCACAATGTCGGGCGGGTTCCGGCCGGGTTGCGCAATCCGGGTAAGCCAGCCCAACTAGCCGTCGATGAGATTGAGATTCGGTAAGCCCATTCGGCTAATATGTTACGCTAGCAGCTGTAAATAGGAAAAACAGCCAACGATTAGTTGGTTTTTCACCTATTCCGACGCTTATTGTACCTCATATTTTAACTTGTATGGCCGAACAACTCCTAACCGAAGAAAAAACTGAATTCAAACGCTCCCTGAGCTTACTCGATTCCACCTTAATTGTGTCGGGATCAATGATTGGTTCGGGCGTTTTTATTGTTACGGCCGACATGGCCCGCAATCTAGGTTCATCAGGCTGGCTGCTCATGCTCTGGGTCCTGACGGGCGTATTGACCGTAGCTGCAGCCCTGAGCTATGGCGAGTTGGCAGGGATGATGCCTAAGGCCGGCGGACAATACATTTACATCCAGCGCGCCTATGGCCACCTCACCGGTTTTGTGTACGGGTGGACGGTCTTTACCGTTATTCAAACCGGCACCATTGCCGCCGTAGCCGTGGCTTTTACGAAATACACGGCCGTATTTATTCCTGCTTTAGGCCCCGACAACGTGTTGATGGCGCTCGGTCCCGTGAAGATTTCAGCGGGCTCGTTGTTCGCCATTGCAAGCCTGGTGCTGCTGACCTGGCTGAATAGCCGGGGGGTGCAGAGTGGTAAGCTCATTCAGAACGTTTTCACGTCGGCGAAGCTGATTGCGCTGCTCGGCCTCATCGTCATTGGCATTACGCTGGGGCTTAAAAGCGGCCAGTTGTCGACTAACTTCGCCAATGCCTGGGACGCCAGCACGACCAGCGCTACGGGCGAGATTATTCCTCTGGCGGGTATTGCGCTTCTGCTCGCCTTCGGTACGTCCATGGTTGGCTCGCTCTTCTCGGCCGATGCCTGGAACAACGTAACGTTCATTGCGGGCGAGATCAAAAATCCGCGTCGCAATATTCCCCTGGCTTTGTTTTTCGGTACGCTGATCGTGACAACCATCTACTTTCTGGCGAACGTATCGTATCTCTCGCTTCTGCCCCTGAAAGGCTCGCCAACGGCCACGGATATTCTAGGGCGAGGCATTCAGTTTGCCGAAGCCGATCGGGTAGCGACAGCCGCCGTTTCGACGATCTTCGGTGACATTGCCGTGGCGTTTATGGCGGTGCTGATCATGATTTCGACCTTTGGCTGTAACAACGGCCTGATTCTGGCTGGTGCGCGCCTGTATTACGCGATGGCTAAAGATGGCCTTTTTCTTAAGCAAGCTTCCCACCTGAATCGAAATGCCGTACCCGGTCGGGCCTTGTGGCTGCAGTGCATCTGGGCATCGCTGCTGTGTTTATCGGGCACCTACGGCGACCTGCTCGACTACTGCACCTTTACGTCGCTATGCTTTTATATTGTTACAATCGGCGGCATATTTCTGCTGCGCCGGAAAGAACCCGACGCTGAGCGGCCGTATCGTGCCTTCGGTTATCCAGTGGTACCGATTCTGTATATTCTCGCAGGCTTAACCATTTGCGGCATTCTGCTATACACAAAAACGTTTAATACCGGCATGGGTCTGCTGATCGCGGGTCTGGGTATACCGGTATACTTGCTGACAAGCCGGGGTAAATCAGCCACTGAATAGCGGTAATCATTATTTACAAACAGATAAGGCGGCTTAGTTATGGCCGCCTTATCTGTTTATGTCACCCCTTATTGGGTGCTAGGCGAACCGTTCCCGGCCCCTTGTATCGACAAGTCGGCCGCCCTCACCATCAATATCCGTAGCTGGTCGTTTGGATAACGTATTGGGAGAGTTCAAATGCGCTCCATTGTATACGCCTACGCTCAGCCGCTCCACTAACTCACTGCCCAACCAACCCGTAACGCCGGCAATCAGAAACGCCACAAACGACAGCGTCATGGCAATACTCGTTGGTAAATAGCCCGGTTCGTCGCGCCGGAACAGCCAGCTAACCGCGAATAAAATCAAGACAAATACATTACCTACGCCATGCACTAAACCTACACGTTTGGCCCGCGTTCCGGACGGAATCGCAAACCAGTCGATCCAACCCGGTACGGCCGCAGCTAATCCACCAATCAGACCCGCAACCAGCATCCAGTAGGATACCAGCGCAAACGTTGAGTTATCGCTAACCAAGTAAACAATATCGAAGATAACCGCCGTAGAAAGTAATCCCAGCGGAAATACGATCATAATAGGGTGGGCTGCGTGGCCCGCCAGTTTCGCTCTGCTTTCCATAGTCGTTGAGTAAGTTAACTTCGTCTATAACGCCTGATTCAGAGCAATGTTCACCGGCGTGAGGCAGTGGAAACCTACCCACCCATCTTTGATAGAACGAACGCAAGTAGAAAGCCGACTACCGTAATCAACCCGGCAAATTCGTGCGTTTCCTCGAATGCTTCGGGGATCATTGTGTCGACGAGCATGGCTAGAATTGCCCCGGCTGCCACGGCGGTTGTGGCGGCAGTAACATCGTTTGAATAGTCCTGAAAGAGGGTATAACCCAGCAGAGCAGCCACGCCCGAAACCAGCGCAATAGCAGCCCATATCCCCATTACGTACGCTACCGACCGACCCGCTTTTTTCATTCCGGCCGCACTAGAAAGTCCTTCCGGTATATTCGACAGAAATACAGCAACGACCGCAACGACGCTTACCCCTTTGCCACCCAGCAGACTTAGTCCGATTACAATTGATTCAGGAATTCCATCCAGCAAGGCCCCAACGGCGATGGCTAATCCACTCCCCTGCTGATCCTGTTCAGATGCCTGTTGATCTCCAGAGCGCTTGCGGTGCTTCGCACCTTGTTTTGACAAGTAGTAATTAGCGGCTGTATACACGGCCGCTCCGCCGATAAAACCAACTGCGGTAGCATCGAAACCGCCGGTGCGGTAGGCTTCGTCCATCAAATCGAACGATAAAGCCGAAAACAAGACCCCGCTGCCAAAGGCCATTACGCTGGCAATCAACCGCTGCGGAACGTTTACAAAATAGCCCATGGCAGCGCCGATCAGCAAGGCACCACCAGATAACAACCCCCACAGTCCGGCTTGCAGCCATTCAGGAATCATATGCTTGAATCATGCAGTAACTGACTACCTGAACCGGGGCCGTTGGCTTTTGTTGCAACCAAAACCAAATGGATTGTAGATAGGTAGCAATAAAACGCCCCTCTATAGGTTATGGCTTTCAGAAGCTTCTAGCAGATAAACCCTTCTGACTGAACTGTCAGCGCATCCTGGTCGTTTAGTAGTATAGTAACACTATGGTATATAATCACTTATTCCGTTTCTTCTGGGCAGGATTGTTAGCTGGCTATATGGTTGGCTGTACAGGCGTTGGTCCGGCCACTACGTTGTTCCGGTCCTCGTCGCCCCACGAACAATACGGGCAATCGCTCAAAACCGCTAAACTTGACCAGACTGCCTTAGGTACCGATTGGCTGTCGGCCAGCGACCGAGCGTTACGCGACTCACTCAAAATTACGATTCCCTATCGGGAGAGTGGCTATTTTGCGGCTACGAAGGCATTTTCGGTTGGTTACCGGCTCGACGCGCAGCGGGGTGATAAATTTCTGGTGAAAGTCGAGACTCAGGGGCAGAAGGATGTGCAGGTGTTTATCGACGTATTTGCGTTGAATGACCGACGAAGCGCCGATTTGATTGCGTCATCGAAAGCCGATACCAACGTCTTGGCCTGGGAACCCCGCCGAACCCAAACGTATCTGATCCGTATCCAGCCCGAACTGCTACGTAGCGGCCGGTATACGATTTCGATTACGCGGGAGCCCGCCCTTAGCTTTCCGGTAAAGGGAAAAGACAGTCGACAGATCAGCAGTTTTTTTGGTGCCTCGCGCGATGCGGGTCGCCGTCGGCACGAGGGCGTCGATATCTTCGCCCCGAGAGGAACACCCGCTGTGGCCTCAATCGACGGTATTGTCTCCGGCGTCGGCACAAATAGCCTGGGCGGCAACGTCGTTTTTGTGTCCGACAACGACCGAAACATTCGGCTGTATTACGCTCACCTCGACCGATGGAATGTCAGCAATGGCCAGCGCGTATCGGTTGGTGATACAGTAGGGTTTGTGGGGAACACGGGTAACGCCCGCACTACAGGCCCGCACCTGCACTTTGGCATCTATGGTTATTCAGAAGGGGCGGTAGATCCCTTACCTTTTATTCGACTTGGCCGTGGCCCTGCCCGACAAACACTGCTATCCGAATCCCGATTGGGCGATTCGATACGTGTTGCAGCGGCTCGTTCGGCCGTGCGGCTGGCACCGGGCAGCGATGCGCCTGTTTTACGACAGTTACCGAAGTCGGCGGCTCTGACGGTACTGGGTGGTACTGAAACCTGGCTGCGGGTTACCCTCCCCGACGGCCTGACGGGTTACGTAGCGAGTGCGACTACCGAACCCGTGAAACGTCCGTTGCAACGGCTGACGCTTTCTGCGCCCGGCAATTTACTGGATGCGGCCGATCCCCTGGCGGCTACCATCGACACCCTGGCCAGTGGTTCCGTCGTCGATGTTCTGGCTGTTTCAGACCGGTTTCAACTCGTGCGCAATGCCGATCAGAAAACAGGCTGGTTGGTCAGAGCCTCCGCTCAATAATTCGTTAATTAAACTTGTTTAGACTACATCTAAATTAACCACTGGCTATTATCTTTGTGGTATTGCAATAACAAGCGTAATGACTAACAGACCAGTTTCGTATCAGGAAGTATTTAGAACGGACAAAGGAGCAGTTTATCAATGCGATACGACGAACCGGCTGATCATCGAGTTTTGGGATACGCATACGCCTATGTCAGCCCGCGACTTTTCTCATTTCCGGCGGATGGTACAAACCGTCGATGTTCGTCAGATGGCGCTGAGCACTGATAACGCCCACGACGTTGAAATTCTGACTCCTCCCCGCTCCGAACGGTGCTACGTTTTAACGCTCTGCGAAATCATTCACCTGCGGGAATTGCTGAATGGGGCCAATCTGATGCTGGAACTCAATAGCATTCTTCGCGAGAGCGGCTGTTCTACGCTGGCTTAGTTAAATTATTCTGTTTCTAAATTTGAGGGGAATCAACCGGCTGCATAACACGAGCCGGTTTTTTGTTGTTACTTTGGTATCAACATGTTGCACCGAACGCAGTATCTATTATGAAAGATTTAGTAAGACTTCGTACGTCGATAAAAGAACCCGTTGAAATGGTTCTGAATCAGCAGATTCAGATTGAGATGGTTTCGTCATCGAAATATTTAGCAATGGCAGGTTGGTGCGATCGGAATGGATTTGATCATTGCGCGGGCTTTTTCTATAAACAATCGGAAGAAGAGCGCAACCACGGCATGCGCATTTTCCATTACCTATGCGATCAGGGCGGTACGGCTTATTCGCCCGAGATTCCAGCAGTTGGTCAGGAGTTTGATTCATTACGCTCCGTATTCGAAACGGTCCTAGATCAGGAAGTGGCCGTTACCGATTCCATTAACCGGGTTATCAGCGTCTGCCGCCGGGAAAATGACTACGCCACCGAGGAACTAATGAAGTGGTTTGTGAAAGAACAGGTTGAAGAAGAGTACATCGCCCGTCGGTGCCTTGAACTGATCGATCAGATTCCAGCCGACCAGGTGTACTATCTGGATAAAAAGCTGGCCAGCGTTACGTTCGATGGCAACCCCTTTGAGTAAGTACCAACCTTATGATACAAAAAAACGGCACTTCAATCTGAGTGCCGTTTTTTGTTTGCTATGGTTCGTGTCGATTTAATGATCTAGCTGATTCACAAACGTAGAACTTATCTAAAGCCATTCCAAATAATCAGCCACTTTATTTATACACATTCTAAATAAATCTATTTTTGACGTATCTTGCCTGCGTACCAGCTTGTCAATCATGCGTCCATTCGTTCTGCTTAGTGTTGCTTTGTTGCTCTGTCTAAGAAGTTTCGCCCAGACTACTCCAAAGGCTGATGATGTTAAAGCGATCAAGAGTCAGTGCGGCTGCCACGAAGTCGCCTTTCTGTACGCCGAGACGTTTGCGCCCGAAAAAAGCTATACGTATAAAGACAGATATTCTGCCAAAGGTCTGGAATGGGTATTTGTAGACGAGGAACTGCCAGGAAAACTCGTGATCCAGCACCTTTTAATTGTAGGCGATACGATCATTGTCAAGCACTGGCGCGAAGACTGGCTGTACGAGTATACCAGCCTGCTGAAATTCGAGCAAAACGCTTCCTGGAAGCGTGTGACCCTTACACCTACTCAAGTAAAAGGGCAGTGGACTCAGAAGGTGTTTGAAGTGGACGATAGCCCACGTTACGAAGGGTCAGCGACCTGGATTCATGCCGATGGGCGGCATTATTGGGAAAGCACCGTCGAGGCGCCCCTGCCCCGGCGCGAATACACCAAACGTAGCGATTACAACGTAATGCGCCGAACAAACCATCATGAAATCCGACCGGATGGATACGTTCACGAGCAGGACAACGACAAGATTATCCGCACCGAAGCGGGCGATCAGTTGCTGGTATCCGAAAAAGGGGTGAACACGTACCGGCGCACAGACGAGCGCAAGTGTGAGACCGCAAAAACCTGGTGGGCCGAGAACCGCGCCTACTGGGCTGACGTACGGGCAGTTTGGGATGAGCTGTTAGCCAACCGCGAGCGTGTTGCCCTGCGGGGGCAGGTGAAAGGCAACGTATTGGGCCGGGAGCTGGATGAACTGGCCGCATCAGCTCAAAAAGTCTCCTACAATTCAGCCAGCAGTCGCCAGCTTATTCGCCAGACAATCGAGAAGTATCTTAAATAACGATTCCGAAATGGCTAGTCAGTGGCGGGGTAACATAACTTGGCTGACAACCTGTGTTGTATTTGTTGGGCGGCCGGTATTCCACGACGTATCGAGAGGAGCAGCAGTTTCCAGGGTATCACAGTCTTCGAGCCGTTCCTGCAGGTCCTTGATCTGGCTTTCCTGCTGACTCAGATTACGTTGCAAGTCGATGGTAGCGTCTTCGAGCCTCTGGTGCCGGTTGTAGGCGACCCACAGTAAGGCTGTAATGCCCAGCAGGAGCACAACCACTACGGTCAGCAGGGAATAAATGGCTCCTCGACTTCCAATAGACATAGTAGGACAGAAAGCCACAAATAAACAAAAAGCTATGGCTATAAAAAAACCTACCACTCGTTGGAGCAGTAGGTTTTGAAAGGGGAATGTTAAGCTCGATTACCGGGCTGCACCGTAGTCCTGACCGGCGCTTTCGGGGAAGTTTTTCATGATACTAACCACCGTTTCGCGGAACGTCTGATCACGGTCACGCTCTTTATTCCGGTTGTTGAGCTGACCCGTAGCCCAGCCCTGCCAGATGATGTCATTGGTACGGGCATCCGATACGTTAACCACTACCCGGTTTTCTTCGTACTGCCGTGAGTACACATTGTTACCCATGCCACCGTACCACCACGAGTAAGGCGAGTACATGTTGTTCGACTGGATTTGCTGACGATCGCGCGAGTCGGTAAAGAAGCGAACAATCAGATCAGCTTCGCCCTGCGTTACGGGCTTATAGCCACGAGCCTTCAGCGATTGATCCAGCGCATCGGCAATACGACGCTGGTTCAGGTTGCTACCCACGATTGGATCAGCGTTACGTTGCCGGTCAGCTTCGATCCGATACGTAGTGAACTGCCGCACATTTACTTTCGAATCGTAATCGTACTTGACCGTAATGGCCGGGGCGCAGGACGCCAGCGTACCGACGATGAACAAGCTGCTAATTATGCCTTTAATCTTCATTTGTTTTGGATCATTAAATGGTATCAAACCTACTACTAAACGCTGAAGAAACAGCCATTCGTATATGACACATTAATAACTAAAAATGGGGACGCTTGGTTCCGGTTTTCCAGGATATGCTTGAATGCAATTAAAGAGATAATGCATTGATTATAACTATATTATTTAACAATTTAATTCATATTCCTGCGTTTACTTACGCACTGTATAACCTGCACAAAATCCCTTCTTTACGTAAAGGCGAAAACGGGATTGACTTACTAATACGCGGATTGTCAGCGGCAAACCGGTAGAATATTCGATATCTATAATTTTACCCAAAAAGTTTGTCTGCTCTGATGGTACGTCTAACGGGTTTACACTTTTTTGTCTGGTACGTTGTTGCCTTGTCGATAAGCAGTTGCGTGTATCCGGAAGATCTGGCTACAGAAGGAACGGTCAACGTAGTGGTCGTTGAATCCAGCATCACCAATCTCGACGAACCCCAGCTGGTACGGCTGAACCGCTCAAAAGCAGATCCGTTCACGGGCCGCTTCGGCACGCGCCCGCTAACCGGAGCTACCGTTGACGTACTAATTGATTCCGTTCAGCGGGTGCGCTTTACCGAAACGGACTCAGGCCGTTACCAGGCTCCAGCTTCTTTTGTCGGTCAAATTGGGCACCGGTACCAGTTGCAGTTCACGCTCAAAGATGGCACTCACTACGTGTCAGCCACGGAGCGAATGCCCGCAGCCCCGCCCATTCGTCGTCTGTACGAACGATTTAACCCAACCAGTCTCAACCAAGGTTTGCTAAACAACCCCGCGTACCGAGCCGCTAACGACATCTACATTGATTGGCAAGATCCAGCCGATCAGGCTAATTATTACCGCTGGGATTGGGTGTTGTGGGAAAAGCAGCTGTGGTGCCGGTCTTGCCGGGGCTCTTACCTGGTCTATGCAATTGACCCGGTTACAAAGCAGTACACAAACCGCTTACTGGAGGACTGCTATTACCCCGATCCAAACTACGAGCCGCCCTATATTGATTATGAGTGCCGAACTGAATGCTGGGAAAAACTCTTCAACTATAACCTCACCATTTTTGCCGATACGTACACGAATGGCAGAACTGTAACGGGAAAGCTGGTTGCCCAAATTCCTTATTATCAATACCAGCCCTGCCTGGTCGAAATCCGGCAGAGTGCGCTAACAGCAGAAGCATACAGCTATTTCAAACGAGTTCTGGATCAAACGCAAAACGCGGGTGGACTGGCAAATACGCCCCCCGCAGCCCCTACTGGAAATGTTCATAATGGCTCTAATTCCGGAGAAGCTGTAGTGGGTTATTTTGCGGCATCGGCCGTATCGGCAGAGCGCTACCTGCTTGACCGCCGGGAGAACACGGGCAATGCACCCGGTTTGTTCAGAGCCCTGAACGCCAATCGTGATCCTACGCCCGAACCACCCGGCTTAATTCCTTATTACCTGCCCCGAAACTCGGTGGGTCGGCCACCAACGGCCGTGTGTGTAGATAGTGACAACCGAACGCCAAACAAGCCCCAGGGCTGGCCAAACTGATCGAATCTGACAATCTCGCTGGCACTCAGCCAACTCAAAACTACCCGCTGGCCGGGTTTGTCAAGTTCATTGTACGGGCAAATAGACCACGAACGTAGAACCTACGTTGGGCTTGCTGTGGGCGCTTAAGTAGCCGCTGTGGTTATCCACTACTTTTTTGCAAACCGCCAGTCCTATCCCCGTACCCGTGTATTCATTACGGCCATGCAGTCGTTGGAAAAGATTAAAAATCCGGTTCGTGTGTTTCTCCTCAAAACCAATTCCATTGTCCTGAATACTTACCGCTACGTAGTCACCCGAGGCATTAGGGTACAGAGTCTGTATTTCAGCGTCACTAAGCAATTGGGCGCTGATGTGCACAGAGGGAATCCGGTCGGGTGAGGTAAATTTCAGGGCATTGCTGAGCAGGTTTTGAAACAACTGCCGGAGCTGCAAGCCATTACCCCGGATCGTAGGCAAGGCTTCGACTTCGATAACGGCGGCACGGTCCTCAATAGCTGTTTCCAGATCGCCTATCACCTCGTTGATCAGTTGGTTTAGGGACACGGCACGGAACGAAGGTTTTTCGGTATTTAACCGGGAGTAGGCCAGCAAGCCCCGAATCAACTCCTGCATACGGCCCGTAGCTCCCTGCATTCGCCGGATTATGTCCTGTGCGGTAGGATCGAGGGCAGGCGCATACTGCTCCGTCAGCATGGTACTGAACGCTTGTATTTTGCGCAAGGGCTCCTGCAAATCATGGCTGGCAACGTAGGCAAACTGCGCTAGTTCGGTATTGCTCCGGTTCAGTTCATTAATGTTACCTTCCAGTTGCTGCTGGCTGGTTCGAAGCTGGCTTCGGCTCTGGCGTAACTCTTCGTTGTCACGTAACGTTTGCTCTACGACCCGCTGCGCGTGAATGTCGGCCATAAAGCCGTTCCAGTGAACGATCCGTTGGTTCGCATCGCGCAGAGGAGAAGCCGAAACCATGTGCCAGACGTACTCATCCGTTTGCCGGTGCCGAAGCCGCCATTCCCCCTGAAACGGCGTACTACTCGCTACCGAATCGGCCCAGGCCGTACGCACAGAAGCCCGATCATCCTCGTGAAAGATGGTTAACCACCCTTTCTGGTTTAACTCGGGCAACGTATCGTCCAGGAAGTTGGTAAAGCCCTGATTCGCATATACCAGCCTGTTGTCCGACGTTAGCGAGAAAATTAACAGCGGCAGCGAATTGGTCATTTGCCGGTACTGCTGCTCACTGATCTGAAGGCGGTCCGCGAGTTCCTGCAACTGGCTATTTTTCCGTTTAATATCATCGTAAGGCGATGCCGGTGGCTCGTGGGTGAATAACCGCTTCCACCCTTCCAGGCGCGCCACACTCACCGACTGTAAATCCGAAACGTTACACATGAGCTGAATATCCGTGCCTTGGTCCGTTACGTCTACGAGTAATTCATCGACCAGCCTACGGGCATTATTCAGCGCTTCCTCCGCGACCTCCAACTGATACCGTCGCCGATCCTGCAATCGAACGGCAATTCGCCACCCTTTCTCATCGTCGGCGTGCATGCCTAACTTCAACGAGCTGTGTCCTCCCCCGGCCAGCGCCAACCGGGCTACTTCCGAAACGGCCGTAGCGAAGGTCGTTTGGGCAGCCAGTGAAAATCCTCCTAATTCGGCTAGCTTCATGCTCCGCTTATGGACCAGGATCAGGTCCATTTCGTTGTCCAGGTTAAGCCTTGTTAATTCATGCATACACTTAATAAATGCGGGCAACCACTACCGACATATCGTCAGTTCGACGAGCGAATTCTTTATAAATAGCAGCCGCTAGTACAATAGGTTGATACCGGCTAATGTTTGGGTACCGCGCCGGATTCCAGCGAGTCTGTATACCATCCGACGCCATAACCAAACAATGACCAGGTTCGTAGGGTAATTCGTGTTCCAGCAGGGTCCTTGGCAGATTATACCCCAGAATCCCGTTTTGAGGTATATAGTTTTTAAGCTGATTAACCCCCGTCAGCTGCGTTTTAATGTTTCCGACTCCGCAAATCTTCCATTTTCGGCTGCTAAGCTCAAAAATCGCGCCCGTACCAACCAGCCCGCGCGTTCCTATCGCAGCCCGATGGATAGCTGCCAACCACGTAGCCGGGCTTAGGTTACGTTGTTGATCCAGCGTTCGAAGCGCTAGCTGAATGGCTTGTTCTGCCAAGTCACCGTGGCCCAATCCATCCCCCAGAAAAACCGCTAGTCCGGCAGTTGTTACCCGGGCGTAGGCACCATCTCCGCAGGCCGTTTCGCCGGCTTTAGGCACAATCACGCATTGAACATCGGCTAAGAGTATTTTATCCGATAATTTTGACGGCTCCTGATACACGTGCACTAAACCGATGGTACCCCGATCAGGTAACGAATACAGTTGAAACAGATCGGCCAGCCGTTTGATAGCCCCCAATCCTTGCCCCAGCGATCCTCCCGTTGAGACGCCGTCGAGCATCATCCGGCTGGGGTCAACCATGCCTGGGCCTTTATCCAGACTGATTAACTCAATACCTGTATTTGCACCGTCGTGCAGAGGCCGCACCAGCAATTCGCCTTCTTTAGCATACTTAACTAAATTGGAGGTCAGTTCGGCTATAATAATATCAACCTCGCTGATCTTTTTAGCCGAAAACTGGAGTTGATTCGCTAAGGCACGTACCTCACGCTTGATTAGACTCAAATAACTTCGATCAGTAACCGGATATGTACGATGGGGCGTGTTATCCATTGGTCCATTTTAGTATGGTCACCGTCGTTCCTTTACCTACTTCGCTGGCTAACGTAAACTCATTGACCAGTCGTTTCGCGCCTGGTAAACCCAATCCCATCCCTGCTCCCGTAGAATAGCCCATTTCCATGGCTTTCTCTATGTCAATAATGCCGGGGCCTTTGTCGGTAAATATGATTCTGAAGCCATCTTTGTCGGCCTGCCGCACCTGCTCCAGCCGTGCGTCTCCGCCACTGGCGTAGTTAATCATATTCCTGGCTAGTTCACTGGCAGCCGTGGTCAGCTTAGTCTGATTCACGCTGTTCATACCCAGTCGACCGGCCTGGTCCCGAATGTGGCTGATGAACGGAATTACGTCGGACTCCTGTCGAATACTGAACGTATTGGCTGCTAACACCTCAATCGGCGTCGTATTGAGCATTGTCGCTAGACCCGTTAATCAGGTCGGTCTTTAGGCGAAGTAATTCCATGCCTTTCTCTATATTGAGGGCTGTATGTATCCCGTTGAGAGCCAGCCCTAATTCAACTAACGTAATGGCTACCGCTGGCTGCATACCAACTACAACGGTTTCGGCATCGAGTACACGGGCCATGCTGGCAATGTTGCTCAGGATGCGCCCCATGAATGAATCGACGATGGTAACGGCCGATATATCGATCATTACGCCCTGCGCCCCGGTTTTAGCAACCTGACTGATCAGGTCTGCTTCCAGATCAAGGGCTAATCGATCATACAGGTCAACTTGTATAGTGACCAGCAAATACTGGCCAATACGTAATATGGGAATGCGGTCCATGCGGGCGAAGTTTAGGAAAGCGAGGTGCTGGAAGGAGCCTTCCGAACCTCTAGCTGCATGGTTTTAAACGCATGTTTGAGCGCGCTGGCCAGCGTTGCCTTCGTAACTACATGCGATAGATCGATGCCCAGGTGAACAATGGTCTGGGCAATTTCGGGACGAATTCCACAGATAATGCATTCGGCTCCCATCAGACGGGTTGCATTGACAGTTTTGATTAGGTGCTGCGCTACCATCGAGTCGACCGTTGGTACGCCGGAAATGTCGAGTATGGCGATGCCACTGCCGCTTCGTACAATTTCCTGTAGCAGATTTTCCATGACGACCAGCGCCCGGGAGCTGTCCAGCGTACCAATGAGCGGCATCGTCAGAATACCATCCCACACCTGCACGACGGGCGTAGAGATTTCGGTCATCTCGTCGGTCTGCCGCGTGATCACTTCTTCGCGTCCCTGAATGAACGTCTCAAACGTGAAAATGCCCAGGTTGTCGACAAGTTTGCTGATTTGAAGGATATCGGTCAGCAGTTGCCGGGAATCTTTACGCTCCTGCTGCACCACATCCAGCAAAGCATCTTTCAGGCTGAAGATGTAAGTGCCGGTTTCGCGGGGTGTAAACCCCTGACGAGCGCGGGAAAACGAAATACCGGACAGAAGATCGAATAACGGGCCAAATGCCTGGTTGTTAAGCATGGCTAAACTCTCGTCGGTTAGCACTTCTAGGAGCGTATCTAATAATTCTTCCGACTGCGTCCGCAAGTCATCATTACTCATCAGATCATCCCGTAGCCCACTATCGGCTAACTGGTTCTTCATCCATAAGGTTAGGATTTGTTTCTTCTTCTGGCGAAGAATACCGACAAGTGAGTCGCTCATAAATTAGCTATGAATATCTACCAAATGTACTAAAAAAGACGGCCCGGGAGTAACCTGCAAACGAATATGCGTTCAAGCGGTTACTAGATTTGCTAGATACTTCAGGCAGCCAGCAGACTGCCCTTACTTATCAACCCAATTCACCGCCAAATGTTGACCCGTTCGTGACTGAGCCTAAAATAAAAACCACCACTTAACTCAGTGGTGGTTTTTGAACTACTTGAATCAAAAAGAAAATTAGGCACTTGCCAATGCTTCAGCCCCGCCGACAATCTCGAGAATTTCGGTGGTAATAGCAGCCTGACGGGTCCGGTTGTATACCAGACGTAATTCTTTCAATAATTCACCCGCGTTTTCGGTCGCTTTATCCATCGCCGTCATACGAGCACCGTGCTCTGAGGCATTGGAGTCCAGAACAGCCTTATAGAGCTGAATTTTCAGCGTCTTCGGAATTAGCTCAGTGATGATTTCTTCTTCCGACGGCTCAAAGGTGTAATTGATGGCGGAAGCCACAGCACCCGTCGGCGCTTCAGCGGCAACGATCGGCAGCATCTGCTCGGTACGTACAATCTGCACGGCCGCGTTCCGGAACTCATTGTAAACAACCTCAACGGCATCGTAACGACCGGCTGCGAAACCGTCCATGGCTTCTTCGGCGGCAGCCCGTACGGTGGCAAAACTCAACGAGCCAAACGCGTCGACATGCGTTGTGTTTACTTTAAAACCACGGCGCTGAAACGCTTCCGCGCCTTTCTTGCCGATAGCCATAATTTCGACGTTACCCGAACGAGCCTGCGCTGCATACTTTTCCTCCATAAGAGCCAGAGCACCCTTCACGGCGTTGGTATTGAAGGCTCCGCACAAACCGCGGTCGGAGGTGATCACAATGATCAGCACCCGACCAACAGGCCGTGCCTGCTTGTATGGACTTTCAGAGGCTGTTTCAGCACCGGCCGATACCGTACCCAGCATCTGACTAAGCTTCTGCGCATAGGGCCGCAACTGCGTGATGCTGTCCTGTGCCCGACGCAGCTTAGCAGCCGCCACCATTTTCATGGCTTTAGTAATCTGCTGGGTCGAGTTAATCGATGCAATACGAGCGCGTACTTCTTTTAAAGATGCCATTTTTTGTTGTCGGAGTTAGTCGTTAAGAGTCAGGGGCAAGAATCCTTCCGTGCGTCAGCTATTCTCACCCCTCACTTCTTGCTTCTAACTGCTTATGAATTAATAATTCGCCGATAAGTCAGCCGCTACCTTCTTAAGCGTTGCCGTAGCTTCGTCGCTCAGCTTGCCTGCCCGCAGATCGTTCAGGACGTTCGGGTGCTGCGCGCTCAGGACCATAGCAAACTCGCTTTCGAAGGCCTTAACTTTGTTGACAGGCACTTTATCCAGCAAACCGTTGGTCGATGCGTAGATGATCGCAACTTGCTGTTCTACCGGCACCGGCGAATATTGGGGCTGCTTCAGCATCTCCTGATTCCGGCGTCCGCGTTCGATCGTCAGCTTCGTCGAAGCATCAAGATCCGAACCGAACTTGGCGAAGGCTTCCAGCTCACGGAACTGAGCCTGGTCCAGCTTCAGCGTACCGGCTACTTTCTTCATCGACTTGATCTGTGCGTTACCCCCCACGCGTGATACCGAAATACCTACGTTAATGGCCGGACGGATACCTGAGTTAAACAGGTTCGACTCCAGGAAGATCTGACCGTCCGTAATCGAAATTACATTCGTTGGGATATACGCCGATACGTCACCAGCCTGGGTTTCGATAATTGGCAGGGCCGTCAGCGAACCACCACCTTTCACCTTGTCTTTCAACGAAGGCGGCAGGTCGTTCATGTTCTTGGCGATCTCGTCGTTCGAGTTGATCTTGGCGGCCCGCTCCAGCAGACGGCTGTGCAGGTAGAATACGTCACCGGGATAGGCTTCGCGTCCTGGTGGGCGACGTAGCAGCAGCGATACTTCGCGGTACGCTACAGCCTGTTTCGACAGATCGTCATAAACGACCAGCGCCGGACGGCCCGTATCCCGGAAGTACTCACCGATAGCGGCACCTGTAAACGGCGCAAAGAACTGCATCGGCGACGGATCAGATGCGTTTGCGGATACGATGACCGTGTAGTCCATCGCACCAGCCTTACGTAACGTAGCTTCCACCTGCTTCACGGTAGAGGCTTTTTGGCCGCAGGCTACGTAGATACAGAATACAGGCTGACCTTTGTCGTAAAATTCCTTCTGGTTGATGATGGTGTCAATGGCAACAGCGGTTTTACCCGTCTGACGGTCACCAATGATCAACTCCCGCTGGCCACGACCGATCGGAATCATCGCGTCGATAGCTTTGATACCGGTTTGCAGCGGCTCGTTCACCGGCTGGCGGAAAATAACGCCAGGGGCTTTACGTTCCAGCGGCATCTGGAATAACTCACCCTGAATGGGTCCCATGCCGTCGATCGGCAGGCCAAGGGTGTTTACAACGCGGCCAAGAATACCATCGCCAACGTTTACGTAGGCAATCTGATCGGTACGCTTCACCGTGTCTCCTTCTTTGACGTCCGAATAATCGCCGAGCAATACCGCTCCAACGTTATCTTCTTCGAGGTTCAGAGCCATGGCCTGAAGCCCATTGTCGAACGACAGCAATTCGCCGGCCTGCACTTTCGAGAGGCCGTAGATACGCGCTACGCCGTCACCGATTTGCAGCACCGTACCGACTTCTTCGAGTTCAGCCTCGGTTTGGGTTCCGGCCAATTGCTGGCGCAGGATGGCTGATATCTCGTCGGGTCTTACGGATTCCATATGTATATGATGATAATGAACGATTGATTTTAGGCCGCAAAGGTACAATTAAAATTTGATAAAAACTTGCTTTCGCTCACTTTCAGATGCTGAATCTTAGACTTTTCCAATAATTGATCTTCAGCGGACGGAACCGTTGACAGCCCGCAAAAAACCGTTCGTATAAAAGTGAGCTCGGCGAATAAATCCGGCCGGTAGAATAGGTCCGAAAAGGCCTACATTTGGTGTTTCTGGTACTCGTCCGCCAGCCAATGAAATTTTAGTTAAAACAACATTTACCAAACTTTTCTGTCATTCATTTACGTTTTACTAGTAAATTACCTATTCAGTTTATCACCTGTTTCGTTCGCATGAAGTTCAACCCATGGATGCTGGCCGGTATGGTATCAGCCGCTTTTATCGCTAATACAGCCACCGCTCAAGTTAAAAAACCAGCTGCTTCAAAACCTGCCGCAGGCAAGCCAGCCGTAGCAAAACCCGCCAGCGGTGCAACGCTGACCTCTTCGCAAGACTCTATTAGCTATAGCATTGGTCTTTACATGGCCCAAAGTTTGAAACAGCAGGGTATGACCGACCTCAATAACGGATTGGTGTTACGTGGGCTGGAAGACGCTCTGAAAGGTCAGAAATCACAACTCACTCAGGAACAGGCCGGTCAGGTCCTGAATGCTTACGGGCAAAAGCAATATGCCGCCCGCAATGCCGAGAACTTGAAAGCTTCAGCTGCTAACAAAAAAGTGGGCGATGCGTTCCTCGCCGAAAACAAGACCAAGACTGGCGTAACGACTACTGCCAGTGGCTTACAATATTCGGTTGAAAAAGAAGGAACAGGCGCTAAACCAACCGCTACCGATCGAGTTAAGGTACATTACACGGGCAAGTTGTTAGACGGCAAGGTGTTCGACAGTTCCGTTGAACGCGGTCAGCCCGCTGAGTTTGGCGTGAATGAAGTTATTAAAGGCTGGACGGAGGCATTACAGTTGATGCCCGTCGGCTCAAAGTGGAAATTATATATACCGGCTGACCTCGCTTATGGCGACCGGGGCGCTGGTCCAGATATCAAACCCGGTTCAACCCTGGTGTTTGACGTAGAGTTGCTTGATATTGTTAAACAATAACCAAAGAGTGAAAGAAAGAAAGACTGAAAGAGCGAATTTGGTAGCCAGATAGCCATCGCTCTTTCGCTCCTTCATTCTTTCGCCATTAATCTGGATCGAATGAAAAAGTATCTGGTGACCCTTTTGCCTGTGCTGATGCTAAGTTTTCAGCCAGATTCACCCTCGGGGGCGCATACTCCGGGCAGTACGTTCCTACGTGATGAACCAGGCTCATCGCTTGCCGATGAACTCAAACCATCGGTATCGCAGGAAAAGGTAGAGTCGTTGGTGGCGAAACTCCTGACGACGTATCATTATCGCAAGGTCCGACTTGATGACTCGCTCTCATCGGTGGTTTGGGATAATTACCTGAAAGAAGTAGATGGCAACAAAACCTATTTGCTAGCGTCTGACGTAGCGGCTTTTGAGAAGTATCGCTACCAGATCGATGATGCTCTGATCAATGGTGACCTCACGGCGGCTTATGCGCTCTTTAATGTATATCGCAAGCGGTATGAACAACGCAGCCAGTTTGTAAAAGAGCAGCTCAAAAAGCCGTTCACGTTCACAGCCGACGAGACCTTTAACACGGACCGGGAAAAAGCGCCGTGGCCGAAAACGGTAGAAGAGCAGAACGAACTTTGGCAAAAGATTCTGAAAAATCAGGCGCTGGAACTCAAGCTGGGTAACCGGAAAGACAGCGCTGTTGTGGCCACCATGACCCAGCGGTATAATAACCTGGATAAAGCCATTCGGCGGGTTAAGAGTGCTGACGTCTTCCAGATGTATATGAACTCGTTTGCCGAAGCGCTTGATCCGCACACGAATTACCTGTCTCCAACCAGCGCCGACCGCTTTAACCAGGAGATGAGCCAATCGCTGGAAGGTATTGGAGCCATGTTACAGGAAGATGGTGATTACATCAAAATCACCAGCGTTCTACCGGGCGGACCAGCCTTCAAAGGCAATCAGTTAAAGGTAAATGATAAAATTGCGGGCGTAGCGCAGGGCGATAATGGCCCAATGGTGAATACGATGAACTGGCAGGTCGATGAAGTGGTCAAACTCATCAAAGGCCCTAAAGGAACCGTTGTACGTCTGCAGGTCGTCTCTCCTGATGCCATAGCTGGCGCGCCCCCGAAAGAAATTCGTCTGGTCCGGGAAAAGATCAAGCTCGAAGAGCAAACGGCTAAGAAAGAAATCATTGAAGTAACCGACAACGGCAAATCGTTCAAAATTGGTGTGATCAACATCCCCATGTTCTACCGCGATTTTGAAGGTGCCCGTAAGCGGGAACAGGGCTTCAGCAGTACCACTACCGATGTGAAGCGGCTCATTGACTCGCTGAAAATGGAGAAAGTAGCGGGTATTGTGATTGACCTGCGCGACAACGGGGGTGGCTCACTCACCGAAGCGATCAATCTGACGGGCCTGTTCATTCCGAAAGGCCCTGTAGTTCAGGTACGTGAATCGACCGGAGAAACGGAAGTATATACTGATCCCGATCCGTCTGTTACGTACGACGGTCCGATGGCGGTGCTGGTAAACCGATTCAGTGCGTCAGCTTCTGAGATTTTTGCTGCCGCGATTCAGGACTACAAGCGCGGTATCATCGTCGGTGGTCAAACCTTTGGAAAGGGCACGGTGCAAACGTTGATCGACCTGAACCAGTGGTTGCCCAAAGAGCCCGAGAAGGTTGGTCAGGTTAAAATGACGATCCAGAAGTTTTACCGCATCAACGGCAGCAGCACACAGCACAAAGGCGTAACGCCCGATGTTCAGTTGCCAGAAGCTTTCTCGGCAGAAGAATACGGAGAAAGCTCACAGCCAAGCGCGTTGCCCTGGGATCAGATCAATTCCACGCGGTACGAACAGTCGCGCGGTATTGACGACAAACTGCTGAGCCGCCTGCGCGATCGGTTTGACCAACGCCTGAAATCCGATCCAGAACTGAAACAGTTGGCTCAGGATTTGGCCGAGTTCAAGAAAGCGAAAGAAAACAAAGTCGTTTCTTTGCAGGAGTCGAAGCGTCGGAAAGAGCGCGAAGAAGCCGAACGGAAACGGGCTGCTTCCAGCAAAGTATCGCAGATAACAGCTCCGATTGATGAAACCGGAACTCCGTCTCCGAACGCGCCTAAGAAGAAAAAGGATCTGTATCTAAACGAAGCTGGTCTGGTTCTCGCCGACTATATTCTAGCAGTTAATAAATAAGCTGACATAACAGCGTCTCAGCAAACCCCGCGCAGCAAACTGTTGTGCGGGGTTTGTGTTTATAGAGAAATTATGAGCAGAGCCGCCCGGACAAACGGCTCATTTTAGCAATCAGTTTATGTGGTATTTCCTCATCAAGCAGCATACGCTTGACACCAGCCAATATCAATCGCTGCAAAAACGGGCTTTGTTAACGGAAGTTGAACTGTTCAACGAACCCTACGAAAACTGGTACGTATTCACGATTGAAAAAGAAAATTATCCGGATTTCATGGATTTCCTTGACCGCGCCGGCATCGGCTACGACCTGGCGACGAGTCGGCCAACCCGCGACGAATTACTGGCCAGTATGCAATAACCGCTTAGTGCAATAAGGACGTAGCGCCGTTTACCACCGGGACCTGGTTTAGGTCAATCCGTCGTACCCGGCGGAAGAATCGCCACGTCAGTAGCACGGCGGCAATGGACAAACCAGCCAGCAAGCCGACCCAGACGCCGATGGCATCCATGCCAAACCAGAAGGCTAGGGCGTAACTCAGCGGCAAAGCAACCACCCAGTAGGAGAATAGCGTAATCAGGGTTGGAACGTTCACGTCGGCCAGACCACGCAAGCCGCCCAAGGCTACAACCTGGACGCCATCGGAAAGCTGAAAGAAGCCCGCCATGATAACCAGCGAAGCGGCAATGCGCATTACGTCCGGATTGTCCCGAATATACAACGTAACGAGCCAGTCGTTCGCCGTCAGGAACAAGATAGCGGTTAGGCTCATGAAGCTGACTGACAACATAAACGCAGCCATCCCCGCCCGCCATATCCCGTCGCGCTGCTTTCTCCCCAGTGCAGCGCCGACCCGAATGGCCGCGGCCGACGAAATCCCCGTTGCCATCATGTACGTAACCGAAGCCATATTTATGGCAATCTGATGGGCGGCCAGCCGGTCCTCACCTAATTGGCCAACAATGACTACGGCCAGTGAAAACAGAGCGATCTCAAAGAAAAAAGTCAACCCACCTGGTATACCCAGCCGGAGAATCGTCCATATATCGTCTGCGCAGGGCAGTTGATTCAATACACCCGTCAGATAAGGCTTAAACCGCGCAGCCCGGTAAATGTAGAGCAGCATGGCTCCGGCCATGAACAAGCGCGACAATAACGTAGCAGTTGCCGACCCCATCAGACCCATCTCGGGAAATGGACCAATCCCTTTAATCAGCAGGTAATTGAACAAAGCATTTACCGCTAAAGCCGAAAGCGTTATGGCCATTGCTACGCGTGGATATCGCAATCCATCGCAAAGTTGACGGGCGGCAACGAACACTAACAATGGGATTAGCGACGCGCTTAGAATCAGCATAAACGGCTGAGCCAGTCTCGATACGTCGGCGGTTTGGCCTAACAAACCGAAGTTGAACGCCAGCAGCACCGATAACCCACCCAGCACAAAACTTAACAGCAACGCCACCCGTAACGCGGCCCGAAACAATCGGTTTACACCAGCAGCATTGTGCTGGCTATCGGCTTTCGAAATTAAGGCAGCCCCAACCGCCAGTCCGCCAACGCCAATGCTCGACATCAAAAATGAGATCGAAGTTGCTAACCCAGCAGCGCCCAGCGGCACAGCGCCCAACAACTGCCCAACAAATAGATTGTCGGTCACGCCCATTAGCACCACACCCAACTGAGCAATAATAATTGGGATACTTAAACGAAGGGTATCGGTAAATTCAGGCCGGTACGTCCGGTATATAACGCGAAGAGCAGAAACCATAGTCAAAATTAACAGAATCTGTTCCAACCCGGTGTCTGCTGTATGGCCGTTGCCTGGAATCACCAAAAACTGCCCATCTTTACCCGCGTTAAGAGCGCCTTCAGTCGCAATTGTAGAAAAGCAGGCTGGACTATATTTCGCAGCAGAACTGCAAGTGCTGGCCGATTCGTCCTCTGCTTTGCCCTTCGCCCATTCCTTCGTACTTTTGTTTCTTTATCACCGACCAGCAATGCCCTTGAAAGAATACGGCAGTAGCATCCAGAAATTAGTTGACAACATGGTCAACATTGAGGACCGGGAAAAGCGTACCCGTTACGCTCACATCCTGGTTGAATTGATGCGGCAGATTCACCCCAACATGAAAGATGGGCAGGACTACTACAATAAGTTGTGGGACGATCTGTACATTATGTCGGGGTTTACGCTGGATGTTGATAGTCCTTACCCTCCCCCATCGGAAGAGGCTCTGGGCAAACAGCCTCAGCGGGTCCCTTACAACACCCATCACCTGAAATTTAAACACTTCGGACGTAACGTCGACCTGCTAGTAGCCAAAGCCGCTGCCATGGAAGACCCCGACGAACGGCGGGCGTTTGTGTCGTACCTGACCCGGCTCATGCGTACGTTCTATCAGGCCTGGAACAAAGAGTCCGTTGAAGACGATACGATCTTCCAAAGTTTGCTGGAAATCTCAAACGGTAAGCTTGCCGACGATATCCAACTTATTCGCGAACAGGGATTGGTAGAAGCGACCCCGCGCGAACGTACCGGCGACCAGACGCAGCCCCAGCGAATTGGCGGAGGAAACTACCGTGACCGGAATGACGGATCTGGTGGGGCGAACCGCAATTTCAGCAACCGCAACAACGCCAACCAGGGGCAACGTAACAACCCCAACAACCGGAATCGCAACGACCGGGATGGCGGATCAGGCCCGAACCGGAACTTCGGCAACCGGAATAACAATAACCCCAACCCTGGTCAGCGAAACGGCAACAATAACCGCAACAACGACCGAAGACGGCGGTAGTCTTTTGGTCGTGATGATGGTTGATGAATACGGGCTGTGCGGCTTTCTCTCAGCCTTATTTATCAACCATTGTTCATTTAATAGTCTGTATTATTTCATTAACACCCGAAATGGCATCTTTCAAAATAACAGGTGGGCGTAAGCTCAAAGGCGAACTGATTCCACAAGGCGCAAAAAATGAGGCTTTACAAATTCTCTGCGCCGTTTTGCTAACCAAAGAACCCGTCACGATCTATAATATTCCAAGTATCCGCGACGTCAATCAGCTGATTGACCTCCTCGGCGATCTCGGCGTGTGGGTGACGAAAATTGGCGAAAGTGCCTATCGGTTTGAAGCCAGCGATGTCAATCTGGATTATCTTGAGACCGATACGTACAAGCGGAAAGCCGCGGCTTTGCGGGGTTCCGTTATGCTGCTCGGTCCGATGCTTGCCCGGTTTAAGAAAGGCCGGATTCCGCGGCCCGGTGGCGACAAAATTGGTCGCCGACGGTTAGATACGCACTTTCTGGGCTTCGAAAAGCTGGGAGCTCAGTTCAACTACGATGCCAACGACGGAGGCTATTATCAGGTCGACGCCCGTAACCTGCGGGGTACGTATATGCTGCTCGACGAAGCCTCGGTTACGGGTACGGCCAACGTCCTGATGGCCGCGGTTATGGCAGAAGGCACAACTACTATCTACAACGCAGCCTGCGAGCCTTACCTACAGCAACTGAGTAAAATGCTCAATGCGATGGGTGCTAAAATATCCGGCGTTGGTTCAAACTTGCTGACCATAGAAGGCGTAACCGAACTGCACGGTACTGAGCACACCATGCTGCCCGATATGATTGAGATTGGGTCGTTCATCGGTATGGCAGCCATGACCCAGTCCGAGATTACAATAAAGAACTGTCAGATTCCGCAGTTGGGTATTATTCCCGATCAGTTCAAGCGCCTGGGCATCCAGATGGAATTTCGCGGGGACGATATTTTTATCCCGGCGCAGGAGCGTTACCAGATCGACTCGTTTCTGGATGGCGGTATGATGACCGTTTCGGATTCCCCCTGGCCCGGCTTTACCCCTGACCTGATGAGCATCGTTCTCGTTACGGCCGTGCAGGCGCAGGGAACCTTGCTGATCCATCAGAAAATGTTTGAGAGCCGCCTGTTTTTTGTGGATAAACTAATCGACATGGGCGCGCAGATTATCCTCTGCGATCCGCACCGGGCTACCGTGGTGGGCTTAAACCGGCAGATGCCTCTGAAAGGTATTCGTATGTCTTCACCCGACATACGGGCGGGCGTAGCGCTACTGATCGCGGCTATGTCGGCAAACGGCACAAGTATTATTGACAATATTGAGCAGATTGATCGGGGTTACCAGAATATCGACAGCCGTCTGAATGCCATCGGGGCCGAGATCATTCGGTTTTAAGAAATTGATACGTATCATTACATAAAAGGCCGCTGTGAACACCACAGCGGCCTTTTGGTATATTGGGCGGCTTTGCTTTATTTGCCATCGCTGTTCGTTGAACCGAACGTAACAGATTACGAAAACACGTTCGTATTCGGGCCCGGATGCGCGAAGACAACAGAATCATCAGAATAGAGTTAAACCATCTTCTGCTTTTCTTGTCTTTGAAATAAATTCCTTACCATAGTCGTCTTATTACAGACAATAATCAATACACACGATGAACCGTATTCAGTCAAACTTATCAATCTGGTTAATAGCCGCCCTGATATCGGGCGGGTCATTAGCCGCCTGCGCGCAGGCGACTTCGGGCGCAGGAACAGCGGCCAGTACGCCCACCGATCCGGCTAAAACGGCGTTGCTACAGCCCATGCAGCAGATGGTTACGAAGCTGAAGAAACTACAGGCGACGGGCGATCCTGACTTTGATTATGCGTTTCAGGCAAAAATCCACAATCAGGGCGTGCAGGACCTATTCAAACAGGAAATCCAAAGTGGCAAAGACGCTTCCCTGAAACAAATGGCTCAAACCCTGCTGGCCGACGCTCAGAAAAACCAGGGGTTGCTCGAAGAAACCCTGAAGCAGGTGAAGCCATCGCGGCCGAACCAAGCGTTTGCGCAGCAACAGAGCCGCAACATCGAAGCGATGAACCTCAAGCTTCAACAGACGGGCTCCAGCGATAAACTGACGGCCGACATTGATAAAAATTTCACGGCTCTACTGCTCGACCAGCGTCAGGATGCCATCGACATGGCCAATACGTACTTACAGTACGGTAAAAACAACAGCCTACGTACTTACGCGCAGGAAATGGTAGCCAAAGCCAAGCAAGAAATGGATAGCATCAAGGCGTTGCCTAAGCCATAAAACTTACACACAAAAAGCGTCGCTACGTGAACAACGTAGCGACGCTTTTTTGTGTGATTATTGGTTCCTTACATCAGGAACGGAGCAACGATTTTCAGGACGTCTTCTTTTGAGAGCGGCTCATCCCAAGCCTCGGTCGCGTTTTCGTAAGGCACACCCGGGATAAGGGCCGAAACTTCGAGATGCTTTACCGCTTCATCACCGGCATACACCGCCGAAGGAACGCCGGGGCTCATGTTACCTGTAATCCAGCCTTTCTGGCCGCGCAGTTCACGGACGCGGGCAGCATGACGTGCTTCCACTGAGTGAATTTGCAAAGCCGCCGTCAGGATCGGATCATTGTTGATCAGCTTAGGTGCCTGACCTTTGTAGGCACGCACACCCGTATCTTCAAACGCCTGCGACAGCGTTAAGAAAACCTGGTAGTTATTGAACGGCAGCGGGAACATGCCTTTAGCTGTGAAATCGAACATAGGCTTCTGCACTGCTTGACCACCCAACACGGATTTTAGCAGTTTAACGTGCGCATTTTCGTGCTTTTGGATTTGTCCGTACACAACCCGGGCTGTACCGGTTAACAGATTTGGGGTATCCATACCCACGTTGTAGAACTCGGCTTCCAGGTACTCCAGCGTTAGAGCGAAATTGAGCACATCGACAACAACGGGGTCTAGAGCCTGTCCGTAGGCTTTATTCAACGCCGATGCCAACACGGTTGGAGCCGCCACCGCGGCAGCTTTCCGACCAATCATATTGAACATGTGACGGCGCGATACGTGCTTCAGGCGGTCGTATACCTCGCCATCTACTTTTTCTAATTCGGAAATTATATTCTGTAAGTTCATCGCGTTGAGATCGTTTAAACGGTTGGAAGATTGTTAATCCGGAGGTCTTCTTTAATGAATTTTTTTGCTTGTGGCAATACCTGATTGGGTAGAAGCGCCCGCTCTAAGCCGGTGCTTGGATCAATCACGTCATCACCTGCAAAATCAGCACTGCCCGGACTAATCAGCTCCCGAATAACGGCAGCGTGACGAGCTTCAACGGATACGATAATTCCCGAAATACCTAAATTCGTTGCGTTTGTTAACAGTTGACCTGCTCCGTTATAAGCGGCCGTAGCCAGATCAGCAAAGTTTTTAGCCGTCATCAGAACGCTGTCGCGGCTGTTGAAATTAACACTGCTGTAATCCAGCGTCAGCGGAGGAATAGCATAGCTGCCCAACACCGTTTTGAAAAATTCGCGGTGCGTAAGTTCCTGGTTGCGAAGGTCAATAAATACTTGTTTTTCTTTCTCGGTAGCCCCGTCATAGAAGCGATCGGTTACCAATTCGAGGAAACGTAGCTCGGCCTGCTCCAGTGCATAAGCGTAGTTTAATACGCCGATGTCACCCGAACCTAAATCGATGATATCTCCTTCACGCGCACCTGCCGACGAGCCGCCCCCAGGTCCTGCTAGTGGCTCGGGCATTTTATCGGTACAGGCACTCATGATTAGGCCTGTTGTCGTGGCCACGCCTACATAACGCATGAACATCCGACGTCCCGCAAACACCGGAGAGATAGGTAACACCGACAACGGCTGCTTTGCCGGAGCTTGGCCTTGAGGTAGTTTTTGCATAATATTGAAAACGTTTGGTTGAGTATTGCGCCGATCATTCGGTTAGCAGAGTAAGTACTATTTGTTCCCAAAAACGTTTTAACTTATGCATGAAAGAACTACCCGATCAGATACATAGTTAGGGAATGGCCCAGTATAAGACCACTTAATCAATAGAATAAAAAAATATAACTTTTCACCCTTTTTGATTGCACAAAAATTTGAGCTACGGAACCGAAGAAATCCGGCCGAACGCCATTCTCTAGAACGGAAAATTTAGCTGGACGATTAGCCTTAAACGCTTTGCATAGTACTTAACTTCCGGTAGAAGCCTTCGTCCAGCGACAGCAGTTCATCGTGCCGGCCGCGCTCGACGATACGTCCCTGATTGACCACCAGAATTTCGTCGGCATGCTGAATGGTGCTCAGCCGGTGGGCAATTACCAGGGTAGTGCGGTTGGTCATCAGACGGGTCAGGGCTTCCTGCACTAGCTTCTCGGACTCTGTATCCAGCGCCGACGTTGCTTCGTCCAGAATCAGAATCGGCGGATTTTTCAAAATAGCCCGCGCAATACTAATCCGCTGCCGCTGACCACCCGACAATTTGCCGCCCCGATCACCGATAACCGTCTGGTAACCCGCTGACTGGGCCATGATAAATTCGTGTGCGTTCGCGATTCGGGCCGCTTCCATTACCTGCGCTTCGGTAGCAGCACTGCCAAAAGCAATGTTGTTAAAGATTGTATCGTTAAACAGAATACTTTCCTGGGTAACGATGCCCATGAGCGAACGTAACGAAGCCACCGAGCAGTCGCGCAGATCCAGGCCATCGATTAAAATCTGACCGGCAGTCGGATCATAAAAACGCGGTATCAAGTCAGCAATCGTTGATTTGCCGCCACCCGACGATCCCACCAGGGCGATGGTTTTCCCTTTGAGCAACTCAAAGCTGATGCTACGTAACACCGGTACGTCGGCGTTGTAGGCAAACGAAACATTCTGCACCGAGATACGGTCGCGGAATTCTGTTATAGGCACGGCCTGCGGCTTGTCGCCAATGGCAGGCTGCGTATCCATCAACTCCAGCACCCGCTCTCCGGAAGCCAGTCCACGCTGCGATCCGCTAAACGCATTGGATATATCTTTGGCGGGGCGGGTAACCTGCGAGAAAATGGCGATGTACGAGATGAACTCAGCCGCTGACAGATTCGACTGCCCGCTTAAAACCAGCGAACCGCCGTAGAGCAAAATGCCGGCTACTACCGCTACCCCCATAACCTCAGAAAACGGCGAGGCCAGTTCGCGACGGTTCGCCAGCGAACGTACTGCCTGTCGGTATCCTTCGTTTTCGGTCCGAAATTTATCCAGAATAAACCCTTCGGCCACGAAGCCTTTAATGACCCGCATGCCGCCGAAGGTTTCATCTAACAAACTCACCAGACTGCTTAGCCGCTGCTGCCCCTCCTGTGCATCGCGCTTCATGCGCCGGACCAGTGTAGCTATGAATCCGCCCGAGATCGGAATAACAATAATAGCAAACAGCGTCAATTGAACGGAAATGCCCAGTAACGCAATGATGTACCCAATTAATAGAAAGACTTCTTTCGACGCAGCGGAGAGCGTATTCGCAATAGAGTTCTCTACTTCCTGCACATCCGTTGTGATGCGCGACATCAGATTTCCTTTACGTTCGTTCGAGAAAAAGCCCAGGTGCAGATTCAGTGTACGACTAAACACGGCTTCGCGCAAACGCGCAACCATCCGGGCTTTGAACGACTCCAACTGCCGGATCGATAAATATTTAAACAGATTATTGAATAGTACGGAGATGACAATGACGATACAAACGAACTGAAGTGCACCCACCTTTCCGTATTCCTGAAAAACCTGCGCGAAATAATATCGGAACGCCTGGGTCGGTGACGTCGTAAACGAAGGAGCAGGCTGACTCAGAAACTGGCGCATCTGCTCGGGGTCCACCTTATCGAACAGAATTGTGAGTAGTGGAATAAGCAGCGTAAAATTGAGTACGCCAAACAAACTAGCCAGTAACGACGTCAGGACGAACGGCGTTAGGAAGGGGCCTAGTGGCTTGGCATAAGAGAGTAAGCGAAGGTATGTTTTCATTAGTCCTGCAAAGATACCGCCTTGAACCGGGATTTAGGAGATTAGATAGATTTGCCCAATTTTGGATAATGCATGCCGGACCATGTTACGTTGTAAAATTGTATACCTAAGAGTTATAGGTATACGTAATATTTAGATATGTTTGGCTTATGAACAGTACTACTAATTCTCAACTGCTCAAAGGAAGTCTGTCGGTCATGCTTCTGCGGCTTTTGGAAGACCGAGAGAAGATGTACGGTTATGAAATTACCCAAAAGGTAAAGGAGCTAACGGCGGGTAAGATGACAATTACCGAGGGAGCGCTGTATCCAGCTCTTCACAAACTCGAAGCCGAAGGTTTGTTAACCACCGAAACGCAGGTGGTTGATGGCCGTGCCCGCAAATATTACTCGCTCACCAAAACCGGCCAAACCAAAGCCGTCGGACGTATCGCGGAACTAAACGCATTCCTGGAAAATCTAAACCTAGTATTGAACCTGAAACCCAGCCTTTAATCATGCACCTAACCCACGAGCAGGCTCGACAGATTGACAGTCATTTGCGGAGTAACCTCACAAAAGTACAATGGTGGCACCAAGACGAATTTGTGGCTGAACTCACCGACCATTACATAACTGGTATTTCCGAACGCATGGAGCGTGGGATGCCGTTTGAGGCTGCCTTGCAGGACGTATTTGCTGGTTTTGGCAAACGTGCCGGATTGGAGCGACTGGAGCTTAATTACCGAATGTTACGAGCGAAAGAGGATCGAAGAGCTATGATGCGGCTGATGGTTAGCTATTTTGGATTTCCCCGACTATTTATCTCGCTCCCTTTGATTACTTTGCTTTTTCAGGTAAAAACGATTGTTCCATCGTTCCTCGACTATGGCTATCCTTTGCTATTGATTACGAATGGTATGGGGCTACTCGCCTGGCTATTTAAAAATCGTCTGGCACATTTAGGGAAATTTCAGGCTGCCGCCCAACGACTAACCGCTCCTTTCAGAAAGGCTTTCAACTGGGGAACGCTTGTTTTCGCTATTGAGCTATTTTCTAGCCCTTTACTCACCGGAACGTCATCGCCTTACGTAGCTACGTTTCTGTATACGATATCAATACTCTTTTCGCTTAGTCTAACTAAGCTGGAGAAGACCTATACGTTACGTAGACGCATTGTAAATTAACCAAACGTGAGTCGTGGACCAAACGCAAGCCGCTGTTCTCGTTAGTCTGATAACAAACACATCAATAACTCAAGGCTGATTAGATGCTACTAACGTTTGATACAGCTTCCAGTATTCGCCAGCTACATTTGGCCAGCTAAAGCTGGCGGCTCGCTTTCGCAATCGCTGCTCACGTAATGGATTTTGTCCGAAATCATTCAGGCCATCGTGTACGGTTTGCGCCATACTCTCGGGGTCAAAGCTCTCGAAGTAATACGCTTCCTTACCCCCTACTTCCGGCAAACTGGTCAGGTCAGAGATAAAGACCGGCTTGCCAAAGCTCATGGCTTCTACCACTGGCAGGCCAAACCCCTCCGACAGTGACGGAAACAGGAAAGCCTCACAATGGGCATAAAGCCAGCTTTTCGTCTGTTCATCTACCGCACCGGGCATGATCAGCCGATCCGAAGTACCTAATTTCTGAGCCTGTTCGCGAATATGCTCCGCATAAGGATGATTGTCGGGACCGGCCAGCACGAGCTGGTAATCAGGAAACGCTTCGAGCATCGGGACCAGCGTATGAACGTTCTTCTTGGGATGAATAACGCCCAGAAACAGAAAATAAGGCTTGTCGTTACCACTCAGAAATGCGGGCGGTTCGATCTGATCCATCGCCCGTTTTGTATCGATAGCCACCCCGTTCGAAATGACCTGCAACGACTGACCCGGACGGATGCGCAGATGATTTCTGACTTCCGAAGCGGTATAATCAGAAATGGCGACCAGGGCAGTTGCTCGGGCGGTTCGGCTTTGCAGACTCGCCAACTTGCGGCTCTTCTTTGCGGCTGAGTAGTCGGCGCGCGATAGAAAGTTCAGGTCGTGAATTGTCATAACCAGCTTCGCCGAACTCCGGGGTAGATACGAAGAATCCTGGTGTAGGCAATGCCAGACGTCAAACTGGCCCGGAATCCAGAGTTTCTGTTGCCAGGATGCTTCACGATACGTAACAGAGTCACCGAAGATGCCGACTTGCCCTTTGGGCACCAGAAACGTCAGATTCCAGTTAGGCGGGCACTGGCTGACGAGTTCATAGCCGAGATGCAGACACACCTGCCCCAGACCACTATTCAGATCCCGCAGGCGTTCGGCGTCGATAAAGAGAGAAGGCATTGGATTTTCTAATACGTCCAAAATTAGAAAATATCAGAACAAATCAGCGCACCTGCTTTATAGGTCAATCGTCCGCAAAATCCTATTCATCCTTAAAATCCAATAAATCCCGGTTCAGACGTACTTTTGCGCCATGACTTTACAAAATGACTTGCTGCTCCGCACCGCACGGGGCGAATTGACCGAGCGCGTGCCGGTTTGGATGATGCGCCAGGCCGGACGCGTGCTGGCACAATACCGGGCCGTACGGGAGCGGGCTGGTAGTTTTATTACGTTGGCGAAGACACCAGAGTTAGCCGCCGAAGTGACTATTCAGCCGGTCGATGCCTTTGGTGTCGATGCCGCCATTATCTTTTCCGACATTCTGGTGGTGCCGGAAGCGATGGGGCTGCCTTACGAGATGATTGAAAGCCGGGGACCCGTATTTCCAAAAACGGTTCGCTCCTCGGCCGATCTCACCAGCTTGCGCGTGGCCGATCCCGAAACCGACCTGGGCTACGTTCTGGATGCCATCAAGCTCACCAAGAAAGAACTGAATGGCCGCGTGCCCCTGATCGGGTTCGCCGGTGCTCCGTTCACCATCTTTTGTTACATGACCGAGGGCAAAGGCTCGAAGACGTTCTCGGTTGCTAAAAAACTATTATATACTGACCCGCACTTCGCCCATACGTTGCTGCGGCAAATTACCGACAGCACCATTGCGTACCTGAAAGCACAGGTACGGGCCGGGGCCGATCTGGTTCAGCTCTTCGATTCGTGGGCGGGTATATTATCACCTGAACAGTATCGAACGTTTTCGCTGCCATACATCAAGCAAATCTGCGACGCCCTCGGCAGCGAAGTCCACGACGGCATTGTTAACCACGCGCCAGTTCCGGTAACGGTTTTTGCAAAAGGAGCCTTTTTCGCCCGCCAGGAAATTGGTGAGCTGAGCTGCTCAGTTGTCGGGCTGGACTGGAATATGGACCCGGCCGAATCGCGGGATCTGATTCCAAATAAGGTGTTACAGGGTAATCTGGACCCTTGTGTTCTCTACGCTGACTTTGCGCAGATCCGGTCGGAGGTAAAACAGATGCTGGATGCGTTCGGCCACCAGCACTACATCGCCAACCTGGGCCACGGCATTTATCCGGATACGGACCCCGATAAGGCCCGTTGTTTCATTGATGCGGTGAAAGAAATAGGCCTTAGCCAAGGCAGCACCAATCTTTTATAACAGCGCTTTTCCTCATCCGGCCCTACGCAAGGTTGTATAGGGCCGGATGCTATTTTACAAGCGTCTACTTAATCCGGAAGTTAAGGCCGATGTTCGCTCGCCAGGGGCTGGCATCGATGGTTGATCGGGTGCTGTTCGTTAGGACACGCTCGGAACTGGCTTCCAGCGACCACCGATTCCCAAGCCGATAGTGTACGCCCAGACCAGCATTAGTCTGGAACGTAGCGGTATATTGAGGAGAACCATTTCCGTATTTATTGGGTCCGTTGGCGTCAGCATAGTACCGACTTTGTCCGTACGTAGCGCCAAGCTGGCCGAATATAGCAAACCGACGGGCTCTGAGGACGTAATATCTCGTGGACAAGCCACCACCCATAAATTTGGTTTGAGAGCCGCTGTTTATATCGTACCGACCTTCCAGAGATACCGACCACCCATCTGTAAGGAAATATTGCAGCCGGGGTACTACGTGTCCGGAGTTACCTGCGAACCCGCCGTAGCCTCCACTTAGGCCCACTCCAATGTTAAGCCTTCCCTGGCCTAATAGATCTTGTTGTTTATCATCGAAAGATGATTGAGCCCAGCCCAACAGCGGTAAAAAAAGCGCTAAAATCAGCAAACAGTTCTTCATAACAACGAAGGTTTATAGTTCGCTATAAAGATACGTTTGCGGCTAGATCAGCTCAAATCGGTTAACTTCTTTTAACGATTGTTACTATTTACCCGTCTTCCAAATCAAAAACCTGAATGCACGTTATTATCCTTAACCCCTTATTCACCCATCAGTGGGTTTCAGGCGAATGTCGCGGTAAAACACAATCGGTAAACCGTCGGCATCCTCCTCTAGTGGGGAACTTCCTGATTGATCAATGGATTGCTGCCTTATCTTGACGTAATAGGCAAAATCGTCCGCGGGCACCGTCAGTACTTTCTGATCGGCGTCCATAGCCTGCCAGTCCGCTGACTGCTTTTTCAGGATGTCATCCAGCTCATCGTAAAATTCCTGTTCGGCGCGTTGCGAAATTGTGGTAACTGCCATTGTTAAAAGATACTGCGTTGACTAGTTGACCTATAATTTACTTATTTACACTGATTTCAGGCATTGGGAGCTTAGCCACTTCGTTGACCAAAAGAGGTTTGTCTGACTTTAGCCTGGTCAGAAATGGAGTAATGTCGTTGCCGTATTTGCGGATGCTAACCGCCAGCAGCAGAATTCCACGCTGGCCTGACTTCGCTTCGACCAGTTTATAGCGATAGACATCCCGCTCAATTAAGTTAGTCTGCTGATTTGAGCCAGTGTTTCCAATCAGGCAATCAATCATCTTTTCGCCGGTAGCGGCATTGTTGAACACCTCCGCCTGAACAATTGGGTACGTTCGTTTCAGAGTCTCCAACTCCCGAAGCTTAGCGTTCACCGCCTGATCGACCGTGGCTTCAGTCACCACAAAATCGACGGTTACCATCGACTTATACGTCGGAAATCCATCGCCCGCGGCCAGATACTCCTGTTTATAAAGCGACGCATCCGGGTGGGCTGACCAGGCCAGTTGATAGGCTATTTTCTGGATGGTAATCGGGCCTTTGATGCCGAGGTAATTGACAAAATTTTTCTTTTCCTGTCCATACCCCGCCCCCGATAGCAGAAATAAGCTAATCAGATTGATAGCTACTAAATTACGTTGCATAGTGTCGTTTAATGATGACCAGAAGGTGATCGTTACGTTGCAAAAGGATACCGTTGGAATTGCCATTCCTTTCGCGCAACGTAACAACTTGCTTTCTACCTGCTGTAAAGTTGGATTAGAGACAATCTAGCAACAACTATTTGGTAATGAGCCGCTTGATTGAGCCTATCAGCCGTGGTCTAGGCTGGCTGAATTGTTCTGAGGAAGCGAGGCACAGCATATTCTGTTCGATGGAGAAATGGCTAACAAGCTAAGGTGTGGCTGCCAGCCAGTCCGCTTTACAACAACTTCCTGCATCCTGATTACATAAAACGGCTGGCGCGGGAGTCCGCGCCAGCCGTTTATCAAACCCATATTAATTTACAGCTTCTCTTTCGCTTCTTCTTTTAACTGTCTTTTATCAATCGGAACAACACCGACTGACTCGCAGACTAACCCCCCACCCAGGTTCGATAAACCGGCGATGATACCGGGCGGTTGCTTTAGGGCAACGCAGCAGGCGGCAATGCTGATAACCGTATCGCCCGCGCCTGATACGTCGGCAATCTTGCGGAAATGAGCCGGGAGTCGCTGCTTTTCCCCGTTGAAGTCAATAAATACCCCCCGCTCTGACAGGGTGATCAACGCTCCTTTCACGTTTAACGTCTGAATCAATTGATCGACGGCGGCCTGAAACTCATCGGCGTCATCCACGTCAAAATCAAGCTTTAAACCTTCACGCAGTTCTTTCAGGTTTGGCTTAAACAAGGTCGTATTCTGGTAACAGAGAAAATTACGCTTCTTCGGGTCAACCACCGTTGGCACACCCTGTTCATTCGCGAAATCCGTTATTTCGGTGATCGCTTCCTTGCTTAAGACACCTTTATCGTAATCTTCGAAAATCACGACGTGACAGGTCGGAATAAGTTCTTTCGCTTTCGCAATGAGCTGCGTGCGTTCGGTTTCGGTAATGAATCGGTCGGTTTCCGTATCGACGCGCACTACCTGTTGGGAACTGGCAATGATTCGCTCTTTAATGGTCGTAATACGTGTAGCGCTGCGAATAAGACCGTCGCAGTTCAGGCCACGATCACAAAGCTGCTGCTCTAATTGGTCACCCGCGTTGTCGGTGCCGATTACCGAACAGATAATGGCTTCAGCCCCTAACGCCTGCACATTGAGCAGTACGTTACCAGCGCCCCCCAGCCGTAGTTCGCGCCGATCGACAGTTACCACCGGAACCGGAGCCTCTGGAGAAATGCGCTCCACCCGCCCCCATACGTAGGAGTCGAGCATTACGTCGCCAATAATCAGAACACGCAACGTATCGAATTGGGCAAACAATTCGTCGAGGGTCATGTCAAGGACCGGGCTCATAGAATGCAATGAGTGAATAAGTGAATGAGCGAACAAATACGATTTTACAATCGCTCATTCACTCGTTCACTCGTTAATGTTTCGTGCAAAGAAACGAAAACAGGAACCTATTTCCGAAGGCAGGCACCTGGTTCGACGGAACGGTCTGCGGTTACCAGCCGGTGATGACCCGTTGCAGCCACTCGGGTTTAATGAACAAAACAAGGATTGGCACAACCAGAGCAACCGCTAACCACGTAGCGGAACGCGGTACGTAGCGGACAGTTTGAGTCTCATCGGATGCCGGTCGGAAGAACAGCAGGAATGGTATTTTCAGGTAATACACCAGCGAGATCAGGGCGTTTAATAAGCCGATCACAAACAAGGCGAGCAGCCAGCCATTGCCGGTACGTTGGTAGCTCTCGTACAGGGCCGAAAACGATAACAGCTTCGCTGTAAAGCCAACCGTTGGCGGTAAGCCGGTTAAGGCCAGCATGACAACAGTCAGGGCGATAGATAGCAACGGGTGCTTCGCCCCCATCCCGGCAATGTGGCTCATGGTCAGATCGCCATCGTGGCCACTGGCTTTGGCCAGCAGATCGACCAGGAAAAAAGCGGCCAGTGACATAAACAGATACGTACCGGCGTAGAATAAAACGGCTTCGAATCCAGCCTGACTGAGGGCAACCACACCGACCAGCAGAAAACCGGCCTGCGCAATGGTTGAATACGCTAACAAACGTTTGGCATCCGTCTGACGTAACGCTGATAGGTTACCAATCAAGATACCCGCCAGTGCCAGCACTGCCAACGGCGTTTGTAATGCCATCGTCGTAGCACCTCCTTCACCCAGCGACTCCACGGGCAGGGCGGTGACAAGGCGCATCAGAATAAGAACGGCAGCTGCCTTGGGTGCTACCGAAAAGAAAGCCGCTATGGGCACCGGTGCAGCCTCGTACGCATCAGGGGTCCAGACATGAAAGGGTACCCCAGCCAACTTGAACAATAAACCGGCCAGCGTCAACAACAGCGCTACGGCTGCCACAGCCTCGTCCTGCCGGGCGAGTTCAGCGCCGAATACAGTAGCGGTTATGTCAAGCGTACCGGTTATACCGTACAGCAGCGACATTCCGTACAGCATCACGGCGGAACTAACGGCCCCGAACAACAGGTATTTGATTCCGCCCTCCGAAGCTTTCCGGTCCGTGGCCAGAGCCGTGAGCAGATACGAGCAGATCGAAACCAGTTCAATACTCAGGTAGATGCTAAGCAGGTTGACCGATATCGTCATCAGGAATAGCCCCAATGTCATCGCAATCAGCAGGGCATACCATTCGAGGGGAAGCGTTGACGTTTGGGCAGGCGGAGACGACATAAACTCGTACAGCACCACCAGCAGAGCGGCCAACGCAACTAGAACCTGAAAGTAGATAGCCTGATTATCAATAAACAGAAGGTGCAGGAACAAAAAACCACGCGTTGGCAGCAAAACGGCCCAGATACCCGCTACGATAACCGTCACCCCACTTAGAACCGCCAGAACCCGGCGTGCCTGTGCCCGATTGGTTCGCAGCAACAGCAGTTCGGACACCAGTAGCCCGCAAAAAGCGACTGCCAGCCAAGCTTCAGGACCGAAGCCGCCCAGACTACTGATAATATCGTTTAATTGGTCGGTGAGTGACAAGGTAGTGGTAGAGTGTTAATCAGGTCGTTAGGCTACAGTGGCCATACGGTCAGTGCGGCCTATGTGGCCAGCCAGTTCGCCCACTGGCCGTTACAGCATCCCATCGCGGTTGGGCTGACCTTCGTAGCCACGCAGTTGAATCGGCTGCTGGTTCTTACGCAGCCGAATATTAAGAAACTCAACCAACAGCGAAAAGGCAATAGCAAAATAAAGATAGCCTTTGGGTACGGAACCCACTTCCTGGTTGAAGATAACCACTTCCGATAAGTGCGCGCCCTCCGCGACCAGCATAAAGCCGATCATAATCAGGAAGGCCAGGCCCAGCATCTGAATTGTGGGGTGTTCGTTGACAAACCGGCCTACCGGCCCGGCGAAGAACATCATGATCAGGATAGACAGCACAACCGAGATCATCATGATGGTGACATTCTGGGTTAAGCCAATGGCCGTCAGGATCGAGTCGATGGAAAAGACGATATTGGTGATGGCAATCTGGGTCACAACACTCGTGATGGTTGTTTGCCCTTTTGTGCTTCCTTCTTCGTGTTCCTCTCCGCCCCCTTCGAGCTTATGGTGAATTTCAGAGGTGGCTTTGTAAAGCAGGAACAGCCCACCAGCAAATAAAATCAGACTTTGCCCCGTAAAGGCTGCTCTGAACCAGCCCGCATCCAGGTGTGTGAAGGGCTTACTGAGCGAAATAACAAAGGATATACCCAACAGGAGAAGCAACCGAAATGCCATGGCCAGGACCAATCCAATGTTCCGGGCTTTAGCCTGATCTTGCCGGGCCAGCTTGTTGGCGGCAATCGAAATAAAAATAATGTTGTCGATCCCTAAGACGATCTCTAAAAACGTCAGGGTAAGTAAACTGATAATGGATTCAGCCGTAAACAGGTCGCTCATGATTTGGACAAAAGTTGCACAAAACTACCGGCTCCCGGCCGGGTCTGCAACATCTTGTTCAAGAAAGAACGCCCTGATGGACGAAAGGTTAGTCCGTGGCCTGAACGGTGGAGGGCTGGGGGCTTAGGACAGAGGGTAGTAGGAGCATTATCGAGTTAATTAAGTTGCGAACAGTGCATTGCGGCCGTAGTTTGTTTTCAAAACGTACCCCATCCCCACGCCCCTAGCCCTAAGCTCCAAACCCAGCGTCCTTATCCCTTAACATCCTATTTGTAATTAAACTCGATGAGTAACGGCACTACGTTGCCCGCAGCACCCGGCTTTACGTCGAACGCAATCTGATCATCGCGGTACCGGATCTGATCCTGCTTGATGAGCTGATCGCCCAGGACTTCGCTGATGCGTTTATCGATCGAGCCTTTTTTGCGGTCGAGTGATTTAACCAGCCCCTCCAGATTCAGGGGGCGCTTGGCAAATAAGATCAGCAGGTAATCTTTGCCTTTATGCTTTTCCATCACAATCGAGCTGTTTTCACTCGGGTAAGCGATTGTCGTGTTCGGGCCAAGCAGAGGGCTGGTCAGTTCGTCGAACGGAAATAACTTATCAAAGTCACCCTGTTTATTGGTCGTCAGGGCGTACACGTAGGCGTTCTCAGAGTTACTTAAGTAAAACTTGAACCGGGTGCCGGATTCATACGGCTGCGTGGTCCGATATGGCCGGATGTCGCTGGGTGCTGCCTCATCCGACACCACTTTCAGGTCGCGGGTCACCTCCCGGGTTACTTCCATAGGCGCGCCATTGTTGAGTTTGAGTTCAGCCGATCCCCGCCGACGTTCTTCGGCAGCAGGTTTACCGCTACCGCTGGCCCCATTCAAAACAACCGCTCCCGTCCGGTTACCCGGTTCGACTTCGGCTCCGTATACCTGAAAGCCATTGATACAGAACTGGCCAAAATAAGCATAGGGAATCCAGCAGAACCCTTTCTCGCCCCAACCTGTATTCCAGCTGTTGACGATCCGAAACGCGCCACCGTGTAACTTATCGTTATAGCCCACTACGCAAAGTGCCTGGTTATACAGAATATCATCCGCTTTTTCGTTGGGGGCAGGCTCCCAAACGGTTCTGGCCTCTTCGAACGATAGCGGTGCGCCAATACCCACAACTACGGGGTTGCCTTCAGCGAGCGCTTTTTTGACCGCCTGTACTTTCTGATCGGGGCCCGTTTCGGGGATAAACAGCAGCTGATAATCCCCAATGCGAAACTGCGACGCTTCCTTTACGGCCACGGCCGGAATAGCCTGGTTACAAAGGGGGTACCCTAGATTTTTCAAGCGTGGTACACCGTCTTTCTTCAGCACATCCAGAGCTTCTTCAATGGTACCGCCCCCCTGACAATTTATATCTTTAGGGTCGCGAATCTTGTCATACACAAAGGTGGGCGAAAAGCGCGATTCATCAATCTTTGGTTTCTGAACCAGGTTCTTATCCTTACTTTCCATAATGGTTCGCAGGTAGTAGGCGGTCGCAAACGCAACTGATGTTTCCTGGCGTCCCTGATCACCAACGCTGGGGCAGTACTGCTCGTAAGATACCTGTGTGGGTAGATTGATAAAGCTTTGATTGGCCAGGGGCGCTTTATTCATGACCGTCAGCGAGCGGGTACGATTGAATTTTAAACCACCGGCGTATTTGCGTACCGAAGCGGGCTTGTTCTGCCCTTGACCCGAGAGGCTGACGAAGCTTATCAGCAACAGAACGATTAGGCGCGTATGGCGAAAAAATCCCTTTAGTTTCATGGGAACAATACGTTGAAATGATCAATACTCGTTAGTCGCGTAATAGCTACAGAATGGTATCATTTACCGAAAACTTTCATCCGCTCGTCCTTAGGCGCGTCATGTTGTCGCCACTACGCCAGATGTGGCCCGCCCACTCACTCCTTCTCCAGTTCCACTTTAACCGACTTTAGCAACTGAATCGTCAGGGCACTGCCACCGGATGCGCCAATATCAAGGCCCGGCGTATTGCCCTGCACCAGAAACGTCATTAGCCCTGGTGCCACCGGAATCTTATCTATGTCCAGACTTTTGTCGACGTACGTGTGGCGCCAGGGGGTTCGTTCGGGTACTGACAGCCCAACAATCCGATAACCCGGCGGGGCGGTATACACTTCTTTGCGATCCGTTACTTTCGCCAGCGTACCACCGGGGTCTTCCGTCTCGAAGTACACGCCCAGCACAACCTGATGGTCACGCACGATCATGAACTGCGCCGATATGTTAATCTCGGGATTGTTCTTCCCAAATTCGCCACTTCCTTTAATGAGCAGGGGCTTAAAGGGGCCGTACATACCCGCATTAATTACGGGACCCGCTTCGGCGGGTGGTGGCGTAGGCGGCTTAGGCTTCGCCCCACCCCCTCCGTCGGGTTTAGGCGCTGCGGCAATATTCTTCAACTCGGCACTTGCCGAGGCCAGAGCCGCCAATAAAGCCGCTTTCTTCGATTCCAGCTGAATCTTCTGCGAATTCAGAAGCTGCAACCCTTCGTCGCCTTCTTTGCGTGCATTTTCGTATTCAGCCGCTAATTGGCGGTAACTGTTGGTCGTAGCCATAAACAGCGGCTTCGGAAACTGCTGATCCAGCGCGCTGGTGTTGGCATAGAAATTTCGCAGCCAGTTGTCGGTTAAGGGCGCTCCCTGTTCCAGGTTCACCAGCATCTTGTCGGTGCCGGCCAGCTGCTTCCGATACGCCATGAGCTCCTGCACGGTCTGGTTCTGCTGTACGTTGGTAAGTTGGGGAATCAGCGCCAGCGATAGCCACCAGCAAAGGGCTACCACCAGCAACAACGTAACGTAGAAGCCCAGAAACTGGCCCCACCGCTGCGTTCGTTCAACCTGGTTAAGTGGTTTCATAGAGTCGAAAAAATCATCATTACGGTTGGGCCGCTTTTAGCGCCCGCATGCTTTCCAGGCTCGACTGTTTAAGCATCAGTTGGGTCTCCAGGCTTTGGACATCGACTTTCAAATTGGAAATCTGATCCGTGAGCTGGAGTTTGGTGTCAGCTTTGGTTTGCCGGTCGCTGGCTTGCAGGGCCACCGTTCCCAGCATTTTGTTATAGTTCCGGCCGGTCACCTGCGACAGCGATTTAAACACTGTATCGGCTTTGTAGCCCGACTCCATCCGGGCGATGGCTTCCTCCTGCTTGAACCGTAGCGCCGAGAACTCACTGGCCTGTTCGGTAGGGTCGGTTTTCTTCAGCTTTATGTGCAGGCTATCGGCCTGGCGAACATCACTCAAAAACTGCTCTTCCTGTTCAACCGATGTACCCGTTTTTGCCGATTCGCCCCGGCCGCCCAGTACGTACACCAGGCCACCGATTCCTCCGCCAAGCAGCAACGTAACAAGCAGGAATTTGATTAACGATTCATTCATAGCGTTTTCTATTGATTAATTCGTGTGCATAACCGGTGCTTATCGTCCCCAGAAACTGCTTTTGGTTCCGTTCTTTGCCGCGGGGGTATCCTGCCGATCCACGAAAAACTCATCTTTGTCTTTCTCGACGTAATTCAGTTGGCTCAGTTTACTGTAGAGGGCAATCACTACGTCGCACATGCGCGTAATGGCCGCGAGTGTAGGCTGGCAGTCGGCATGGGCATAGTCGGCATCGAGAACCTCCTGCATGGCCGACTCAAACTGCACGGGACTAACGCCACACCAGTTCTTGAAGTAGTTGAACATGGCCTCTTTCTCCCGGTCGGGCGTACTACGAATCATCAGCGTTATTGCTCGGGCAAACCGCATCCCGAATTCGGCAATGAACACCGGCGACTCATACGTACCACGCAACTGAAATGCATCCAGATTATCGGCAATGGTACGTACGGTAGCATCGGCGAGGTACCCGATTGTGGTGGCCAGGAGGTTAGGCTGTCCCGAACGGGCGTTGGTCCGTACCCGAACGATAATGGCCGTAGCGTAACCGGCAATTTCGCCCATCTTACTGCCAATGGTCAGGTAGTGCTGCTGCATAGCCGGAAAGACACCAACCATGCGGCAGGGCGGCAGATAGTCGGCCGACAAATTAAAAACTCCATTGGCCAGCGTCAGCCGCCCAACGGGCAGATGAAACGCGGCCGACAACGGACTCGCCAGTGCCGACTGTGGTACGGCCCCCAGCCGGTAACTAGAGGTCACGAAGGGGTAGCGAAGCGGCTCTTCATCGGGGTCGGGCTGCCCCCAGGGCTGGGGCTCAAACGGATTTACGTCAATGACGGCATAGCCTGTCGACTGGCCCAGTCGCATCCACTCATCGCGGGCAGCACTTAAAGCCAGTCGTAACGCAGGCTGCGACGCATCGATTTCGATTCGGGCACCACCGGGCGTAACGGCCCGGCAGGCCGTCAGAACCAGTTCGTGACCGTCGCAGGTTAGCGCCAGCGGGCTGTCTTTACCCGGTGCGGGCGGCAGCAAACCATACGTTAAGGGGGTAAGCAACATGCCACTGGTATCGCGGACAGCGTCGCGAAAGGCATTATCATTGCCCAGCAGATGAGACCGGGTAATTTTCATACCATCGGCCCAGTTTATTGGCCAGTACGTGAGCTCAGGTAACATGGGGTCCGGTTGTTTAAAGGAGTGGGTGAAATTTTTAACGAAACATAAGCAACCACAACTAACTGATTTACTATATGTTATCAATCAAGCACTTCGTTTTTTAGTCACTACTCACAAAGCTTCGGGCTATTATGGTGTCGTTTGCTTTGATGCCATTGCGCATGAGCGTTAAGGAGGGGTCCAGAAATTGCTTCGACAAGCCCCCCATAGATTGTTTGTAAAATATCCACCCCAGCAGGCTGCCTTCGTGGTTATGCTCATGGTAAAGAATGGGCTGCTCCGGATTTTCTTCGGCGTTGTGCGAGTAAATCATGTAGTGGAACAGATCGTGCAGCGTCCGGTCGATGGGTGCTTTTACCGTATACGTGGCCAGATCGGTAGCATCCGGTTCCTTCGCGACCCGAAAGTTCAATCGTACTGTATCGTTTAATTCAATCAGTGGCACCGCCCGATCGACGGGATAGAACCACTTCCGGTATATTTTCGGCGGAATCGCCAGCCAGGCTCCGTAGGCATACAAAAACAATAAGGGCAGCACAAACGGAATCAGTCCCGAAGCCAGTGCAGGTAAGAATCGGTCAGACCGCTGCATCGTCTGGAACAGCCCTGTGAACGCCCCGGCGATCAGCAGGAGCATGGCCCCCGCAAGCAGCAACTCCGACCAGAAACCGCCTTCTGCTACGTATGGAAACATCCGACGCGAAGCCAGTACGTGCAACATGCCCAGTACCAGCGCCAGTCCTTCGATCCAATAAAATACCGTTATCAGCGACTCTGCTTTGGCAAAAGCGGCTCCTAACCCAGCCGCCAGCGCTAGAGCACCGACGCCATACATCAGCATTTTTTTGGTCAATACGTCTTTCGCCGAGTGCCGCACGATTAGGCCGGCCAGGCAGAAGACAGCCATGATAACATAGATCGAAACGGTTAGAATAACATCGGTTTTCATAGAGTAGTCTGTAGCGTCATTCGCAGATTCGTTACGCTATAGTCGTCATAAATTCATTAGACGCGAACGGGTTATGAGTAAGCGGTTAGTTTAACGTAGTGGTGAGGCCAAGCCGCCCCGCTGAACCCGCGTCCGACAGCACAAAACCGCCGTTCACCTCGTCGGGCAAAACCTCTATTTGCCAGTCCGCATCGGCGGGCAACAGGTAACCAGCTAACATACTGACATGCCGTAAGGCAGCTCCCCCTGGCAAAAAGCCCTGCAACTGATCAGCCGTCAGCGGCCCAAACGCCAGGCGAATCAGGCCACCGTCGTCCATTGTCGTTGTCGTTTGGGGCAGTACATAGTCTAATCCGAGCCAACTTTCGCCCAGTCGAGCGGGTTGCCAGTCGGAAGTGGAGTCTTTATGTTCTCCGATCGGTACCAGCGGACCGTGTTTGATACGTACCGGTACCTCCAGGAAGCGGCTGAAATAGTAAGCCGTCCGCTCCCAATTGCCCACCGTCTGATGCGCATTGGTCCAGACCGACAGTAAGCACGCCCGCTGCGAATCGTTAAGTCCTTCACCGGCCTCCCCCAGTAGATAGGCGTAGAGTTCCGTCCAGACGGGGCCGGTTGTTTGGGTCAGCGTTTGGTTTTCCTGCTCTTCAATCTGAATCCGTTGCCGATACGTTTCCTGCTCGAACGGCAGCCAGAAAATTCGATTGTCGCGTTCCTCCTGACGTAACCGACGGGACTCGTTGACCAGCGCCTGGCTTCCTTCGCCGTCTTTCACCGGCCGGGGCGGGTGCGAGAGCGCTTCGGGCAGCATATCGTATACCCCTTCGCGGCTGATGTCTACATAAGCAACCGATGGACCATGCGACGAACCTGTTTCGCGGTCGGCGTCGAGGGTGGTCACATTCAGGACGTCGAAACTATAGGGGCGGCTGAACGTCCCCTGTGTACGCACGATCAGATCAAGACCCCGTTTTTGTTGCTGGGCTGCCCAAACTTCAGCCCGAATATCGTAGTGCAGCGGTCGTTTCATCGTTCAGCGGGAATGACACGGATTGGCAGCACGCCCGACCACTGTTCTTCTAATAGCACCGTGATTTCGCGGCAAACCTGCGCCTGATCTTCGGGCAGCAAACGGGCATTTGCTTTGAATGTCAGCCGAACATCCAGCGTACGTGTCAGACCCTGGCGCGGATCAGCATTGACCGCAAAGCCTTTCTGAACCGTTACGCCCTCTACAGCTTCCGGGGCTGTACCCAGGCAGATAGCTCGAATATCTTCGGCCGTCAGCGCCCGGCCACGCGTCAGCAAAGCCTGCCGAAATACGGGTAAACTAGCCGCCGGTTCAAGCCGGGGTGTTCCACCTAGCAGGGGGCTCAGTAAGATCATTCCTTCCCGCCGAAACTGAATGGCCGTGGTGTCGACGCGGGTACCACCCGGCAGACGGTTCGCTTTTTCGGCCGACGTAGCCCAATAATCAACGAAAAGCACCCCATTGGCAGGGGCATTGTTAACAATCAGGAACGGAGTTGGGTCCGGCGTAATCCGGTCACCATTGGGGGAGGTAGGCATCCCCTGCCGGATACGTTGCAGATTCCTGTAAATATCTTCGATATAGCTCCGCATCGAATCGTACCCCATCGCGACAAAAGCGGCACTTTCGTCGCGCAGTTGATCGAGCACCTGACTGACCAGCGCGTAGGCATCACGAGCATCAAACCGGCCTACGCCCTGCTGCCGAAGTGCATACGTCCGGCGGTCGGCCGCAACAGCCTCGCGCGAGCTGGCCCCCGCTTCGGTAAAGGGGATGTAAGCATTCCCGTCGCTGTCAGTGATGTCGGCGATTTCGAGCAGGGGCCGGTCAATGTTGAGCGGAAAGACGTTGAAAAAATCCGTTAGTCGAAACGTAGACCGGGTCAGTTGACGATTTAAGACCGGAAAGGCGTTCAACATGCAATCCGTCCGGCTCAATACGTCGGTGGTAAACAAAGGCGACAGTTCGACACGTAACCAGACAACCGGGGGTAAACTTGGCAAAACGGGCTCGAATCCCTCAATTAAGGGAGCCGGGGCAGGTGTGCCAAGGGTATATCCGCCCAGAGATTGCCCGCTCAATGTAATGAATTGAGGACGGTAATACCGCTGGGCGTGGGACTCAGCCGCCCGGATGGGCTCGGTAGGCGCATCATCAGCCAGGGGGCCATATCCATTCGTAACCGGAATAGACGTATCGCCCAGAAACCAGCGGCTCTGCGCCAGCGCCTGCGCGTATTGCTGCGGATTGAGGATGTTTTTCCAATCGAAATAAAACCGCAGACTGGCCGACGCTGGCAACGGACTAAGCACTTCAAGGCCAATCCAAAGCGTATAATCCGGCAGCCGCCGGTGGGGTGGAGCCTGACCAATGGGTAATCGATTCTGAAAATCGTCGATGCGCCACAGCTGCGAACCAGCCGCCAGGCAGGCAACTCGACCGTTTACCAAGGGGAAACGCCCCGCGGCCGACAACCCGATCTCTTCGCCTGTTTGCGGATGTCGGGCCGTCATTACGTCATCGCGACGAACCTCACCCACGAGTTCGAGCGAGGCCGCGGTCATGACGGCGTGGGCCGGGCGCGGCCCTGTAACGACTTCCGGCAACAGCAATTGGACCAATCGTTCCAGAATGCGGCTGCGGGATTCATGAACGGCCTGATATACCCGTTCCGACTCGGTGGCCAGAGCCCCCATCAGTAAATCAACCAGCGGATCAAAGGCCGTGGTTTCCATCTGCGCGTCCGTGTAGCCCCACTGGCGGGCGGCCTCGCGGAGCATCCGGTTCTTAATCTGATCGCGGGTATCGAGCATAACGTTCAGCGTTGGTTCAGATACGTAGAGTAACGAGTATAAGCGGTTTGTCAGGATGCGTTACGTTAACTACGGGGTCGGGGTCTATATACCCAAAATCGCCCGGTCACGGTTACCGACTGGCCACCCACGTTGCCATCCCGCAAATACAATTGATTCCGCTGTACCCGTCGACTACCGTTAACGTTCGACTCCAGCACCGTAACGACGCCCCCCGTGCCAACCGAATCGACAATGGCGGTATGGTGCGGCCGTTCCTGCCAGGATGAACTCGTATCACTGCTCAGGTCGTAGCGGTAATTTCGGAACTGAATAATATCGCCCGGCCGTACATTGGTAGCCAGCACCTCGTCGCCCCATATGTAGTCGGCATCGTCGACGATGTTATCACTGCCCATAATGTCTCTGGACGTTTGGGCACCTGCGTTTCGTAAGGCCGTTTCCGCGAGTGTCCAGCACTCGCCATCCCCAACCTGGTTTCCCCGGCGGCCACGGGCGAAATTGAGAATACTTTGCGCTAGTCCTGGCATGGTTGTCGTAAAGGTTTTAGGTCATTAAAACAGGTTTCAACTGAGTTTTAGGCGATTGGCTAATCGCTAGATACCGGGCTGAAGTAGATCACAAATTCCATATCCGGCATGCTCTCACCGGTTTCGATCAGCGTTCCTGACACCCGGATGGTGAGCCGTTTCCGCAGACGAAGCACGCGACCGTCGCGGTCCTGTTCTACGGGTTCGTCGACTTCGAGCGAAACGCGCGTGTAGCGAATCCGCTTTTCGTACTGACTGATCAGCCGCACGAAAGCGGTTTCGGCCTCGCTCTTCCACAGGGTCGGATTTGTAATATTGGCGTAATCCTGGTCCCAGACGGCGCACCCCATCTCCGGATCGTAGCGACACTCCCTTAGCTTGGTCGTCAGCAGCAGATTGATGTGCTGGCGAATCGCATCAAGGGTCGCCACCTTTGGGATCGGCTGTCGACGCATTAAGGCCGAAACAGGAGTTTGTAGGGAATACGAAGGCATAGTTCAGTGGTTAAAACGGCTTTCTGAGTTTGGGAGGCTTACGTCATACGGATTGACCTGCCCTCTACCTACCGCATTGGTAATGTTGTAGATGGTGGGCAGGTCTGCAAAACCAAGCTTCATGGTATACGCCATACTTTGTATTAGTTAGCCATTCGTATCGTTTCAAGAACACTTCTCTTACCCAGCATTAACCACTATCAATCAACAACCTGTAGCTGCAACCCTTTATCTCTGCTAACGGCAGTCTGCTTGACCTGGTAGGGCAGTGCGTTGTATTTAAACTGGTATAACAGCTCTCCGTTGATGTCAACCTCTTCGACTGGGTAACTAGCGGGTGGAATAATTACGCCGATAGTACTAATAAGATCTCTGCTAACTGAGACGATACTCCCTATTCCATGATTGTTTTGTCGGCTAATCCGGACTGGATATGGCAAAACCCATTGACGCTGATAGCGTGAACGCCCTTTGATGATGTGCGTATAAAACGAAGGAGGAAATGTCCATCGCTTCTTTGGATTAAGGGGTTTAATAAACAGATTTGCCTCAATTTCATTGTTGGCGTTGAGAAATAGTGGCAAATAGTCTCGGTCTACTTCGGGCTTGTTATTAACATACCGGAAGCCAACATCCGTTACGTACATATCAACCGCCTGTAGATTATCAACCGACAAATCGAGTATCATTCGTTGCCCATCAACGGTAACCCGAATGGTTGTACTCACCCTCTTTTCAGTCCACATTATTTCTATAGGTTGATATACATGCCCGTTTATAGCGATCAGCACTAGACTACTCATTACCAGCCAATTCATACGTATGTCCGTCAAAAAGGCTGACCGGATGTGCTGTAGGCAGGCCGTTGTACAGGTGGTTGCCCGGTAGCTGGCGAAGGCCATCCATTGTTAGCATAATCCTGTCTCAGTTTATTTTCAGTGTAAGGTTGTCCCGTCGTATCGGGTAGTGCTTCACCATTTCGTGGATTGCCAGGTTCGTTATATGTCTGAGCCGGTAATCCCGTTGTATTTCTTTCTTCAGAAACAGCAGAGCCATTTGAATCTGGAGTCTCATTGGGTACTGTACCAGTGGCGTTGTGCGTAGCGTGGATAAATTCATGCCCTAGAACAATGTCTGAACCCGGCTGAAAAGCAACAGGTGCTGGTTGACCCGGTGATGAGGGCACTCCGTGCATAGCTGGACTCCAGGCGATCGTTGACGAACCAGGACTGGGATTGTCATACTCCGTTGTCGCATTATTCGGATCGTTCGGATCATTGTAGTTCTGGAGTACCACCTTGTTACCGCTTGCCTCAACGGCCGAAAAAGCCCGTTGCATAGTTGGCGTTGTGTTCAACCGGATCAGCGCTTGTAAGGCCTGCATCTGAAAATCCGGATTACTCGGATCAGGTACAATCTCAATACCTGGCCCAAACATTATATTCCCGTTTGGCAATAACGTAACGGCTCGGGTTGGCCCCATCGACGAATCGCCGATCAGGACGGTTGGCAAACCCATCACGATCGTTCCGCCGTGGGCGGTTGTATCGAGTTGACGAGCCGCTGGTTTTTTGCCGATGAACACACCCGCCGAGCCTTTCGCAATCAGATTCGGAGCGGGTGAAGCGCAAAGGCATGGGGTCGCTAACGTAGCAGCGGGCATACTTCCGATCAGCACGGTCGGTACGCCCGGCGGCAGAACCGTCCCGCCCACATGGGGCTTGGGCCCGTCGGACATAGGGCAGACGTGCGGGTCGTTTATGCGGGCAGCGGGTAATCCCATTGGGTTCGAATCGTTAGTTTATTTGAACAATAGCCGCTTTGAGAGCCGCCAGTACGCTGCCTTCCAGGCTAAGCTGCATCCCTTTTACAGTTGCCTGACCCTTGGCGTCCACTTTAATGATGGTGCCGTTCAGATCGATGTTAGCGTCGGAGGTCGCTTTTACGCTGGTTTTACCAACCAGTTTTACGTCTGTCGTAGCGTCGACGGTCATGTCGGTTTCAGTCTTGATTTCGCCTTTCTTGGCGTCGACTTTCCATTCTTTTCGGGCCTTCATGCTGATCGTCTCCGCATCCATGCTGATGCTGCCGGCGCTCAGGTTAATCGAGCCCTGACTCTTGATGCTGATGTGTGTTCCGTCGAGCGAAAGCACAATCATGTTCTTTTTGTCCTTGTTATAAATGCTGATGTCTTCTTTTCCCGGCTCGTCGTTGATAACAATATGGTTACCCCCTGCCGTAGCAATGACTTTCTTGTAGTTCTGGTCGGTATACCACGCGTTTTGCTTCAGTTCACTATGGTACGTAACACCGGCCACGACTGGCCGCGCGGGGTCGTCGTTCTCGAACATGACCATGACCAGCGTATTTTTCTCAGGAACGAAGTAGTGGCTTTTGTTTTCGCCACCGATGTATGCGCTCAGGACCGGTGCCCAGGCAGAGCTTTCCGAATCGTCCTGCGCCGATTGCCAGAAGAACTGTAGCCGAACCCGGCCCATGTGTTCCGGATCATCGACATGGCTTACCCGGGCGAGCTGCGGGGTAGCCCGCGGTTTCGTAAAGCTGGGATTGGTTCGAAATTCAACGCCCGCCGGAATAGCCTCAAACTTGTTAGAGTAGCCCCCGCCCAGATCGGCTTCGTGGCTGATGCTGATGATGCGGTACTGACCAAAGCTTTCAGTACGTTGCCCCGGCAGGCTACTACGTTCCTTAATGTCGATGACCGCGCCGACTTTTAAGCCGATTACGTTACACGAACCGGTAAAAATTACCGCATTCGCCACCGATGCTTTCTTTTCGTACTCGACCTGCTTTTTAACGTCCGAGTCCGAATACACCGGCACGGGCGGATACGTAAACAAGCGTTCCGGATAGAGCCGCTCAGCCGTATCTATTAGAAACTGTCCGTATTCGCCCAGGCCAGATACCCGTACGTCGGCGGAGTGGCTACGCTCCTGTTCGCTCTTCCGGGGGTTCCAGTCGTCCATAAAGAACTCGCCCCCCGGCAGGTCCATTTTCATGTCGAACGAGCTGATGTCGTCACCGTATCGTAGTTCAATAGGAGCTTCACTGGGCACATCGCCGAACACCACTTTGGCCCCGTCGAAAAAGAACCAGTTGCCCGTGGCTGCGGCAAAGCGATGCAGAAAGTTATAGCTGCTCTCGTCGAACTTAACGATGTACTCCTCTTCTTTGTCGTTACGTGGACTTACATCGGGTCGGAGCAGGCTCTGGTCATATTCGTCGAGCACCTTCTTGACAATAGCTCCGTGATTCTTCTTGTAAAACGCACCGTAACGCGAACCTTGCTCCAGTAGAATTGAAGCGCTGTACCCCCTAATAATGACCGAACTGCCCCGCGCTGCCTGTTTGGACAGATACAGCTGCGTAATGAATCCTCTGAACGTAAAAGCTTTGCCCGTGTCAGGCCGGTACTTAATCGAAATCAAAATCTCTTTCCCGATAAAGTCTTTTGACTTATTGATCTTCATGCCGTCCTGTCCTTCGACCTGCTCAGCTGGCACTGTTAGTTCGAATGTATGGTGACGGTCGATCCACTGATTGATTTTCAACCGGGAAAACAGGGAAAGTCGTTGACCGCCAATTTCGATGCGAACGTCCGAGAGCTGATTCATGATGTAAGCGTTAAAAGCCAATTGACAGGAATGTCGGCAAGGGATTAGTTGGCGGATTCTTCTTTGGTCGGACGGACCTTGTCGGCCCCAATGCGGAACGTATTACGTCGGCTGGCCATAGCGTCACCATCTTTTATGATGCGGGAGCTACCTACCGGAATGAGTTCATCATCGGGATCGGTTTTGCTTTTCATCAACAGGGTCGTGTAAAAATCTTTGATACCCGTGTCGGTAATCTCACCGGAGAAAAGCCGGACTTGTTTCGACGTTGCGCTTCCAGTCTGCGAATTAATCTCGGCGAAGAAGGTAAACTTGTTTCCGTTTCCGGCCAGGAAACCTCCCACGCCGGCTCCAACCGTGCTACCACTTTTGGTATCGACCTTAGCGCTCTGATCGCTGCTGTTCTGATTGGAGAAGCGGATGATCAGGTCATTAAACGATTCCCCAATCTGCGAATCGTCGTCTGGGCCGTAGGGGCTAACCAGTTCATGGGGCGACGAAACAAAGATGCCTTCGATATTCGGAGGCTGCGTGCCTTCGTTTACAATCATTCCCCGGGCCCGAAGGCCGTCGATTTCATCCTGCGAAATAATCGCCCGGACTTTGGCCGAAAAGCCCTTCGCGGGATCGTCATCTTTTTTACAGCTATTGAGTCCCAGCGCGCAGATGGCAGACATAAACAGCACAGTTCGAACGGAAGTACGCATGGTTTTATGGGATAAGGGTGTTGATAAAATTTATTAGTAAGCACGTACCTCCGGTTCTTTCCAGCAGGTAATGATGAAAACAGGCCATTGAAGCGTATTCAATGGCCTGTGGCTTAATAGGCTGCCCACTTGTTTTCGTGCGAGGCACCGTCAATTGACAGCTTACGGGCAGAAATCACGACGCTGGTCGACATGGGCGCATTGTTGCGCGCGTCCATGCTTTCCGAATAGCCGGTCAGGAAGGCATCTTCAAACTTCACTTCTTTCATGGGTGAATCTTCATCCTGCTTAAAGAACTTGATGGTGCCACTGAACTTAGCGTTCGGGTTGATCATCAGTTTAAAGGCGTTCGTGTCTTTGGTTGACTCGAACTCGGCGTTTATCTGGCCACCCATTACGTCGGAGGTTGGTTTGCCGGTGGTGTAATCGGTGTTCTGACCCAGTGAATAATTGCAGTGTAACAAACGGTACTCGGTGCCGTCGAGGTCAATAGTCGCTTTGAAAGCCATGGTTGTAATTGGTTATTGGTTTTAGTTTATTTATAAGTAAGCATATTAAGATGGTGCGTTAGCAGTCAATTACGGATTGGTTTACTGCTGCTCGACGCCACCCTTCCAGTCGTTGGCGTCATCGCCTTTGGTACCGTCCAGCCGAACCAGGAAGTTCTTGGCCGGGAAATACGGTTTGATATGAATGTCTAGGTGAATGCGATCTTTCACGTCTTTGTCGCGCTCGAACCTGAGAATCTTGAAATCCTCAATGATCTTGTCGGCCCCCGTAATGCCGTTCAGAAACTTCACGATCTGCGCCCGCAAGTCTTTCTCGTTGTCGTAGGTCCAGTTTTCAAACGCCCGCCGGTTCAGGAAATCGATCAGCACTTTCATGATCCAATCGAATACCCGCACGACCGAATACGTCTGTAAACCCTGGTTATCGCCGTTGAAAAGTGTCTTGGCCGAGTAGGCCATCACTTTGTTATACTCGTTCACCATCGGCACCAGTCCCATCTTTTCGAGGTTAGCGATCTCACTCTTCTTGAGTTCGAAGCGAACGCCATCCACTTCATTGAGGGTACCGTTTTTGCTACCGGCTACCGGTTGCTGCAACTGGGTTTTGTAAATCTTACCGGCCAATGCACTGGAGGGCGGTACGTAGAGCGGCTCTTCTTCGCCCAAATCCTCGTAAGCTTCGCGACCAACCAGGTAGTTGCAGGTCATCATTACGTTTGCCTTGTACGCATCGGCGCTGGTCATGTCCTCATCGGCGAAGAGCTCCATGACGTCGTCAGGCGTGTCGAGATGGCGGTAATCGGTAATCATCATCACCTTGTTCTCATGCGCCAGCCGGGCCCATTTATCCACTACTTTCTTGGCCCCCAGATACCCCGGCATCACCAGCATGGAGTAGTTGTTACGCAGGTCGAGCTTGTCGTAATTCTGGCGCAGCTCGTTGGCGATCTCGTCGAAGAATAACGTATTGTCTAAATCCTGAATCTGCTCGGCGTCAGCATTAACAATGGACAGATTTTTAACCTTTTCGGTGTCCGCATTTTTATAGAACAAGGCCACGGACCGGTAGGCTGTTTCGAGGTCTTTGGTTTCGTCAATGGCTTTTTTCAGGTTCCGACGTAACGTTTCGGCGGCTACTTCGGCTTTCTCTTCAGCCTCACCGATCATGTCGGCTACGTTCTGATGTCCATCCAGCAGTTCCGTCCAGGTTTTAAGCCGTTTAGCCAGCGCTTTGCGATCTTTCTCGCTTCCTTTTTCAGTCAGGAAAATGTTTTTCCGGGCCTTCTTGCCGGGGTTCATGTTTTGCGCCCCCTCAACGGTCGTTTCCACAAACTCGAATCCGCCGAACCGCGCGAGCTGCTGACTACTGTCGGCTAGAGTCTGGGCGGGATTCGCCACTTTAACGCGTTCCTTAACGGCCTTACCGTTTTCTAATTGATCTGGTGATTCCATCTTACGTAGCGAGTGGGGTTAAGCGTTAGCGTCTTCGAGTTCCTGAATCATGGCCCGCAATGCCGTCAGATATGTTTCTTTCGCAGCCGGATCGGCCAGGATCTTCTGCAATACCTTGTTCGACTTCAACTGCTTGATGAACTTCTGGTAATCGTCCTGCTGGGCGTTCAACCCCTGCAAAAACGGGCTTTGTACGGTGATGCCTTTCTTGCCGAAATCCCCTAGATTATTGAATCGTAAGGTTTCATCGACACCCGCTCCTTCAGCGTCTTCAAACTCAATGTCGACCTGGGGTTTGAAGCGGGCGAACACGGCGTCAACCGTTTCCAGCTTCTCTTCTACTTTTGGCTTAAACGGCGCGTCGGCCGTCAGTTTCTGCACCAGCATGGTGCGGTTCTTCTGAATGTCGGAGATTGCTTCGTTGGCGTCGTTGCCTTTCTTCTCCTGGCCGCCAATACCGTAGTCCATCATAGAGTTTACCTGTTTAGAATGTATTGCTTGGTTAATTACTTTGTCGGGATCTTCCCTTCGCAGGGAAACAAACGGTCGTTAAATTTTTAAGAGAATATTTTTCCTGTTACGGATGAATGCGGGTTTCGGCCACGAAGCTCCAGTTTCCTGACAGGCTACCAGCCCCTACGCCCGGCGCGCCAAATCCCGCCCCGTAAATCGGCTGCGAATAGAAATACGCATTCGTAGTAATTCCCCAGGGCGAGGCACTGATATACATGCCGCCGTAGGTCACGCCAAAGGCACCAGCCCCTGTATACGTAATCCGTCCAGCAGCTCCGTTGAGATCATACGAGTTGAACTCCCGCAGGCCACAGATGTAAGGCGTTGTCCGGTAGAGCTGGGTCCAGGGCGACGATACGGCTCCGAGGTTAGCCGGATTCACAACACCCGAGGCATTACCGCCAAGACCGATGCCAAGGCCCCCGAAACCATAAATACCACTTACCCCAGCCGTGCGACTATAAAAGATGAATAAGAACGAGCCGGTAGCGACACCTACGCCCGCAGCAGCCTGCCCTACGCAGCATACCTGCCAATCTGTTGTTCGTGTAAGCCATCCCATTGTTGTAAAGCGTTTGATTAGTTGACTGATTAGTCGGCGTTTACGGTACTATGGAAACAGTATGGACCAGCTTTTTAAATTTTTAATCCCGATACGGGTACTACGTCCATAATACGTAGTCGGGTAACGTATCAGACAGGATTGAACGTCAGCTCCCCGGATTCGCTCGTGGTAACGGCCAGATGACTTCCTTTGCTCAACTCACCCGCGACAATCATGCGCGACAACGGTCGGCGAAGGCGGTTGCGGATAACCCCACGTAACGGCCGCGCTCCATATTTGGGCGTGTAGCCCTCTAAGGCCAGTTGCCGCCGGGCGGTTGCGTCGATGTCAACCGTAATACCCTGCTTATCGAGCGCTTTCAGCAACGACTTGAGTTGGATATCGAAGATGCTCACGATCGCTTCTTCCGAAATCGGCTGGAATGGAATAATCTCGGTGAGCCGCCCCAAAAACTCGGGTCTGAAGAAACGGCCCGTAATCTCCAGCAGATCATTCGACGCGGCTATTTCGCCCTTGGCCGCTTTCTCCACTACGTAGTCACTGCCAATATTTGACGTAAACAGGATAATGGCGTTCGAGAAATCGCCTTCGCGGCCCAATCGATCGTGCAGATGCCCTTCATCCAGAATTTGCAGGAAAATATCGAACACCGACGGGTGCGCTTTTTCAATTTCATCGAACAGCACGACGGCAAAGGGCTGCTGCCGGATTTTGGTAACCAGCAGACCGCCTTCTTCGTAGCCGACGTAGCCCGGAGGGGCACCGTAAAGCAAGGCTGCGGAATGTTCCTCCTTAAACTCCGACATATCGAAGCGAATGAGCGCGCGCTCATCATTGAACAGAAAGTCGGCCATAGCTTTGGCCAGCTCGGTTTTACCAGTACCCGTAGGACCCGAAAAAAAGAACGAGCCAATGGGCTGTCCCGGACGGCTCAGTCCCGAACGATTCTCCAGAATGGCATCCGCAATGATCTTTACCGCATGGTCCTGACCCACCACGCGCTGCTTGAGGTGCCCATCTAACGTTAAGAGTTTATCCCGCTCTTTCGACTGTATTTTCCCGAGCGGGATCCCCGTACGATTCGCCACCACAGCGGCCACTTCAGCGGGCTCAACCTTATCGCGAACCTGTTCGCCCAGTGCCTGCAATTTGTCGAGCACAACAGCCAAATGATCGGCGAGGGCATCGGGTAACTCGAAGGAATCCGTTTGCAGGTCCTCTTCCAGTTGCCCCAGCAATACCGGGCTCAGTCTGTTTTTGAGTTGCCGTTCAAACCAGCGAACGTTACCCATAAAGGTCAATGGATCAGCGTTCTGATTTTTTTCGCGTACACCCGAGAGTTCGGTACGTAGTCGATCTAGTTCGGGCCGGGTTGTTTCGGCTGCCATTTTCATAGCCGCCATCGTGCGGTCGATCAGATCAATGGCGGCATCGGGCAACCGACGGTCTTTCAGATAGCGTTTTGCCAGCCGAACGGTTTCAGAAACCGTTGTATCCGCTACGCCGATCTGGTGGTGTTTCTCAAATAGAGGCAGAATCGTCTCCACCATCCGGGTAGCCGTTGGCTCATCGGGTTCTTCGACGGCGAGGACCTCAAAGCGCCGGGCAAAGGCTTCGTCTTTTTCGAGGTATTTGCGGTACTCATCGTTGGTTGTGGCTCCAATCAGCGTCAGTTCGCCACGAGCTAGTTCGGGTTTGAGCAGGTTAACGGTTCCGACTGCGCCCCCGTTCGGGTCCATCAAAACGTGAATCTCATCGATGAAGAGTAAGGCTTTATCGAATTGTTTCAGATCGGCCAGAATCCCCTTCAGCCGGTCTTCGATTTCGCCTTTATACGAAGCGCCAGCAATAAGCGACCCCATGTCGAGTTGGAACAACTGCGCATTTTTCAGATGAGGTGGTACGTTTCCGGCAACAATCTGCTGAGCCAGTCCTTCCACCAGAGCGGTTTTTCCGACTCCCGGTTCACCGGTAATGATGACGTTTGGCTTAAGCCGCCGACCCAGGATTTCGATCATCTGCCGCGTTTCCCGGTCCCGACCGACAATTGGATCAAGCTTTCCCTCACGGGCAGACGCGGTTCGGTCCGTACAGAATTTAAAGAGCGTTTTGCCAGCGGCCGCTGCTGCCCCGTTTGATCCGGCGGCCGGTTGCCCGCTGTTGGCACTGCTACCTCCAGTTTGTCCACTGATGGCCTGTTGAAACCCAACATCCAGCAGGGCTTTTTCCAGCAGTTGATTCTCGGTCAGGGGAAACGATTTAAGCTGGTCACGCGTGAAGGCGACATCGGGTTTGCACATCGCGGTCAATACAGCGATAGGCGTTAATTCATTTTCACCCAGCTTCATACGTACTACGTCCGACACTTCCATTAAGGCTCGAACCTGTTTATCTCCCGTCGGCTCTTCCACCGGCCGGGCCGATTTCGGGTACATTTCGACTCGGATGTCGGCCCAATCGCGCAGGTAGGGCACGTCAATATCCCATACGGCTAACTGCGAGGCCAGTCCTACGTCATTGTGTAGTAATCCAGTGAGCAGATGACCGGGCGAGAACGTCAGGTGCTGATGCTCGCGGGCAATAGCCTGGGCAATGCTGACGGCCCGGCGGAGTTCTTCGGTATAGGTAAGGGTTAACATGGTGTGAAGGGGTTTATTCGCACCGATCGCAAATCGAACGTAGCAGTTTATTCACCGTAGGCAAAGTCTCTTTGAGCGAATGGCAAATTCGCCGAGCAAACGGACTCAACCCATTGCTGATTAATGAATTAATTTACATATATCAACCTGAGTACCTTCATGCTTTATCTGCTGTAGGTAATCCAGGTTACCGTGATCGAACGACCCGTAAAGCTGTAGCTGTCGACGTGAAAAACGCCGTTTCGACCTTCGTTCGTTACGTAGGCAATGCTGCCATTGGCGTTCGGGTTGCGCGCTGGCAATCCAATCTCGAATTGCCGGGTCGAATAGGTAAGTACGGTTAGCTCCTGAAACGAAATGGCGGATGGATCGAGCACAGTGGTTAAAGCGTATTTGGTGCCCGAGCTGGGGATGAACAGCAGGTTGTTGGATTCCGTTACGTTCCACTTCACATCCCCCGCCGACGCGATGGTCTTTCCCGCATCAAAATCCCAGAATCCATTTTCGGCGATGGTAATCTGCCCCGACGAAAACACGTCGGGGCCAGGGTTTTTAAAGCTTTTAGGTTCGACATTCCATTTCGAACACCCGGCCAGTGCGCCACTTAGCAGCAGCAGAATACATACAATAGCTTTCATCTCAAGTCGATTAGGGTTAAGACACGTATTGATCGTACGACCTGTTTACTTTTTCCGGAAGTAAAAGTCATTCGTCAGCGACGAGGAGACCCAGGGGCGTTGACGGCCACCCGTTTGCTCCGTTACTTCCCGGCCCACCCGTTTGAATACGTCCTCAATCGGGATGTTGGGAACCTTCAAATGCTTTAATAAGGCGGATGTGTACAGACCATTACGCCCATTTCCGTCGGCCGCGGTTTTACTAGGCGAGGTCGCGTAGGCAATGTATGAGCCGTTGGGCGCGTTCATGCTGGTTAGTCCCCCGTCGTTGCCTCCGCGTACCAGACTGCGTTCGAACGGATTGTTGCGGCAGGCATCCAGCACAATAATATTGGTGCGGGTACGGGCATCGTCCATCTTGGCCAGCACGCGATCAGCGGGTTCGCAATCAAATTCAATGTCGCCGGCCGTTTCGGGCTTCGCATCAATTGGAACGAGGTAGTTATGATCGCCCACGGCCACACCATGCCCGGCGTAAAAGAAGAGCCCAACCTGATAGTCTTTCAGTTTATAGCCAAAGTCATCGACGGCCTTACGCAGTTTCTTTTTGTCGAGGTCCGTATAGAGCATCACCTCGAAGCCGAGTTCACGCAGGGTAGCTGCCATATCCTGGGCGTCGTTGACGGGGTTGGTTAACCGGCTGTTGGCGGGATACGAGGAGTTTCCGATAACGAGCGCGAGCCGTTTTTCCATCTCGGCTACGGCGGGTTTCCGATACGTAACCTCCAGCGAAGATGTCACCTCGCCCCCACCCGTCAGGTACGCAACCAGTTTAATTTTATTCTCGCCTTCGGTCAACTGAACCGACTGGCTGAATGGCTGCTGGCAATCGGTATCGCGCTCGACCTTCAGGTCGCGGGCGCTGGGCTGTAGTTTATCGTTCAGAAATAAAGTATACCGCGCCACGGGCTTAGCCGACGTAACGCAGGCTTTCGCCATAAACGTAGCCGCCGATACGGTCTGGTCGGCACCCAGGTTACTGGTCCAGTCGATCCGCGACGCGACGGAGGAGCCTACTGGCGTGGACGTGGTAAACAAGGGCATGGTGTTCAGGCGCGTGGATGGGCTCTGAAACGTGGCGATCGGTTTCGGTTGTGCCAGTGCTACGCTCGTTAGCAGACAACAACCGGTGAAAAGTAGTAGCGTTTTCATAAGTAAAACGAGAACTGTGATGCTATTAAAATTTATGGCTGAGACCGATGCTGGTAACCTGACCACCCGACTGAATTAATAAAGACGTTCGGGCTGGCTTTGGCTTACCAACGACCATGTACACGACGTTGGCAATAGCCACCACGGCGGCTGCTCCGGCGACAATGGTGAACGTGGTCTTGTTCTTGTCGATCTTCGCTTTCAGCTCGTCGAAGCGTGCCTTCTCGGCGGCATTATCGGCAAACGGCTTGCTGTTGTACTCGTCAGCGTCTTTGTTCAGCCCTAATGCGATTACCGTCGCGTAGCCAGCCAGTCCACCGGTCGCTACCCAGCCAATAATGGGCACTATCGATTTTTGGCGAACAACGGTACCAGGTTCAGCCACCCGATCAGCCACAGGCCGGGTAACGGGTTCCGTCACCGGCTTTTTGGCGACCTTGGCAGGATCGGCAACCGATACCATCCGGGCTACCCGTAGCAGCACTTTTACGTCTTCGTTTAACCGAACGTTATCGCGCACTACGTCCCAGGCAACCAGTTTATTCTTACCGGCTTTGATGCCCGCACCTACGTCGCCGTTTACGCTCACGGGCCGAATGATACGTCCCGATGCGGTTTCGAGTTCAATGTAGAGAGAGTCGTCGGGCAGCACCTGGGGCAACTCGTATTCAATGATCACTTTCCGAACCGTCGGGTCGGTACGCAGCCGGACATTGCTGGCCGACGTTTGTGCCCAGCTCAACTGGCTAAGCAGTGAACCCGCGAGAACTAATAAGGCTAAGAGACAGCGTTTGAGAGACATGACTACGTAAGGGTAAGCGTTGAAAAAATCAGTTTGGGGTGAACTCCCACCAGTCGGCGTTTCGGAGTCCGAAGAAGGCTTTGCTGCCAACGCCGATTCCAATACCGGTTGTCGGGGATGGGTGACGTAGCGCGGAAGAGAGTTGCGGGGTGAAATTGCCACTGGCGAGGTCCATGACCCATACCTGACTGCTGCAGTCGGTGATATACGCTTTGGAGCCGACCACAAACGCGAAGCCCTGCATGCGACCACCGGTGTCGTTATCGCCCGAGCAATCGCCGAAATTGGTGGGCAGCAATGCAATCTGTTTCAGTTCGCGTGTCTCTACGTTATATCCCCAGATCTGGCGGCTGTTGAAATAGCGACTGTAGGGCAGATTCGACCCCACGGCATTGTAATATTTGGCGGCTAAGCCCCCCCCGAAATACACCCATTTGTCGTACTGGAACGAAAAAGGACCCGATCGCGCAGCTCCGTAGATAACGCTGTTGTCGTACCCTTTGTCGTTGAGCGGAAAGGAAACCTCCCAGGTATTGCTGGCGGGGTTGAGCGCATACACCGCGTTGTAAATGTTGGTCTGGTTAACGTCGTTATTATACGTTCCCCGGCCAAACATCGTGAACACCCGGTTGTCGTATACGAACGATAAGGCACCGGCCTGTTTGTTGTATTCCCCCTGTCCACCAGCGCGGGTTACCGGTGGGTTAGCCAATTGCCGCCACGCATCATTCGCCGGATCGTATTCCCAGGCATCGGCCGTATAGCTGCCCCGTCCAACGGCCGCGCCGAACAGGATATAGGCTTTGCCGTTCAGCACCGCAACGGTTGGTTCCGAGCGTCCCGTACCGGGGAAATCTTTCTTCTGCGCCCAGAGGTTGGTTTCCGGGTCATATTCATACAACTGCTTAAAATAGTAGTACCCTTCAGCGCTGGCGGGTTGGGCCGCCCCGCCGACGTATACCTTACCGTTGATGGCGAATAAGGGGTTAAAGGCGTAGGCCCGCTGGGTCGGCAGGTTGGCGAGTTGCCGCCAGTTGTTGTTTTTCGGACCAAATTTTGTGCGGAAGCTGACAAAATCCTTGCTGAATGCGGTTTTTCCCGCTGCGTCTTTTGCGTAGGCAACGGCGTAGTAAGGTGAGTTTTCAATGAGGTCTTTCGCTTCAAAGTTAACCGTACCATCGCCCGTCAGCGCAGCCGTCACTGCCCGCCGGAGGGGAGCGGCTGTTCCGGCCTGAATGGCGCCGATCTGGCCTGGATCGGGCGTTAGGATAACCCCGTATTCGCTGACAGCCGGTGGCGTTTCCACTTTAAAACTGATGGTAGCGGTCAGATGCCCTAGCGCCGTTGGTTTCAGGTTAAGCAAGGTGACTGCGCCAACGCTGGTAACGGGCTTGGGATCAACCGGGTTAGGATCGCTCGGTTTGATCTCTTTTTCCGTTACGTTCCATTTAGAACAGGCGGTAAGCAACAGAATGATGCTGATGAACGTATAGAGTGTGGTACGCATAACAACTTACATGCTAAGACAGAGAGAAACAATTCAGCATAAATTCTAAATCGTTCATATTTAGCTTTTTACGTTTCAAAAAGTAAGAACCTAAATGAACGGAGAAAACGACTTCGTTCGCGAATGCTTTGAGCGTTCGGTCAATAGATATGAGCAAATGGCGCAGGTTACTGAAACAGCGGGGCGATTCGGTCTGGTAAACGTCATTCTAGTTGGTGTTTTGCAGGTTCGAAGGCCAGTAGGAACAGATTGCGCTGGCTCCGGTGCCTAATTGGTTTCGACGGATTAGTCGCAGCTTTGGTAATGCGGGAAACAGACGGCGAGCGTTTTTACGACGATGGCTGGCTTCTGGCAGCACAATATGCCCATATGAGTATGCTGACAGCCTTCCGGAACAGGTCGGGCACGGAGGGTGCAGTAAAGAGCTTTAGAGCCAGCTAGTAACATATTTCCCCCGGTACTCGTTATGGAGAGAGGTATCGTTGCTGACCAGCAATAGTAAACCAGCCCTAGTCAGGCTGGCAAACCCATTCAACTACTGTGTCGAAGTCTATTGTTCGTGTTTTACTTGGTTTGCTTGCCCTCGTGCTTCTGCTGGTGGGGTTCGTGGTACTTGTTGTCACGACGCCCTGGGGACAGCAGTTTGTGACGAAGCAGGTGAATAGCTATCTGGCCCAGAAACTTCAGTCGCCGTTTCGGATTGGCCGCATCCGGTATTCGATTCCCGACTGGATTGAACTGGATGATGTTTTCTTTAAAACCCCCAAAGGCGATACGCTGCTTGAGGGGGGCCGGATGCGCGTTGACCTGGATATGTGGGGGCTGCTCAATAATAAAGTCGCCATCAATCAGATCGAATTAGAGCGGGTTCGGGTGAACGTGAGCCGCACGCTTCCCGACACCGCCTTCAACTTTCAGTACATTTTGAATGCGTTCGACACCGGTACGGCTCCTGAACCAGCCGATACGGTATCCACGCCAATGGCCATCAACCTAACGGGCATTACGCTGAAAGATGTTCGCATTAAGTACCGCGATGACGTAGTGGGAGCCGACGTAAATGCGTATGTCGATAGCCTGCGGACCAACTTTAATCAGACCGACGTTTATAAATCAATCTATCATTTGTCGGATGTGAGCGTTGATGGTCTGAACGTAAACACGCGGCTGTACGAAGGATTGCCCACACCGCCCAGCCCCCCCAGCAAGCCCGGCGACTCGCTCGATATCGGGTTAGGAAAATGGCAGATCAACCGGGCCAAATGGAATGTACAGGTCGAAACGGCCGACTTCAGGACTCAGGGCTCCATTGGGCAACTGACGATGGAGTCTGATTATTTCTATCTCGACGGGGCCAAAATCGGCTTACGCTCTCTGAATCTGACCAATGCCGACATTGCGGCCATTCTGACTAAGCCAACCAAAAAAGCGACGAGCCAGTCGGCAGCTACCCCATCAACGGCCGACGCCAGCGCACCGGGCTGGCAGGCCAAACTTACCAACGTTCGGTTCGCCAATAACCGCATCCGCTTCGACGATGAAACAGCGCCCCGGCAAAAGAAAGGACTTGACTACAGTCACCTGGATCTACAGAATCTAGGCATTAACGGCCGATTCTTAAGTTATGCCGACTTGGGCAAACGTGGCCAGCAGGTTAGTGGTCAGTTGCGAGATGGTCGATTCCGGGCCACCAGCGGGTTCGTGCTGCAAAGTCTGAACGGCGACTTAGTATACACCGACAAAACAACCAGCCTGAAACGACTGTACATTCAAACGCCAACCTCGCTGATTCGCGATCAGCTTGTGTTACGTTACGATTCACTGGGTCAGTTAAGCAATCCGCGCTTTGCGAATCGGGTAAGTGTCCAGGTGAATCTACGCCAGAGTAGTTTGTCGGCCGAAGACGTACTGCAACTAGCGCCGTTCCTGGCCGACACACCTCCGTTTGCCGGAAACCGGCGGGTCGTATTCCGGGCTAACGCGCAGGCAACCGGTACGTTGGCTGCGTTGAACCTGCCCCGGCTGGAGTTAGACATGCTATCGGGAACGCGTATTCGGGCGAAGGGCCGACTGACAAACGTTACTGATCCCAACCGGCTCGGTGTGAACATCGATATCCAGGAAGCCACTACCCGACTAGCCGATATTAACCAGTTAGCGCCCAAAGGGTCAATTCCATCCTCGATTGCCTTACCTCCTTCGCTCCGGCTCTCGGGCCAGCTACGGGGTGCCCTGGATAACCTGACGCTTGACGCCAATCTTAATACCGAATGGGGTACGGCCGGTTTCGACGGTCGCCTGGCCGGGTTCGTGAGTGGAAAAAATCAGACTTATAAGGGTACGCTGAACCTGAACAATTTTGACGCGGGTAAGTGGCTTAAACAAACCGGTACGGTTGGTAAGGTTACGGGCCGAGCTACGGTAGATGGCCGTGGAATAGACGTCAATACGTTAACCACCCGCTTCGATCTGGCTGTGCAGTCGGCCGAATTAAGTGGCTATCGGTACCAGAACCTTGATGCCGAGGGCACACTGTCAAATGGCAATTTAAATTTAAAAGGAGCTTTGCGCGATCCGAACGCGAACGTGGCACTGGACATACGAGCGGGGCTTAAAGGTGAGTTTCCGACCGTGGAAGGCGAGACCGTCATCAACGAACTGAACTTACAACCCCTGAAGCTGTACAACGACCCGCTGTCGCTTAAAGGACGTATTGTGCTCAACATGGCCTCTACGGACCCAACTAAACCGGTCGGCACGATCTCCGCGGGTGATGCAGTCGTTACGTTGCAGGGTAAAAGCTATCCGGTCGATTCGCTTTACGCCCGACTCGGCGCCAACGGGACCAGCAAAACCGTGGTTGCCCAATTGCCCGGTGCCCGGTTAAACCTGGACGGGCAGTTTGAATACACGCAGTTGTACGACATTCTGGCGGGAGAAATCAGCAAATACATTGCCTTACCTGCTTTAACGTATAAAAAGATTCCGCCCCCGTATGCCTTCACCATCGGTATGAAGGCGTATCAGAATCCGTTATTCCAGGCCTTTGTCCCCGAGCTGACCCGTTTGGATACCGTTCGGCTGAACGCTTACTTAGATAATACCCGCGATACTACCCTTTCGGCCACGTTACGTACTGGGGTTATTGTCTACGATACGACGACCATCCAGGGTACTCGCATGACCCTGCGTGGCATTGGCAATGAACTGCTCGTAAATGGACGTATCGACGGCGTCCTGTACGATGGCATTACCATCCGCCAGACCGATCTAGTGGGCACAGCCGCCAATAATCAGTTTCGATTTGCCATTACCAATAAAGACTCCATCAACCGGGACCTTCATGGGCTTGCCGGTACGCTTATCGTCGACCAGGACAATTACCGATTCAAGTTCGCCCGAAATGGTTTACTGACCAATTACCAGCGCTGGGATACCGATACCAGCGGGTTTGCGCAATACGGTAAAGACGGCGTTCTGGTGAGCAATATCCGTATTGAGCAGGGCGACCAGACGTTGGAAGTGAGCAGTACAGAACCGTATGGCAATGCCCCCATCCGGGTGACAACGCGCGCGATTGAACTGGCGAACCTGGCCCGGCTCGCTAACCAGGATACTACACTGGCCAGTGGCGAACTCAACGGAACAATCATTGTGCGTGACTACATCACAGAAGACAGTCAACTGGCCTTCACGGGCTCGATCTATGTCGACAGTCTACAGGTCATGCAAAAACCCATTGGCAACCTTACGGCCCGGTTCCGCAATAATTCCGACGGTCGTATTGAAGTCAACACGGCCCTGGCCGGAACTTATAACGATGCCACGGTTACGGGTTATTACAATCCCGAGAACGTTAAACAGGCCCTCGACCTCGCGATTAACCTCAAACGCCTTGATGCCCGAACGATTGAGGCATTCAGCTTTGGTGAACTACGGCAGGCGAAAGGCAAACTCACTGGCGAGTTCAGTGTAGCCGGAGCGCTCGATAACCCTCAACTCGACGGCAGCGTCGCGTTTGACTCTGTAGCATTCAATATTAAACAGCTGAACGCTACGTACCGAATCGATAACGAGAAACTGGCGTTCGGTGGTCAAACCATTACGTTAAACGACTTCAATGTTCGGGATACCCTCGGCCGCACACTCACTACGGATGGTACGGTGGTGCTGAAGAATCTGCCGGATGCAACGTATAACCTGCGTGTCAAGGCCGATAATTTTCAGGTCCTCAACGCGGCTCGTAAAGACAACGACTATGCCTACGGTCAGGCCGCGGTCAGTGCCGATCTGCGGATCAAAGGCACGGGTTCCAACGCGTCGATAAACGGAAAAGTCAAGCTCGAAGACGACAGCAAGATCTCCATTGTGTTGCCCGATGAGTCGCTGGCCGCTGACACGGGCGATGGCGTGGTCACGTTCGTTAAACACGGCGATTCGCTCGCGCTGGCCAAGTATCTATACCGGCCCAAGCGCGACAGTCTGGCCCCGCGACTGGCCTTCGAACAACTTACCAACTCCACGATCTCGCTCGATCTTGAAGCCGATGAGCAGTCGGAGTTAACCATTGTGGTCGATGAACTCAACGGCGACTATCTACGCGCCCGGGGAAATGCGCAGTTGACGGTGGGGGTTAATGCCGCCGGTCAGGTAACCATTCTGGGCCGCTACGACGTAACGGAAGGGGAATACTCGCTGACGTATCAGGTGTTAAAACGCCAGTTTGAGATTCAGAAAGGTGGCTATATCCAGTTTACGGGTGATCCGCTCAAAGCGAACATCGACATTACGGCCGTCTACAAAGTATCGGTTCCGCCAGCTGATCTGATTGGCAGCGAGTCGACCACCGTTGACGCGGCACAGGCGCAACGTAAATTACCGTTTGAGGTCGCCTTATCGATTGGCAATAACCTGGCCGCGCCGAAATTAAACTTTGACATTCGGCTTCCGGAATCCGAGGAAAACGGCATCAGTTCCTCCAATTCCTTCGCGACAACCATCGAGAATAAGCTAAAAAACCTGCGGCAGGACGAATCGCAGATCAATAAGCAGGTATTTGCGCTGTTGATTCTGAACCGGTTCCTGCCCGAGAACACCTCGGATTTCTTCTCGGGTAATAACAACAGTGGCGGATTGAACACGCAGGCTGAAAACATCGCCCGAAGCAGTGTCAGCAAGTTGATTTCCGATCAGTTGGGGCGGCTGGCCTCGGGCGTGCTCAAAGGCTTCGACGTCGATTTCAACCTGCTTTCGCAGGCGGGAAGCGCGAACACGGGCGGAGCTACCAACGGGGCCAGAACCGACCTGAACGTTGGGCTATCGCGCAGCTTCCTGGCGGGGCGGGTCACGGTTTCGGTCGGCAAAAACTTTGTGCTGGAAAATGCGGCCGGGGCTGCTACGGCCAACAATCAGGTATTCGATAACCTGTCCGCCAACTACAACGTTACCCGGGATGGCCGATACGTATTGCGGGCGTACCGACGTAACGACTACCAGGCTATTCTCGACGGTTACATTATTGAAACGGGTATTGGGTTCGTGATCACTGTCGACTACGATACCCTGGCGGATATATTCCGCCGATCGCCCGGTCCCACATCTAATTAATTGTATGCTTGTTCGTCTTTATAAAGTTATTGCTGCGTACCCGGTTGATCGGTTGGTGAAGTCTGGCTTTCGCTGGCTTTGTTTCGGTGCCTTACTATCATTAAACGCCTGTAACATTGCCAAGCACCTGCCCGCCAACGAACGGCTGTATATGGGTACCGACGTTATTGTTCAGGCCGATTCCACGATCTCCTCAGGTGACAAGTCAGCGGTACAGACGCAACTGTTGGAATTGGCCCGTCCTAAACCCAACTCGCAGCTATTTGGCTACCCCATAAAGGTCGGCCTCTATTACTTGTTTGGAGAACCCAAAAAACCGAAAGGCTTTCGGGCCTGGTTCCGGCGGAAATTTGGTCAGGAACCCGTGCTGGCAAGCGCCAAAGCCATTTCCTCCAATATACCGATTTGGGAAGCTACCTTACAAAATCAGGGGTATTTCGGTTCGCAGGTGACGGGATCGATCAAGGAAGAAGGCTACAAAGCGCGGGGCGTCTATGAGGTAGACCTGAGGCCACGCTTTTACATTGACTCGGTCGCTTTTCAGAAAGACACCATACCTGAACTAAGTGCGCTCCTGAAAGCGCTTTCGGCATCGGCCCGGCGAACCGTGATTAAAAAGGATCAACCGTATAGCCTGGATAACATCAAGCTGGAGCGCGAACGGATTGGCCAATTCATAAAACAGCGGGGCTTTTACTATTTTATTCCCGATTACCTGATTGCGTTAGCCGATAATGATTCGGCCGCGCACCGCACGAGGCTTTACTTTGCCATTAAACCTGATATGCCGAATGCGGCTGGCGTGCCCTATTCAATCCGGAACGTATTTATTTATCCGAATTACAACCTGTCAACGGCGCAGGCCGACACCAACCGTCGTCGGGCGTATCAATCCAGCGAACGATTCCGAATCGTGGATTCGACCCGACAGTTTGACCCAAAACTGTTCCGGGACGTAGTGACGTTAAGACCAGGTGCCCGGTACAGCAGCCGCCAGCAGGATTTAACCTTGTCGCGACTGACTAATGTGGGAGCCTTCAAATTTGTTCGCAACCGATTTGACCCCGACGCGGAAGGTGATTCTGCGGTACTGGACGTTCACTACTACCTGACGCCTTACCCAGAAAAGTCGATGCGTCTGGAGCTTGATGGTACGTCCCGGTCCAACAACTTCAGTGGTACGCAGGCCATATTGAGCTGGCGGAACCGAAACGCGTTACATAGGGCTGAACTGCTGACACTGAACGCTAATGCGGGTATTGAATTTCAGGTTGGTGGAGGGCGTGAGGAGCGGGCCACGAACTACCGATTTGGCCTTGATGCGACCTTAAGCTTCCCCCGACTGGTTAGTCCGGTAAGCTTTAAATACGACCGACGCCAGGCTTTGCCTAAAACGAACGTAACGGCTGGCTACCAGACCATCATACGTGGCGGACTCTATCGCATCAACTCGTTTTACACGACGTTTGGGTATTCCTGGCGGCAGAATCAGCAGATCGAGCATACGTTTCAGCCCTTCAACGCGAACTATGTGTACGTACCGTTACCGGCAGGGGACCGTCTCTATGAAATTCTGGAAAACGACACCGTACCAGATATAATTAAGCAGCAATATCAGAGTATATTAAGATCCGACCAACTAATTCTAAGCACGTTATACACATTTGTTTTTAACTCGCCACCCCGAGCTAACCTGGCAACAACCTATCGGGTAGCGTTCAATGCTGAAGCTGCGGGTAATGTAGCCAGTCTCCTCTTCAGAAAGCCTCTCATAAATGATGAGAGAAAGGGAATATTTGGTGTACCGTATGCACAATACCTCCGCTTTGATGTAGATGGTCGTTTGTATCGCCGTTTAGCCTCAAATTTAACCTGGGCTAATCGCTTGTTTGGAGGAATAGGAATCCCCTATGGCAATTCCAGAGGATTTCAAATCCCGTTCACAAAGCAGTACTTCGTCGGGGGAAGTAACAGCATCCGTGCCTTCCGGCCCCGGGCGATCGGCCCTGGCCTGTTCACGCGGGATACGCTACGTAATATTGCTCCGTTCCAGGAAGGCGGGGGCGACATCCGACTCGAAGCGAACACCGAACTACGGCTGAAGTTTAATAAGTATCTCGAAGGAGCCCTGTTCGTAGACGCGGGCAACGTATGGACGTATTACGACGCGGCTCAGTTTTCGGCAGATGCCGGTGCGTCTCGATTTACCCCTGATTTTTACAAACAAATCGCGATAGGTACCGGTGTCGGTATTCGGATTGACCTGTCTTATTTCCTGATACGTCTCGACTTAGCTACGCCCTTGCGCAAACCGTATAAAACGGAAGGCAGCGAATGGGTGATCAATCAAATTAATCTCCGCGATAGTGCATGGCGGAAACAAAACCTGGTCTTCAACATCGGCGTCGGCTATCCGTTCTAGCTTAGTCATTAATAGTCATTTTACATCAGTCAATGGTTTATCACTACAATAACTAATGACTATCTGATGACAACAGATGACCGTTAAGAATAACCTCTACTGACTCTGTCGCTGTTCTAATACAGGCTTTAACACGTTCCAGACCGTATTGGCCACGATTTTATGACCCGCTGGCGTGGGGTGAATCCCGTCGGGTTGGTTCAGCTTCGGGATTCCGCCAACTCCTTCCAGGAGAAAGGGAATAAATACGGCTTTGTTTTTGTCAGCTAACTCTTTGAACAGCTCCCGAAACTCCTTTGTATACGTAGTACCGAGGTTCGGCGGGATTTGCATACCCGCTAGCACAATCGTAGCCTCCGGACTTTTCCGACGAACTGTGTCCATAATGGCTTGCAGATTTTCGCGAGTCGCCTTGAGGGGTAGGCCCCGTAAGCCATCGTTACCCCCCAGCTCAAGCACAAACACAGCCACCGGCTGCCGCATCACCCAGCTAATACGGCTCTTTCCTCCAGCCGTTGTTTCGCCACTGAGCCCAGCATTCACAACCTGATAATGGAGTCCGGCGGAATCAATTTTCTGGCCAACTAATGCCGGAAACGCCTGCGCCGGTTCTACGCCGTAACCCGCCGTGAGACTATTGCCATAAAACAAAACAAGCTGCTTCTTGCCCGTTGCAGCCGAGCGAGACTCGGTTGTCGATGCCTTGCTATCCGTCGTGGTTGATTTCGATTCGGTTTTTGAGTCAGATGAGCCGCAGCCCCAGACCGTTAAGAGCAGCATGAGGCCGCTTATCACGGAATACGACGTTTGCGTTAGTGTTGAGAACTTCATTGTTTTTGTGTCGGTTACGCTAAGAGTACCTGAGTGTTAACAGGCCGAGTTAGGCTGGTTTATCTCGTTACGTCTCACCCTAACAGTTTAAACCGGCTTATTTGTTTAGTACGCGGCTGCGAATTAACAGACCGTACTCCGAAAACCGCATACCATCCTTGAAACATGAGCATTTTGCGCGTCGAAAATTTAACCAAGACCTACTCAAGTGGGGGCCGCGATCTGACGGTCTTACATAGTGTTAACTTCACCCTCGAACCCGGCGATACGTTTTCCATAGTTGGCCCATCCGGCAGTGGTAAAACCACTCTGCTCGGTTTATGTGCTGGTCTGGACCGGGCCTCTTCTGGCAGCGTATATCTGAACGATATTCGGTTAGATACGCTCAATGAAGACCAGCGGGCCGCCATCCGAAATCAGTTTGTCGGCTTTATCTTCCAGAATTTTCAGTTGCTGCCCACGCTGACTGCTCTCGAAAACGTAATGGTGCCGCTGGAATTACGTGGCGAAAAAGGGGCTCAGAAAACAGCGCAGGGATTACTGGAACGGGTTGGCTTAGGTCAGCGCGGGCACCACTACCCTACCCAATTATCAGGTGGAGAGCAGCAGCGTGTTTCGCTCGCCCGGGCCTTTGCGAATCGGCCTAAACTTTTGTTTGCCGATGAACCCACCGGTAACCTGGATGCTGACACCAGCGCAACCGTTGTAGACTTACTCTTTGAGCTTAACCGGGAAGCTGGCACAACGCTCGTTCTGGTTACTCACGATTTAGAGTTAGCCTCTCGCACACAGCGTGTGATACGTATCAAAGGCGGCACCGTTATCTCCGATTCTAAGCCAGACGCTGTAGAAATTCCATCCAGAATTTAATCGTTTCTTGTATGGACGCTCCACAGTTTCAATCTATACTACAGCACCGCCCCGGTTTCGGTTGGCTTTTTAAAATGGCCTGGCGCGACAGTCGCCGGAGCCGCCAGCGACTACTGTTGTTTATGTCCGCCATTGTGCTGGGCATAGCGGCTCTGGTTGCGATCAACTCTTTTGGCGACAACCTCGCCCGAAGCATCGACGATCAGGCCCGTGAGTTGCTCGGCGCTGATTTAACCCTGTCTTGGAATCGTCTACCCTCGCGAAAAACACAGCAGTTGCTCAAAACCATCGGCCGCGACCAAGCCTATGAAGTATCGTTTGCGTCGCTGGTTTCCATTCCTAAGAACGGGGGTGTCCGGCTGGCGCAGGTGAAAGGGCTGGAAGGCCGGTTTCCATACTACGGTACGTGGGAAGTACAGCCTGTCTCGGCAATCAATACCTTCAGACAAGCCAACAGTCGCGTCGCTTTGGTTGACGATGCCTTGCTCGTTCAACTGAATGCCCAGCCCGGCGATTCGGTTCGAGTGGGGAATCTGTCTTTCCTGATTGCGGGACGCGTGACCAAAACACCCGGCCAGGCAGCCATTGCAGCAACGGTTGCCCCTACGGTATTTATTCCGAACCAGTACTTATCGAGCACGGGCCTTCTGCAACGAGGTAGCCGGGTTGCCTATAAATATTATTACCAGTTCGCACCCGGTACCGACGTAGAGAAGTATGTTAAAACAATCAGCGGTCGGTTAGACAAAGACGGCGTCAGCTACGACACGGTAGCCGAACGTAAGCGCCAGACCGGCCGCTCCTTCGGTGATCTGACCAAATATTTGAGTCTGGTCGCTTTTGTAGCCCTGTTGCTCGGCTGTGTGGGTGTGGCCAGCGCCGTGCAGTTGTACGTCAAAGAGAAAGTGGCTTCGGTAGCCATTCTGCGAACGCTGGGCGCAAGCGGCCGTCAGGCACTTTTGATTTACTTAATCCAGACCGCCCTGATGGGGTTGATTGGCGCGGTGATCGGTGCCCTGATCGGGTCGGCGGTGCAACTGGTGCTGCCTAAGATATTCGGCAATTTCTTACCCGTTGCGGTCGAAACAAACTTGTCAGGCCAGGCGATTTTAAGTGGTATTGGTACGGGCTTACTAATTTCGGTGCTGTTCGCGTTGCTGCCCTTACTGGCCATACGGAACGTATCACCGCTACGTACTCTTCGCAGTTCGTATGAAGCGGACCTAAGTGGCCGCGACCCGTACCGGTGGCTGGTCTATCTGCTCGTCATCGGCTTTATCGTTGGCTTCTCCTACATACAAACGCAAAGCTGGCAGTTAGCGCTTGGCTTCACAGGGGGGCTAGCGCTTGCGTTCGGTATTCTAACCGCTCTGGGCCTGGGACTTATCTGGCTGGTCCGTCGGTTCTTCCCGGCTTCGTGGAGTTACGTCTGGCGGCAAAGTCTGGCCAACCTGTACCGGCCAAACAACCAGACGCTCATTCTGGTCACGTCCATTGGCCTCGGCGCTTTCCTGATTGCTACGTTATACCTCACGCAAGGATTACTGCTCGGCCGGGTCGAACTGTCGGCGAGTGGTAATCAGCCCAACATGGTCTTGTTCGATATTCAGAATGAACAGCTTGGCGGGGTACGTTCATTGGTAAAGCAACAGAAGCTGCCGATTTTGCAGGAAGTACCGGTTGTGACGATGCGACTGTCGGACATCAATGGGCGCACCTCCGAAACAATCCGGAAAGACACCTCGCAGAAGGTGCCGAACTGGGTCTTTACGCGAGAGTACCGCATTACGTACCGCGATTCGCTGATCTCTTCCGAGAAGCTAGCCTCGGGCAAAGCGCCTTATCAGGCCGACGGCAACATTTACGTCTCCATTGAGAAAGGCTTCCTCGACCGAATGCACTTGAAACTGGGCGATACATTGAACTTCAACGTGCAGGGTGCGCCCATACCCGTCATTGTGGGTGGTACTCGGGAAGTTGACTGGAACCGCGTGCAGACCAACTTCCTGGTCGTTTTTCCGTCGGGTGTGCTGGAGCAGGCTCCGCAGTTTCACGTATTGATGACTAAAGTCTCCAGCAACCAGGCTTCGGCGGTATTGCAACGGGGGTTAGTCAGCCGTTTCCCGAACGTATCAGCCATTGACCTCGGCCTGATTTTGAAAACGGTCGACGAGATTCTTGATCAGATCTCGTTTGTGATCCGGTTTATGGCTTTATTCAGCATTCTGACGGGTTTGCTTGTACTCGCTAGCTCGGTGATCATCAGCAAATACCAGCGGCTGCGCGAAAGCGTTCTGTTACGTACTCTGGGGGCCAGTCGAAATCAGATTTTACGGATCACCGCACTGGAGTACGGTCTGCTCGGTCTGCTCGCGGCCTTGTCGGGCATTCTGCTCTCGATCGCCGGGACCTGGGGATTAGCGAGGTTCGTCTTTGAAGTACCTTACCGGCCTGATCTGGTTCCGCTGGTCGTTATTTCGGCGGTTGTAACAGCGCTTACGATCCTAATCGGCGTATTTAACAGCCGCGAAGTGTTAGTACGTCCACCGCTCGATGTATTACGTAGCGAGGGGTAGGCACTTGTTTTTCGTTACACTAGCATTTGCTGACGCACGGCCTGCCACGGCGTACTGTGCGTCAGCTTTTTTGTAGATTTATAAAGCCATAAATTACCCTCTGACGAACGCCCAAACTAGTCAAGACAAGCAATATCGAAGAGGCTTTTAATCAGATTGGATACTAGGTACCTCCTATCTAATGAACAAGATTACTTACCTTCCAGCACTTTATATCGCCCTCTTGATAGGCTATTTATCAGGCAAAAAGAATACGTTTAATCTGGTAAATAGTGAAACTTACGACATTGCGTTCGATACACTGACCCTGTTTGATAAAGCGAGAAATCGGCAGATCCCGGTCGCGTTTTATTCGCCAAAAACAGACAAGAAACTAGCAAATCAGCGCGTCGTCATTTTCAGCCACGGGTACGGACAAAACAAAGGTGGTGACTACGTAGCGTATTCGTATCTAACCAAATATTTGGCGTCGAAAGGGTATTTTGTGGCAAGTGTTCAGCATGAACTACCCACCGATAGCTTAATGCCTTCTACGGGTATTCCACAGGTTGTCAGACGACCGTTTTGGGACCGAGGAACTGACAACATTCTGTTTGTGATCAACGAATTGAAAAAGTCGAAACCCAACTTAGATTTCAGGCACATTACGTTGATAGGCCACTCGAACGGAGGAGATATGACCGCTCTGTTTCCGCAAAAGTATCCCAATGTGGTCGACAAAATCATTACATTGGACAACCGGCGCATGGCGTTACCCAGAACGAAAGTCCCTAAAGTACTCTCTCTCCGTTCCAGCGATCAGCCCGCCGATGAAGGTGTATTGCCAACCACCAACGAACAGAAGCAGTATGGCATAACCATCATTAAGCTTCCTGATACGATCCACAACGACATGGACAACCACGCGAGCGCTGCGCAACGGAAAGAGATTAACGACTATGTACTGGCCTTTCTGGAAAAGTAGCGATCAAGTTGCTTAGCTAACATGACTGCACCTTCTGCTAACACTAGTAAGTTTGTGGAGCGGGATGCTCCAACATACGGAACGGTGGTTACTGTAAAAACCCAACAGCCGATAACGCCTTTAACCACTGCTTATCGTCTGATAATTGTCGTGTTTTTTAGTCTGACCCTGTCGGCGGTCGGTTCGCGAACGGCCTTGGGACAAAAAGCTGGGCAACTGACTATCAAGGTACTGGACGAAGCAAACGCTAAATCAACGCCCGTTCGGGTTCGGCTCACGCAAAATAGACGTCCGGTTAAGCACATACCCGCTGAGGCTGTGGCCGTCATGTACGGCTTGTGGGATCACGAAGATGGATATGCATTTCAGCCCGACAGCTCATTCTACGTTGCCGGACAGTTCCGGCTTTCGCTTCCGCCCGGTACGTATCAACTGGCCTTATCGAAGGGGAACGAATATTTAAAGCAGCAACATACACTGGTTGTTACAGCTGGCAAAGCGCTCCAGAGAACGTACCGAATGAAACGCTGGATCGACATGGCCGCCAAAGGCTGGTATTCAACCGATGGACATATCCATCTCCGGCGATCACCGCGCGAGAATCCGTACATCATGACGTGGTTAAAGGCCGAAGACGTTCACGTTGGTGCTTTATTACGTATGGGCGACTTCTGGGAAACGTATTACCCGCAGTACGCATACGGCCAGAAGGGTACCTACCAGGAGGACGATTACCTGCTCACCAGCGGACAGGAAGATCCCAGAACATCGGAATTGGGACACGTTTTTGCGCTGGGAGCGGCCGAGCGCGTTCGCAAGCGGGATCGGTATTACTTCTTTGATGAGATCTTCGACAAAGTGCATCAGTTGGGTGGTTTAACTGGCTACGCGCACCAGGCCGAGACGTTTCATGGCTACCGGGGTCTGACACTCGACGGGCTTCGGGGCAAAGTTAATGCGTTCGAGCTGCTTCAATTCTGCGTCGACGGCAATCCGTTACACACCGAACATTATTATCACTTCCTGGATCTGGGTTTTCCGCTTACCGCTACAGCCGGCTCTGATTTTCCGTGGTGCGGGCAGGATCATGGTCACGGTCCGCCCGAACGGACCGCGCAGATCGGCAACGCCAGGTTTTACGCTTATATCGGTACTGATAAGGCATTTAGCTACTCGGCCTGGCGTTCGGCTATTCAGGCGGGTCATACGTTTGTTTCCAGCGGTCCAGCACTCGATTTACAAGTAAACAAGGCCATACCTGGCGATATAGTCGACCTGAAACGGGGCAGTGCGGTCAACATTACCGTGCATGCATACGGTAATGCTCAACAGGTGCCGCTCGATACCCTTGAACTGGTGAGTCACGGGCAGGTTATTGGCCGAGTGACGGCTAAAGAAGCTAATCAGTCAGCTGATCATCTATCGCTACGTTTAACGCTTCCGTCGGTTGAGCAGGGTCGGTGGATTGCCGCCCGCTGTTCGGCAGGCCCTACGCAAGCGGCTCACACTACGCCTGTTTATGTTACTGTAGACGGAGGCAGTTTTTATAATCCCAAAACCGCCAGCCACTATCTAGACCTCAGCGAACAATACCTTCGGGAGATTGAGCAGGTTATCGAACAACCTGGTACCAACGTTGAACAGCAGGCCTGGCGCTACAAAGAAGGACTCAAAAGCCGCATTGCGGAGACCCGCCGGGTTATTAACGAGCTGCGAACCAAGTTACGTTAACCCGTGATTTTCCGGCACTGTGTACGCAGAACTACGCATTTTCAAAAAGCCGTGAATCCGCGTTAAAACCTTGCTGAAACAGAGGAGAACTTTGCGCCACCAAAACACTCTTAATCGATCCTCTTTTTTATCATGGAAAAAGCATTCTGGTTTAACTCCTGGGAGTTAGAAGGCCATCACACCAGTTTTCATCGCAAAGATATCCACCCGTACGTGCTCAAGCATTTACCACCTTTCGAGCTGGAAGGTAAGTCTGTACTGGTTCCGCTCTGTGGAAAAACCATTGATATGCTTTATTTCAGCCATTTTGCGCAACGGGTTATTGGCGTCGAATTTGTTGAGAAAGCAGTCATTCAATTTTTTGAAGAAAATGGGTTAGCTTATACCCAACGGGGCCGCCGGTTTGTATCAGGTAATATCACCATTCTATGCTGCGATTTATTTGCGCTTACGCCCGAAGATATTGGGCACATCGATATTGTTTATGACCGGGCGTCGCTAGTAGCCTTACCCTATCCGATGCGTCTACGGTATCTGCAAACGCTCGAACGCTTAACGCCGGTCGGTACGTTAACCTTTTTGAACACACTCGAATACGCGCCAACGCTGGACTCTCCTCCGTTCAGCATAACGCCTGAAGAAGTAAGCAGTTACTTTCCGAACTATGTCATTGATCATATCGAGAGCCCAACCCTGCCGAATCATGGAATGGTACGTAAGTTCAAGCTGTCGTATCTGATCGAACACGGTTTCATCATGCGGAAGCTGTATGATTCACCCGTACGTATCGGCAAAAACGAACTGGCCGAAGTCGCGTAACCGAGCGCACCACCTCCTGCAAACAGCCAACAACAGCAATTAATGAACATTTACCGATGCCTGGTGCTGAAGCCAGGCATCATCCATTTTATTACTTCCACTGCGTAACGTCGATCACATTGGGGCAGAAGTCGTACTCGTCCGGTACGTTCGAGCCGATGAGCAGCAGTTGATTGGGCGTAAGCTGGCGAACCTGCTCGTGGTACCAGGCTGCTCCCTGCCGATCGAGGTTGGAGGTGGGCTCATCGAGGATAACAACCGGCACATCGGAAAAGAACGCCAGGCCAAGCTTAACGCGCTGCTTCATACCCGACGAAAAATACTTGATCTCCTTATGGCGGGCGTGGCTTAGTAATAATCGATCGGCAACTGCCTGTGAGGTTAGCCCTGCTTTAAACGGCTTGAATGTCTGGTGAAACGTCAGCAGTTCATCCAGCGTTAGCTCTTCGACCAGTTCGAGATAGGGAGCGGCCATACTGATCTGCCGAAACCAATCGTCCGGCTCAAGGGGTTGCCCATTCAGTGTATACGTAAGGCTTCCTTCGGTAACGGGCAGGTTTCCGGCCAGCAATTGTAGTAAGGTCGATTTACCGCTCCCGTTCGGTCCGACAAAGGTGTAGCTCGTTCCGGCGGTGAGTGTTACGTTCACGCGCCGAAAAATCCACTCTTTGCGGTATTTCTTACCCAATTGCTCGGCAACTAGTTTCATAACTGAATCATACAAAATGAATAATGGATAATGGCCTCGGTCGGGCGCCATTATCCATTATTCATGCAGGCCACCAGGGCGTATGGTACGTAACGTTTAATCGCGCTCTCCATTTGAGGAAGGTCCCCGCATAATGCCCCGCTCGGAAGCCCGGATGAAATTCACGATTTCATCGCGTTCGTCGGATGGCGGTAGCTCCAGTTCAATCTGCGTGAGGGCATCGGCATTATTCAGCCCGCGCATATAGATATAGCGGTAAATCTCCTGAATGTGGTTGATTCGATCGCTGTCGTATCCCCGTCGACGCAAACCAATAGAGTTGATACCGGTGTAGGAAAGCGGTTCACGGGCGGCTTTCGTATAAGGTGGAACGTCCTTGCGAACCAGCGACCCACCCGAAATCATGGCGTGCGCACCGATGCGGGTAAACTGAAGCACCGAGCTTGACCCACCGATGATCGCCCAGTCGCCCATGTGAACGTGCCCCGCCATCTGCACATTGTTGGTAATAATGCAGTGATTACCAATGCGGCAGTCGTGGGCAATGTGGGCATAGGCCATGATGAGGCAGTCGGTGCCAATTTCCGTTTTCCAGTGCTCTTCGGTACCCCGGCTGATGGTGGCATACTCGCGGATGGTGGTGTTATCACCGATAAACGTCCGCGTATATTCATCCTTAAATTTTAAATCCTGGGGAGTTGATGAAATAACGGCACCTGGATAAATCTTAACATTCCGCCCGATCCGAGCCCCCTCGTTGATGACTGCGTGTGAGCCAATCCACGTTCCTTCAGCAATCTCAACGTCTTTGTGGATGATGGCAAATGGCTCAATCACCACGTTCTGCGCAATTTTCGCTTCGGGGTGAATATAGGCTAATGGTTGAATCATTACGTTCTTGTCATTGATGGTCATTCGTCGTCCTGATCGTCATCGATTGCGGTACCACCGACCAACCAAATGACCAGAAGGTCAAGGAATGCCTATTTCTTTTTTACCAGACTGGCAATCATGTCGGCTTCGCACACTAGCTGATTCCCGACGTATCCCCGGCCCTGCATCTTAACGATGCCACGCTTCATTGGCGACGTGAACTCACACCGGAATATTACGGTATCTCCGGGCAAAACGTTGCGTCGGAACCGACAGTTCTCAATGCCGATCAGGTAAGGCCAGTAATTTTCCGGATCAGGAACGGTACTCAGCACCAGAATTCCACCCGTTTGCGCCATTGCTTCGAGCTGCATAACCCCCGGCATAACCGGGTTCCCCGGAAAGTGCCCCGGGAAGAATGGCTCGTTCATCGTTACGTTCTTGATGCCCACTACGCTGTTCTCGTCCAGGGCGATGATTTTGTCGATCATCTGGAACGGGTAGCGGTGTGGCAGCAGATTGGCAATCTGGTTGATGTCGAGTACGGGCGGCTGCTTGGGATCGTACTGCGGAACCTGATTAGCTGCGTTCTTCTGAATGAGCTTCTTGATTTTTTTGGCAAACGCTACGTTAGCCGCATGCCCCGGCCGGGCCGCCAGGATCTGGGCTTTGATGGGTCGCCCGATCAGGGCTAGGTCGCCAACCATGTCCAGCAGTTTATGCCGAGCCATCTCGTTAGGATAGTGCAGCTGAATGTTGTTCAGGATGCCTTCCTGCTTGTTTACGCTTACTTTCGGCTTATTCAGCAAATCCGCCAGATAATCCAGTTCGCCGTCGTTAACCTCCCGGTCAACAATCACGATGGCGTTGGTCAGATCGCCCCCTTTGATCAGATTCTGCTTGTAAAGCGCTTCCAGCTCGTGTAAAAACACGAACGTCCGGCAATTGGCGATCTGCTCCGGAAACTGCGTGATGTCGTTCAGGTAAGCGTGCTGGCTGCTAATCACCCGCGAGTTGTAATCGACCATCACCGTCAGCCGATAATCGTTCAGCGGCAAAGCGGCCAGCTCGATGTCTTTCTCAGGATTCCGATAATGAACGTACTCACTCACCTCGAAATAGTTGCGGGTAGCGTTCTGCTCTTCAACACCGGCGTCGCGTAGGGCCTCAATAAACTGAATCGACGACCCATCCATAATGGGCGGCTCAGGACCATCCAGCTGGATCAGAACATTGTCTAACTGCAGGCCGACCAGGGCCGCCAGCGTATGCTCGACGGTGTGAATACGTGCTCCGCTCTGCTCGATGGTAGTACCCCGCGACAGGTCTACGACATTGTCTACATCAGCATCTACAATCGGCTGACCGGGCAAATCAACACGTTGGAACTTGTACCCGTGATTCGTTGGTGCGGGCAGAAACGTCATGGTTGCCGAGACGCCCGTGTGCAACCCCACTCCCGACACGGAGACAGCCTTCTGAATCGTCTGTTGTTTCGTAGTCATAATAAACAAGTTAGCGAGTGGTAAGCATGCATTACGTACAGCGATACAAACTTATCCGTTCCTAACTCTTCTCGTTTTTCTTTTCAAGGTCAAAAACACGCCGTTCCAGCTCCGGCAAGCGCCGAAACACGGCTAATGAGCGCATACTTTCTTTCAGGCCAAATGCCGGAGAACTGTTGATGGCTGTGCCTTCTTCAGTAACATTTTTTCCGACGCCCGACTGGGCACCAACTTTAGTTCCGTTGGCAATGGTCAGGTGACCGGCGAAACCTACCTGACCGGCAATAACGCAGTTCTCACCAATTTTTGTGGACCCCGAAATACCCGTCTGTGCGGCAATTACTGTATTCTTTCCGATCTCAACATTGTGAGCGATCTGGATCAGGTTATCTAGTTTCGCGCCCTCCCGAATAATGGTCGACCCCATCGTCGCGCAGTCAATCGTCGTACCGGCTCCAACATTGACGAAGTCTTCCAGAATCACGTTGCCCAACTGCGGAATGGTCTTGTAACTCCCATCCGGTTGCGGAGCAAACCCAAAGCCTTCGCTGCCAATCACTGCATTCGGATGAATGACGCAATATTGACCAATCAGGCAGTTGTCCAGAAGGCGGGCCCCCGCGTGGATAATGGTATTGTCGCCGATCTGCACGTTATTACCGACATAGGCATGAGGGTAGATTTTGACGTTACGCCCGATCTTACAATTCCGGCCAACGTACGAAAAAGCACCCCGATACACCTGTTCGCCACATTCGCTACCATCGCCGAGGTAAGCTGGCTGCTCAACCCCTACCCGCGAAAAGTTCAGCTGTTTATGGTACTCTTCGAGCAGACGCGTGAAGGCTGAGTAGGAATTTTCAACAAAGATTAACGCAGAAGATACCGGCTTTTTAGGCTGAAACGACCGGTCGACAATCACCGCAGACGCTTGTGTAGTATACAAATGCGGTTCATATTTGAGGTTCGACAAAAACGAAATATCGCCTGGTTGCCCTTCCTCTATTTTGGCTAATTTAGTGATTGCCAGTGTATCATTTCCGGCTACCTCGCCCCCCAGCAGTGTGGCAATCTGCTTGACTGTAAACTCCATATACGTATGACGGCCGTCGCAAAACACCCGATAATGGCGAGCGATTGGGCCGCTAAGGTAGCTAACAAATTGCACTTTTCCGCAATTCGCCCCGGAACTCAGCGAACTGCAGGGTAAGAGGTCTGTGTGCTCGAAATGAGCTATTCATACGTTGCTTACTGCACCACTGCGTTAAATTCCAACCCTTTTGCCCAACAGACGTAATAGCGACGTACAATATTGGTTAGCACCTGAATATTCGACAAATCAGACGCATCGGCAATGTCAATGACCTTACCGGATTTTAGCTTGATATTTATTCGCTCCTGCGACGGCAGATACGCTGCGTTCGTAGCCTGGCCTTCCACCAAAAAGTAGGATAAACTCTCGTCTGAAACGCCCATTCGGCGGAGCTGATCTTCCAGTTCATCCACCAGTTCAGCCGCAAACGGCTCGGTCGATAAGATAATCTTGAACAGGTTGCGATCGAGAAGCATCCGGCAAAGCGTGGACAGGATCACATCCGGGTGTAAGGCCCATTGCTTTATGCACGACCAGATGTCGTAATCGTCCAGTTGGGTAAATGCGTTCAGGTACGTTCGGTTCGTCCGAAAATCGGCCAACGTAACACTTTCCCGCAGAAACAGCATGAATGCATCCGGCGCGTAAATAGGAGCCGAGTAAGCCGACTCGCTGAACAGGGAGTCGCCCTGACGAACCAGAAATCGCGCCCGACGTAACATCTGGACCAGCATCGACTCACAGCAGATCGACGTTTTGTGCAGATACACTTGCCAGTACATCAGCCGACGAGCGTTCAGAAAATTTTCAACGCTCAAGATCCCTTTGGCTTCCACCACCAGTTGATCGTCGACCAGATCCAGCATTTTAATAATCCGTTCAGCTCCAATCGCCCCCTCGGCCACCCCGGTATAGTATCCGTCCCGATTCAGGTAATCCATGCGATCCATATCCAACTGGCTCGAAATAAGCTGGTGAAAAAACGGCCGTTCGTAGGTTCCTTCAAACATCTGGATGGCCATCGTTAGGCGTCCGCCGAACTGCTGATTTAACTCGTGCATCAGCAGCAACGATATGGCTTCGTGCGGGACGTTATCGAGTAGGCAACATTCTAATACGTGCGAAAACGGACCATGTCCAACGTCATGTAGCAGAATAGCCACCTGAGCGGCTTCGCATTCCTCGTCGGAAATAAAGTGGCCTTTCCCCCGGAGCGTGTGGGTAGCCTCGCCCATCAGGTGCATAGCGCCCAGTGCGTGATGAAACCGCGTATGCAAAGCGCCCGGGTAGACGTATTCCGACAAGCCAAGTTGTTTAATGCGCCGTAGCCGCTGGAAATACGGATGTTCGACCAGATCAAATAAAAGATCCGACGGAATCGTAATGAAGCCGTAGACCGGATCATTCAGAATTTTTTTCTTGTTGGGCGTTGGCATGTAAAGCGCTGCCAGACAGGTTTGCAACTGGCCGTCATACGAAATAACCAGAATTCGGAGCGAAAATCCTGTTCCGTCTCTATTTTGGTCTAAATATTTTCGTAAATTTGCGTTGCTGAAACTGAGCAATCAATCGGCGATGGGCTTGTAACTCAGTTGGTTAGAGTGCCTGACTCATAATCAGTAAGTCCCAGGTTCGAGTCCTGGCTGGCCCACATACAAAACAAAATAAACCCTTGCAAATTAGGAACTTGCAAGGGTTTTTAATTTTTCTGTTGACGGGTTTGTTGACGGGCTATCAGAACTTCATCTAAAGTTGTCCTGAAAGTACTCCTCAAAACTTTTGGGTGACCTTCCTTTAACCACATCATAGGCCCGTTCTAACTTCAACGCCTTCTTCATTTTCGGGGTTGGCTTACCGCGATAATGTTTTTTGGCGTATCGCTTATAAACTTCTTCGTAAACACCATCTAATTTGAGTTCAGGACCAAACGTCTTATCTAACCAACGGTAATACTTAGAGTAGGTCTGGCTTTCATACAGCGTTCCTTTGAGGGCTTTACGTGAAGCGAAATACCTACCAGCCTTGTAAAGCGTTCGGCAACGTTCGCCCGTTAGTGGGCAAACAAAGTACCATACTTGACCCTTGCCTAAGTTGCTCGGAACTTGTACTAATCCAATCCGGTAACTCATTGGGTGTTTATCAACCTTATAGTCTAATTGAACGTAGTTACCTGGCCATAAGCTGCTGAGGTTAACAGCAATATTAATTGCTGCCCGTTTGTTACCGTTACGGGACCATGTTAAAGCAGCTGAACACCAACCGATCATATAACCATGTCGTTTCAGATCTGCTAAGCTGAATTTTAACAAGTCGTTGTAATTGTCTCGAAAGGTCGGCATTCTCCCCATTGTACACAGATAGTTATTGTACAATATAAACCTAAATTCTTAGAGAAGACAGGGTTTTAATCTTCATTGTCGGCTTTTGCAAGTAATCCTTTCAAACTGTCAACGTGCCAAAATCGAACGCTGTTGCTTTCAAATTCGGCAAAGTGAGCCTTACCGCAATCTATTTTGAGTTTCTCAATTTCCCGTAGTAGTTGGGTGTCCAATGTTGATTTGGTTTCGGCAACGAAGTAGATACGCTGGCTACCTTCAAACAGCACGGCCCAATCAGGAACATAGTTACCTATGGGTGTTGGAATCTTAAAACCCCTGGGTAGTTTGAAATAGAATTTTACGTTGTCGTCGGCTTCACATTCACGGGCAAATTTGCTTTCAACGTCGCTATCAATGGGTACATAGTTGAATAGTGTTTTCTGCTCTTTGCTGACTTTGAATAGGTTGCTGAGGTACGTTTCTATCTCTTCATCCTGAAACAGTTGCATAGCGTATTCCTGCCCCTGTATCCGTTCATATTTAATGCCGTTGACCATTAGTCGGTTTAACGTTCGCTGAATACAGGATACCACGTTATCCAAGAATTGCTGAGGATTGTTCGTGATCTCTGCTAATCGCTCTGAGCCTTTTAGTATCTCAAAAATGGTTTGCCGAGTTAAATCAACTTTGCTTTGAATATAAGCGTAAACGTCGGGTATTGGCTGAGCCGTTGGGCGGGTCTTATTCTGCCGACGGCCTACTAACTGAGCCGTTACCCCCCTACCCTCTTCCATATCCAGCAAGGCCGTTTCAGAAACTATTTGCGGCTTTACCGTTGGCGGCATTTTGCGGACCTCTTCAATTGCCCGTTTGGTTAGTTCGGCGGTGTCGTAAGATACCCGGTAACGAGTCCGGTTTTTAATCTTATCCCACAACTCAAAAAATTCCGGGTAGTTGTCCGGTATCAATTGTTTGCTGAACTTGATTTGGGCTTTTTCGTTGGCATCCCTGATCTTGCCTTTAAACGATTCGCCCGTATCCTCTTCAATTTCTTTTTGCAGAGTATTAGCAAAGTCCTGGTACGTTTCGTTTGCTATGACGGTTAAAACGTTAATCGTCTTATCCTGAATCCTTACGCCTTCACTGTCTACGCACAGCCGCAAACCCCGGCCTATTTCCTGCCGCTTTTTGAGTTCAGACCGGCTTTCGTTCAAGGTGCAAATCTGAAATACGTTTGGATTATCCCAACCTTCCCGTAAGGCACTATGCGAAAAGATAAAGCGTAACGGCTCCTCATTGCTTAACAGCCGCTCCTTATCCTTCATTATCAGGTTGTACGTTTCATCGTCGGCTTTGGTGGCTCCGTTGGTATCCTTTGCCCGGCCTTTGTCGGTCGAAAAGTAGCCGTTATGTATGTCGGCTACGTTAAACGGAATAATGCCCTGGTTAATTGGGCGGGCGGCTATCTCCGTATAGAGTTCCTCAAACCATTGGGCAAACTTACCGGGTAGCACATTGCCCCCGGCATCATACCCCCGGTAGTTAGCTACCCGGTCAATGAAGAACAGAGAGAGTACTTTGATTCCTTTCTTTGATAACCGGCGTTCCTTCTCGAAATGTCGTTCGATGGTTCGCTTTACCATGAACTTCAGTACATCGTCATTCAGCCCCCCCTGCGACTGGCCAACGTTCAGAACAAGCCCGTTAGAAAACTCTAAGCAGTCCTCAGCGGCATTGATACTGTTAATAATAAAGCCGTCTTGATACATAGCCCGGCCATTGGACAGGGCGAACAAATCAGATCCTACCTCAGCCGTTAGGGTTTTAGTTTTAACGCCCGTAGCCTCGTTAACGTAGATTGTCAGTTTGGCGCGAATGTTACGCTTTGCCGCCTGTATGCTTTCCAACTGAATAAAGGCCGCATTATAATCACGCTCAGCCTGTATGCCGTCTATTTCAATCTGTTTAACTAAGCCCAACTCATAAGCCTTTACCGGCGAAAGCCGGTAAACCAGATTGTAATAATTCTTGTGTGTGGCTGAGTACCGTAAGGTTTTCAGCGGGTTTAGATCGGTTATCGCTTTTGCCCGAACCGCTGTTTCCATGTTTTGCGGTTCATCAATAATGACAATTGGGTTTGTACTGGTAACGTATTCGATTGGCCGAACGCCCGTTTCCCTCAACTGATTGATAACGTTATCGTCACGGGTAAAGCTGTCAATATTCAGTACCAGAATTTGCAGACTGTTGGCCGTTGCAAAACTCCGTAGTGCTGAGAGTTTCTTGCTATCATATACGGAGTAATCCAAAGCCGGATTATTATACAGGTTTTGAAAATGCTGTTGGGTGATAGTTAGGTTTTTTAGCGTTCCCTCTCGTATGGCTACACTCGGAACGACAATAACAAACTTTTTGAATCCGTACCGTTGATTAAGTTCGTAGATGGTGCGTAAGTAGGTGTAGGTTTTGCCGGTTCCGGTTTCCATTTCAACCGTGAAGTTCCGCCCGTGCCAGTCGGTTCCGTTGGCCAGTTGGTTGCTGTCCTGAACCGTTTTCAGGTTGATTCGTAATTGATCGTCTGTTAAAATCAGGTTGTTGGCTACTCCGTTCTGAGTAAGGACTAAGCCACTCCCAAAGTCGGAAAATGTTACTTCAAAGTCGCTTTGGTGCAAGGGTTGGCCCTGAAACAGACTGACAACGGAGTTAATAGCCGTTTGCTGGTAATGCTGATTGCTGTCAAACTGTAATTTCATCTGGCCGTTGAATTTAGGGAACCGTTGATGGTTGTCTACACATCTTGTCCACCACATATTCAATAAAATGGCGGACAAGACACGTAGTCCGTTTTTGGTGGTGGTCAACGTAGACTATTTAATTCGTGTTATGGCTAACAGATCTTCATAGTAATATATCGTTGACCTACGACCAGACCCTACTTCCAGAATCCGTAAAACATCGGCTTCAGTCAACGCTTTCAGAAGCCTTCTGATGCTGGTCTCTGGTATATTTGTTTGCTCTAAAAAATCCGTACTCGAAAAGATTGGCCGGTTAAATAAAAAGTCAAGAATTTGAATAGCAAACTGTGAGCGCGTCACCTCAACAACTTTGATCTTCATTGTGTCATAGAGTTGCAAAATAGCTTTAGCCTTGTCGCGGTTCTTCTCAGACTGTACAATCAAAGCGTTCAAGAAGAACTCAATCCATCCGCCCCAATCGTTGTGTTCAGTAATAGCTAAAAGCTGGTCATAGTATGTTTTTCGATCACTCTCAAAATACGCACTGATATAAAACATCGGGCTTGATAGCACTTCCTTGTAAAACAAAAAGAGTGGAATCAGTAGCCGACCAATTCGCCCATTACCATCTAAGAAAGGGTGTATTATCTCAAATTGAGCATGGACAATAGCTAACTGAACAAGCGCGTCCAAATCGTTAAAATGTAGATACAACTCAAAATTATTGAGTGCTTTTTGCATCTCGTCCGGCGCGGGTGGCACATAACGGGCCGTATTAATTGTTGACCCCGGCTTACCAATCCAGTTCTGAATACGTCGAAATTCGCCGGGGTCTCGATGTTGGCCCCGAACGCTACTCAACAGTAGCTTGTGCATTTCACGGATTAGCCGTAACGATAGCGGAAAATCGTCCTCGGTCAACCGTTTGTTAGCGTGTTGAAGCGTTCGTCTATAATTGACGACTTCCCGAATATCTTCTACGTTGTCAACCTTTATATGAGGGTCGGCATCATAGCGTAGCACCTCCTCTAAAGTCGCCTGTGTCCCTTCAATCTGAGACGACAAAACCGCTTCCTGTGTGGTTAAGGGCGAAAGAAGAATATCGGTATTGGGTATGCTCTGTAAAATCCCGTCGTAACGGGCTAATGCAGCGTTTGCCTTACCGATGAGCGTAACAAAGCGGCCCCAGTTCAATTCTGGTAAGGGCAATTCGTCAGGAACAGTAGCGGTTGGCATACGTTTTCAGATTATAGCAAATTCAATACCGGCTTCCCGTAATTGTAAGCGGGTATTACTCAGTAGTTCATTATCCTGGTTGAATAGTTTATCTAACGTAATGAGCCGCTGAGGTTGCCGGGCGGTTAAGGCTTCAATAAGTTCACGGCTAACACCGTCTAACGCCATGTATGTAGTACCGTTGTTAACCCGGTACACCGGAACACCGGCCAAATCTTCCCGTTTAACAGGAACAGTAAGCGAATACCCGGCCTTTAAGAGTAGTTCAGTAAACAGGGCCTCGGTCTGATAATCGTCCGTTAGGGGGTACTGGAAAATGTCTAACTGTTCCAAAATATCAGCCGGGCTGGATAGGTCTGAACGCCATACTTTAAAATGAGTTTGGGTTAGTTTATAAGCCTGGAACCCTAACGGCTCAGATTCCTGAAATTGTAATTGGCCGTTCTGTTTTTGGGTTTGCTTCTCAATGACTTTACGGATTCTTGCCCGGCTTATGTCAGCAATTGTTTTGTACCCAATTTTATAGGCATCATTACCCGAGTCTAACAGTTCAGGCAGTTGAATACATAGAAAGGTACGATTGCCCCCGTCTTCTTTATTTAGATCAATAACGGCCTGTGCAGTGCTGGCCGAACCGGCGAAAAAGTCTAGAATAATATCGTTTTCCTCAGCTTCCGAACCAAGCTGAATAATCTTTTTAATTAGTTTGGTCGGTTTAGGCGTATCAAAAGCTGATTCGGCTTCGGGGAATAACTTCTGAAACTCTTTCTTTGCTTCGTCATTGTGTCCGGCTTCCTGATAAGTCCACCACGTTTGAGCAATGATGTTTGGCACCTCACTCAAAAAGCGTTTGTAGGCTGGTACCTTGTTATCTTTATTGACTCCCCACCAAACCCTGTTTTCATTGACGTTCCGTTCATGCTTTTCCCGGCTATATCGCCATACAGCTGTTTTGCTCGGCCAAATTTCTTCATTGGTGTATGGCTGAGTTACTGGATAATAAAGGTTAGGCCTTTGTTCGGCCGTCTTATTGCAAGTATAATCGCCCGTCTTCCAAGCTCCTCGTTCGTCGTCATCAGGATTCTTATACGCTTTATTTTGTTCGTCGCTTCGTTCGAGTCGGTTAACGGTTGGTAATATCTTACCTAAGTCGTTAGTCTTTCGGTTTTTGGCATACACTAAAACAAAATCATGCGTAGGGGAAAAGTCGATGGTATCGTTCGACGGTGCATAGCGTTTTTGCCAACAAATACAGGCGATAAAGTTTTCAAGTCCAAAGACTTCATCCAACAGGATTTTGAGATTATCTTTCTCATTGTCATCAATCGACACAAATATTACGCCGTTATCTTTTAACAAGTTTCGGGCAAGAAATAGTCTGGGAAATATCATTGACAACCAAACGCTATGGAACTGGCCGCTTTCCTTCGTGTTCTTTTTCCATAAGTCCTGCTTGTTCAAAAAGCCCGCTTCGTTCGTAATGCCAGAACGTTTCCGGTAGGCATCCTGCCGTTCAATATAATCGTCAGGATAAACAAAACTATCATTACCCGTATTATACGGCGGGTCGATATAAATCATTTTCACCTTACCGTAATAGCTCTTTTGCAGAACGCGCAGGACTTCCAGGTTTTCGCCCTCAATAAAGATATTATCCGACGTATCGAAATTGATACTGTTGGCCCGGTCGGGTGTAAGAGTTGCGGTTGTCTGTTTCTGAATTTCGCGGTAAGCGTCATACTTACCGGCCCACGTCAGGCCGTAGCGTTCCTGAGTAGGGGGGGCAATCTGTTCGCCCAAAATGGTTTTTAGGGCTTCAAAGTCAATCTGATCTTCTCGAAACACTTCAGGTAAAAGTTGCCGTAGCTGGCTGAGTCGGTCCTGGGCAATGTTGAGCGAAAGGCCGTCCATAGATGGGTTTTGGGCAAAAATGGGCCGCAAGTTACACTGTTACGACCTAAATCTTTAGAGAAGAAAGGCAGAAACCGGGCCGCTTCTACCTATTTATAGAATGAGCAACCCGGTTTGCATGAACTTAGTAAATCTTACTTAAAACGTAATGTTCTGACCGTCTGGCAACTGATAAACTACAACGGTAGCCGGTTGGGGTTGGTTATGTATGGCGGGCTGGTATTTGGTATGCAGTTGCAGAATTTTCCAAAGCGCGTCTAACACGTCGTAAAGTTCTATCTCCGTATGAAATGTTTCAACCAACCCTTCTTTGGTGTGCCGGACGGTTCGACGTTGTTTTACCTTTTTCAACACGTGTAAATTTTCCTGAGCGTCGGGCGTACTGAGGTCTATACGAACTGATTTAGTTAGCGGGTCAACTACCAAAAAATCGGCAAACGTACCCCTTGCCAAAATACTAAGCCGGTAAGCGGCTTCTTGGGGTGTCATTACCGTTTGGGCTAATCGCTCTTCAATAGCAGCTGCAATGTTAAGTTTTGTTAAGTTCTGACGGCCAATAATACGGGCGTTGGTGTGGGCGTAACCCGCTACCCTGGCTGCTTTTGTTGCGTTCAGGCAATCACAAAACACCTCAACAAATTTGCGTTGGCGGGCGGTTAAGGTTTGGTTGGCGGGTGTCATTTGCGTGGTATTTTTCCGTAAGCAGAATCCATAATGGCACAATAAGCGGCTGTATCTCCTTTCAGTGCTTTAGCTACCAGAGCAATCGTTATGAGTTCTTCAAGGCTCAAAGTGGCTGTCTCCTTATTTAGTTGATTATCCGTTTTGGTTGTCACGCCTAAAATTTGCCGTATTTGTTTGGCCTTTCCCCGGCTTCCTTTGGGCCTTCCTTTGGGGTTGCCGCTCTGTCCTGTCTGAAAACGGGTTTTTATGCCGTCTTTATAAATATCGTTTCGCATTATTTTGAGAAATAACCTGTTTTTCACCTGTTATTCACCTGCATTTAAACTGCCAGCCTGAACGGTTCGCCGGTTTTAGGGTTGACTAAATCAAGCTGTTTAATTAGGTATTGCAAGACCGGGTTACGTTCATTCATTCGGTGCAAAGTCCGCTCGGTCATGCTTAAAGGCAAAGGGGTTACGGGTGTCCTAGCAGAGGGTGGCTCTTGCACAATGCTTTCTATCTTCGTTGAAGAGGTATCTTCTGTTGGCTCAACTGCAATGGTAAAGGGTTGATAATCCCAGAAGAGTGGGTAGCCAGCATCAGTCAACGCCCAACCCGCAATCGGGTCACGGTTGCGTATCAGGTAATCGGCCAGATCATAGCCTTTTCGCCGGTCATATTCAGTAGCCCGTTTTTCCAATATGTCCGACACCTTAATTTTTTCACCAATAACGGTCCGTAGTTCTTCGGCCTTTTGGCTCCATTTCTCAAAACCGTTCAGATCGGGAAACAGCGTGATAGATCGTCCGGCTATGGGTAGCAGCTTGTCGGTTGATAGGTTGCTCAAACTACCGCAAGCCAACCAAATATAGTTTGGTAAATAGGCCGTTGCTAGAATAGCCGTTTTTTCGCTTTCTACAATGGCTATCGGACGGTTATTGGGCTGGTTCCTCAACTGGTGCAACCCAAACAAACATTGGCTTAACTCAAATTCGGCCAACTGGCCTTGTTTGGTCAGAATGCTATGCACCCAATGAATATGATTGAAAGGCTGTTTAACCCGTTTCAACGTTAGCGAGTTATACAGCATAACCTTACCCGTCCGAATGTGGCCGCTCTTATCAACTTGCCAAAATACAGCTGCCCCTGGCCAGTGTTTAGACGTACCGATATAAAACCGGCTAATCAAATCGTTTGTGATTTCGGTATTGAACAGGCTATATAAGCCGCTGACAAATTCGTTTTGGTGGTACTGGTTCAGACTTTGCCGAAATAACTCAAACGGGATGTAAGACGGTTGCAGAACAGGGCGGGCGGGTTTAGGTGGCTGATAAACCGTTCGGTCCCCCGTACCTGTTTTATCATTCAGCCAAATTTTGTTATCCTCAAAGTATTGGCGGGGTGTGTAGTGGTATCCGCAATCAGATTCCCGATTACAGCGGCCTACATGGTCCGGTAATAGTTCGCCTGTTTCAGTATCCATATACCGGCTCAGTTGCTTTTGCTTCTCGCAAGCCGGGCAAGTGTACCGGGTGCTCATTCCTTTGTAGGGTTGCAGGGTATAGCGGTGCTGGTTCATTATCTGCTTAAAAAGACCCCGTTTCCAAGTGGAAACCGGAAACGGGGAAACTTAACCTTATGCGTTTAGCCATTTCCAAATAGTTCCTTTCTTCTTAGCATCGCCTAAAACCTCAGCCGCTATTTCAGGATAGTTTTTACCCTCATTGAATAGTTTCCGGGCCTTTTGTAGTTGTTCTGCTTTTGCCAAAAACTTATTAGTAGCCTGGCTTTGCTTTGGTTTGGGAAGCTGGTCATAAAGCCGTAAAACATGGCGTTTCAGCATTTTTACAATGAGCAGGGCGTTATCAAAATCCAAATCTGAACAGGTCAGCACGTCGGCAACTCCCCCTGTATCAAAGGCTCTGAGCGTCGTAAACAGCATAGCAATCCGAAAAGCAATCAGACCTAACCGATTTACGGAACCGTCTAAATCTTCACTGACAAACTCACGTATTTCGTCTTTCCATTGCTGAAAGAGTTGAATAAACCGGCCTTCCTGTTCGGGCGTTAGTTGAATAGTTAGCGGCTCAGCAAGACTTATTAGATGGTCGTATGTTTCGGCAAGTTGTTCGCCAATCTTCCCGAAGTGAACCGGGTAAACACTCTTACGCGAATCAAATACGTTTTTGAAATTCGGGTTCGGTGTCAGGTTGTAGAACAGGAACCGACTAAACAAACCGTTCTCAGCAGTTGGCATCAGGTTTAGTAGCTGGTCGAACGTACTGCTGAGGATAACCGACATTTCCGGGTTTTCAATCTCACAGTGTTCTTTGCCCGTCCGTCGGTAATAGGCTATTGATTCATGGTGAAACGCCTTCCGTAAACCGTCGCTGTAATTGCCGTAATCCTGCTTTACGGAATCGGCCAACGTATCTCCCTCAGTCTCAAAAATGATACCCCGGCCCTCATTGTTATTCAGCAATTCAAAGGCTCCGGTTCGGCTATTGTTAGCCGGAATAAACAGCAGTGTTAAAGGCGGTTGGTCGGGTTCGGTTGGCTCTTCAATCAAACCTTTCTTATCGGCCTGAAATGCTTTTAGGTCTTTTTTATACCGGGCAAGGTCGGCTTTGTACTCAATTAATGCTTGCTCATATTGCTCTTTTTTTCGTCGATGTACAACAGCCCCCAACAGGTAAGAAAGGCTTAAGGCTCCTTTGCCGGAACCGTACCGGGCTAAAACATAGCAATATAAGTTAGTACTATAAAACCGGGTATCATAGAAACCTCGGACGTTGGGCAACAGCCCACTAACAACGCCCAATGCACCCACCAAGAAAACTTCTTTCTCGATGCGGTCAGTAAGGATTGAACAACCATTTTTTAAGATGTCAGGTAGGTTATTAAAAATAGCCTGGGTGAAAAATTCGGTTTCCGGTGTTTCGGTTTCTGTTTGGAAACTACCGTTTTGCAAACCGTCCGAATTGTCGGGCGGGGTGGGGTCGGCTTCCTGTTGTAATTCCTCAATGGGAATAACCGTTTCGGGCTGGCTGGCTGTCCACGCGTCAAAGTTGAAAACGGGGCCAACATTGGGCGTACGTTTCAACGTCGTATATTTGCGCTGTGAAGCATCGTTTGTCATAGCGTTGCTCTGTTTGAGGTTCTTTTAGAAGCCGGGTTTGTGGGGACAAGCCCGGTTTTGTTTTAGGTACGGTCGGGTTCAGACCCGTTGGTACTTAATAGAGTTAATCTCAGTCAAAGCGGCTTCAACATCTTCAGGGCGGTATAGCACACGACGACCAACCCGATACCCGCGAATAATTCCGCGTCGGGTGTAATCGTCCAACGTAGGCAGACTAATATTTAATTGTTTGGCCGTTTTCTGGCGGGTAGATAAGTTCTCCGCGTTAACGGCTGAGGTTGGCGGGGCGGACGGGCGGTCCGTAAAGAAGTGCTCCAGTTCTTGCCGGAACAGTTGCCGAACTTCGGGAATTGATAGTTGGGTGAAAACAACGTTCTCCATTTGCTCAACGATTTATTGGGTTTTCGTTGAGACAAAGGTTTGCTTCGTTTTGGCTCGTGGGGGGGAGTTATGGAGTACTCTATATTTTGCTTATTACCTTTTATTCCTTTCTGATTTAGCTATTTCTATCTCATTATCAATCATTTTGACCGCTTCGTTAAGTTGCGCTCGAACGAAGTACGGTTTGATTATTTCTAAGTCCTCTATCAAACTTTTGTCATGTTTAAAGTTTGGTACCTGCTTAAACTTCTGATAAAGGTCAGAATTGTTAATCTTGTTAAATTCCTTGCCCGTCAGCAAATGAGCTACTTTAGCTGCTTGCGTAACGTCCATGCCTCTTCTTGGTTCAAGTCCGAAGATTTTTAGAGTATAGTAAATGAGTAAGACCGTCTGAGCGTTACTTAACCTGCTGAGCATACCGCTTCCGTCAGTTCCATTCGTTTCAGATTCAACAGGGGTAAAGTCAATCATTCTTATCTGTATAGAATTAATAGCTTCTTCTACATAATTTAGAACCTGTTTAAAAATGCTTGAGCATCCGGTTGATATTAGATAAATACACAAACGATTCGTGGGAACTAACGCCACATTCATAGTCTTTACTGA
>NZ_BAAGVY010000013.1:0-208641 GCF_054780635.1 Spirosoma knui | reverse complement strand
CGGAATAGAGCCGTTTTGTAATTTTTCCGGTTGTTGGTCAATCGACTCACTGCCATAACTTTACACAGTTGGTGTCAAGCTATTTCAGGGTGCTACAGTCTTATGTTAACTTACAGATAAAGGTAACAATACAAACAGCCAATAAAGAGCAATACGCAGGCAAACCAAACTCCATTCTGTTACGTCTACTTCTCACCGTATAAGGATGCACGACGTAGTTCATGAAACAATTGGCCAGTAGTAGCGCCATTGAGTAAATACAAACTTTGTAGACGTGCTTGCGGATCAACTTGGGAATATAATTTTTTCCATCCGTAAATTGTATTCGTAAATCGCAAATTTGTGCATGGCCATTGTCACTCAACGTAAGAATCAGTTCACGATCAAGCCGAAAGCCTTATCTCTTCTGTGGCTGGTGTTTATACTGCTGTTCGGGTCAACAGTATTTATCCCCTTCATGATCGCCACGGCCGGGCAAGCCTATCCAGATTTAGATACGTTATTATTCTTTTATTCGCTGTGCGGATTTATCTGGGTCTCACTTGTTAAAGAGTTCGGCCAGCAAACGACTTCTGTACGGCTATTTGATGACTCATTTGTCGTCAAGAGGGTCGCACAAGCGCCTAAGCGCTTCGGTTATGACGTTATAGTCGGCTATAACGAGCGGGCAGACATCGACAAGAATGGGCGTAAATTTAACGTGCTCACGGTATACTTAACCGATGATGTTTTCGTCGTTAAGTCGAATGAATTTGCCGATTACGAGTTGTTGAAAGAGCAGCTCAGTGACTACGGTCAGCCTTTACCCTATCAAAAGGCAATAAACGTAGCTCAACGGAACCGGCTTCGCTGGCTCATCGGAGGACTAGCGTTATTAATTTCGGCCAACATCGCATACGGCTACCTTGCCCACAATCAAGATGGGAAACAACCCGCTAAACTTGTCAACGTCAACGGTCTCGTGAAACGGGTTACACTCAATAACCCGAAAGGAATTTTTAAAGGATTATTCGTACAGCTGCACAACTACCCAGCCTTCACATTCTACGTAAGTCGTAAATCCTATGAGACAAATATTCGGCATGTAAAGTCGGCTATTGAACCAAACCAGCCTATCGCGTTACGTATTCGGGAGAGTGATTTTCGTAAAAAGATAGCCCGCACAGAGCCACTTACCTTTGGCGATAAGTACGATAACTACAAACAGATTATGGTTTTTGGCGTCCAACAAGGCACCAGGGTCCATCTTGAAACGCCCGGGCCGGTTCAGGAACCGACGCATACGAACCCGCTGCAACGTACCATTCTCTCCAGTATTCTGCTTCTCTTGTGCTGGGCGGGCTGGGTATATGTCGACCGGCTCAAGGTACTCCGGCCAGGTTGACCGCGAACCCCGCTAACTTTTTCCGTACCTTCGCCTTCCCAAACTGAACAACAGAACGCTCATCATCAACTTAATTTCTTATGCAGCAAAAAATCCGGCGCGAAGATGCCCTTGATTACCACGCCAAGGGGCGTCCGGGTAAGCTTGAAGTTATCCCGACCAAAGAATACAGTACCCAACGCGACCTGTCGCTTGCTTACTCGCCAGGCGTGGCTGAGCCTTGCCTAGCCATTGAAGCCAATCCCGACGATGCGTATACCTATACCGCAAAGGGTAACCTCGTTGCCGTTATCAGTAACGGAACGGCTGTTTTAGGGCTGGGCGACATTGGCGCTTCGGCCAGCAAACCCGTCATGGAGGGAAAAGGCCTGTTGTTTAAAATCTATGCTGATATCGACGTTTTTGACATCGAGCTAAATACGAAAGACCCCGACGAGTTTGTCCGTACGGTTAAGATTCTCGAACCGACGTTCGGCGGTGTCAACCTCGAAGATATTAAAGCACCCGAATGCTTCGCCATTGAAGACCGGCTGCGGCAGGAATTGAACATTCCGGTGATGCACGACGATCAGCATGGTACGGCCATTGTGAGTGGTGCGGCCCTGCTGAACGCCCTCGAACTGGTTAACAAACGGATAGAAACCGCGCAGTTTGTGTTCCTAGGCGCTGGTGCTGCAGCTATTTCCTGCGCTCGTCAGTACGTAGCGTTAGGCGCCAAAACCGAGAACATCGTCATGTTCGACGTAAATGGCCCGTTACGTACCGATCGTACCGACCTCAACGACATCATGCGTCCGTTCGCTACGTCGCGGGATATTCAGTCGTTGGCCGACGCCTTTGCCGGAGCCGACGTATTTGTGGGGTTATCGAAGGGAAATATCGTTACTCAGGACCTGATCAAGTCGATGGCGAAAGATGCAATTGTCTTTGCGATGGCTAACCCCAATCCCGAAATCAGCTATGATGAAGCGATGGCAGCCCGACCCGACATCATCATGGCCACGGGTCGCTCTGACTATCCGAACCAGGTTAACAACGTACTCGGCTTTCCCTACATTTTCCGGGGGGCGCTGGACGTTCGGGCCACCGAAATTAACGAAGCCATGAAGCTGGCGGCTACGTACGCCCTGGCGGACTTAGCTAAAAAGCCCGTTCCCGACATTGTAAACCTCGCTTATGGCCAGGATAATATGGTGTTTGGCCGCACGTATATTCTGCCCAAACCGGTTGACCCACGCCTGTTAGCTACCGTAGCGCCCGCCGTTGCGAAAGCCGCGATGGATTCGGGTATGGCTCGCCAACCGATTACGGATTGGGACGCTTACGAAGCGCAACTGGCTCGGCGACTAGGTCACGACAATCAGATTTCGCGGGTAATTCTGAACAAGGCGAAAACCAATCCGAAACGGGTTGTCTTCGCCGATGCGGAAAACCTGAAGGTGTTGAAAGCGGCTCAACAGGTTCGCGATGAAGGCATTGCGTATCCAATTCTTCTGGGCGAAATCGATAAAGTTCAGCAGATTATTACGGATAATAGCCTCGATCTTGGCAACATTCCGATCATTGATCCAAGAGCGCCGGAGCAACGCGAGCTGATCGATCGGTTTGCCGACATCTATTTCGACAAGCGGAAACGGAAAGGCGTCAACGCGACTGAAGCGCGGAAGCTGATGTATTACCGCAACTACTTCGGGGCCATGATGGTCGAAACGGGCGAGGCCGACGCGCTGATTTCGGGATTGACCCGCTCCTACCCCGATACGATCCGGCCCGCTTTGCAGGTAATTGGTAAAGAACCGGGCGTTCAGAAAGTGGCGGGTATGTATATTCTGCTGACCAAACGCGGTCCGCTCTTTTTCTCCGACACAACGGTTAATTTCAACCCCACGGCCGACGAGATTGTTGAGATTACGGAGATGACCGCCCGCACCGTCGAGCGATTCAATATCAAGCCACGCATCGCGCTGGTGACGTATTCGAACTTCGGCAGCGCCAAGGGCGAAGATGCCGAAAAGATGAACCGGGCGGTTGAAATTCTGCAACGCAAACATCCGGATCTCATTGTTGACGGCGAAATTCAGGCTCACCTTGCGTTCAATACCGAGTTGCTTCAGCAGAATCATCCGTTCAGCAAGCTAGTAGGCGAAGGGGCTAATACGTTGATTTTCCCGAATCTATCCGCAGCCAACATCGCCTATAACCTGATGAGCGAAGCCGCCGGTTTCGACGCCATCGGGCCGATTCTACTAGGTATTCGCAAGCCGGTGTACGTCCTGCAATTGGGTTCATCGGAACGTGAGATTGTCAACATGGTCGCCATCGCCGTTGTCGAAGCGCAGGGAAAATAAGGTTTACAGTTGCACAGTCATAAAGTTGTCGGGTTAGCTAACGCAGATTTAACTCGACAACTTTGCAGCTATATAGCTCTATAAATTAATAATGGCACGCATTTTAACTGGAATTCAAAGCAGCGGTCGACCGCACTTAGGCAACATACTGGGGGCCATTAAGCCCGCTATTGACTTATCGAAACAACCCGACAACGAGTCGTTTTTATTCATTGCCGATCTGCACTCGTTAACGACCATTAAGGACGGGTCGATGCGTCGAGAATTTACCCGCGCTGTAGCCGCTACGTGGTTAGCCTTCGGGCTCGACACGGAGAAAAACACGTTCTGGCGACAATCGCGCGTACCGGAGCATACCGAGCTGGCCTGGCATTTGAGTTGCTTTACGCCCTTCCCGATGCTTAACAACGCTACGTCGTTTAAAGAAAAATCGGATAAACTCTCGGTTGTAAACGCCGGCCTGTTCGTGTATCCGGTGCTACAGGCGGCCGACATTCTGCTCTACGACGCCGAAATTATTCCGGTCGGTAAAGATCAGCGTCAACACATTGAAATGACCCGCGACATTGCCAGCGCTTTCAATCGGCAGTACGATGAAGACGTATTTGTACTTCCTGATGCCCGGATCGACGACCGTCTGATGACCATTCCCGGCATCGACGGGCAGAAGATGAGCAAGTCGTATAACAACTACATCGACGTATTTCTGCCAGACAACGAGCTGTGGAAAGTGATCAAAAAGATCAAGTCCGATTCGACTCCGCTCGAAGAGCCTAAGAATCCGGATACCGACATTACGTTCCAGTTGTATTCACTACTGGCCTCAGACGAGCAAACGGCCGAAATGCGTCGGCTGTACGAAGGCGGCAACTTCGGCTACGGCACCGCCAAGAAAGCGTTATATGAACTTATTGTTGATCGATTTGCGACCGAACGCGAACGCTTTATGTACTACATGGACAATAACGACGCGCTGGAAGCTGAGCTTCGGCGTGGCGAAGAAAAAGCCCATGCTATAGCAAGTCAGACTATCGCGCGTGTTCGTGAGAAGCTAGGTTTCAATTAATCCTAAACCAGAGTCCTGACTAGTTAGCTTTAGTCAGGACTCTATGCTTTTTATAGAAGGCGGTTATAGCCCACGTCAAATTCCTCAAGCTATCATGACAGATTCCAACGCGTTACGTGTTCGGGAGATCGCTAAGATGATCGACCATGCACTTCTGCATCCGACGATGACCGACGAGGAACTTCGGGCAGGTTGTAAGCTGGCACTCGCGTACGACGTAGCATCAGTTTGCATCAAACCGTATGCAGTCTCAATGGCAAAAGACCTGCTGGCGGGTTCTGGTGTTCTGGTCGGTACGGTAATCGGCTTTCCACACGGTAGTAGTACGACTAGCTTAAAAGTAGCCGAGACAAGACAAGCCTGTCGCGACGGAGCCGTAGAGATTGACATGGTCGTAAATATCGGGAAAGTCTTGAGCGCCGATTGGGCGTACGTGCAGAGCGAGATACAGGCGGTTCACGAAACTTGCCGGGAACATGGTGCAATTCTGAAAGTCATCTTCGAGAACGACCTGCTACCGGATGACAATTCTAAAATCCAGCTCTGCGAAATCTGTACGGCTGTCGGTGCCGAATTTGTTAAGACCTCCACGGGCTACGGTTTTGTAAAAGGAACGGATGGTACGTATAGTTACGAAGGAGCCACCGAACATGATCTTCGGTTGATGCTCGATCACGTTGGCGCGGGTGTTCAGGTTAAAGCAGCCGGTGGCGTTCGAACACTCGATGGTCTGTTAACAATCAAAGAAATGGGCGTAACGCGCCTGGGGACCTCCGCTACGGCTTCTATTCTGGAGGAAGCCTATCGCCGATTTGGCCTCGTTACGTCCGATTCTTCTTTACCTCCGGTTGCCGAACCAGAAGGGTATTGATTCAGAAACCAGCGGCTCGAACGTACTGTCCCTTTAGTCTGATTGCTAATTTTGCTCAATAACTAGTCTCCCTTTACCCATTCTTATATGCTCGATCTCGGCTTTGTCTCTGCCATTCTCGGCGACTACGATCTGAATAGCGTGCTTAAGTTTGCCGCTGACCATACGTTTAAGTGCGTTGAAGTCATGTGCTGGCCTACCGGCAACGCGGATGCCCGACGTTACGCTGGGGTAACCCACATTGATGTCGACAACCTCAATGTCGGGCAGATACAGTCGTTAACGCAGCAATACGGCGTTTATATTTCTGGCTTAGGCTACTACCCCAACCCACTCGACCCGAACCCAGAGCAGGCTGAGTTCTACCGCGAACACATCAAAAAGATTATTCGGGCAGCGGCTAAACTAGGCATTCCAGTGGTCAATACGTTCATCGGCCGAAATCCGTCGCTCAGCATCAGCGATAACCTGAAGCTGTTTGCTGAACATTGGCCAGCCATCATAAAGGTTGCTGAGGAGAACAACATCAAGATTGGCATCGAAAACTGTCCCATGTGGTTCACCGACGACGAATGGCCGGGTGGAAAAAATCTGGCTACGACTCCCGCTGTCTGGGATCGAATGTTCGAGATTATTCCATCGAGGGCGCTCGGACTGAACTACGATCCAAGCCACATGATCTGGCAGATTATGGACGAGGTTCAGCCCATTTACAACTACCGCGACCGTTTGCACCATATCCACCTCAAGGACGTAAAGTTGTATCGGGATAAGCTTGACCGGGTCGGCATTATGGCCAATCCGCTGGAGTATCATTCGCCAAAGCTCCCCGGCCTGGGCGATGTTCGCTGGCGCGACTTCTTTGCTGCGTTAACCGATGTACGGTACCGCGGCCCGATCTGCATTGAAGTAGAAGATAAAGCCTACGAAGGCAGTCCCGAAGATGTTCAGACCGCAATTCTGACCGCCCGCAATTACCTGAGTCAGTTTCTGGTGTTGTAAGCTAAATAATGGCCAAAAAGCTAACGCAGTTCCGGACGGCGTCAGTAAGACTTAGTCTGTCACTTATACTGGTAACTCACGTTATTGTGATACGTGTCGTTCGGATGATTACAAGTCACGTAATGAGTCTACTTTCTTAAAGGCGTAGCACAAATAGACTCATTACGTGACAACCAGGTTCAATTCAGTTCGTCTGCGCCTGCTGACTTCTTACCGAAACTACCAAACCCTTTCAGTCCCGTCGACAGCGAGGCCGTAAGCGCCGAAGCCGCTTTTTGGGCCGCATTCGGTTCCTCCGGAGTAGCTGGATCTTTTGGCAACGCAACAGGTTGAGCGCCTAGTTTCTGATAATTACCACTCAGGATCTGTTTATAGTGCTCGGAGTCGGCCCAACTCAGAATCTCTTTCACCCGCAGCACCGTGTAGGGGTGCGTTTGTCTCAACATCGACTGCACTTTGATGAACTTTGCCATCCAATTATCGTCAACGTATTCCTGAAACGCATCGGCCTGTTGCTTAATGGCTTCGACACTGATTGGGTCGCTAAGGGTTTTCGAATAGCCAGCTATCTTACCTAACGCTTCGGTTACAGCCGCTACGTCCTGGGTTGCGAGCAGAGCAGCCCGATCCGCCGAAAACTCCGCCCGACGGCTCCATTCGAGCAAAGCCAGCTGAACACTTAGATCCAGCGCGCTGTTGAACGGGGGCGGAATCATACCGGTTACGGATCCTCCAAAATACCGAATGAAGTACGTAAACGTGTTATAAAACATGTGGTCGCACTTCACATGGCCTAATTCATGACCAATGATAGCCAACACTTCCCGCTCCGTCAGAATATCCAGTAACCCGGAGTTAACAGTAATGCTATACCGCTGAATGCCGCTGGCGTAAGCATTAATCTCGTCTATGGTCTCGATGTATAAGTCTGGTAATTTCTGAACGTCAAGCACCTGTGCCATCTTGGTATACGCTCGGTACAACGATGGATACTGGACGTCACTAACCCGTACGCAGGATGAGCTATTATGATAATGCTGAGCGTGTTCAACGTATGAATTTAGCGTCCCGATGATCGATTTAAATTTATCGATTCCTTTTAAAATACCGGTCGCATCCCGATCCAGGGAATGCTGAAACTCCTGATGAGCGAGTTCTGGAAAACTAACAATATCTTCTCGTAGCATAATGAGCGTATCAATTTGGCGTTCGCTCAAAGCTGCAACTTAGTCGCAGAAAAACAGCTTGTTGATTTTGTGAACGGTCAGGTTTATTAGTTACCGTAAATGCATTTGTTCAGCCCGGTCAAAGTGTCGAATTTTGCCTGGACATTTTTCAGCAGCAAAACCAACACCCGCTACTGCCGTACACTGAATGCGCGAAACGCTTAATCGACTCGACACTGACTTGTTCTTGTGGCTCAATGGCCTATATGCGGCCTGGCTTGACCCGATCATGGTATTTGCTACGGAGCGTAACACTTGGTTTCCATTCTATGCTCTGCTGATCGGCTGGCTCATCTACCAGTATAAAAAGCAAGCGCTTTGGATGGTCTTAACCTTAGCTGCGGCTGTGGCCATCAGCGACCAGACAGCTTCTGCTTTGCTGAAACCCCTGACTTTGCGGCTTCGCCCCTGCCATGAGCCCGCCCTACAGCGTCTGATTCATCCGGTGCTGGAATGCGGTGGTCAATACGGTTTTGCCTCATCGCACGCGGCCAATACGTTTGCTCTGGCGACGGGGTTATGGTTATTAATCGGCAAACAACACCCGTGGGTGAAATGGGTATATCTATGGGCCGTTCTGGTTGCATATAGTCGTATTTATGTCGGTGCGCATTATCCCCTCGACATACTGGCTGGTGCGGGAATTGGTACACTGGCGGCTCTGCTGTGCGTCTGGATATTTCAGCGCTTACAAACCCGGTCTTCCAATCTTAACCCTATGTAATAGATTGACTATCAAAGCGAAATGAATACTCTTTTCGCACGCAGATAACATTATTGATAGACAGTTGGTTACATCGAACGTAGCTGCCAGGGGGCAGTGCTATACGGCTACAGCCTTATCTGAAAGAATGTACGTATAGTATACTCAACGTATCAACGAACCGCATTTGTTTTCCCGGAATCCACCTTCTGACCAGCTTCAGATTAGCGTAATTGTACCCGCGCGCAACGAAGCCCATCACATTACGTCTACCCTCGACGCCCTTCGTCATCAACAAGACGCCGATGGTCAGCCGCTCAATCCAGCCATTTATGAAGTTCTGCTGCTGGCGAACAACTGCACCGATCAGACGTATGATGTAGCCCTTCATTATCAGCAGCAACACCCGGATTTTCCGTTGCACATCGCCCAAATCAAGTTGCCACCGCCCCAGGCGAACATCGGTACGGTTCGGCGAATGCTGATGGACGAAGCCCACCGCCGGCTGATGAGTATCAGCAAACCAGAAGGCATTATTGCCTCTACGGATGGGGATACCGTTGTTGATACGTACTGGTTGCACCACATCATGCTGGAGATTGCCAATGGCAACGACGCCGTTGGCGGACGCATTCTCACGCACAGGGATTCAAGCAACGTGCGGCTCTATCACCTGCGCGACGTAATGTACCGAACTTTAGTCGCCAAAGCCGAAGCACTACTAGACCCCAGCGCGCACGATCCGTGGCCGCGTCATTTTCAGCATTTTGGAGCGAGCGTAGCCGTTACCTGCCAAACGTATGAGCGCGTTGGTGGACTTCCCCCAAAGCCTTATCTGGAAGATGAAGCTTTTTACTGGGCCTTATTTCGGGCCGATGCAAAAGTAAGGCACAGTCCCAACGTGAAAGTTGTTACGTCGGCTCGCCAGCAAGGCCGGGTTGAAGTTGGCTTCTCGCAGCAACTACGATATTGGGCAGATATGAGCCAGAGCAAAACCTCATGCCAGCTAGCAGAACCAGCCGAAGCGGTCATGATCCGGCTGCATAACCGGCAACGGTTGCGCAGCATCTGGCTGAGCCGATTTGTATCCAGCTCAACCAGTAGCCTGGCGAGTGTAGCCAGTGCTCTACAGCTCGATGCGGACTGGCTTCGACAAGAGGTTGGTCAGTCCCTGTTTTTTGGCGATTTGTGGGAAAAGGTGAAGCAACAAATGGAAACTAGCGGCTGGGCTCAGTATTGGCAACCCGTTCCCATTACCCAGGCCATCCAGGACCTTCGGGTGCAGTTGAGCACATCCCCTAGTTACTGCTTCTGAAATAAGTCCAGCCGGTATTTTTCCGTACGCTGATTCAATAAGTGAGCAAGCGGTTGCCCTTTGCCAGCTACGTGCATAAATTGCTCGTGTACTTCATCGCCCGTCAGCGGATAATCCGGTACGACGGGCGTCCAGTGCACCAGCAGCAAGTTCCCATGCTGGGTCAGGTGATCCAGCATGAACTGGCGTGCCCGGCTGAGGTCATTCAGGTCCAGATAATAGCCTACTTCCGAAAGTACAATCAAATTGAACAGGCCATCCGGAAACTGATTGGGGATGCTCATTTGCTCAATTGTTACGTTCGGATACGATGTTAGTCGTTGCCGGGCTGTTTTCAGCGGCAGTTCGCTCGCATCTACCGACAGTAGCCGATCGCACCGGCGAGCCAGCATCTCGGTCAGCACTCCAATGGAGCAGCCAATCTCAAACGCATTTGCGTAGCGTTCGTTGGGTAACGCGGCCAGGGTAGCCTCGTATTTGGCGCGCTCGTAGGGACTGGTGGCAAAGGCCCACGGATCGTCGTTGGCACGATAAACATCGTCGAAATACGTAGTAGAAAGGGTGGCATTGGACATAGGAATTGGGGTTATTCAAGCAATCAACTGATCGTGCTTGCTAGGTTATACACAGTCGGCGTTTGGGTAAGCCGTTTTAAGCATTAATCGGCTTTTCCTCCAAAAACAATTCTCGTGGAGGCTCAAAATGCGTCAGTAGTTCAGGAGAAAGAAAGAAGGCCGTTGGGTCATCATCAATTAGTCGGGTAACCTGCGATCGGTGAGCAGCAATTGCCTGATTACGTTGCGTCATAACCGACTCGATCGGCACTTGCCATACCCTCATTTCATCCGGACGGGGCCGGTCGGCTTCGTTACCCAGTTCCCACAGCCAGATCGGGTATTCGAGCACACGCGGCTGCGTCGGCAATTGCATCAGGGCTCCCCGCAGAATCTGCCAGGAGGCCCGATGATCCGGATGCGGGTCGCGTCGCCAGGGCACGAACACGGTCGTTGGTTGATACGTATTGAGTTGATCTCGCATGAACGTAACGGCATCGGCAAATCCCGGCTGTCCCGGAGTAGGTACCTGCCGGTCCTTCAGGCGCATGAAAATAGCATCTGCGGTCGACAGGCCCAGGGTTTCGATCGCGGCCAGCGCTTCGGTCTCCCGTAGCTGGCGCAGCCGTTCGGCCGGATAACTCGGCGAGTTCGGGTGCGACATCGTGCCATCGCTGACAAACAGCACCTGCACTACGTATCCCTGCTGGCGCAGCAAGGCCACCGTTCCTCCACAACCCAACGACTCGTCATCGGGATGCGGGGCAATCACCAGGGCGTTCCCAATTTGAGAAAGGTCAGCCGGATCAATTCGGCGCGCAATCGCATCCAGAAAGTCAGCTTTGTCACTGCCAGAGATCATGCGCATTTGTTGAATTAGTCAGCACATAGTGGCCCAGATCGACGATAGTAGCGTCGGGCGCGGGCTGGCGTAGGTAGAACGTCAAATCCCGGTGAATACGCTCGAAGGGCAGAGGCCGCATAAGTCCCCGCGCCCCTACCGACCGTTCGGCCAGTTGCATGGTTCGTAGACAAATTTCTTCGATAGCCACGCGGGTCATGTTAGCATAGGCAATGATCTTAGCCGATTCATTCGTTCGATTCAGCCATTCGTCAGCCTTCGCTCCCGCCTGATTGATCCACTGATTTCCGGATTCGATCAGATACGCCATTTCGCCCAGCCGGGTACGCTGAAACGAATCGTCGGTGCGGTTGAGTGTTACTAAATAATCACGGGTTGCATTAAACAAGGCCTCAGCTCCACCTAACTGCACGGCCGCAAACCGGATCGCACCCCCACTGAAATATGGCTGTTGGTAGTAATCACCAGGCTGGCCAAGTAAGTCGCTCTCGTCTAGTTCAACGCCCGTGAAATCGAGCTTATAACTGACTGACGCCCGCATACCGAGTGGCTGCCAGAAGCGATCGTCTTGTGGAATGGCCTTCACCTGTTCGGTTGGAATGATACACATCTGCCAGCCGGTTTTCTGGCCACCGACCAGCTCACCCGTGACTAATGGCCGCTGAATCCAGCCGGCTCCGGAACAGAACGTCTTTGCTCCTTCGAGTACGTACCGTCCATTGCCAATGGCATGAATTCTCACTCCGTCGCCAGCCTGCGTATTCCAGACGCTGAACAGGCGATTATGCGCAGACACATCGGCATACCAAAGCTGTTTTTGATTGGGAGACGCGTATAGACTGATCAGCTTTAAGGCGTTGATATGACCCTCGTAGATACGTCCCACCGCCAGGTTACCCGCTCCCATCAGCTTCAACAGTTGTAGCAACTGAGCGGTAGTTGGGAGCTGGCTGTCAAGAGGTTGTTCCGGCAACGTAACACCCAGTAGCCCTGCTTCGGCCAGATACTTAAACGCTTCACTTGGAAAACGCTGTTCATCATCTGTATCGGCCGCGATGGATGCGATACGCGTAACAAGGTTGTTCAGGCTGTCCTGATCCAGGTTTGTCGCTACCGCTGTGCCAGAACCAGACGAGCGTGGTAGTAATGTCATACAGACCTAAAACATTGTTGTACCTAATTGTTTCCGTATTCCGGTGCCGTACGATTAGTTAATAGGCCTTTAGATACTCGTTCAAACTGCGGTTGCCCTCTATCTGCCAGACAGAATATGCGAGCCCGGTACTGCAACTGCCCAATTTTTCCGTATCTTTGCGGGAAATTTATACGCCACCCATGGCTTCGTTTAATCCGGTCAAGATTTTTTCAGGTAGTCAATCCACCTATCTGGCCGAAAAAATCGCTCACTATTACGGCAAAGACTTAGGCGGTTACACCTGCCGACGGTTTAGCGACGGTGAAATGTCGCCAAGTTTCGAGGAGTCGGTCCGCGGCTGCGACGTGTTCCTGATCCAGTCGACACCCCCACCGGGCGACAATCTGATGGAGCTGATGCTCATGGTCGACGCAGCCCGGCGGGCTTCGGCGCACTACGTTACGGTTGTCATTCCGTATTTCGGATACGCTCGTCAGGATCGTAAAGACAAGCCCCGGGTTGCTATTGCTGCCAAGTTGGTAGCCAACATGCTCGCGGCTTCGGGCGTCGATCGGTTGATGACGATTGACCTGCATGCCGGGCAAATTCAGGGCTTTTTCGACTTTCCGGTGGATCATCTGGAAGGTACGTCGGTTTTTGTGCCGTACATCAAAAGCCTGAATCTGGAGAACCTGGTGATTGCTTCGCCGGACGTAGGCGGTGCGAACCGCGCCCGTACGTTTGCCAAGCATTTCAACGCTGACATTGTGCTGTGCGATAAGCACCGCAAGCGCGCTAACGAGATTGCCTCAATGCAGGTCATCGGCGATGTGGAAGGCGCCAACGTAGTACTCGTAGACGATTTGATCGATACAGGGGGGACGATGGCGAAGGCGGCCCAGATCATTCGGGAGAAAGGGGCGTTGTCAGTTCGGGCGGTGTGTACGCACCCCGTCATGTCGGGCAAAGCGCACGAAAACATTGCCAACTCGGTGTTAGAAGAGTTGGTGGTTTCGGACACGCTGCCGATGAAGCAGCCGAATCCGAAAATCAGAGTACTGTCGGTGGCCGAATTATTTGCCAAAGCCATCGGCCGTATTAGAGACCATGAATCTATTAGTTCTTTATTTATAAGGTATTGAGTGATTAGGCGAATGAGTGATTGAGCGTATAAAGCTTTCACTCATTCACGCAATCATTCATTCACTCAATTGAATTTACAAACATGAAAAAAATCGAGATTGTAGGGTATCAACGAGCGAATCTCGGCCGCACGGAATCACAAGCGATTCGGGCCGAAGGTAACGTTCCGTGTGTATTGTATGGTGGACAGGAGCAAGTGCATTTTTACGCACCCGCGATTCTGTTCCGTGATTTGTTGTACACGCCAAACGTGTATGAAGTAAATCTGAACATCGAAGGTACTGAGTACCGGGCGGTTCTTCAGGAAACTCAGTTCCACCCCGTTAGCGACTCGCTGCTCCATGCCGACTTCTTACTGGTAACGGATGATAAGCCAGTTAAAATTGCCGTTCCAGTTCGTCTGGTCGGTACGGCTCCGGGTGTGCAAAAAGGGGGTAAGCTGGTAACCCGCGTTCGGAAACTGCGCGTGAAAGGCAACCTCGAAAATATCCCTGATTTCATCGACGTAGACGTATCTGGCCTGGATTTAGGCAAGTCTGTCCGCGTAGGTCAGATTCCGGTAAGTGGTTTCGAACTGCTCGAACAAGCGTCGAACCCAGTAGCCAGCATCGAAATTCCACGTGCGCTGCGTGGTCAGGTTTCGGCCAAGTAATAAGCGTACAAGTCAAGCTAATAGATACAAAAAGGCCCCGCCAACACTGGCGGGGCCTTTTTGTATCTGAACCTAATGCCCAACGACAATCAAAGACTTCTCAATCGGAGGCTATTCGTAACCACCGATACAGAGCTTAATGCCATAGCCGCTCCAGCAATCATTGGATTCAGCAGAAAGCCAAATGATGGATACAGAATACCGGCCGCAATGGGAATGCCAATAAGGTTGTAGATAAATGCCCAGAACAGATTCTGCCGGATCACCTGCACCGTTTGTTTAGAAAGCTGTAATGCCTTCGGAATACTGGTCAGATCGGAAGTCAGTAAGGTCATTTTTGCTACGTCCATTGCGATATCCGCACCTTTCCCCATGGCAATGCTCACATCAGCCTGGGCCAGCGCCTGAGAGTCGTTAATCCCGTCGCCCACCATCGCGACGACTTTTCCGGATTGCTGTAGCTCCTTGACAAAATCGGCTTTGTCCGATGGCATAACCTCAGCTTTATAGTGCGTCAAACCAACCTGTTTCGCTACGGCCGCTGCCGTTTGGGCATTGTCACCCGTGAGCATGTACACGTCGATACCGCGCTGCTGCAACGTAACAACTGCTTGGCGCGACGTTGGCTTAAGGGGATCGGCGATAGCGATAATGGCCAGTACCTGACTCTGGTCAGCGAAGAACACCACCGTCTTGGCCTGTTGCTGCAACTGGTTGGCTTCGGCCAGCAATTGGTCCGACATTGGAACGGCATGGTTAGCCAGCAGACTCTGGTTGCCAACGTAGTACGTATCATCCTCATACCTGGCGGTTACGCCCTTGCCCGTAACACTCTCAAAGCTTGTGAGTTCTACCGTGCCTTTCTGGCCAATATGGGCAGTTACGGCTTCGGCTAACGGGTGCTCTGATCGGGACTCGATGGCATACAGCAAGGCTTTCAGATTCGCGTCGTCGGCAGCGTCGGACATCCAGATCAGATCCGTTACCTGCGGTTTTCCTTCCGTAAGCGTACCGGTCTTATCCAGCACAACCGCATTCACTTTGTAGCCTAGCTCCAGGCTTTCCGCGTCTTTGATCAGAATATTACTTTCGGCTCCCTTGCCTACCCCAACCATAATGGCCGTTGGGGTGGCTAATCCCAATGCGCAGGGGCAGGCAATCACCAGCACCGTTACAGACGTAAGCAGGGCCGTAGTGAATGAGCCAAAAACCAGCCAGACGACAAAGGTCAGCAGGGCAATGCCCAGTACGACCGGCACAAAAATTCCGGCGATTTTATCAACCAGCTTCTGTACGGGTGCCTTACTGCCCTGCGCGTCCTGCACCATGCGGATAATCTGAGCCAGCAACGTATCGGCACCTACCTTTTCGGCCCGAAAGCGGAAGCTTCCTTTCTGATTGATTGTTCCGGCGAATACCTTCGCACCCGCCTGTTTTTCAACCGGTACCGGCTCGCCACTGATCATACTTTCGTCGACGAACGACTGTCCGGACTCAACCAGCCCATCAACGGGAATCTTCTCACCGGGTCTGACCAGCAGTTGATGACCGACCTGCACGGCCGCAATCGAAATCTCCCGCTCGTGTTCTCCTTCGAGAATTCGTACCGTCTTGGGCTGGAGCCCCATCAGTTTTTTGATGGCCGCCGAGGTGTTCGACTTAGCCCGTTCTTCCAGCAGTTTTCCGAGCAGAATAAAGGCGACGACCACCGATGCGGCTTCAAAATACACGTGCGGATGAATACCCCGACGGTGCCAGAACTCCGGGTAAAGCGTGTTGAACACGCTGAACAAAAACGCAATACCGGTGCTCATGGCGACTAGCGTATCCATGTTCGCTTTGCCGTGGCGGGCCTGTTTCCAGGCATTGGCGAAGAAGGTTCGCCCCAGTCCGAACACCACCGGAGCCGACAACACCAGCATGATCTCGTTGGCGAAGGGAATTGAGCTTTCTCCCGATCCATCCATAAAGAACATACCGATCATGACAACGGGTATGGACAGGATAAAGGCCCAGATCGTTCGCTGGCGAAGTGATTGGTAGTGCTGCTGCTGGGCTTCCCGTTGCACCTCCTGCGGATCTTCGGCATCGACAATGATGTCGTAACCAATTGACCGCACGGCGCTCTGCAACTCAGCGGGCGTTACCACTGAGGGGTTGTATTGCACCCAGGCCGACTGATTGGCATAATTCACCCCCGCATCGGCCACACCGGGCGTGTTCTTCAGCATCGATTCAACGCTAACAGCGCAGGCTGCACACGACATTTCCAGCACTGGATACGTCTTGCGCACATCGGCGGCAGATCGGGCTGGGGCAATTGTGTTGGTAGCCATAGGAACGAATAATAAATACGTCTCGAACGCGCCGGTTAGGCTAACAACTCCGCTTTATACCCCGCTTTTTCAAGGGCCTGACGAACGGCCTCCTCGTTGCTGGCTTCCACGGTTAAGACCTTATTCGGGTTCTGGGTATCTACTTCCCAGTGGCCTTCGCCAACGGTTTGATTCAGGAAAGGAGTCACCGTCGCGACGCAGGCGGCACATTTGATATTGGTTTTAAATTTCAAAGCTTCCATGTTTTTACAGATTATATATGTATAAAACGAAATGTGGCGTTGACCGGTTCGTTCCGATCAACGCCACAAAGGTTGCCCGATCCAGGCGGCTTTTCGTTACAGAATTGCCGACGAATGGTACATATATTTATTGATGATCGGCGACGAATGGATCACCGCCAGACTACGTAACATCGGTTTCCCTACGACACCAGTACTGGCTCCTGCCACCAGCCCGGCCCTTCGGGGATCAGTTCCTGCGGGTTTTCGTCGGTTGCCAGCCGTTGAATGAACGTAGCCAACTCGGTAGGTCGCGGCTCTCCCGAACTCAGGTCAAACGCCCCGGCTTCGTAGTGGCCATCCTCCCGCGTTAGCAGGCAGTGCCAGTCGTAGGAACCCAATAACGCCCAGGCAGTAACGGCCCGAACATCGACTCCGGCTTCTTTGGCTTGCTGGGCTTCCTGCCACATATCCCAGAGCCAGCGCATCTGTTCATCGACGGTGCAGCCTAAATGCGCTTCGGTGACAGCAACGGGCAGATGGTAGCGTTCCCAGGTTTGCATCAGCAGCCCCGCCAGTCCAACACGTTGTTCGGGAGCGGCCCGCACAACCTCCGTATCGACGTACCGATGGAATTTGTTACCACAGTGCAGGTGCGGAGGATAATCCACCAGATTCTCATCGAGGTAGCGTTCACTCGTGATGTAGTGATTGACGCCAATTACCGAAGGCGGACACGGGTTTTCAACCAGAAACCATAAGTCGTTTTCGGGGATACCGACCCGCCGGAAATAATCCCAGAAGGGATGGCCCGGTTTGACGAGGCCGCAGAGCAGATCCCAGGTGAGCCAGCGCCGATTATTTTCCCAATCGGCCTGATAAGTCAGTAGTGGTGTGCTATGCGTCTGTCCTAAATCGTCCGTCTGAATAAGCTGCGCGTCGGGTTGAACAAGCCGAATCTGCTGCATAGCCTTAACCGTGGCTTTGCACTCGCGAATCAGGATTTCGGCAAACACCCGGTCCGACTGCGCATGCGGGTACCAGAATCCGTAAAGCCCGGAGAAGCGGGCGGTGGTAAGTGGTTCGTTGATGGGCGTATAGGCATTCACCCAAGGGTAGCGTTCAGCCACCTGCCGGGCGTATTTCGGAAGCTCTTCCTCAAACGAGTGGGTATCAAAAGTTGCGTAACAGGGGCCGCATCCGTGATGCACCAAGCCAACAATTGGGTTGATGTCCAGCTGCTGCAACATAGGGAGTCGTTCATCGGCCCATTGCCAATCCGGTTTGTCGAGCCCACCTGGCATCGTACGTTCCCACAATAGTGGATACCGTAGGGTTTTAAGACCTAATTCGGCCAGCAGCCGCAAATCGCTGGGTCGGTTGTGGTGGCCATTGCGAATCAATTGATCCTGGTACCGCTCCCCTACCCGGTTTACGGTACATTCGATCCCCCCCCATAAAGCCATCGGTGCGGTTGTAGTGCTTATACCCATATATAGGTCTTTATGTTCAGCAATAAAGGTTAACCGGGACTGCATGATCCCTTGCATACTAACCAGGTTTTATCCTATGTGTTTTCAGGCAGGCAAGTATCTACGTCTGTCCAGTCGTTGGCTTAGCCTTCCACATGCGGGGCTATTGCCTGTTCGAGGGCGATAGCGAAGTCGGCAATAAGCACCTGGGAAAAACGCCCTAAGTACGTTGGGCAAGAGATCGCCGTCCGCATCGAAAATCGGACTGGCTTTGTCGGGACTTTGCCAGGCCATATAGCCCACTGCAATCAGCACTAACCCAGCAACGCTCGAGCGCACCCACCGGGCTATTCGCCAAAGTTGCTTTATCCCTGATTTACTCGAAACGAGCTTAATACGTATTCCTACCCGGAAGTAGGCTTAAAAGTCACCCGTTTCGAAACCGCCCGAACCCAGCAAGCCAGCGGCCACAGACAATTCACCCGTTTGCGGATCAATCAGGCCGTTCCGTTCGTCTTCGATATTAGTTGCCTGCGTATACACGTCACCCGCAATTGGCCGTTTGCGCATCTCCTGCTTGAACAGTCGAATCCGTTCTTCGCGCTGTTCAGCGTCCTGCGGTCCACCGTAATCAGCAAATCCAAACCCACCCCATTCGCTCACGATAAGCGGAACTTGCCGCCGGTAAAAGAACGGGTCACCTACGACCAATGGGAAAGCCGCCACCCCTTCCAGATCGCCCGCAACGAGCCGGTCGAGTAAATAACGCCAGCGGTCCGGATCGGGGGTATACAAATGAGCCGTAAGCAGGTCGGATTTAAGCCTTCCTTCAAACGAGATGTGGTGCCAGCCATCGTTGTCGACCACCAGAAACTGCGGGTAAGCAAGCTGCATATAATGGTACATATCAATGATGTACTGGCGCGTTTCAGTATTTATCGCAATATCCTGCGCTCCCCAGTCTTCGTTGTACAAACTCCAGATTACCACCGATGGATGCGTGCCAATCAGGGAGACCATCCGTACGAGTTCGGCGCGGTGATTCTCCCGGCTGCGGGGCGTTGAACTATGGGGGCTCGGTACTTCCACCCAAAGCAGGAGTCCGAGCTTATCGGCCAGGTTATAAATCCGGGGGTCAACACCGGCAATGTGAACGCGTACCAGGTTACAACCCAGATCCTTCATCGACTGCATATGGCGCTTCATCTCCTCGTACGTAGCCGTGCCGGGCTGATACAGAATGCCATCCAGATAAACCGGCTCGTTGTTCAGGTACACACAGCAGCCACGGGCTTCTATCTTCCGAAGGCCGAACTGCGTTTCGATCTGGGCAATGTAACCGTTACTGTCGATCAATTGGGCCACAAGCTTATACAAGGTTGGCGACTGGGGTGACCACAACTGCGCGTCGGGCAGGCCAAGCACCACCCGCTGTTGCTTTTGGCCGGCTTCCAGTTTCAGAGGAAAGTCAGACGTAGCCATGGGCTCCGAATCCAGCGGTGCTTTCCGGTCGAACACCTTCAGCCGCAATACGTAGTTTCCCGGATCGTGAATGCGGGTCGTAACGGTGAACCGCACCAGATCATCTTCCACAATACTCACTACGCCAATTCGGGAACGTAGCCGGTTGCGCTCAACCGTTTCCAGCCACACGCTACGCACGGCCCCGGTATAGGTCTGGTACCAGATTCCGCCCCGCTTATACACGTGCGACTCCTGCTTTCCGCGGGGCGTTTCGGCATCCATTGTATCAGCAATACGTACCGTAAGCCGGTTTACGGGCCGAAGTAGTTCATCGGCCAGCTCGTACGAAAACGAGGTATACTCACCGTAGTGGATCTCTTCGCCCTCAATGGTCTGAAGCAGGTAGCCATTCAACCACACCCGGGTTTCATAACCACAAGCCCCAAAGGTGAGCTGAATCATCGACAGATCGGCCGGTTCAGTACGTTCGGGCAGGGTAAATTCCCGCTCATACCAGACAATGACCCGATCCTGCCAGGCGGCCGGATGCGGCAGGCCTTTTGCCTCAGCCATGTGCTCTTCTACGGAGCCTGGCCAATGCGCGTTCTGCTCGTACTTATACCCCAGATACCATCGGTCACGGAGGCCACAATCGTCCGTATCGAAGGCAATCTTCCACTCACCATCGAGCAGAATATGATTAGTGGGACGTAGTACCGCTCTGGGTAGTGGATTTATAGGCTCGTCGAGTGTAGCGGCTTCTTCCCGGCTTCGGGCGAAGCTAAAATTAGATTGGTGGTCAAGCATAGCAAATCAACCAAATGCCGTCTTTTCGTGAGTTTAGATACTCCTACTAACGAATTTATCAGTAGATCAATCCGAATTACTGCTTGAACGGCCCGATGCAGCAGCCTCTCTGCTACTTCAGGTAGTTCCCAGAGCGGCCAATTTACCAACGAATCTAACGCGTTCCCGAACTCGACTTCTAGCGTACTTGTTCTGTATTTACTAAAGCCTGTAAGCGAATTTAGATAGGTAATATGGCGTTTAAATCGAATTAAAGGCTATTTTTGGTAAATAATTTAGTTGAACGGATTATGATAAACCGGCGCACCCAGCCGACTAGCCAGCGGAACTTTAACCACGCCAGCATCTTAGTTATTGATGACAATTCCGATCAGTGGCATTTAATCGAAAAAGCTCTCGAACAGTTTCTGCCGGAGGTGCAGGCAATCTGGTTCTCCACAGCCGAAGAAGCCTGGCACTATTTGAATGACTGTACCCTGCAGGGGAATGACCTGCCGAAGCTGATTTTGCTTGATTTGTACCTACCGAACCGACAGGATGGATGGGAACTGTTAAAAGAACTGAAAGACGCTGAGTCGTCGTTCAAACAGGTTCCGGTAATCGTGCTCAGCTACTCCAACGACCCACAGGATATTACCCGATCTTATTATCACGGCAGTACCTCCTACCTGACAAAGCCCGACACAAGCCAAGCCTGGATCGACTTCGGCAAAAACCTGCGAACATACTGGTGGGAAACTGTAACCTTACCCAGTGACCGTTTTATGTCATAACGTCCAGGCTTTTCTAGTACCGATACGTAGCAACCAGATTACGCATACCCCTATACGAAACAGGCCCGGCTGAGCAATTGCTTCGCCGGGCCTGTTTCATGAATATCGATCTTACCCCACCAAGGCGGTCGGCAGGGCAGCAAACGACAGCCAGTACTGACATATACGTTCAATTACCTTTGCGAACTCATCGTTGTCGGCCATCTGCGGGACTACTGAATTAGCCCCGGCAGCGTAGCACACTTCTATATCATTACCCGACTGGTCGTTGATGAATACAACAGTGGGGATCATACGTAACTGCTTATTACTTTTAATCTGCTCCAGCGTACCCAGACCGGCCCAGTTCACCGACCGCACATCGAGCAGAATCATGGCTGGTAACTGGTGCGAGGCTGTTTGAGAAACGTAGTCCGTCAGGCCCGCTCCACTGGCAAAGAACCGGACCGTGCAATGCGGCCACTTCTCTTCCAGAACCTGCCTGATCAACACACCTTTTACGTCATCTTTGATCATGGCGTACACCTGCTGGTTTGGCACCGTAACGACTTGATTAGCCGCCCCAACGTTGTATTCCGACTGACCATATTGCGGTTCATCGGCTGCTGACCGCGTCGTAACGATCTGCGTAAATTCTGAATGTTCGAGCAGGCTATCGGCCACTTGGCTCCATCGCCGACGGCTTATGGGCAATACAGCGCCCCCCTGCATGGTAATAGAACCCGGCGTTTTGGTTCGGGCCGGACTTTTAATCTGATGAACATACCTGGGATTCACCAGAGCGGTCTTATGCACCCGAATAAAAGCGGGCAAAAGTGTCTCAAACGAAGACAATGGCTTCGATAAAAGCATCGTTCCCCCATTCCGAAAATGCAGCCACGTATAATTGCTGGCCCCGGTCAAATGGGTGATTGAGTCCTGGTGATTGACCACTTCATTGATATGCTTCATATTATACTTACTCGTTGAGCTTCTGTTTTGTTATTAACGCGTTTACTAACCTTCTAATTATCAGACCTAATCAACCGTCTTCTGATTATAGATTGAGATCGCTTTCGCCACCTGGACTTTCGTATGCAAAATTCCTTCTCAACGTAACAAACGCGCAAAATAGGCGGTGAGTGGACCGCTTGGACGTTAGAAGATTGTTACGATTGTTACTACTGGTAAACTCCGTTCGGTTCAGAAGCGGACCGATATTCGTGCTACGTTATAAAAATACAAGTTGAGGATGGCATTAATGCCGCCTTTGCTGGACAACAAGCCAATAACCTATTGTATGGCGTCGAGCTGCTCGAAATCATTACCAGTATTCTCCTCGGAATGTGAGGCTGATTCCGACGGTGACTGCGCACAAAACAACCACATCGCTACCCACAGATGTACTGATGCTTCTTGTCTTGTAACTAATTTTTTCTGCGTTTTACCGCAGTAATGACAAGCTGCCGTGAAAAATAGCGCAATATTTTTTCAACATTACGTAATTTTTAACTACGTATTAACGTTAAAATAACAAGAAGTTCGCAAATTTGCGATGTTACGTAGCCGACCAAATTTCGAAGTCTTTTTGCGCTACTAAAGAAATTGCTTAGTTTAGCATAACGATCCTTTACAAAGGGAAGGTTGAACATCAAGATTTGGCGGCCGCCCGGTCGCCAGTCTTGAAATGGTGTGGATAGAAGCGGAAAGCCGCCCCGAAATTTCGGGACGGCTTTTTTGTTGTCCGGGTACAAGGCAGAAAGCTAGGTTTAACCCATATTTAACATAGTTTTCAAGCGCTTTTAATCTATCAGCTCGAACTTCCGGCGTTCAGTCAAATACGCCTGTTGCAGACGTACTGGCGCATTGTATTCCTGCTCAATTAGCCTTAATCTGCCCCACAATTTTATTGCGATCTCGCCCTAAAGCCGTTGCCCCCTATGCATATCTCTACGTTAACTAATAATTCCGTTTCCCATTTTTAAATAAGAAAAGAGCTATGTATGTTGCCGATATGAAGATCCTGGTCGTAGAAGATGAGCCCAAACTGGCTTCGTTTGTGAAGAAGGGGTTAGAAGAACAAGCATGTGACGTTGACGTTGCGTTCGACGGGCAGGTTGGCCGCACAATGGCCCTCAACAATCTGTACGATGTAATCATCATGGATATTAACCTGCCGAAAATGAATGGCTTCGACGTCGTTCAGTCGATTCGGAAGCAGAAGGTCCTTACGCCTGTGCTGATGTTGACGGCAATGGGCTCGGTTGATGATAAACTTACTGGGTTCGAAGCGGGTGCGGATGACTATCTGGTGAAGCCCTTTGAGTTTCGCGAGTTGATGGCCCGGCTCCGGGCGCTCACCAAACGCGGCAGTGAAGCAGGCGTTCAGGCCAACGTCATGAAAGTAGCCGATCTGGAGCTGGACATGAACGAAAAGGTTGCCCGCCGGGGCAGCAAGCGGATAGAGCTGACTGCTAAGGAGTTTGGTTTGCTTGAATACCTGATGCGCAACCGGGGCCGGGTGGTCTCGCGCATAGACATCGCCGAAAAAGTCTGGGATATTCATTTCGATACCGGCACCAATGTCATTGACGTATACGTGAATTTCCTGCGCAAAAAAATTGACAAAGACTTTCCGCATAAACTTATTCATACGGTAATTGGCATGGGCTACATGCTTAAAGAAGAGTAAGCCCGAGCGCCTTACCCCGGACCAGCTGAGCCTGGCGTTTCCTTTTCGGAACACGCTTTTTTGGCTCTTTCTATTATCGTTCGAAGACATGAATATTCGTACTCGCTTGACGCTGCTGTTCGTGTTGCTGGTTGCTTCGATTATGTTGCTTTTTACCGTATCGGTGTATTATCTGTACGATCAGTTCAGGCAGCAGGAATTTGAAAACAGGTTGAAAGAACGAGCCGTTACGTCGGTGCGGCTTCGCGAAGATGTCGGTGAAGTTGCTCAGGCCGATTTGCCTCAGATGAACGACGAGCAGATCACGATCTACAACAGCTCGGGCAAGGTGGTTTATAATCAGTACAGCCAACGTCCTCGCTTTGCAATCCCTGCCGATTTTCTCAATACAATTAAAGCTGGCCAATACCGGTACTTTCGAATTAATGACCTGGAAGCGGTTGGCGTCCGACATATAAACGCCAAAGGGGAACCCCTGACGATTGTTGCATCGGCTAACGATCGGTATGGGTTAAGTAAACTCGACGTACTCCGTCGTATCCTGTTTTTTGGCTGGATTTCGAGTCTCCTGATTGTGGGAATTGCGGGCTATTTATTTGCCAGCGATGCACTTCGGCCTGTATCTGAGCTTATCGATCAGGTTAACACAATTTCAGCGACCAACATCCACGAACGGCTGCGGGTTGGGCGGCAACGCGACGAGTTGGCTGATCTGGCGCATACATTTAACGACATGCTGACCCGGCTCGAAGAAGCATTTGTATCCCAAAAAAGTTTTGTTTCCCACGCGTCGCATGAGTTACGTACTCCCCTGACGGTCATGATGGGCCAGATTGAAGTGACGCGCTTACAGGCCCGCTCGACCCACGAATACGAAGCGGCTTTTGATGCGTTGTTGGACGAAGTGAAAAGTATGATCAGGCTCGTTAATGGCTTGCTCGAACTGGCTCGCGCCAGCGCCGATGCAGCTATGCTCAACTACCAGCCCGTGCGAATCGACGAGCTGTTGTGGCTGGCGCAAAGTCAGATACTCCAGAAAAGAGCTGATTATCAGATTGATATTGACTTCGATAATTTGCCCGATCACGAAGAAGAGCTAGTAATCAACGGTGAAGAGTCGCTGCTGCAAACGGCCTTTCAGAACCTGATGGAAAACGGCTGCAAATATTCACCGGACGGGCGCGTTTCGGTACGTATTTCGTTTGAACTCGGACAGGTTCATCTGACCATCAGCGATCACGGCTACGGCATACCAGCGGATGACTTACCTCATATATTTGAACCGTTTTACCGCTCCAATACCACGATGACCGTGAATGGTCACGGCATTGGACTTGCACTCACCGAGCGGATTATTGAACTACACCGGGGCAAGATTGTGGTCGACTCTACGGTTGGCCAGGGAACTACCTTCCGCATTACGTTCCCCATTGCCTATCGGGCTCCCGCTCTCTCGCCAACGGGCTTTTCGGAAGATCAGCCGGTCAAAACCGACTATTAATGCAAACGCCCGACAGGGTGTCAGGCGTTTGTTATTGGCGGAGGCTAGGTGTTTTTCTTAGCCTGTTTCTTAGCTTCTTTAGCGGCTTTTAAAGATTGCTCGGCTCCCTCTTCTTTAGCTTTATTGCCCGTAGCCTTGGCATCCTGCTTCATTTCTTTCGCCTTCTCTTTAGCAATCTTCGTGGTTTTCACCGCTTCCTTGCGCGTTACGTCCTGTGCCGACGCACCACTGGCCAGTAGCAACGTACAGGCTGCCACAAACATTAGTTTTTTCATACCGTTGTCAGTTTAGTTGTGCTAGTAAACTGGCCAGTGCCGAAAAAGTTATGTCTTTCCGCGTAAAAAAAAGCTCTTCTTTTCAGGAAGAGCTTTTTAATAGAATACCACCCGGCTATTGGCTTGTGACTTTCTTCTCGGTCTTTTTCATGCTTTTATGCATGTGTTTCATCTCTTTGGCCGCATCCGCTTTCGCTTCGTTGCCCACACTTTTGGCATCTTTCTTCATCTGCTTGGCGTCCTGCTTCATTTCTTTATGCGCGGCCTTCGCTTCCTTCTTCATCTCATCCTGCGCAAACGACACGCCGGTCATCAGCAAGACTGCGGTTATTACCCCAATTACCTTTTTCATACGGCAGTGAGTTAAGTGTGTTTAATCAATTACGTTTTCACGTACAGAAACAGGCTAATCGACAAAAGGTTATTAAACATTTATTAAAACGTCGGCTTCCCGTCAAAGCTAACCAGGAGCCGACGTAGTACGTCCATCAACTGTTGCCGTTATTTGTTTTCGGATTCTTTACGCGCCCACCATTTTCTGTCGGTCCCTGCACGCGCGGCTTACCACTTTGCGGCTTTGTAGGCTGAGCAGGGGTACTCCGCTGGCCATTGAACTTTTCGGCAGCCACCTTAGCCTTTTCCTTATCACTGACGCGGGCCGCACTGCCATTGTACGGCGAGCTGCTTTTTACGCTTTCCCGCGATTGGCCAAACGCAACGGCAGGCGCCATTAGGGCCATCAGGACAGCGGCTTTCAACAATGTATGTTTCATAACGATTGAGTTAACAGATATGTAGTCGGTAAGTAATGTCCCGCTTATCGTTGATTATCGGCTTTTGGTTTTTTCTTCTTTGCCTTAACCGGACTTGCTCCTGTGGTTGTGCTGCTGCGGGCGTCAGTCGAGGTTGTTGTAATGCCGCCGTTTCCAGCCGGGCCAACCGCACTGCCTGACCCATAGTTCTGGTCGACGGTGTTGCCCGTTCCAGCAGCCGGGGTTGTGCCGTTATTTGGATACGTATTAGGGGAATTAGGCCGAGCGGCATTGCCGGAGCCCTGGTTAGTCGACTGGTTTACACTCGTATTGGTTGTCGACCCGTTGGTCGATGAACTCTGGGAGGAGTTCTGCTGGGCTGCGGCCGAACCGGCAATGGCTAGCCCAAGGGCGAAGGTGGCAAGTATCGTTTTCATCTGCGTTGAGTATGGTTATGCACTATTCCTGTACATAACTCTACTCAACAGCAGTAGTTTAAAAAAAGCGGCTAACTAACCCTACGGAAGCAACTGTTTCCGCTAAGCTGTTACGTTGAATTCGGAGGTCAGGTGAAACTGAATATCTGGATTATTTTGCTGATTCATGCGCAACATCCAGTCCGACTCCGCCAGAAAAACAGGGTTATTGTCTTTATCATAAGCGATCTGGTTGCCCTTCAACCGAATAAACTCGGCCAGCTTAGCTGAGTTCTCCGCCGTAATCCAGCAGGCTTTCGTATAATTCAAAGGCACCCAGCGGCATTTAGCGCCGTATTCATTTTCCAGCCGGTACTGGATCACTTCAAACTGGAGTTCACCCACCGTACCCACGAACTTACGATTACCCAGTTCAAGCGTAAACAATTGCGCCACGCCTTCGTCGGTTAGCTGCTGAATCCCTTTGTCCAACTGCTTCGACTTCATTGGGTCCAGATTCACCAGTTCTTTGAAGATTTCGGGTGAAAAGCTCGGAATGCCCTGAAATTGCAACTCCTCCCCTTCCGTCAACGTATCGCCGATCTTGAACGTACCCGTATCGTATAAACCCACTACGTCGCCCGGAAAACCTTCTTCGACCACGCTCTTGCTATCAGCCATGAAGCTGAAGGGAGATGCAAAGCGAACGTTTTTGTCCAGCCGTGTATGGTGGTAAAACTTACCCCGCTCGAACACGCCCGAGCAGATACGCAGGAACGCAATCCGGTCGCGGTGACGGGGATCGAGGTTGGCGTGGATTTTAAAGACGAACCCGCTGAAGTTCTTCTCGCCGGGCAGTACCTCGCGCTTATCGGTCGGGCGGGCAATCGGCTCGGGTGAAATCTGACAGAATCCTTCGAGCAGTTCTTTTACGCCGAAGTTGTTAACGGCCGACCCAAAGAATACCGGTGCCAGCTTGCCATCCAGATACGCCTGCCGATCGAAGGTATCGTAAACGCCCTCGATTAACTCAACGTCTTCGCGGAGTTGGGCCGCATCCCGCTGGCCGACTTTCTCATCAAGCAGCGAATCTTCGAGTTCAATCGGTAATACGTCGTCCTCGACTTTCGTCTTGTTAACTTTAAAGAAATATAATTTTTTCTCGATCAGGCTGTAAACACCTTTGAAATCAGAACCCATATTCACGGGCCAGGTCATCGGGCGCACGCGGATGTTCAGCTTCTCTTCCAGCTCATCGAGCAGGTCGAACGGATTCTGTCCTTCGCGGTCGAGTTTGTTGATGAAAATAATAACTGGCGTATCGCGCATCCGGCAGACTTCCATCAGCCGCTCGGTTTGCTCCTCTACGCCTTTTACGCAGTCAATCACCAGGATAACGCTATCGACAGCGGTCAGTGTCCGATACGTATCTTCAGCAAAGTCTTTGTGGCCAGGCGTATCCAGAATATTGATTTTCAGATTATCGTATTCAAACGTCATGACCGACGTAGCGACGGAGATACCCCGCTGCTTTTCGATCTCCATAAAGTCAGACGTAGCCGACTTCTTGATTTTATTCGACTTTACAGCTCCAGCGGTTTGAATGGCCCCCCCAAAAAGCAGCAACTTTTCGGTCAACGTGGTTTTCCCGGCATCGGGGTGACTAATGATGGCGAAGGTCCGCCGACGGGCGGTTTCTGCCTGTATATTCGTTTGCATTATTCTCAGAATCAGACGACAAAGATACGAAAAAAGAGGGAGAAAAGGGAGTAGTGGGAAGAGAGGAAAGAAGGGGAATCAAGACCGCAAAAAAAGACTCTCCCTCTTTTCCCTTTCCTCCCACTACTCCCTTTTCTCCTTCTATAAAAACGCCCACAGCAGCAGCGCCCAGCCCGCAATCATGGCCACCCCACCAATAGGCGTAATGGCACCTAACCACGTAATGCCAGTGAAACACAGGATGTACAGTGACCCGGAAAAGACCAGCACCCCGCCTAAAAACGAATAGCCCGCCCAGTTGAGAAGCTTAACAATGGCCGGATTACTGCCGAACAACTGCATCAGTACGCCGATTAATACGAGCGCCAGTGCATGATAAAACTGGTATTTAACCGCCGTTTCGAACGTAGCCGTCCGGCCAGTAGACTCCAGCATGGTACGTAATGCATGGGCACCAAACGCACCGAGGGCAACACCCAGCAACCCTAAAACTGCTCCAGATTGAATAAAAAATTTCATATGATTCTGAACCCAGATTGAGCGGATTAAATGGACGAACAGGATTTTGCAAGTAGTTTACGTAGCAACAAAATCCTATTCATCCATTTAATCCGCTCAATCCCGGTCTTGATTAGTTTCTTGATCCAAAAATAGCGCTACCAACCCGAACCAGCGTACTTCCTTCTTCGACGGCAATCTGATAATCACCACTCATGCCCATCGATAGATGATGGAAGGCAACATTCGATCGCGAAATAGCGGCTAACTTGTCGTACAGTTGCTTTAACCCACGAAACTCCCGGCGAATTTGCTCAGTATCGTCTGTGTTGGTAGCCAGGCCCATCAGCCCTACAATACGAACGTTAGCCAACGCATCAAGTTCCCCAGCATTCAGCAGTGCTTCGGCCTCCTCAGCCGACAGGCCAAACTTTGTTTCTTCATCGGCAATATGAATCTGAAGCAGACAATCAACAATTCGGTTGTGCTTAGCGGCCTGCTTATTGATCTCCTGCAACAACTTTAAGCTATCAACGGAATGAATCAACGTAACAAACGAGGCAATGAATTTCACTTTGTTCGTCTGCAAATGACCAATTAAATGCCATTCTACGTCGGCGGGCAGTTGGGGGTGTTTATCCACCATTTCCTGCACCTTATTTTCGCCAAAGCGCCGACAGCCAGCCTCATAAGCTTCCTGTAGCAGCGCAACCGGCTTTGTTTTTGTAACGGCAATGAGTTGAGCCCGCCCGTGCAGCTCCGTTTCTATCTGATGAATTGTATCCGCGATCATAAGCACTTGACAGCGAATGCTGCCCTGTTTCTCGATAAAGATTGTGCAAAGATAAGTTTGAGAACTACGCAGAAAGGCGTAGTTTTTGGCCCTAAAGCATTTGAAGAAGACAATAATTGCACAGGTGTTTTAGTTTTGGAATGGATTTTAAGTGCAACCCTTCTGCTTAGTTTATGACTCCAATGGAACCTAGACCTCAAACCCAGAACAGTAGTCGTAGTTATTTATTAGCCGCGTTACTGATCTTGGCCGCCTTAAACGTACTTCTTCTTTATTTCTATTATCAGGAACGTCAGGATAGCAAAACGAAAGACGCCACCATTGCCGCCAAAACCGAGGAAGTGCTTACTACGAAAACGAAACTCGACTCTATATCGGCCCAGTTAGACGCTAAAATCGCAGAAATTCAGCAACTCGGTGGCAGCGTTGACTCACTCTTGAAAGTGAAGCAGCAATTGGAAGTCGACAAGCGTGAACTACGTAACGTCAACTCCTTCGACAGCCGTAAATACGACCAGAAAATCCGGAATTACCAGGCTCTGCTGGCTCAGAAAGACCAGGAGATTACTCGTCTGAAGCAGGAGAATGGCGCATTAGCTCAGCAGAATGAAACGCTGACGCAGGAAAACAGTGGTCTGAAAGCCGAACGTCAGGCGTTGAACGACTCCGTAGCAGCCGTCTCGGCTAAAAACCAGGAACTGAGCGAGAAGGTCAGTATTGCTGCGGCCCTCCGCGCGGAAGACATCGTCGTTACGGCACTAAATTCGCGTGGAAAAGAACGGGATGGCGGCAATTACAAGGCCAAGAAAATTGACAAGATTAAGGTATCAGTACGTATCGCACCAAACGGGTTAGCCCAGCAGAACGAAAAAGAGCTGTACATGCGAATTCTGGACCCAGCGGGAGCCGTCATATCGGATCTGGCCACCGGCTCGGGTGAGTTTACGTATAACGGCCAGGGCATGATTTATACGGCCATGCAACGGTTTACGTTCGACAACAGCCGTCAGCGGGTTGATTTCATATACGGTCGGGGGGCGCAGCGGTTTAACGAAGGCCGTCATACTATCGAAATTTACTGCGAAGGCTTCCGAATTGGCGATGGCGAGTTTACGGTAAAGTAAGACTCATAAAGTTGCAAGGTTGTATAGTTTTTAGCGTGTGTTTACGCCTTCCCCAAACGCGTCAGCCAACTTTATAACGATATACCCTTACAACTTTATAACTTTTTTCGTACCTTTGCGCCCTCATTTCAAACCAATTACAAGCAATGTTTCCCAATAACTACGAAACGGTGTTCATTTTAACTCCCGTTTTATCTGATGCTCAGATGAAGGACGCCGTTGACAAGTTCCGTAAAGTGCTGACCGACAACGGCGCGGAACTCGTTCACGAAGAGAATATGGGCCTTCGCAAGCTGGCCTATCCAATTCAGCACAAAAGCACCGGTTACTACCAGCTCTTCGAGTTTACGGCGCCCGGTACCATCATCGAGAAACTCAACACGGAGTATCTTCGCGATGAGCGCATTATCCGTCACCTGACGGTTTCGCTCGATAAGCACGCTGTGGCTTACAACGATCGGAAGCGCAATGGCTTAGTGGGTAAGAAAAAACAAACCGAAAACGCCGGGGAGGCTAAGTAATCATGAGTCTGCAAAACGAATCTGTCTCGAAAACCGAGAACCGCAAAAAATACGACCGCTTCAAGAAAGCCGGTATCAAATATATCGATTACAAAGACGGCAATTTCTTGTTGAAGCTGCTGAACGAACAGGGTAAAATTCTGCCCCGTCGTTTAACCGGCACAAGCCTGAAAAATCAGCGCAAAGTTGCTCAGGCCGTTAAACGGGCTCGTCACCTAGCCATTCTACCTTACGTAGGCGATTCACTGAAATAATTGTTTCGTTGTTCGTCTGTTTTTGTCGTTCGGTGTTTTGTCTCCGTAACAGACAAACAGGCAAACGACCGAACAGCCAAACATTTTTCTCATGGAAATTATTCTAAAAACCGATATCGCTGGCCTGGGCTACAAGAATGACACCGTAACGGTGAAGCCTGGTTATGGCCGCAACTACCTGATTCCGCAGGGTTATGCGGTAATGGCAACCGATTCGAACAAAAAGATCGTTGCTGAAAACATCCGTCAGGCGGCTCACAAAGCCGAAAAAATCAAAAATGACGCGCAGGCGATTGCCGATGGTATTGGCGATATGACTCTGACCATCCCGGCAAAAGCGGGCGACAGTGGCAAAATCTTCGGTCGCGTTACCAACACGCAGGTCGCTGATGCCTTGCGCGAAAAAGGATTCGACATCGACCGGAAGAAAATTGCGGTTGATGATGTGAAAACGCTTGGTACGTATGAGGCTACCCTCGACCTGCATAAGGACGTTAAACACAAAGTAAAATTTGACGTAGTAGCCGCTGACTAAGCACTATGCGACAAACTCACAGGGGCTAAAGTGATTTAGCCCCTTTTTTATTTGCTCTTTGCTCACGTCATGACTTAGCAGCCTTCATTATTAGGCCTCTATTCGTGAAGAACAGCTCAGAATGGACGTGGCTGAACGTAGTATACACTCTTTCGATAGCAGCCAGGCTAATGACTTATAAATCAATAATTAGCAACTAAAAATACCCCGCCTGCAAGGACCTAAACAAGTGGTATTTTTGTTAATCTGGTATGCAGTTTCATACCGATTTTACACCCGAACCACTCCCTCACCGCATCGGCCTGAACAGTCGGATTGTGACCATTGGGTCATGCTTTGCTGAGGTTATGGGACAACGGTTGGCTAGTAATAAACTGAACGTATTGACCAACCCGTTTGGCACCCTTTTTAATCCGGTTTCCATCGCCAAGCTACTCACCATGGCTTTGTACGGAACCGCTCCAGACGAAAACCGCTACGTTGAACGGGATGGAGTCTGGTTTCACTATGACTTTCATTCGTCGCTCTGGGCGAACAGCCGCCATGAACTCCGAGATATACTTGTGAATCGACTGGGAGAGGTCGCTGACGCCGTTCGCAAAGCCGACTTCTTATTGCTGACCCTGGGCTCAGCGGTTGTCTACCGGCATATCGAAACGGGAAAGGTTGTCGCCAACTGCCATAAGATGCCTGGCTTTTTGTTTGAAAAGTACCTGTATCAGGTAGAGCACTTACAGGATGATATGAAGCGGCTGCTCAAAACCTTGCACAAGGCAAATCCCAAGCTTAAGGTCATTGTTACCGTTAGTCCGGTGCGGCACACGCGTGATACGTTACCCCTGAACCAGGTTAGCAAGTCGACCTTACGCGTTATTGCGCACGAGTTAACTGTCTGGAACGAGTGGGTTCACTACTTTCCAGCGTATGAGCTAATGATTGACGATCTGCGGGACTATCGCTTTTACGAAGCGGATCTGATTCACCCCAATGCGCAGGCGCACGCGTATATTTTTGAAAAATTTGCCGAAAACGCGTTTGACGATGAACTTCGTGGCTTCGTTGCTCAGTGGACTCAGCTTAGTAAATCGCTGCTTCATCAGCCACTGTACGGAGACAGTAGTACCGCTTATCAGCAGTTTTTGACCAAATTGATCAGTCAGCTCGATATCTTATCGAAGCGCGTTGACGTAACAACGGAACTGGCTGAAGTGCGAAGTCGTTTACGTCAAGGGAATACGGAAGAACGGGAAACAGGAGAAAGGGCAGTAGCTTAGCCTTTCCCTTCTCCCTTTCTTCTCCTTCCTTCTTTTTCCCTTCCATTATGTCTGATTATCGATTAAGTAAAGAAGCCGTTCTGCAAGCACTGAGTACGGTTGAAGAGCCAGATTTGAAACGCGACATTGTTTCGCTCAACATGGTACGCGACGTAACGCTGGGAATCAGCTCTGTTCGCTTTACAGTTGTCCTGACCACTCCGGCCTGCCCGTTAAAGGAAGTTATTCGCAAACGCTGTGAAGACGCTATTCATACGCACATCGGTACTGACGTACAGGTTACGATTGATATGACCTCCGACGTAACGTCGACACGCTCGAATGCCCCAACGCTGCCCGGCGTGAAAAATATTATAGCCGTGTCCTCCGGCAAAGGGGGCGTTGGTAAATCAACGGTGACGGCGAATCTGGCCATCGCGCTTTATAAATCAGGGGCTAAAGTAGGCATCATCGACGCCGACATTTACGGGCCATCCATGCCCACGATGTTTGGGGCCGAAGCCATTCAGCCACGTATTTATCAGGTCGACGGTCTGACGAAGATGGAGCCAGTTCAGCAGTTCGGTATCAAAATGCTTTCGATGGGCTTTCTGGTTGATCCGGGTCAAGCCATTATCTGGCGGGGCACCATGGCGGGCCGGGCTTTACAGCAATTCTTTTCAGACGCCGACTGGGGCGAACTGGATTATCTACTGATCGACTTACCACCGGGCACCGGCGATATTCATTTGACGTTGGTGCAAACCGTACCGGTAACGGGTGCCATTATCGTTACAACGCCCCAAAAGGTGGCGCTGGCCGATGCTACAAAGGGTCTGGCTATGTTCCGGCAACCGCAGATTAACGTACCCGTACTGGGCGTTATTGAAAACATGTCTTATTTCACCCCAGCCGAGTTGCCCGATCATAAATATTACATATTTGGCAAAGGCGGTGGTAAGCAACTAGCCGATCAGTTTGACGTACCGTTGCTAGGGCAGATTCCGCTGGTGCAAAGCATCCGAGAAGCGGGCGACGAAGGACGGCCCGCCATCAGTGTTGGAGAGCCAGTAGCCAGCGAAGCATTCCAGCAAACGGCCGAAGCCCTGGCTCAACAGGTAGCGATTCGGAATGCATCGGTCGACCGCACAAAGCGTGTAGAAGTTGCATAAAACCTTGCGAACGTGTAAATTTACCGTAAATCATAGCATTCAATGGAGACGGCAATAAACAACGACCACCTAATTAACCAAATTGAGCGAGCCCTTGACGGAATGCGGCCCTATCTGGCAGCGGACGGTGGCAACGTGAAAGTGCTGGAAGTAACAGATGACAAAGTTGTCCGGCTTGAACTCATGGGATCATGTGGCTCCTGCCCTATGTCGGCGATGACGTTCAAGGGTGGGCTGGAAGAAGCTATTCTAAAAGCCGTCCCAGAAATCACCAAAGTCGAGGCCATAAATATCACGCCCGCGTTTTAAATTTTGCTAACATGGCAAGCCTTCCTGATGTAATATCAATTAGTGAGAAAGTCATGGGGGGTACACCGGTTTTCAGAGGTACCCGAGTACCGGTTCAATCCTTATTTGATCATTTAGAACTGGGCATTTCTGTAGACGAGTTCTTAGATGACTTTCCTTCAGTATCAAAGGAGCAGGTTGTGGCTACGTTAAAAATAGCCGAACGTTTACTCACAGCGACTAATCTTAATGCCATTTATGAGGCTGCTTGATGAGAACGTCCCTAGAAGACTCAAGCAGGAGTTAGTTGGCCACACTGTATTCACTGTTCGGGAAATGCGTCAAGATGGGACCGAAGATGTAGATGTGCTTCGATTCCTGTTGGAATACAACTTCGACGCCTTGATTACGTGCGACAAAAATCTTCCTTTTCAGCAAAATTTAACTCGATATCCGGTACCGGTCATTGTCTTGGACACATATACGAACGCCTATCCCGTTTTGAGATCGATCGTTCCGAAACTGCTGGCGTTGCTGGGGAGTCCCTTAGCTCAGGGGGCAACTATCGTTAAACCTGATTAAAGAGCCTTCTTCTCTACAACATTAAAACGCCGAATCAGGCGTTTTTTTGTTTCTTTGCTACTCGCACTTATCTCTTCAATCAGTGAAAATAGGTATCTTCTTCGGTGGCCCGGCGCGCGAGCGCGAGGTATCGTTTGCCGGTGGTCGTACGGCCTTAGCCAATTTAGACAAAGGTTTGTTCGAGCCCGTATTAGTATTCGTCGACGGCCGTGGCGGGTTCCGGCTGGTTTCGCCAGCGTTTTTAGAGGCTCCTTCCCTACGCGATGCGCTGCCACAGGACAATTCAGGTTTCTCTGTCTATGATGAATCGCTCGACGTCGCTGCGCTCCATGCTACGTTACCTGAGTTACGTCCTGAACATTTCCGAAACCATTTCGAGATGGCATTTCTGGCCATGCACGGTCCTGACTGCGAAGATGGGGCTATACAAGGGTTATTAGAGTGGTACAAAATGCCGTATACAGGTCCGGGGTTGGTCGGATCGGCGGTTGGTATTAATAAGATTCTGCAAAATGAGCTGATCGCCCTGGCCACCGGGCAGCAAAAGAAAACAGCTACCATTAACCGCGACGCCTATGAGCGGTCTGACAAAGCCCAGTTTTTTCAGTCACTTACTGAACACCTCGGTTTACCAATCGTTGTAAAAGCCCCTCACCAGGGCTCGTCAATCGGCGTGGCTATTGTCCGCGAAGCTGACCTTGCCCAGTTTTGCCGGGCCGTTGAGCAGTGTTTCTTTACGATGAGCATCCAGCCCGATGGCTGGAGCAAACTCAGCGAATGGGCAGAACTGTCGACCGATGAGAAGCGCGAACTCGCTCAGAAAATGGTGAGCCTGGATTCCGGTATCAGCTTCCCGCTGGTGATCGAACAAACCGGCGAGGTGATCAAACACCCGAAGGATTTTGTTGAACGGCTGGATGCACTTTCGGCAAGTCAGCCCGTTACGTTGGCTTCGCTCAATGCGGAAGATGAGGTCCTATTTGAGGAGTTTATCAGTGGACAGGAGTTCTCCTGCGGAGTTATTCAGGATGACGACCAACGAGCGATTGCCTTGCCTCCAACGGAAATTTACAATGCTCTTTCCTTCGATTTCGAGACGAAATACAAGACAAATGTTGCCCGCAAGCGCATTCCGGTTGATACAAGTTTGGAGAATAACCGGAAGATACAGCTAGCCGTTGAGCAGGCATTCTCACGTTTGGGTATCAATGTGTATTCACGTATTGACGGATTCCTGACACCCAGTGGCCAGGTTTTACTACACGACCCGAACACCATTCCCGGCATGTCGCCCTCGTCGCTCATATTTAAACAAATGGCGGAGATTGGGTTGAACCTGTCGAACTCGCTAACGTACCTGATCCGTCAGTCGCTGCGGGAGCGCATTCGCACCGGAAAAGATACATTCCACTTAAAGCGTATGCTGGCCGACCTCGACGCGAAGCTGGCTGACCGCAAAGCGACCCCATTATCCGAACGTGTGGTTTCCTTTGGAACAAGTGACGAAGAGTGGGTAGCGGCTAAACAGCAATACAATGAGTTGGCCGCATCGGGCACGGTACGTCCGTCGCTGATGTATATTAAAGGCAAACAGGAATCGCACGAGATCCCCGTGCATATGCTATTCAAAGAAACCATTGAGGAGTTAGAAGCGGCACTCAACCAACCGCGCCACCCCTTGCTCCTGGAGACCTGCGAGCGAACGGCGCACATCACCGAACGTTACGTATAAATTTTTTAAACACGTTACAAGCCGACAGATTGGAAATCAGCCTCTAGTCTGTCAGCTTCGCGTATTCAGTGCCATCTATAGGATCAGTAATAAAGATTTATGCGTCCTAATCGCGCCAGCCTTCAGGTTTAAAGGGGGTTCGACTATTACTTGACACACATACCGCTAATGGGGGTCGATTCCGCTCAATAGAGGGTTCATTTGCAGGATTAAGTCCCCCGCTTAGAGCCTGAAAAAGGCCTGGGGCAAACCCCGTTGCATCACTCCGAGTCAGCCAATAACGGACCGATGACACCCCCGACACGGTGAAATAACCAATTACGGAATCACGGTTATCGGTCAAGTTGACAATATTGCCGACGAGAATGGCGGGTTGCGCACTAGCTACACCGCCGGAATTGCGGGTTTGATCATCAAGTTGTTTGTAATAGGTGTACGCGTTTCGCGTTAGCGACTCCTGTCGAATTTCGACTAAGCAGTGTTCTTTCGAGTAGAGAGGTACTTGAGCGATTCGCAAGGATGTAATTGGCCTACCATTGCTGAACTCATCACCGAATAACACCAGCTCATTGCCGTACAGGATTTCCCAGCACTTATTCCGACAATTGTAATCATAACGTGGAAAGGTAAAAGTTTCGTTTACGCAATCCTCTATGAGCTTACCTTCCGGACCTACCATCTGATACCGGCCCCCACTACAGCTACGGCACCACTCTTGCCGCTCCCAGTCGATCCATTGCCAGCGATAGTAGTTAGATTCGTCGGCCGGATCACTGAAGTCAACATAAAAATCATGGGCCGCAGGATAGCTGCCGAGTAATCGTTGAGTAGAGGAAAGGCTATTAGCGTTAAACTCAGCGCGTACTAATATTATTGGAGCAACAGGTAGTAAACGTTCTAAAGACGATTGATAGCTAACACCGTTGGCTAATGTAAAACGAAGCTGGTAGGTATGGCCTATTTCAGCTTTAAAATCCGCAGGTAATTGATACGTTCCATCCAGCGTTTCGTGGCATGCAATTCGCACAACGTAATCAACCACAACTTCAACGGTCGCCTTCGTCACGGGTGTAGAGCCAAAGCGCCCCGTGAGTCGGTCGGCCGTTGAGCGGTTGATGCGGATAAGCTGCGGTTCGGCCAGATTGGTGATCGTACCATCAACAACCAGAATATCATTAGTACCTGGTAACGTTTGATCGAATGAGTCAACACAGGCAGCCGGAATGAGCACCGTCACTAAACAAAGCAGTCCTAAAAAGAGCAACGAGCGCATATAGCTGGTGATTTACTTAAACTCGAAGTTATACGTTAGACTAGGGATGGGCGCGGCAAATATGGCGAGTCGATACGGGTTTGTTGCCTGCCCTTCGGTACGGTAATAGATCGAGTAGGCATTCTTCCGACCGTATAAGTTATATACCGTAAAGGTCCAGTGCCCCTGCCAGCGCCGGTTCTTTAGACTGGGATTGTATATGTTCCAGGCGAAGTCCAGCCGGTGGTAGTCGGGCAGTCGGTACTGGTTCCGTTCGTTGTAGTACGGATACGTGCGGCCCTGGTAGCGAATAAAGCCTTCTGGTGCGGTATAGGGTCGCCCGGTACTGTAGGAAAAATTGAACGAGAAGCTATGATGGCGCGTCTGGTTGATGTTCAGGCTGAAGTTGAAGCTATGGGGTCGGTCGTAGTTAGCCGCGTACCAGTCGCCCCCGTTGATGCGCTGCCGAAAGTTCGCGCCTTCGTCGACCTGGTTAAGGGTACGGGCATAGGTATAATTGATCCAGCCTGTCAACTCTCCTTTCTTTTTAGCCACCATCAGTTCCACGCCGTATGCCTTGCTTCGACCGGCCAGCAGTTGTGTTTCGGGGTATGGCTGCAACAGAAAATCAGCGCCCGGCTTGTAATCCAGTACGTGCTGGGTACTTCGCCAGTAGACTTCGGCTGAGACTTCAAAGATGTTGTTACGGCTATTGTGAAAATACCCCGCCGAAAAAAGCTGGCTGATCTGCGGTTGAATGTGGGCGTCGGCGGTCTTCCATCGGGCCGTAGGCAGGGGCGTCGTGGTGTTGGTAATGACCTGTAGGTACTGCCGCATCAGGTTATAGCCAAATTTGACCGACGAGTTTGCACCTAATGCGTAGCGCAGGCCAAGTCGGGGTTCCAGCCCACCGTATTGATACGCGACCCGCCCGGCACCATACTGTACCGAATCAATGATACTCGTTTCGTCGACGCCTTCTCCTGTCTGATAGCGCCGAACCGTGATGGGCCCCAGGTTCAGGAAATGGGAGTACCGCAGACCCGCCGAGACCGATAGGTTATCCGACACACTCCATTCGTCTTCGGCGTGCAGAGCCAGTTCAAGTGCGTTCTCAACGGGCGTTTTACGATAGTTGACGCTGGGACTACTCCCTGGCAGTAACTCCCCCGGATTGATCTGATAATGCGCTCCACTGATGCCGACCTCCAGCTTATGATTCGTCAGCTGATAATTCAGGTTCGACTTGATTTGGCGTTGCAACAGACTCTGCCGTAGGGCAACTTTATTATTCGTACTGTCTTCGATGGACAGAATGGTCGGTACGTACCGGGCAATTATGGCCGTGGTTTGTAGGTTCACCTGTGGCGTGAAGGCGTGAAACCAGCGCACCATCCCATTGGTCGTCTGGTGTTCATACTGAGTTCCCGTCGCATTCACATTGGCCAGACTACCCAGTAAGTTCGTCTGAAACAGATCCTGGCTGTAATAGCCCATGGCCGTTACGGTATTGCGCTCGTTGACGCGCCAGAATAGCTTGGCCGTACCATCGCCAAACTTGGCTCGAATGTCGTCGAAGCGGGGCGACACCAGCCGCAGCAGAAAGTCGTTGAAGGCTCCCCTACCCGACACCAGCAGCCCCAGTTTTCCCTTCACAATCGGCGTTTCTACCGTTAGCCGGTTTGCCACCAAACTGACCCCTCCACTGAGTCGGGTCTGATTCAGGTCCGGATTGCGCAGGTTGATATCGAGCACTGAAGCCGCCCGCCCGCCGTAACGGGCGGGTACGTTGCCTTTGTATAAATCCAGCCCCGCCACCGCATCGGGTGGAAACACCGAGAACAGCCCGAACATGTGGGTCGGGTTGAAAATAGGCGTATCGTCCATCAGAATCAGGTTCTGATCGGTGGTGCCGCCCCGGATGTTAACACCGTTAGCGGCCTCGCCCACACTGGTCACGCCCGGCAAGAGTTGTAGACTCCGCAGAATATCGGCTTCGCCCAGCGCAGCCGGCATGCGCTTTAACGTAGTGATATTAATCTGGCTCACGCCCAGCAGCGGCTGCCGAACATTGCGGTCATAGCCTTTGCTCGTAACAACAACTTCTTCCAATTGGCTGGCTACACTCGGCAGACGAATATCGAGGGACGTATTGCCGCGGATGCGAATCGACTGGCGGAAGGGCACATACCCCACATGCCGAACAACGATTACGTGCATGCCCGCTCTAAGATTGATGGAATAGGCGCCCGCAGCGTCGGTGTACGCCCCAGTTGTCGACTTCTCGTAGTTGATGACGACGGCCGCTCTACTTAGGGGCTGATTGGTAGTCGAATCACGAACCACACCAGAGAGGGTATAGGTGATCTGAGCGAAGCCAGTAGAAACAAGGAGAAAAAGAAACGTAGTAACGACTAATCGTTGATTCATGAAAAGAAAGGTAAGTGGGTGTAGGAATTGGCTTTAAGCTATGAGATGTTGGCGGTAGAATCAACTCATCAACGAGCGATTCAGGCCAGTAGATTAACTTGCTCAAAATCGCTTAAATATATCAACTATATCCTATTTTTACTTTAATCTACCATAGGTTACTAACCCCAGCCTACTCAACGGTTTCACTGATTGCCCATGCGCCTTCCGTTTACGCTTCTGCTAAGCTGTTTATCATTAGTAGTGCTCGCCCTGGCCTGTATCGATCCATTTATAGTTGACCTAACGGGTACGGTCGATGTGATTGTTGTGGACGGTATCGTCACCAATTTGGCCGAGCCCCAATTGATTACGCTTAATCGGTCAAGAGCCGACCCGCTAACAGGCCGATTTGGCAGCCTACCCATCACTAAGGCAGTAGTTGAAGTTATAGTTGATTCCAGTCAACGTGTTGCCGCCCACGAGACCGTAGACGGTACGTATCAGTTGCCCAGCGATTTTCGGGGGCAGATCGGCCATGCCTATCAACTTCGGATTACACTCAGCGATGGAAGACAGTATGTGTCTACCCAGCAAATTATGCCGGATGTGCCACCAATTGATAACCTATCGATTCGCTTTAACGCAACCGCCTTTCGACCCGGTCTGTATCCTAATGGTTTCCGGGCGGGTTATGATTGCTACGTAACGACAAAAGATCCCGTTGACCAGCGAAATTATTACCGTTGGGACTGGAAACTATGGGAGAAACAGCACTGGTGCCGCAGTTGTTATCAGGGCACCTACGTCGATTCGGTGCAGCAGGATTATATACAAAACGGTGTTCTCGTATCGGTTCGGAGAGCCGTGGAAGATTGTGTAGAACTTCCCAGGCAAGGAACACAAGCCAGCCAAGACATTTGGTTTGACTATCCCTGCCGATCTCAATGTTGGGATGTAATTCAAAATTACTACCTCAATATTTTTGATGACCAACTGGCCAATGGTGGGGCTGTCAATGGCCGTCAGATCGCTCAGGTGCCATTGCTGACCCGGCAACCCGCCCTGCTTGAACTACGACAGGCGGCACTGACGGCATCAGCTTATCAGTTTTATAAACTGTTACAGCAGCAAACGGAAAATGCGGGTGGACTAGCCGATACACCCCCAACGGCCATTGTTGGGAACGTAACGAATCTAGCTAATCCGCGAGAAGCCGTAGTGGGCTTTTTCACCGCTAGTTCGATTGCCACGGTTCGTCGCTTTATGGATAAAAAAGATGCTACCGTTCTTTCGTTTGGAGCCTATGATGATCAGGGGGGCATCATAAAAGAACCTGATGAACTCTTCTACGTTCAGACCCGCCGTAAACCGAGCCAGGGCCCCGAAGGAAATCCGTTTAAAGCAGGTGGGCCAAAGCGATTTATAACGGCTCCCTGCATACCCGGCAACAATCGCACCCCGTTCATCCCCGAAGGTTGGCCACAGTAAATTTCTGGATATGCGCTACTGGCTTCTGTTTGTTTTTCTTGTCTCGTCGCTAGCCTCCTGCGTGGACATCCTTGATCTGCGCTTGCGGGGCACGGTTGACGTAATTGTGGTCGATGGAACCATCACTAACCTGGCAGAGCCTCAAGTCATTCGACTCAATCGCTCTAAAGCCGATCCGCTCACGGGGCGATTCGGCAGCTTACCCATTACTAAGGCTACCGTTGAAGTTGTAATCGATTCCAGCCAACGCATTGCGGCACACGAGACCGTAAACGGTACGTATCAATTCCCCAGCGATTTCAGGGGGCAAATCGGCCATGCCTACCAGCTTCGCTTTACTCTCAGCGACGGCAGCCGTTACGTATCTACTCAACAGATAATGCAGCCCGTACCACCCGTCACCCATGTTTTGGCCCAATTCAACCCGGCCAGCTTTGTTAAGCCATTTGCCGACGGCGCTTACCGAGCCGGGCATGATATGTACCTGACTACGCAAGATCCCATTGACCAGCACAATTACTACCGGTGGGATTGGCGCCTGTTTGAGAGACAGGAATGGTGCCAGAGTTGCTATGAAGGTATCTATGCGGTTAATGAAATTCTGTATCCAATTAGCAGTTTTGCTTATAAATCAGGCACGAATCCCTTTGAAGACTGCTTCTTTCCACCCTCATCTTCTGAGGCCTATCAACAGGTTAAAAACGTACGATTCGATTATGAGTGCCGAACCCAATGCTGGGAGATCATACAGAATTACAGCTTGAATCTGTTCGATGATGCCTTGGCAAATGGTGGACTCATTAGCCAGCGTCTGGTTGCTCAGATTCCGTTTTATCAATACCGGCCTGCCCTGGTGGCGCTACGTCAGACATCACTAACCGCCGACGCTTACCGGTATTTCAGCTTATTTCAGCAGCAAACCCAGAACACCGGTGGGTTGGCCGATACTCCCCCTACAGCTTTAGTCGGCAACGTACGTAATGAGGCAAACGCACAGGAAAACGTAATCGGCTATTTCGCGGCCTCAGCCGTCGCGGAGGTACGTTACTGGCTGGATCGGAAAGATACGTATGGATCGGCACCTGGATTATTTTTGGCGTTAAATGGGCGAAACCCGGTTTCAGAACCACCTCCCCCATTTGGCCCCAGTTTTATCATCGACGGCCCTCCTCGCCCCCCAACGGCCGTTTGTCGGTTAAGCGACACTCGTACCCCTTTCAAGCCAGAAGGCTGGCGGGAGTAACGTTTGGAGTCACCTTCATAAGCTCAATAAAGTAGCAAGTAATTTATTTGCGAACATGCCGGTGTAATCTTTTGTAATAAGTTACTTCTTGGCTGAAATGACTATGCCTGCTGGAGAAGGAGTGTAAGTGCTTTTCGATGAGTCAGCAAGCGGAATGAGCAATCCTGCACTCACACTTCGCTCGTTTAAGGTATTCCCTTCTATAATCCCCTGATAACCGGAAGGAACATAATTATTAGCTGACAGTTGAAACTTACCATTGGTCTCACTGACACGAACGTCTTTCAGAAAACGGACAGGCAAGCCCTTCCGAGTATAAAATGTCCCTATTCTTACCGAATCCGGTCCCTTTCGGTCTACGACTATATAAAAATCACTGACTCCAATCTTATTGATACCGCTCAGGGAGTACAATGTATCTCCGAACACATTATAATACTGGACAATGTATTTGCCCGAAGCACGGGTAGCTACATCTAGAGGTTGCTCTTCCGATTGGCAACCAAGAAGTCCAAGTAGAGATAATAATGGGAACAGCTTATTCATATGAAGTTGAAAGTTTACTACAATAACGCTGATTACTTTTTTGATGTATAAGTAACTTTATCCTAAACCTAATTAAAAGTGACCATATCCATGGCTGTTTCACATACGAGGGCGGACAGGGCTAGCCGCCAATCTACCGTGCGGATTTGGCGGGCAATTAGGTAATCGTAATTTTGGCCGACAATCATTGACTTAATAATAACCCTTCAATATGACAACCACCTTTGATTCTGCCACTCAACAACGTATTGACCAGTGGCTGAGCGGTAATTACGATGCCGATACCAAAGAAGCCATTCAACACCTGCTCGATTCCGGTAATGTTACGGAGCTGACTGACTCGTTTTACCGCGACCTCGAATTTGGTACGGGCGGGCTGCGGGGCGTGGTCGGCGTAGGTTCCAACCGCATGAACCGCTACACCGTCGGAGCCGCTACCCAGGGCCTTTCTAACTACATCAATGCGGCTTTTCCGGGGCAGGACATTAGTGTGGCCATTGCCCACGACAGCCGCCGGATGAGTCCAGAGTTTGCCCAACTGGTGGCCGATATTTTTTCGGCCAATGGCATCAAAGTATATCTATTCAGCGCGTTACGTCCAACACCGGAGCTTTCCTTCGCCATTCGGCAGTTGGGTTGCCAGAGCGGCATTGTGGTCACGGCTTCGCACAATCCGCCTGAGTACAACGGCTACAAAGTGTATTGGAACGACGGCGCGCAGGTGGTGGCCCCACACGATAAGGCCATTATTGCCGAAGTGAATAAGATTACGTCCGTTGATGATATCAAGTTCGAAGGTGTTCCCGGAAAAATTCAGTTGATCGACGAAGAGATTGACGCGCCGTATATCGAACGGGTTAAATCGAATGCCGTTAATCCGGACGTGATTAAGCGCCAGGCTGATCTGAACATCGTTTACACGCCGATACACGGTACAGGCATTACGTTGGTGCCGCGCGCGCTGGAGGCCCTGGGCTTCACCAACGTTCATATCGTGGAAGAGCAGGCTACTCCCGACGGCAACTTCCCAACGGTTAAGTCGCCCAATCCTGAGGAGAAACCCGCCATGCAGCTGGCCCTCGATATGGCGCTGTCGTTGAACGCTGATCTGGTTATGGCCACCGATCCGGACGCCGACCGCGTTGGTGCCGGAGCCCGGAATCACCATGGCGAGTTTGAGCTGCTGAACGGAAACCAGATGGCCAGCCTGATTATCTACTACCTGCTCAACGCCTGGAAAGATGCGGGTAAACTGACTGGTAAAGAGTTCGTCGCCAAAACCATCGTGACAACGGATTTGATCGACCGGATGTGCGAACGCTACGGCGTTACGTGTTACAACACCCTGACGGGCTTTAAATACATTGCCGAAGTCATTCGTGAACTGGAAGGCAAAGAGCAGTTTATTGGCGGGGGCGAAGAAAGTTATGGCTACCTCATCGGCGACTTCGTGCGGGATAAAGATGCCATTGCTTCCTGCGCCATGATTGCGGAGTTGACCGCCTACGCCAAAGACAAGGGCCAGAGCCTGTTCGATATGCTCATGGCGATGTATCAGGAGAACGGATTCTATTACGAAGCCCTGGTTTCGCTGACCAAGAAAGGCAAAAGCGGAGCCGAAGAAATTCAGCAGATGATGGCCGATTTCCGGGCCAATCCGCCCAGAGAAATCGCGGGTTCGGCGGTGGTTCGGGTTGATGACTATAAAGCGTTAACCCGACTGGACCTAAGCAGCAATACCACTAGCCCCATCGAAGCAGGTAGTATGGGTATCGAATCTTCGAACGTCTTACAGTTCTTCACCGCCGATGGCACTAAGGTTTCGGCCCGCCCGTCGGGAACCGAGCCTAAGATCAAGTTCTACGTCAGCGTCCGCGAGCCGCTGGCTAGCAAGGAAGCGTTCGACGATACGTATGCTCAGCTAAAAGCAAAGGTTCAACGCGTTATTGAAGACCTTAATTTAAAATAATTTAAAAAGTCAGCACATAATTTTTAATATTTTATCTCACTGTGGCTCAACCGTTTATACACGGTTGAGCCTTTTTTGTGAACAAATTCAGCGTTTAGATTAAAAGAGGATTAATTAGAAGTTTGCCGGGGTTGACTTTAAGAAATGATGCACTGTGTATCAATAATAACATGTTCCATTAATCAACCTTACGATGAAAAACTATTTACAACGGACATTCCGCGCCATTCCGCTGCTTTTCCTGAGTTGGCTGTTATGCGTAGAGGGTATGGCCCAGGACCGTCGAATCTCCGGTCAGGTAAAAGACGAAACCGGAACCGGTTTGCCAGGTGTCAGCATTGTTCTAAAAGGCAGCACGCAGGGAACCACCAGCGATGCAGAAGGGAATTACACGGTAGCGGTTACGGGAGCGAATCCGGTTATTGTGTTTTCGTACGTGGGCTATTTATCGCAGGAAGTAGCCGTTGGCAGCCGAGCCACCATCGACGTATCGCTCAAGGCAGACGATAAAACCCTGGATGAGATTGTTGTCATTGGGTATGGTACCCAACGTAAATCAGATCTTACGGGTGCCGTTGCCACCGTAAAGCAGTCCCAATTGCTGGAACGGCCAGCCACATCGCTGAACCAGGCGCTATCGGGCCGGATGCCGGGCGTGCAGGTGAATACCAACTCCGGGCGGCCCGGCGGACGTAGCACCATCCGGATTCGGGGGTTCAGCTCGATCAACTCGTCGAACAACCCCTTGTACGTAGTAGACGGTGTGATGCTGCCCCAGGGCAACCAAAGCCAGTTTAGCTCGGCCATTGACTACATCAATCCGAATGATATTGTCTCGGTCGAAGTGCTCAAAGATGCTTCGTCAACGGCGATCTACGGAGCCCGAGGAGCCAATGGTGTCATTCTGGTAACTACCAAAAAAGGAAAGGCCGGCGAAGGTACCGTTACGTATAACGCCGATTTTAGCGTCAACACCATCGGTCCAAACCGGCCCCGGGTGCTGAACGCCCGCGAATATCTGGCGACGGAAGACCTGGCTTACGCAAATATTGCTAAATACGACCCAGCGGGTTGGGCGGCTGGTAAATACACGAACCTCGACCCCGTAGCCCGTCGCCGGAAGTTCAGCGCCGATCACCCCGGCGTGTTCGACGCTAACCTGAATCCGCTGTACGATACCGACTGGTTCAAAGAAACAACCCAGAACAAACTGTCGCAGAACCACCAGCTTGGCTTCAGCGGTGGCAATGAGCGCACTCAGTATTCGCTGTCGCTGGGCTACCGGAACGACGAAGGGCTCATCAAAACCTCGTACATGAAACGGTACTCCGGCCGGTTCACCATCGACGATCAGGTGAAGAAATGGCTGAAAGTGGGCGGTACGCTTAGCTACAACAACCAGTCTGAAAACCTGGTCGACATTAATGATGCCGTTGCCCGGCAGATTGTCGAGGATTTCCCGTTCCTGCCCGTAAAATACGCGGATGGTACGTACGCTAGCAACCGTGATTATCCGAGTGCTGAAGGCTCATTCAGTTCGATGCACCGGCTGATGGATCGGCGTTATATCCTGAACACGCAGACCACGCTGGGTAGCTTATACAGCAACATCAACATCGCTAAAGGGCTGGAGATGCGGACGGTATTGGGTGTGAACATCCTGACGCAGGAAAACAACGAGTCACAAACCCGCACTCTGAACCCTGGTCAGTTTGGGAACGCAGCCGGCCGGAATCAGAAAGAAACATTCTGGTCGCTTGAGAACTACCTGACCTACAACCGCAAAATCGGCGAAGACCATTCGTTCACGGGGCTGCTGGGTATTTCCTGGCAGGAAACCAACTTCTTCCGGATCAGCGCTACGGTGCAGAATTTCGCCACGGATTATTTCGGCTTCAACAACCTCGGAGCCGGGTCTACAAACCCACAGGTTCAATCAGAAGCGCGTCGCTTTGCGTTTAACTCGTATTTCGGACGTATCAACTACGGTTACAAAGACAAGTATCTGCTGACGGTAACGGGCCGGGCCGATGGTTCGTCTAAATTCGGGGAAAACCATAAGTTTGCGTTCTTCCCCTCGGCTGCTCTGGCCTGGCGCGTATCCGAAGAGGATTTCCTGAAAACGAATCCCATTATTTCTAACCTGAAACTACGTACCAGCTACGGTTTAACGGGTAACTCGGAGATTCCGCCGTATTCATCGCTGGCGCTGCTCAGCTCGAACTTTTCGACCATCTACAACGATACGCGCGTTGGCGGAACGGGTCTTGACCGGCTGGCGAACCCCGATCTGCGCTGGGAAAAAACGGCTCAAACCGACGTTGGGTTAGAAATCGGCCTATTCAAAGGGCGGGTATCGCTGGAAGCTGATTACTACTACCGGCTGACCACCGACATGCTGCTCGATGCGCCGGTGCCCCGCACCAGCGGCTACGGTACCATCCGTCGGAACGTTGGTTCGATGCAAAACGCCGGTTTCGAATTTGGCCTGAACACGGTGAACATAGACCGGGGTGGCTTTACCTGGAACACCTCGTTCAACATTTCGCTCAACCGTAACAAGGTTCTTTCGCTGGCTACCCCTTCGGACATCTTCAACGTGGGCGGTCCTAACTTCACAAACCCGACAAACATTATCCGCGTTGGAGAGCCGGTCGGTTCGTTTTGGGGCCTAACCCGCGTTGGTACCTGGAGTGAAGCTGAACGCGAAGAAGCGGCTAAGTTTACCAGCTATCGCAACAACCTGACCATCCTGCCCGGCGACATCAAGTATCTGGACGTAAACGGCGACAAGGCGATCACCGACGCCGATCGGAGCATCATCGGCAACGGCAGCCCGAAAGGCTGGGGTGCCCTGACCAACAACCTGCGTTACAAAAACTTCGATGCTACGCTTGAACTCCAGTTCATGTACGGCAACGACGTAATGCTGATGAACCTGCACGCCAGCGAAGACCGCCAGGCCCTGGCCAACAGCTATACGTCGGTCCTCAACGCCTGGACACCACAGAACCAGAATACGCCAATCGCCGAAGTTCGGGAAACCCGCGCGGGCTACGTAACCAACGTAGACAGCCACTGGATTAAAGACGGTTCGTTCCTGCGGGGTCGCAACCTGCTGTTCGGCTACACCCTCCCCAGCCAGGTTACCAACCGGATTAAAGTGAGCCGACTACGTTTCTACGCTACCGTTCAGAATTTCTTCCTGCTGGTAGACGATCCGATTGTGGGCGATCCGGAAGTAACCCCGACCAACCAGGGCAACGACAACAGCGCCTTCTCACAAGGGATGATCTGGCACAACTATCCAAAACCAACGACCTATATGTTGGGCCTCCAGCTTTCTCTATAATTCGGTAACGACTTCAACTATTGATGCTTATTATGAAATCTCCCCTTATAAAACATATAACCAGAGCGGTGTTATGCGGATCGGTACTGATCGGCCCGGTCGGCTGCTCTGATTTCCTGGACGAGAAAGCACCCTCGAACCTGACGTCGGAAAGCTTTTACACCATTCCTGACCACGCGGAAGCCGCGCTGGCTTCGGTATACGCCAACCTACGGTTTATCGGTGAGGGAGCCAATATCTTCTCGAATAACTGGCAGTTGCTGGAAGCCCTTACGGGTACGTCGACAACCGAAACAGCTCAGAATTCGGACCTCAACAACTTGTACAGTCTGTCGCACGACGGCAACACGACCCACATTGTCAACTACTGGAACGGGTTGTATCGGGTCATTGCGCAGGCCAATCAGGTGATTGCGCAGGTGCCGAACATTACGATGCCGGAAACCCAACGTACCAAAATTCTGGGTGAAGCCCGGTTCCTGCGGTCATGGGCTTATTTTCAGGCCGTTCGGTTATGGGGCGATGTTCCGCTTGTGACAAAACCCCAAACCATTCAGTCGGAAGATTTTCGGCCCACACGCGCTTCGCAGGAAGACGTGTACAAGCTCATTGTAGAGGACCTCACCGCAGCAGAAAGCGCCGGTTTACCCTGGATGGACGTGAGTGGTCGCGTTAACCAGGCGGCCGTAAAAACGCAGCTGTCCAAAGTTTATCTGACCATGGCTGGATTTCCGCTGAGCAAAGGGGCACCGTATTACAAGCTAGCGGCCGACAAAGCGTATGAAGTTATTACGTACGCAAACTCAAAGCCGTCGGAAATCAACCTGTTCACGACCTACGAAGATGTACATAAGGAAAGTACAGAAAATCGGCTGGAGCATCTGTTCATGCTTCAGTACAACTCGGTTGTGGCCAGTAACCCAATGGACAACTTCTACGGTAACTTTAAGCCAATCAACTACAACGGGCCAACGGGTACGGGAAGTTCGGTACCAACGGCTTCGTTCTACAATTCGTATGAACCGGGCGATCTGCGGGCTAAAGATCAGGAAGGGTATTTTTACACTACGTACTTCACGAACGGTACGGGTGCCCGCTTTGACTTAGGCGCTCCCTACGTGTTCAAGCATTTTAACCGCACGGCTAACGGTACGTTTGGTGTACCCGGCACGCGGCTGAACAATCTCAACGTACCACAGATCCGGTACGCTGAAACGTTGCTGCTGTATGCTGAGGCTCAGAATGAAGTTGGTGGACCAACCCCCGAAGCCTACGACGCCCTGAAGCGTATTCGCGACCGGGCTAAATTGACAACCCCCGCGTTAGGTGCCTACAATCAGGCTTCCTTCCGAGAAGCAGTTTGGCGGGAGCGCTGGCACGAACTGTGCTACGAGCAAATCACCTGGTTTGATATGATTCGTCTGCGGAAGGTGTACAACGAAAAAACCAACGGCTTCGACGAATTCGTTGGCCACGTTAACCTTAGCACGAATAAGGCGCTGGAACAGAAGCATCTGTTGCTACCAATTCCCCGCCAGGAGCTGCTCAATAACCCAAATCTGAAAACTCAGAACCCCGGTTATCCAAACTAACGTGGATTTGATACGTATATAATCTCACGGTAGACAAGCCGTAGAGGTACAAAAAATAGGTACTAAGTAGGGGCAACTTACTTAGTACCTATTTTTTTATACCCTCACCTAAGTAATTATACAACTTACATATTAAGATAGATCTATCGTCTGTACCAATGTATACGTACAGAAATGTACATATTGTATCAAATATATACATTATCTAATATAAAATATTATCCTTCAAAGCATGATTAGAAGTCTGCTTATGCTTTCTTTAGGGTACTATTACTTAATCTCTATACAGTATATCTTCCATTTTTAACCAATCTATTCATTATGAATAATGCTTTACGCAAAGCGTACCGCAGTTTACCATTGCTTGTCATGAGCTGGCTACTGTGCGTAAGTGCGTTTGCTCAAGACCGTAAGATTACGGGTCGGGTAACGGACGGAAACGACAATAGTCCCTTACCAGGCGCTAACGTCGTCATCAAAGGCACGTCGACCGGGATGGTGACCGATGCGAACGGGCAGTTTTCGTTAAGTGTCGCCCCCGGCCGCGACGTACTGACTATTTCAGCAATTGGTTTTGCAGCGCAAGAAGTGAACATAGGTAACCGGACCACGATCAACATCGCGATGGTGCCGGATATAAAGACGCTGAACGAAGTGGTCGTAACGGGTTATGGTGCGCAGGCGAAACGGGACATTACCGGAGCGGTTGCTACGGTAGACGTAAAAGAAGCGTTGAAAGTACCTGTAACGAACGTATCACAAGCCTTGCAGGGACGAGTAGCCGGCGTACAGATCGGGAACGATAACTCACCGGGTGGTGGCGTTATGGTACGTATCCGCGGGTTCGGTACGCTGAACGATAACTCGCCACTGTATATCATTGATGGTGTACCCACGAAAGGCTCGAACAATACTATTAACCCAAATGATGTCGAATCCATCCAGGTGCTGAAAGATGCGTCAGCTGCGTCAATTTATGGTTCACGGGCGGGTAATGGGGTTGTCATCATTACCACCAAGAAAGGGAAAGCGGGTAAGCCTAAGTTTACGTACGATGTATATTACGGCAGCCAGCAACCCGGCAAAACGCTCAGCCTCCTCAATACACAGCAATACGCTGATCTGCTTTGGGAGTCACGGGTTAACGCCACTAACACGCTGGTTAACGGCGTAGCTACACCAAATGCCGGTCAGACGGCGCTGATTTATCCCAAAAACGCCCAGTTTGGCAGTGGTTCAAAGCCAGTTATTCCCGACTACATTTTTCCGGACGGTGCCTCTGAAGGCGATCCACGCCTGGCGCGTAACCCTGATGGCAGCTACGTCAACTATTCGAATGACATTGATGCCGCTGACTTCCGCAAAACGAAGTTTTTAATTACTAAAGCCAATAAAGAGGGTACGAACTGGATGGACGAGATTTTCGACCCGGCTCCCATTCAGAACCACCAGTTGGGCGTTTCGGGCGGTAACGAAAGCGGTCGATACGCCATGTCGCTGAACTATTTCAACCAGCAGGGTATCTTGAAATACACAGGCTACAAACGGTATTCAGTACGGGCTAATACGGAGTTCAACGTCAGCAAGCGGGTTCGCGTTGGCGAGAACCTGCAAATTGCCTTTGGTGAGCGCGTTGGGGGCGGTAACTCAACCCAAAGTGCAACAGCAAATAACAACGAGAGCAACGCGATCTCGATGGCCTTCCGGATTCAGCCCATCATTCCGGTGTACGACGTAGCGGGTAACTTTGCCGGTACCAAAGGCGGTGACCTCGATAACGCCCGGAACCCGGTTGCGCTGCTGTATCGAAACAAAGACAATGTCAATAAAGACATGCGGGTGTTCGGTAACGCCTACGCTGAGATCGACATTCTCAAAGGCCTGACGGCTAAAACCAGCTTCGGGATCGACTACAATACGTTCAACATCCGGGCCTATACGCCACGCGATGTCGAATCGTCGGAGTCAGCGGGTGCCAACAGCATGTTCGCCCGGAACGAGTATGGCTACACCTGGACCTGGTATAATACGTTGACCTACAATGGCGAGATTGGCAGCAACATTCGCTATAACCTGATTGCGGGTACGGAGTCCATCAAAAATTACTTCGAGTTCCTACGGGGTGACCGGAGCCGATTTGCGGATGATGGTCTGGAGAACCGCTACCTGGACGCCGGTAACGCCGGTACGTCGACCAACACCAACGGTGCCTCAAACTGGGCGCTGGCCTCTGAATTTGCTAAAGCTAACTTTTCGTTCTTTGACAAGTACCTGATCGATGGTACAATTCGTCGCGACCGTTCGTCGCGCTTCGCGTCGGCAAACCGGGTAGCTTACTTCCCGGCCGTTTCGGCGGGCTGGCGGGTTTCGAAGGAATCGTTTATGGCCCCTACGGCTGGCTGGCTGGATGACCTCAAACTACGGGCTGCGTATGGACAAACGGGTAACCAGGAAATCGGGAACTACAACCCATTCCTGATTTATGCAACCAACCCGACCAACTCGTTTTACGACCTCAACGGGTCCCGGACCTCTTCGATTCAGGGCTACCAGCTCGACCAGTTCGGGAATGCAAACGCGAAATGGGAAACCACAACCTCGGTTGACTTTGGAGTGGATGCATCGCTATTCAAAGGCAAAATTGATCTAACCTTCGACTGGTTTAGCCGGAAAACGACCAATGCGCTGTTCCCTGTCGAAGTACAATCTACTCAGGGCGTTGCTACCAACCCATTCCAGAATATTGCGGAATTTACGAACAAAGGCATTGAACTAGGTATAAACCACAACGGCCGTGCATTAGGTGGCCAGTTGACGTATAGTATTGGTGCCAACGTATCAACCTATCGGAACCTGGTAACGAAAACCGACGGAAACCCATCTACTCAATACTTTGGTTTCGGCACTCGTCTACCCGCCATGACGGTTACGCAGGCTGGTTATCCAATCTCGTCGTTCTTCGGATACATTATCGATGGTATCTACCAGTCTGACGAGGCCGCTAAAGCGGGACCGGTACAATTCGGTGGTGGTCAGAACAACCTGGCAGGTGCCTTTATCTTCCGCGATGTGAACGGCGACAAGAAAATTGACGCCAACGACCGGACCATTATCGGCAACCCACACCCAAGCTACAGCTACGGTGTGAACGTAAACGTTGGCTACAAAAACTTCAACTTAACGCTGTTTGGACAGGGCGTACAGGGCAACCAAATCTTCAACTACGTGCGCTACTGGACGGATTTCCCAACCTTCGGCGGTAACCGCAGCACCCGGATGTACAATGAGTCGTGGCGGCCGGGTAAGACTGATGCCAAACTGCCAATCCTACGCTCGAACGACAACATCAGCTCGAACCCCTCGACGTACTACCTGGAGCCAGGTAGCTACCTACGACTTAAGAACATTCAGCTGTCGTACAACTTACCCCGCACGCTGATGAGCAAACTAGGCGTAAGCAATGCTACCGTGTACATACAGGGCCAAAACCTGTTGACGGTAACGCAATACACGGGTCTTGATCCAGAAATCAACCTGCGTGATTCGAGCGGATCAGGCAATGATCGCCACATCGGCGTTGACGAAGCCGCGTATCCTGTAGCACGCACCTTCTTGGTAGGGCTAAACCTGGCGTTCTAACCCATCCGTTAATCTGACTTTATCTCATGAAAAAAATAACCATATTCGTAAGTCTACTGACATTCGGTATAGTGACCGGCTGCAGCGAGAAATTCCTTGATGTGCAGCCGAAAGCGGTGCTGGGTGCTGAAAACTTTAACAACCGGGTTGGGGTAAACTACCTGCTGGTAGGCGCCTATTCGTTGCTCGACGGCTGGGGAGCTGGCGGTACGTCCTACCACAGTTCGTCAGATAACTGGGTATACGGAAGCATTGCAGCCGACGACGCCTATAAAGGCTCTACCTCCGGTGACCAACCGGAAGCCGGATACATTGAAACCAAGAACATCCAGCCTGACAATACGTACTTCCGGGGTAAATGGCGGGCGGTCTACGACGGTGTTGCGCGTTCCAATGACGTGATCCAGGCCGTTGGCAAAGCCACTGACATGAGCAATGATGAAAAGACGCAGGCCATTGCTCAGGCACGCTTCTTACGGGGCCATTATCACTTTGAAGTCAAAAAGGTGTTCAACATGGTGCCGTACATCGACGATAAGCTTTACGATCCGCTCAATCTGAACAGCACCAAAGTGCCGAATGACAAGGATATATGGCCGAACATCGTTGACGACCTTAAGTTTGCCTACGATAACCTGCCGGAAGTACAATCGCAGAAAGGCCGCGCTACTAAATGGGCCGCTGCTGCGATGCTGGCGAAGGCATATGTATTTCAGCAGAAATGGACCGAAGCGAAGCCCTTGCTGGAAGCGATTATCAACAGCGGTAAATATCGGCTGATGGATCGGTACCACGATAATTTCAGAACGGTTACCAACAACAACGCCGAGTCGATCTTCGAGGTCCAGTTTTCGGTAAACGACGGAACGGGTGAGAACGGCAATAACGGGGCCGTGTTGAACTACCCCTACGCGGGCCCAACTACATGCTGCGGCTTCTTCCAGCCTGCGCAGAACCTGGTAAATGCGTTTAAAACCGATGCCAATGGGCTACCTTTACCGGCTACGTTTAATGATTCGGACGTAACCAGCGATCAGGGTATTGAATCAACCCAGCCATTTACTCCGTACGCTGGTGCACTTGATCCCCGGCTTGACTGGACGGTTGGCCGCCGGGGTATTCCTTTCCTGGACTGGGGTGTGATGCCCGGTAAAGCCTGGGTTCGCGACCAGGGCAATGGCGGTCCGTACGAAGGGAAGAAGCATTTGTTCTACCGTACTGATGTCGGCACCAACACGTTCTCCAGCAACTCCCGTCTGAACGCTAACAACTACCGCATGATCCGTCTGTCGCACGTATACCTGTGGCTGGCCGAAGCCGAAATCGAAGTAGGAAGTTTGGAGAAAGCACGTGAGTATGTAAACATCATTCGCAAACGGGCCGCTAATCCGGATGGATTCGTGAAAACGGACGCAGGTCAGCCAGCCGCTAACTACGTAGTTGGCCAGTATACAACGCCCTGGGCCGACAAGGCAGCAGCCCGCACGGCCGTGCGGTTTGAACACCGGTTGGAGTTCGCCATGGAAGGCCACCGCTTCTTCGATCTGGTTCGCTGGGGCATGGCCGATCAGGTGCTGAACGAATACATGAGCAAAGAAAAGCGCCTTCGTACTTATTTTAACGGAGCCACCTTCGTGAAAGGCAAGCACGAGTATTACCCAATTCCACTCCAGGAAATCCTGAACAGCAAAGTAGCCGGTAAGGAAACGCTGAAGCAGAACCCAGGGTATTAACTTAGTCAGTTGGTAAACTAGTGGGCAGTAGGCAGTAAAGGTTGCCTGCTGCCCACTTTTGCTTCTGTCAAAACCTCTAAACTCATGCAAGAACTCTCTGCTCAACCCAACCGCCGAACCTTTCTTAAGCAAGCAGTCGGCCTGTCCGCGTTTTACATTGTCCCCCGTCATGTGCTGGGCCGTGGCTACCTGGCCCCCAGCGACCAGATCACAGTCGGATTTATTGGCCTCGGCAAGCAAAGCGGGGGATTACGAAATCAGTTTCTAAAAAACGACGCCAGGATCATTGCCGCCTGCGATGTAGACCAGTCCAAACAGGTTACGTTCGTGGAAGCCGTCAATACGTTCTACGCCGGCAAAACCGACAAAAGTGCTTACAATGGCTGCCAGCGGTACGATGATTACCGTCAGTTGCTCGGTAATAAGGACATCGACGCTGTGGTGATTGCCACGCCCGACCACTGGCATAGTGTCATTGCCATTCAGGCGGCCAAAGCAGGTAAAGATATTTACTGCGAAAAACCGCTCGCTTTAACTGTAGAAGAAGGCCGCGACATGGTAAAAGCCACCCGCAAACACAAACGCGTTTTTCAGACCGGAAACATGCAGCGCTCGTGGAAGGAATTCAGACAGGCAGTCGAGTTGGTACGTAACGGCTACATCGGCACGGTGAAAACCATTAATGTAAACGTGGGTGGCCCACCGCGGCCTTGGGATCTTGAAGCCCAGCCCCTACCGGCTGGCATAAACTGGGATGCCTGGCTGGGACCGAACACGGTTAACCGGCCCTATAATAAAGTGCTTTTGCCAACCCCCAAAGATACATTCTGGGGTCAGTGGCGCGACATCGATGAGTTTGGTGGTGGCGGAATGACCGACTGGGGTGCTCACATGTTCGACATTGCGCAGTGGGGTTTAGACATGGATAATTCAGGACCGGTTGAACTGACGCCCCCCGCCCGGTCTGACGCTTCGGATAAAAGCGGGAAAGGCCTGATCTATCGCTACGCTAATGGCGTAGAAATGCACCATAAGCCAGTCGAGGGCAAGCAGTTCTGCCAGTTTATTGGTACTGAAGGGGAAGTAAAAGTGGCCCGGGGCGAACTGACCACAACGCCCGCTGCGCTGAAAGACAAAGTCATCGGGGAAACTGAGAAGCACGTTTACTTCAGCGATAATCACTATAAAGACTTTCTGGATGCGATCCGCAGCCGCAAAAATCCGATCAGCGACGTAGAGGTCGGTCATCGCACCGCTTCCGTCTGTACGATTGGTAATATCGCGTACCGGCTCAACCGCCCACTGCGCTGGAATCCCGATAAAGAAAAGTTTGAAAACGACGCCGAAGCGAACCGCTTGCTTAGTCGTCCCATGCGCAAAGAATGGTCCGCCTAAAATCTGTATCTTTGCGGCCTGTTCTCAGTATAGCTCATGAAACGCCATTTCCACCGACTCGATGAACTTGATGCCGTAGCCCACCAGCTACTGGCAGAGGGACGTACTGAGTCGGTATGGTTGTTTGAAGGCGAGATGGGAGCGGGTAAAACCACGCTCATTAAAGCGCTTTGCCGCGCCCTGGGCGTGATTAGTATGGTCCAGAGCCCAACCTTCTCGATTGTAAACGAGTATACTACCCACGAAGGTAAATCGGTGTATCATTTCGATTGCTACCGGCTACGTAACGAAGCCGAAGCGCTGGATATTGGTATCGAAGAATATTTCGATTCAGACGCATACTGTTTTATTGAATGGCCGGAACGCATTACGTCATTATGGCCCGCTACGTATTTCCAAGTACATCTGTCGGCCGACCCTGACGGTCGCCGAACGGTAGAAACTAAATTAGTCGACTAAGTAAGCTTACCGGTGAGTTGCCAAGGCTCGCCGGTAAGCCCAACCCATAAACGTCATCGCATTGACTGGATTTGAGGAATTGGCCAAGCAAACGGCCCTTTACCCGAAAGAAGCGCCCCTGGCCGTGAAAACAAGCCGGAATAGCCTGCTCATCGGGCTACCGAAGGAAGTTTCTCTTCAGGAGAACCGCATCGCGCTCACCCCGGAAGCGGTTGCCATCCTTGTCCGACACGGCCATAACGTAATCGTTGAGCAGGGAGCCGGTGAAAAAGCAAAATTTCCCGACAGCGAGTACAGCGAAGCGGGCGCTCAGATCGCCTATTCGCCTAAGGAGGTATACGAGGCTAATCTGATTCTGAAAATCGAGCCCCTCATCGACAGCGAATTTGAGCACGTCACATCGGGAAGTACCGTTATCTCCGCTCTCAATCTACCTGCTCACGAACGTGGTTATTTCGAAAAAATCAACGAAAAAAACCTGACCGCGTTCGGCTACGAATACATTGAAGATCAAGCCGGTAATATGCCCGTCATTCGCTCCATGAGCGAGATTGCGGGCAGTACGGTCATGCTTATCGCGGGCGAATACCTCAGCAATGCCGATAACGGCCGGGGTATTATCCTGGGCGGAATTACGGGCGTCCCACCTACGAAAGTGGTGATGCTCGGGGCCGGAACGGTTACGGAGTATGCCATTCGGACGGCCCTCGGCATGGGCTCCGATGTGAAAGTATTCGACAAGCATCTGTATAAACTCCAACGGCTCAAATATGCCGTTGGTCAGCACATTTATACGTCCATAATCGACTCCGATACGTTGACCGAGGCCATCCAGCGGGCCGACGTAGTAATTGGTGCCATGCGGGCCGAAGATGGTCTGAGCCCCGTTGTCGTAACCGAAGAAATGATCGGGCGGATGAAACCGGGCTCAGTCATCATCGACGTGTCCATCGATCAGGGCGGCAACTTTGAAACGTCCCGGATGACGACCCATAAGCAGCCTACGTATAAGCACATGGGCGTCATCCACTATTGCGTCCCGAACATTGCAGCGCGCGTGGCCTACACGGCAAGTATGGCACTCAGCAATATCTTCCTACCATTTCTGCTCGAAACGGGTACAACCGGTGGCATTGAGCAGATGATGTACGCGAACCGTTGGTTCATGAAAGGTGTTTATGCCCATAAAGGAACGCTCACCAACGCATACATCGCCCGGAAGTTCAACATGCGCTTCAAGGACCTTGATTTACTGTTGGCTGCGCGGTTTTAACATTCAGTTACTAGGAGTGAGTAGACTGGAGTGAGAATACATAGATGCATAATTCTGTAGCGTATTCTCACTCCTGTCTCCCCGCTCCTAACTTCTATAATAATGATACACCACAGCAACGAAAATACCATACTTGACGACGCAAATTCGCCTGAAATCAACAAGCAGTTGATGGGCGAGATTTCGTCAGATTTCGTAAAAGTGGCCGACCAGTTGAAAGAAGCGTCGTATCAGATTCGGAAACGCGGCTTCTCGGAGTATCCGGTCTTTGTCGCTTCCCGCCGGGAAGTACCCGTAGGGCAACTGCTGATTGCCCCCCAGGAACTCGAAAATCAATGGACCTATAAGGCCTCATTCCTTGATGAGTTTATCCAGCGCGCTTTGATTGGGCAGGAGTCGATTGAACTGTGGAAGGAGAATTACAAAAAGCCGGACGAATACTCCTGCCTGTTTGTCGTTCACGGTGATTTTGCGGGTTTTGTGTACGTTCCTTATCCCGAAGATTAACCAGTTTTTAGCTTCATTTACAAGCCGAATCAGCAACTGATTCGGCTTTTTTTGTTCAGAAATTCTTCTGCACCAGATTTGGCAACTAAGAAGCAGACAAAACAGTCGTTCGTCACTACGTTTCGTCTTGTCAATAATAATACTTTTCCAGGATTTAGCGTAATGAGGTATTATCCGTTCGTCATGGATTTGTTTAATTATCGCAGCTAATTGCGAAAACACGTTCAACGCTTTGGATTAGGCCTTTTTGTGTTCCAAAAACCGGCAACTAGGCGCACAATTGGGCGTACAATCAATTTTACGTATATTAAGGCAATCTTGCAGAAATGACTAGGAAACAAGCGTTTTTTTTTGTATTTTTACAATCTGTAAACCCACCTTACAGGCTCAGAATAAGAGCCTGATAAAGTATACTTTCTGACATCTAATAGCATACTATGACCAACGAACTGATTGAAGCAGATGCTCCCGTTGCTATTCCAGAAGCTAAGGCGTATGGAGCTGACAGCATTACCGTTTTAGAAGGTCTCGAAGCCGTCCGCAAACGTCCGGCCATGTACATCGGTGACGTTGGCGTGAAAGGTTTACACCACTTGATTTGGGAAGTCGTCGATAACTCCATTGACGAAGCGTTAGCGGGTTACTGTGATACGATCCACGTAACCATCAACGCCGATAACTCCATCACGGTGCGGGACAACGGCCGGGGCATTCCGACAGGCATCAATACGAAAACGGGTAAGTCAGCGCTTGAAATTGCAATGACGGTGCTGCACGCTGGTGGTAAGTTCGACAAAGACACGTATAAAGTATCGGGTGGTTTGCATGGCGTGGGCGTTTCCTGCGTGAATGCACTCTCAACCGACGTACGCGTAGAAGTACACCGCGAAGGCAAAATATTTGAGCAGGAATACAAAATCGGCGTTCCACAGTACGACGTACGTGTGATTGGCGACGCTGAAGATACCGGTACCATTACGCATTTCAAACCAGACGGCAGCATCTTCACCGAAACGGTTTATCGGTACGATACTGTAGCAGGCCGCCTGCGCGAGTTGGCTTACTTGAACAAAGGCATTCGCATTTTCCTGAAGGATATGCGTGAGCTTGACGAACAGGGCGAACCCATCAATCAGACTGAATTTTTCTCGGAAGGCGGCTTGATTGAGTTCGTTAAGTACTTAGATGAAACCCGCCCTTCATTGGATGGCATGCAGCCAATCTATATGGAGAGCGACAAAGGATCAACCCCAGTACAGGTGGCGTTGGTGTACAATTACGAGGCCGGTGAAAACGTACTCTCCTACGTTAACAACATCAATACGCACGAAGGTGGTACTCACGTACAGGGCTTCCGCTCGGCGTTAACGCGGGTGCTGAAAAGCTACGCGGATAAAAATCCTGGTGTGCTGCCGAAGAACGCCGGTAAAGTGACCTTTAGCGGTGAGGATTTCCGTAAGGGTCTGACTGCCGTTATTTCGGTGAAGGTACAGGAACCTCAGTTTGAAGGCCAGACGAAAACCAAGTTGGGCAACCAGGACGTAGTGAGCGCCGTTAGTCAGGCGATGGCTGATCTGCTTGAAACCTGGCTGGAAGAAAACCCGAAAACGGCCCAGGGTATTGTTAAAAAGGTCCTGGTATCGGCTCAGGCACGTATTGCGGCTGATCTGGCCTACAAGCGCATCATGACCGAGCGCAAAGACTTTATGGGCGGTATGGGGCTCCCCGGCAAACTGGCCGACTGTTCCGACACCGATCCCGAAAAGTGTGAACTGTATCTGGTAGAGGGTGACTCAGCGGGCGGTACGGCTAAACAGGGCCGCAACCGGGCTTTCCAGGCTATTCTGCCGTTACGTGGTAAGATCCTGAACGTAGAGAAAGCCATGGAGCACAAAATCTACGAGAACGAAGAGATCAAGAACATCTGGACCGCCCTGGGTGTCCGGCTGGAGAAAAAAGACGATGAAACGGTGATGAACCTGGATAAGCTTCGTTATCATAAGATCATCATCATGACGGATGCCGACGTCGATGGTAGCCACATCCGGACGCTGATTCTGACGTTGTTCTATCGGAACATGAAGGCCTTAATTGACAATGGCTATATCTATATCGCTCAGCCGCCCTTATACTTAGTCAAGAAAGGTAAAGAAGAGCGCTACTGCTGGACCGAGGCCCAGCGAGAAGCAGCGGTGAAAGAACTGGCAGGCAGCGGCCGGGAAGAAAATGTTGGCGTACAACGTTACAAAGGGTTAGGTGAGATGAACGCCGAACAACTCTGGAGTACGACGATGAATCCCGACACCCGCAGTCTAAAGGTCGTAACGGTCGAGTCGGCCGCCGACGCTGACCATGTCTTCTCAACTCTGATGGGCGATGAAGTCGCTCCCCGACGTGACTTCATCGAGCGAAACGCGAAGTATGCCCGAGTGGATGTTTAACCGAATGATAACACAAAGCGGGCCGGAATGCCCGCTTTTTTGTTGTAATTCAAAGTTCAAATACGTGTATGCGTTATTCCTTAAACCCCAACCGTACAATTTTGGGCAACTTAGTTTCCAAACTCACGCATCGACAGGCTGATACCCCTGAACAGGTACCCGATAAGATGGCAAAGGTTAGTGAAAAAGTTAGCAGCGTTATTGATCAGAGCAACTACCTTAGCCGCGACCTCAGCTGGCTAAAATTCAATGAGCGCGTTCTGGATCAGGCCCGTCGTACAAACCGTACGCTCATGGAACGGCTGAAGTTCTTAGCCATTTCAGCGTCTAATCTGGACGAATTCTTCATGATTCGCGTGGGTAGCCTGTACAACTACTTGGACTATCATAAGCAGCGGGTCGATTATTCCGGTTTGCGGGAAGTCCCCTTCCGAAAAGCCTTATACACAACCGCTCAGCAATTTTGTCGCGACCAGCAAGCCGTTTTCACGGAACAATTGCTGCCATTGTTTGCCGAGAATGATCTTGTGCTAGCTACGTACGAAGATTTAACTCCTGAAGAACAGGACGTTGCTACCGATTATTTTGACCGTGCTATCTACCCGACGCTGACGCCAATGCTGTACGACTACACGCATACGTTCCCGGTGTTGCTGGCTAAAGTTCTCATCTTCGGGGTTGTCACGCAAAACCCGGATGGTGCCGATCTGAAAAGTCTGCGGTCTGAGGATGAAGACGAGCGGCAGCGGCTTTCGTTCGTTCAGATTCCCGCTAACCTTCCTCGGTTCCTGTCGTTCGAGCGAGATGACCGAATGATATTTGTTCCTATTGAGGAGATCGTTCGGCACAATATCAAAAAGCTGTACCGAAACATCGAAATCCTGTCCATCAATCTGTTTCGGATTACTCGTAATGGCGATTTTACGCTTGACGAGAACGATGACGATGAAGTTGATTTTATCGACGAAGTTCGTCAGAAGATCAAGAATCGCCGACTAGGGCGGGTAACGCGCGTTGAGGTAGAAACGAGCCCCAAGAATTCAATCGGCTCGCCCTGGATGCTTAATCTGTTAAAGAAGCGGTGGGAAATTGATGATTTGAACATCTTCGAAACGCAGACGTTGCTCGATTTTTCGGCGTTCTGGCAGATCATTGGCCATCCGGACTTCAAAGATGATATGCCGCGTCCACAGGCACCGGTTCCTCCGCTGGGACTGGGGCGGGATAAAACCGACGATATATTTGAAGTCATTAAGCAGCGCGACTTATTACTCCATCATCCCTACAACAATTTTGAGCCCGTATTGCAGCTACTTGAACAAGCTGCGGAAGATCCGCATGTGCTGGCCATAAAGATTACCGTATATCGGCTGGCGAAACGGTCACGGGTTACGGAAGCCTTGTTGAAAGCGGCCGAAAATGGAAAACACGTATCGGTACTGTTTGAAGTAAAGGCCCGTTTCGACGAAGAAAACAATATCCGCGAAGCGCAGCGGCTTCAAAAAGCGGGCTGCTTTGTTATCTACGGCATCAGCCGGTACAAGACACACACAAAGCTGTTGCTGGTTGTTCGGAATGAAGGAAGCCGCGTGGTTCGTTATGCCCACATGGCGACTGGCAACTACAACGAGGATACGTCTCGCCTGTACACCGATATTGGCCTGTTAACGACGAACGAAATTTATACCCACGACATATCGGAGTTCTTCAACGTAATTACAGGTCACTCGTTGCCAAACGAATACCAGTACCTGATTACGGCTCCGCGCGGTATGCGTCAGCAGTTACTGGGCTTGATTCAAATGGAGGCCGAAAACGCCCGGCACGGGTTACCCAGCGGCATTTGCATTAAAGTCAACTCGCTGGAAGACAAAGAGGTTATCGACGAATTGTACAAAGCCTCGCAGGCGGGTGTGCCTATCCGGCTGATCGTTCGTAGCATCTGCTGTCTGCGTCCGCATCGGGTCGGTCTGAGCGAAAATATTACGGTTCGATCTATCGTTGGTGATTTCCTCGAGCACACCCGGATTTATTACTTTCACAACAACGGCGATCCGAAAATATACGGTGGTAGCGCCGATATTATGGTACGCAGTTTCGACCGACGTATCGAATCCCTGTTCTTTCTGGCTGACCAGCGCGTCAAGCAGTTAGCCACTTTAATTTTGAAGTATAACTTGCTCGATAACGTCAACGCTTTCGAGTTAGAAGAAGACGGTAACTTTAAGAAATGTGAAGTGCCCGCTAATGTTCAGCCCTTTAACATGCACCAGCGGTTCTTCAGCGTTACCGAACAGGAAGTGATGGAGTCGCGGCTGTTTGACCCTCAGATAAAACCGGCCGAGATCGCCCAGATTGAAGAAGAATATCAGGAAGGGGCCGAACGGGCCATCGCGAACATATAACGAACGTAGCGTTAGCAACGAGTAAATCAGAGGCCTCTGCCCTACTAGGTTGAGGTACTATTCTCTCTGTTCGTTCCTCGCTGCTAACGCCGAATTCGTTATCTTCGCCAACTTAACTGAAACTTCGTCTTACCTTCATCAATGGATCGTTTTACCGGCCTGATTGGCATTGTATTAATTCTTGGCATAGCCTATGCCCTTTCTGATAATCGAAAAGCTATAAACTACCGTACCGTCGGTGTTGGATTAGCGCTCCAGTTTGGTCTCGCGGTGTTTATTCTAAAAACTCCCGTTGGCCAGCAAATCTTCCAGACGCTCGGCGTGTATGTCGACAAGCTCCTGCAAAAGGCAGGTGCTGGTGCTGAGTTCGTCTTTGGTCCGCTTGTGAAGCGGTACTTACTTTCTCAGGCTTTTGGCACCGACAATAATTTAATCTTCTTTTTCCAGATTATCCCGACCATCATCTTTGTAGCGGTACTGGTGAACATTTTCTATCACCTGGGCATCATGCAGCGGGTCGTTGCCGTAATGGCTCGGGTCATGAAATGGCTGATGGGCGTAAGCGGTGCAGAAGCACTCTCGAACGTTGCCAGTACGTTCGTTGGCCAGGTCGAAGCCCAGATCATGGTGAAACCGTATCTGAATGGGATGACGAATTCAGAATTGCTCGCTTCGATGAGTGGGTCGTTCGCTTGCATCGCCGGGGGCGTATTAGCCGTGTATATTTCGTTGGGTGTGCCTGCCCCCTACCTGCTAGCGGCTAGTATCATGGCGGCTCCGGGTGCGTTAGTGATCAGCAAGATCGTAATGCCTGAAACTGGCGTTTCCGAAACACAAGGAACGGTTAAGGTAGAAATCAAAAAATCGCACGCGAACCTGCTGGACGCCATTGCCGCCGGTGCCAGTGAAGGCTTGAAAGTGGGTTTTAACGTAATAGCCATGCTGATTGGCTTTATTGCTTTGATCGCCTTGATTGACAGTCTGCTGTTCCGGTTTGGATTTTTTATCTTAGGTATGGATAACCTCAGCCTGAACATGCTGTTAGGTAAGCTTTTTTCATTGTTCGCCTGGGCCATGGGCGTACCGTCTAAAGACATTGAGGCTGCCGGGGCATTGATGGGTACCAAAATGGTTGTTAACGAGTTTGTAGCGTATCTGGATCTTATAAAAATTCGGTCAACGCTCGACCCAAAAACCATTGCCATTACCAGTTTTGCGCTTTGTGGCTTTGCCAATTTTAGCTCAATCGCCATTCAGGTGGGCGGCATTGGTGAGTTGGCTCCCCATCGCCGAAGTGACCTCGCCCGACTTGGTTTTAAAGCTTTGATCTGCGGAACGCTAGCCAGTTACATGTCAGCTACGCTGGCGGGTCTGCTGCTATAAAGCGGCACGATTAACCCGACTTTCACACAGCTAGTTAATAAACTACGGTTTATTAACTAGCTGTTTTAGTTTAGTGTCAAGTTCTGATACGGATAAATCACGCTCAATCACCGTTTTATCGGCGCCGAGCAGTACGTTGTCGGGCATCCGTTCCACCGCAAACGCGTCTAGGATTGGATTTGAAGGCTTTAACAAGCTAAACGCTTGACGCCATGGTAAACGGCCCCTTACCAGATTAGCTTGCCAGGTTTGCTGGTCAGGCTCAAAGCAGATAGTAATTATGTCCAGTCCAAGTGGATGGTACGTTTCATACAGCTTTTTCAAGGCAGCATGGCGTTCATGGCACGTATGCATAGTAAGGCTGGCGAAATCAATCAAAATCAATCTGCTATTCAGTTTCGATAAGGTAACCGTATCGCTCGTCAGGGTAATAAGGCTGAAATCAGGCGCTTTTTTGCCAGGCTGCCTTTTCAGCAAGTATTGCTGGATGGATTTATAAGTCGGATAATTTGAAAAAGAAGATAGCTTGCTAAATAAGCTCCAGGCCTGTTTATATGAAAATTCACTATAGCTACTAGCAAACTTAAACCAACTGACGCCCGATGTCGGATTGTTCTCTATCTGTTGCATCAGCGTTTTCTCACCAGCAACGTGCAGCGAATCAATCATTCTCCTGTAGCGCAAGCTGGCTGACGTATCGCCCGCACTAAACGCTTCATAAGCCTGCCTGTACAACTCCGTTGAGGATTCACTACGATCAGCCGATTTCTTTTTCTCTTCGCGCCATACATCTGATTCGGGCGATCCTGAAATCACGGTCTGAACGGTGGCTTCGGGGTCATAGGCAACAGCAATTTGGGGTGAGTCAAGAAATAATGTGATATCGTCCTGATTACCCTCTATCCAAACGTAGGCAGGACAGGGTTCGGCTAGCGTAGCGGTGAACGTAATACTCCGGTTGTGAATCGTAGTGGTATCAATAATCTGTTTACGTCCCAGCGGACTGCTAACGAGCATAGCCTGTTTACCATTCCAGGCTTTTGGAAAAAAACAGGTGATCTTGCTCTCAAACTGGGCTTGAGCCTGGGTTGCACTGAGCAGGAACACGATAAGTAGCAGCTTCATTTGCATAATGCTAGCAATGTCTTCTAAAATTAACCTTTTCAACTTTACCATGTAGGCTTATTCGGCCATACTTTTGGTTTATTCAAAGAGTTACTAATAATATAGACGATACGTCAATGACTATGATACAAACCAAACTGATTCCTCGCACGGCGGAGGCCCATGAGCCACCGATGCTGATTAAGAACCTGCTGGCTCAATCGTTAAAATATGAACCTCAGCGCGAGATCGTTTACCGCGATCTGTTTCGAATGAATTATATCGAGTTCAATCAACGCGTTCGTAAACTAGCCAATGTATTGACTGAACTTGGAGTTAAACCGGGCGATACCGTTGCGGTGCTCGACTGGGACAGCCACCGCTATCTGGAGTGTTTTTTTGGCGTAACGAGTATGGGAGCCGTGCTGCACACGATCAATGTGCGCTTGTCTCCAACGCAGATCCTGTACACCATGAATCACGCCGAAGATAAGATTGTGCTGATCCATGAGGATTTCCTGCCCATCTTAACCGCCATCAAAGGGCAGTTGACCACGGTAGAGAAGTACGTCTTGCTCAGCGATAAAGTCTATACTGACCCTGCCGGAACCGCCGAAGTCTCCGAGGGCTTTTCCGGCGAATACGAAGCCATGCTGAAGACCGCTTCTGACCAGTATGAGTTTCCCGACTTTGATGAAAATACCTGGGCTACTACGTTTTATACCACGGGTACAACTGGTAATCCAAAGGGGGTTTATTTTTCGCACCGTCAGTTGTTTATGCACACGGTTGGGCTCCTAACCTACATTATTGGTTATGAAGCCATGCCTTTCAAAGGGTCTACAGATGTATACATGCCCATTACGCCCATGTTTCACGTACATGCTTGGGGCTTTCCGTTTCTGGCGACGATGATGTCAGCCAAACAGGTATACCCAGGTCGTTATGAGCCGGAGCTTCTGCTAAAGCTACTGGTTACGGAAGGTGTGACCTTATCCCACTGTGTACCCACTATAATGAACATGCTGGTCAGTAGTCCGGCCGCACAGAAATACAGAGATAACCTGAGCCGCTGGAAAGTTTTGATTGGAGGTTCTGCGCTAACAAAAGGACTGGCTAAAGCGGCTACGGAACTGGGCATTACCGTTTCGCAGGGATACGGCATGTCCGAAACGGCTCCTGTGACCGCCATTGTGTATTTAAACGAACTCGAAAAGCAACTCTCCTTTGATGAACAGATCGACTTGCGCACACGGGCTGGTCGCATTTCGCCTTTCGTGGAGATGCGGCTGATGGACGATGACGGTAACTTTGTCCCCCACGATGGCCATTCACTAGGCGAAATTGTCGTTAAATGTCCGTGGGCAACGCAAGGGTACTATAACGACGCCGAACGGGGCGCTGAACTCTGGAAAGGCGGCTGGCTGCATACCGGCGACGTAGCCAGTATTACGCCCGATTACTGGGTGATGATTGCTGACCGCACGAAAGACGTAATAAAAACCGGGGGCGAATGGGTATCGTCGCTGGATATGGAAGACGTATTGTCGCAGGTTGAGGGCGTGGCTGAATCGGCAGTTATTGGCCTACCCGACGACCGCTGGGGTGAACGACCACACGCGTTGATTGTGCAAAAACCGGGCTATACACTTTCTGCCGAAGGCATCAAAGCTGGCTTGCAAGCTAAAGTTGATACGGGTGAACTTCACAAATGGTACGTACCCGACCGCATTGTTTTCGTTCCGGAAATACCTAAAACAAGCGTCGGCAAAATTGATAAGAAAAAGATACGAGCCGAAATGAAAGACTTAATTTTAGGATCAGCTTCGATCTCGTAAATGTAGCCCGGTTGAATCCGGGCTTCTTCCTGTTATGATACGTATCGGTTTACTTTCTGACACGCACAGCTACCTTGACCCGCAGATTTTCACGCATTTTGCGGAATGTGACGAAATCTGGCACGCGGGCGATGTCGGCAACTTAGTTGTTGTTGAGCAGCTGAGTGCCTTTCGGCCCTTGCGGATTGTCAGCGGAAACATTGATCAGGAGAGTGTTGATCTCCCGGCCCACCTGCGCTTTACCCTCGAAGGCATAAGGGTCTGGATGACTCACATCGGCGGCACGCCCCCAACGTATAATCCAGCTGTCCGGTCAGAAATTCGGCTTAACCCACCGGATGTATTTGTCTGTGGACATTCTCATATTCTGAAAGTTAGTCGCGACTCCGCCAGAAACAATCTGCTGTTTATTAATCCTGGTGCAGCTGGCAAAACAGGTTTCCATCAAACCCGAACGGCAGTTCGTTTTACGTTAGATACGGGGCGTGTCACGGATATGCAGGCGATCGAGTTAGGAAAGAGATAATCGTTATACTGTCCTATCGAGAAAACAAAAAGTCCCTGCTTGATTAAGCAGGGACTTTTTGTTGAAAAAACGTTTATTCTATAAAGGCAGTGATTCAGGCTCGGTTTCAGCAGGTTTTGCCTCTTTACCAATTTCCTCTTTCACTTCTTCAGCGACACCTTTATTCTTATAGGCTTGATAAACGGTTTCGCGCTCGAACGGACGTTTACCAATCAGGCGAACGAGGTCATTTTGATACAGAATTTCTTTCTCAAGCAACTCCTTGGCAATCACCTCCAGTGCTTCACGCTTATCCGTCAGCAAATCCTTGGTGCGATTGTATGCTATATCAACGATCTTACGAACCTCTTCGTCAATGTGCTTCGCGGTTTCTTCCGAATATGGCTTGTTGAACGCGTAATCCGATTGTTTCGAATCGTAGAACGAGACATTACCAATCTTATCGTTCATGCCGTACATGGTTACCATACTGTAGGCCAGCTTAGTAATACGTTCCAAGTCACTCAAAGCACCCGTCGAAACCTTACCAAAAATAAGATCTTCGGCCGCCCGACCACCTAACGCCATGCACATTTCGTCCATCAGCTGCTCAGTCCGGTACAGATACTGCTCACGCGGCAGGTACTGAGCGTAACCTAACGCGGCAACGCCACGGGGTACAATCGTCACCTTTACGAGTGGATCAGCGTGTTCGAGGTACCAGCCAGCCACCGCGTGGCCCGCTTCGTGATACGCAACGATTTCTTTCTCTTCTGGCGAAATCAGCTTGTTCTTTTTCTCCAGACCACCAATTACACGGTCCATAGCGTCCTGGAAGTCTTTCATATCGACGGCTTCCTTATCACTACGGGCAGCAATCAGCGCGGCTTCGTTACAAACGTTTGCAATTTCAGCCCCGGCAAAACCCGGTGTCTGAGCTGCTAACTCTTTAGGATCGACATCAGCCGCAAGCTTAATGGGCTTCAGGTGAACCCGGAAAATGGCTTCACGACCAACGATGTCTGGTTTGTCGATGCTGATCTGACGGTCGAAACGGCCAGGACGCTGCAAAGCGGAGTCCAGTACGTCCGGACGGTTAGTAGCGGCCAGGATGATGATACCAGAATCGGTAGCAAAGCCGTCCATTTCTACCAGCAGCGAGTTCAGCGTGTTTTCGCGTTCGTCGTTAGCACCCGGCATCGAACCACGGCCCCGCGAGCGACCAACCGCATCGATCTCATCGATAAAGATGATACAAGGCGCTTTCTCTTTCGCTTGCTTAAACAAATCACGCACCCGCGCAGCGCCTACCCCAACGAACATCTCGACGAAGTCAGAACCTGACAGCGAGAAGAACGGAACACCGGCTTCACCAGCAACGGCTTTCGCCAGCAGGGTCTTACCCGTACCCGGAGGGCCAATCAACAAAGCACCTTTTGGAATTTTAGCGCCGAGCTTGGTGAACTTCGTCGGGTTTTTCAGGTAATCAACAATCTCCTTAATTTCTTCTTTGGCTTCATCCAGACCCGCTACGTCGTTGAAGGTAATCTTCACCTTGTTATCGGCGTCGAATAGGGCCGCTTTGGATTTACCGATATTAAAGATCTGACCACCGGGGCCGCCAGCTCCAGACATTCGCCCGAGTAAGAAGTACATCGCCAGAATCATCACGATGAGGAAGCCCCACGTACTGATGATGCTGCCAAAGTCACTCCGCTGCTCGAATCGATAATCAATCTTTTCGTTGTCAGGAACGCCCTGCTGAATCGCGTCTAAGTCTTTCTTGAACGTCTCGCCAGAGGCAATTTGAAATTGGAAGTGCGGGCCGTGGTTAGAACCGAAATACGGCTTATCGGAAAATAAGTTGCGGTATTTAGGACTCTGCGCAGCCTGCTGCGTAAGTGTAACTTCAGCGATCTTATCGTTGACGACCACCACTTCGGCTACTTCACGATCTTTAACCATTCGCTCAAACCGCTTCTGCGAGGTTTCACGAGTAGCTGAGCTTTTATTGAAGAACGTAATGCCAAGGATGGCGGCAATCAGCAACGCAACAATCCACCCCTGAAAGTTGGGCTTGCGTGGGCCGCCACGGGGTACTAAAGGATTTCTATTATTGTTTTCTGCCATTTCCTCAGGTTGTACAAACGGATTTCAAAGGGTAACACCGTTTCACAGTTGATTGTTTCTGCTGTGAAACGGTTAGGATAAGCGGTAAACTCATCCCATAAACGGCCATTTGTGCAGAGCAATTGCCCAAGCGCAAAGGTTCTCTCTATCAAACGCTATCAAGATACAGGTACTAAGTCGTTATCGTCAATATACTGAATCTCGGCGTCGCCCCAAAGCTGTTCGAGATCATAAAACGACCGTCGGTCCTTCTTGAACACATGGGCCACTACATCTACATAATCCAGCAGAATCCATTCCCGGTTCATTTTACCTTCCCGGTGCCAGGGGTCCTGTTGGCTTACCTTGTAAACTTCTTCTTCTATGGACGTTGAGATCGCGTCAATCTGCGTGTCAGAATTCCCTGAACAAATTACAAAGTAATCACAGATGGCGTTTTTAACGTTGCGCAGGTCCATAATTACAATGTCCTGCCCTTTTTTTTCCTGCATGCCCCGGACAACAAAATCCCGGATTTGCTCGGCGGTGTATTCACTGGTTTTGTTAATTCTCATGCTTTCGGTTTAACATTGCACGATAAGCGAATCAGCGGGTGCGTTGCTTGCGGGCTCAAATACCCCCGGCACCATTCATTCGCTTCCCTCTACTAAACTAAACAAATTTTGTACAAAATCCATCCCAAAACGCTTTTTGTTGGGCAAATAATCCAATACCTGCCAAGCTGTCAGTCAACTAACGACGAAGCGTCCGATTTGATTGCTTCTCGGGAACCGGCCGAAGGCTTAATTGTCGTAACGGACAACCAAACAGCCGGTCGGGGGCAGCGCGGTAACCAATGGGAAGCCAAACCCGGCGAGAATTTGACATTCTCTTTGATTCTAAAACCGTCATTCTTATCGGCTACTGAACAGTTTTGGCTGAACATTGCTGTGTCGCTGGGCATCCATGATACGCTGGCTCCTCTGCTCAGCAACGTCCGCATTAAATGGCCAAACGATATTTACGTCGGCAATCAAAAGCTGGGCGGTATGCTGATTGAGAACACCTTGCAGGGACATAACATCGGTTGGTCGGTAGTTGGTGCCGGTTTAAACGTAAATCAGACAGAATTTTCGTACCCAACCGCGACTTCCCTACAACAGCAGGCTCCGCTGCCCGCCGGGTACGATCTGCCGGGCCTGTTGAGCCGATTGAGCGAAAGTCTGGAGCAACGCTATCTGCAACTCAGAGTCGGGCAGCGCGACGTCCTGAAATCCGCGTATCTGCAAAGCCTGTTCCGGTATCGGGAAGAGCATCAATTCATGGCGAATGGGGTCTCTTTTCGCGGTATCATTACTGGAGTTGACGCTGTAGGTAGACTCGTTGTGTCAACGGTTGCCGGTGAGAAAATATTCGACTTTAAAGAAATCGCCTTTGTCCTCAGCGAATAGCCGTCAGCTCCTGACCAGGCTGCTCAGGAGCTGACGACGTTAGTTTACTTGGTAGCGATGGCCTCGGGAACAGGATTGCCAATCGAGCCACTTGGTTCAAGAATGCCTAACAAAGCGGCAATGGTCGGCGCAATGTCATGAATGTGGGTCCGGCGAAGCAGTTGTCCGGGCCGTACTCCCCAGCCGTACAACAGAAAGGGCACATGCGTATCATAAGCGTATACGGTACCGTGCGTGGTGCCTCTGCTACGTCCCTCGAACCAGCCGGGCTGCTGCATGACATAGAAATCACCGCTGCGGTTGGGATGATACACGTTCCGGAACAGGTTGAGGTGAAGCTCAGGAATAGCTACTGCCCCCAGATTGTGCAGGTTTATTACGTTCACCACGCCCCGCTGTTTCAACAAGGTAGTCCGAACCAGTTCATAAACCTCCTGTAACGCAATTTTCTTTTCGGTTAGCAAGGCATGGTTCATGTGAATCTGCTGATTCAGGTAAGAAAGTACCCACTGCCCCGGCCCGTACGCTTTTTCGAGCGCTGACTTCACCGCATCGTTCACTTCTCCGTAGCCCTTAACGTCCGCGGGAATCCGGTACAGTTGCGAGAAACCCGGCACATCGGCCGCTCCGTGGTCCGCCGACAGAAACGCTACCCACTGTCCCTTGCCGACCGTAACATCCAGTTGATTCATCAGATCTGCCAACTGCCGATCGAGCCGCAGGTATTGATCTTCGGTTTCGATGGCGTGGGTACCAAACGCATGACCGATATAATCAGGTGATGAAAAGCTCACACACAGCATATCCGTTACGTTACGCTGACCAAGCTTTTCGGCTTTCAGCGCGGCCAGGGCAAACTCTTTCGTCAACTGATCCCCGTAAGGGCTGGACCGCAGCACCTCATATTTATTGCTGCCGGTCTGCACCACAAATTCATGCGGAAATACGGATTTCGGCTCGCCTGGCAACGTTGCTTCATAGGGCTGATCATCGGTAGTACTCTCAGTGTATTGATTAAGCGCGAGCAACGGAGTCCACTTTTGCTGCATGAACTGCTCAGGCAGCTTGCGCGCGTTAAACGCCTGCACCCACTGCGGCAGTTCCTTCTGGTAAAATGTACTCGAAATAAAATTACCGTCTTTTGAGTCGAACCAGTAGGCGGCATTGGCTGCGTGGCCTGCTGGTAGTATAGCCCCCCGGTCTTTCAGGGCAATACCAATTACTTTAGCCCGGCCGTCGGTCGCTAATTTCAACTGATCGCCGATGGTGGTTACGAGCATATTACGGGGCGACATCTTTCCAGCCGATCCGGTATTCCCCACCGTAGTGACTGTAGTATCTTCGGCGCAGTACATAATGCGACCAAGTCGGCGATCGTAAAAATCATTACCAACAATACCGTTTAAGGCTGGAGCTGAGCCCGTGTAAATTGCGGCATGGCCAGGACCGGTATACGTAGCGGCATAATGATAGTGGTTGTTACGTGCATTGAAGCCGCCATCCATCAGCCGCCGAAACCCGCCGGTTGTGTACTTATCGTAATACCTATAGAGGTAATCATACCGCATCTGATCGACAACAATGCCGACAACAAGTTTAGGACGGGCAATTCCAGTTGATTTAGGGCTTTGGGCAAAAGAGGTCGCTACCACAAACATCGGTAGCACTAAAATCGAAAGACGCAGACGCATGGGCCGTTCCGTTGAAGGTTAGAAACTGCCGCAAATGTATAAACAATTTAGTGGGTAGCCGCACCGCCTTCGACGAACGTAACGCACCGGATTCTAACGATTTTCACTAAATTGATTGGGTTCCATTCCGACTGGGTGAACACTGACGAACCGATTCAGTTGAGTATACTAGAGCCTTACAACTAGCTTTTGGTGTCATGATTGAAATTAACAGCCCGGCTACATTGTGGCTAACAGCCCTCTTGTTTTTCCTGGCGATTTTTGGGCGATACGTATTGTTTTCCCTGGCCTTCTGGTGGCTATTTAAGGTGTCCATGAAAGAGCAGTTTGCGCATCGTGCCGTCCAGACGCGCCCCCGCAAACCCGGTCAGGACCGACGGGAAATAGGCTGGTCGCTGCTGACGTCGCTCATTTTCACAGCCATTGCCGTCGGCCTAATCCTGGCGTACCAGAACGGCTATACCAAAATCTATACCGACATCAAGGCGTATACGCTGATCTGGTATCCGGTTAGTATCGTTCTGGTCATGTTTATCCACGAAACATATTATTACTGGCTGCACCGGTGGATGCACCGGCCAGGAGTTTATAAATGGGTGCACAAAACGCACCATGACAGCATTACAACCTCTCCCTGGACGGCCTTTTCGTTTCACCCGACCGAGAGTACGTTGCAGGCCATTGTGATTCCGGCGCTTACGTTCATTCTGCCGCTTCATATTTCAGCTGTGGGTCTGCTTTTATTAATCATGACTGTTTCGAGCGCCGTAAACCACTTAAACACCGAAATTTATCCGCGCGATTTCAATCGGCACTGGCTGGGGCGCTGGCTTATTGGCGCAACCCATCACAGCTTACACCACGCCCAGTTTCGATTCAACTATGGGCTGTACTTTACGTTTTGGGATAAATGGATGAATACCGAAAGCCCGGATTTTCACAAACTTTTCGCCCAGAAAACCAATAAAAACGTAGAATCCGACTAACGAAGGGATGAACGTATCGAACCAGCGATCACTTACTTCGGTCGATAGTATACTGCACCAGTTGATGCAGGGATTGGCGATAAGGCGATTCCGGGAAGGAGTTTAGCAACGATTGAGCCTGCACTACGTACTGGTTCATGGCTTCGGTAGCGTACTCAATTCCCCCTGAGTTTTTGACGAACGTAATAACGTCGTTCACTTTTTTGGGATTATCGCTCTCGTTCTTAATGATGTTAATGACCCGGCGCTTTTCAAGAAAACCAGCTTTGTTGAGCGCGTAGATGAGCGGCAAAGTCATTTTCTTCTCCTTGATGTCAATGCCTAATGGTTTGCCAACTTCTGCCGTTCCATAATCGAACAGATCATCTTTAATCTGAAACGCGATGCCAACTTTTTCGCCGAAGAATCGGGCTTTCTGAATAGTTTCCGCATCGACACCCGCAGAACGGGCTCCTACAGCACAACAGGCCGCAATCAGCGAGGCTGTTTTCTGGCGAATGATCTCGTAATAAACGGCTTCGGTAATATCCAGCCGACGGGCCTTTTCGATCTGCAGCAATTCGCCTTCGCTCAACTCGCGCACCGCAGTCGACACAATCTGAAGCAATTCAAAATCCCCATTATCGACCGACAGCAGCAACCCACGCGATAGCAGATAGTCACCAACTAAAACGGCAACTTTATTTTTCCAGAGCGCATTAATGGAAAAAAACCCCCGCCGGTAGTTCGAGTCGTCTACTACGTCATCGTGAACAAGGGTAGCCGTATGTAACAGTTCGATGAGCGAAGCGCCCCGGTAGGTGGATTCGGTAATCTGACCGCATACGCCCGCCGTCAGAAACACAAACATGGGCCGTAACTGCTTACCCTTCCGTTTCACGATGTAGTTCATGATCTGGTCGAGCAGCATAACGTCACTTTTCATTAAGTCCCGGAATTTCTGCTCAAACAACTTCATTTCAGCAGCAATCGGAGCTTGGATGTCAGCGACGGTAAGGGCCATTTTTAAGAAGCAGGTGGTAATCTTCGGTAGGCGGTTTACAATAAAAAGGAATGAACGCTTATGAATGGTTCACCGCTTCCGAAAAACAGCCGCCTAATTTTTGGCAAGTATAGCAAGGAAAGTGCAGACCGGAAAAAACGCACCCGCAAAAGCAAATTAGAGACTACGTATTGTCCGGTAAAATTCGTTTTGTTTACGAGTCAAAAATTACCAACTTACTACCATACTGTGGCGCAGCCCTTTCTTATATGATTGATAATCCAACCCCACCCTTACCCTCATCCAATGCAGCGGCCTCGCCATCTATTCCTCCTCGCAAAGCACTCGTACTGGGTGGCGGCTCATTAAAAGGGGCTTTCCAGGCGGGGGCGGCCATGGCACTCTTCGAGTCAGGCTTTGTGCCCAATCAGTTATACGGCATCTCAGTAGGTAGTTTGAACGCTACGTTTATTGCCAACGAAGCGGCTCGCCAGCAGGCCGAAACGGGGCAGGTGAATTGGACAAAAGTCGGCAAGTACCTGATTGAGTTCTGGATTCGGAACATTACCAAACCCGACGACGTAGCGGTCATTCGATCGCGCTTTCGGATGGGCTATAATACGCTCATGAGCCGCTTTGACGGCTTGCTCGACAACTCGCCTATTCAGAACTTGATTCGCAACCACGTTGACCTAGAAGCCCTCAAAACCGGGCCCGTCAGCCTGAAAGTTGGGGCCGTCGATATTGTCAACGGCGATATGCTGTATGCCGATGCGAATGATCCGAATTTTCTTGACTTTGTGTACGCCAGCAGTTCGCTGCCCTTTCTGATGCCCGCGGTGCAGATCGGGGGTGATCACCGGAAAGCGTTCCTGGACGGCGGGTTGCGGGAGGTAGCTCCGCTACGGGTTGCGATTGAAGATGGGGCCACCGACATCGCCTGTGTCGCCTGCCACGCGAAGAAGATTTACAATGAGAAATTCAATTACCGGAATCTGCTCAACCTGATGGACCGGGTGAAAGATATAACCGTCAACCAGTTGGTAAACAACGACATTGCCTGGGCCGAACGATTTGCCGAGCGAGAACACCTCCACGGCCGGACGCTGAAACTCACCATCATTCGACCTACCGAGCCGCTCTCGCTTAATCTGATGAAGTTCACGTCTGAGGACATCGGCCGCGTAATCGTAGCGGGTTATCAGGCAGGCATTGATGTACTACGTATGCGAACGTTGGACAGTGAAGCCCCGGTTCTGCCCTGATTTATTTTCTTTAACGTAACAGGAAGGTCCTAAGTCAGCTACTTTGGGCCTTGCTGTTTTGGAGACTAATTGTCCTGTATCAACCTCAACCATTTCGTCTCACAGCCTAACTACGTAGTAGTCTGTTTCTCTGTTGCTGACGGCTACAAACGCCTGAACGGCCTGCCACGGCGATAGGACGGCTTAGTTGAATAAACGGCTTACCTCAACCGGGCGATCAGTAGTTAAGATGTCTACGCCTTTGCGGACTAAATTACGGTACGCATCAGCAGTCTCCTGAATTGGCTTTTCGTCGAGGTTGGCTGCTCCGTACGTACCAGCCGTGCAGGGAATACCCGCCTGATGGAGTTGCTGATAAAATTCCTTTTCCTGAGGTGAGGCCAGCGCAATTAGGTGACGAAGAGCTAATCCTGATTTTCGGAACGTATCAAGCTGCTTCGGCTCGTTAACTCCCAACGCGATCCAGAGAGCCGGATACTGAGTTCGCAAACGTATTGCGTCATCTACCGAGTAACAGATGATAAACACACTGTGTAGCGCCCCCGCGTCGACAATCTCTTTCATTACGTTCCGCAGGTTGACACCAGGCTTAGCATCAATAGCCATAATCACCTTTCCCGCTCCCCACCGTACTACGTCGGCAAAACGTGGAATGCGCTGTCGTGTCGGATTGCCCTGTAAGTCGCGCAGATAAACTTGACGTAACACTTCCCAATTCATAGCCTGAAAGGATCCGGTTCCGGTAGTCGTTCGTTTGATGTCGTCATCATGCAGTAAGGCCAATACGCTATCCGCTGTCATGCGAACATCCATTTCTAGAATGGCCTCCGGAACCTGCTGATACATGCGTTGGAAGGTTTCGAGACTGTTCTCGGTTTCAGACAACTGTGGCCCTCCCCGATGCGCCAGAATAAGTGGCTTTACCCGATTGGTTCGATACGCTAACGCCTTTTCCAGCGCCAGTTCAGTGATATAAGGCTTCCCGCTTTGGGCGTATAAAGTAGAGAACCCTATAAAAAGAAGTAATGTCGAAAGAGTCTGTTTCATACTGTCATAAAAAAGCCGCCGAATTTCTCCGGCGGCTTCCCTTTTTACTTGCGAACAAGTTGTTAGAACAAGTAACGAACCCCAAGCTGAGCCTGCCAAACGTTATCGATCGTTACACTCTTCACAAATGAATCTCTCAACAGGATCGTCCGGTTAGTGCCATTTTCGACAACCGACTGCGTTCCCATGCGGTAGGTTGGTACACCAGCTGCGCTAACACTCGCCAGCGATAAGGGGCTCGATGACGTATTCTGCCAGCCTACACCCCACTTATTGTTAAGCAGGTTACCAACGTTCAGAATGTCAGCCCGGAATTGCAGTGTATGGCGAGTTCCTTTAGAACCAACACGTACGTAAACCTCCTGGATAGCGGTGAAGTCAAAACGGGTCAACCAGGGTGCATAACCACCATTACGTTCAGCGTACTGACCACGACGGGTTTTTAGATAGTCGTTACCATTGATGTACGCTTCAAAAGCCGCTTGTTGCTGTTCAGGCGAGTAGGTTACAGCTGACGTACCTGAACCCACAGTTAATGGGGCGAAGGTCAACTCAGATGCGTTCCTTGGTACATAGATCAGGTCATTGCTTGTCTGACCATCACTATTCAAATCACCACCAACAACGTAAGAAGCTTTGTAGCCGCTGGTTGATTGCATACCCAGCGTAAAGGTGGTCGAACCACCGAATTTACCACCGTAGTTTAACCGATAGTTCACATAACCGATGATCCGGTGACGCAGATCGTTATCGCCGTATGACATGGTCAGATAGTTCTGGCCCTGTACCGTCGGCGTGTTACCAACAACCGTGCTACCTACTAATTGCAAGTCTCTTGCCTGTCCATAGGTGTATGCCAACATTCCACCAAAACCATTTGTAGCGGGCTTCTCGAGCTTACCAGTCAATGTATACGAATCACCTACGTTTGTATTTTTCAACACAAAGGCATTCGTATTGTATGGGTAGTTAATGTAACGAGCTGTGTTAATCGCTGCTGTACCCGTTACACCCGCTGCAGGAAACAGATTGCGATTATCTGGGCCACTCAACTGACGGGTTGGGGTAGCTAAGTTAGCGTCGATATAACGAAGTGCCTGAATTGTCTTGTTATAAAGGACTTCAACCGTTCCAATTAAACCCCAGGGTAAACGCTGGTCAACAGCCAGGTTCGTTTTCCAAACCATTGGGTATTTTAAGTTTTGATCAGTTGCGTTAACCGCATAACCGGTCAAACTCCGGACATCTGTAGTAACCGCAGGTAATAAACCGGCTGGCAATTTGCTAGGATCCGTAACAAATGGAATGTTGGTATTCTGGAAGTTATAAACACCCGTATTTACACCGTTGTTACCCAATTGGTTAGAAACTAACACTTCAGGAATACGGGAAACGAAGATACCGCTACCGCCCCGAATCTGCGTGGTTTTATCTCCTTTAATATCCCAGTTAAAACCAACCCGGGGCGAAACCAGCAGACGAGCTTTAGGGAATGCACCCGTGTTTAATTTATAGGCCTGGTTGTTTTCATCTTTATAAGTAAGCTCGGCTACCCGTGGATTGTTGAAGTTGGCAGCCGTTGAGTTATCATAAGCGAAGATATCAGCCCGTACACCAGCGGTCACCTTAAACGTAGGATTAACCTGGAACTCGTCCTGTACGTATGCACTATAGGTACTCCGGAGCAATGTCTGCAGAGGTTCAGCTCCTCCTGGCACCAACGAGTAGCGCAGGTTATACTGTCTTACCGTTACGGGCGACGTAGCAGGTGGATTTGGGCTCAATGAGGCCAGCGCTGCAGTTTTGAAATCCTCAATCGAGTTATACACATACACCCCATTCGACGCTGGGAAGAACACGTTATCCGATCTATACTTCTCGTACGATAGACCTAACGTCAGCGTGTGTTTTCCTGCGAAGTAGCTGAAGTTGTTGGTGATGTTCAGCGTCGAATAGTTCAGCTTGTTGTTTGGCGTAAAGGGATCAAAACCAATCGATGTATAAGTCGTATTTTCTTTCAGAATATCGATGGTCGGAAATACATCAGTCCGATAGGTTCTGTCTTCAATTTGCTTGTTGTACGTAGCGACTAATTTGTTAGCAAACTTACCGCCGAACGTAGAGTTTAATTCTACAGCAATCGAGCGAGTGTTATCCGCAATTTTGTAACCTGTATTCTGCGGAGAAAGAGCGAGGTTACCCGAGTAAGCACCAGTAGAATAACCAGTACGGTTACCAAAACCTGCGGTACCACTACTGTTACTGTTGCTAATTGACTGATCCGACTCAGAATTGTGGTGAGAATACCGTACGGCAAGTTTATGATTGTCGTTGATGTTCCAGTCAAGACGTAGCAGCCCTTTTATGCTTTTAACGTCATTGTTGTAGTTATCGATAGCGCCAAGATCACGATTAAAGTTCGTCTTCATGAACTGGCTAAGATCTTCCAGGTCAGCCGCAGTTACACGAGAAACGTTACCAGTAGCGCCAGGTCGATTAGCTACCCAATCCAGAGCAGGATTGCTGCTGTTGTACTGTTCTACGTTAGCGAAGAAAAATAGTTTATTTTTGATGATTGGACCACCAATCCGAAACCCTTGTGTGTTCTGATTGATCGTGACCGGAGGCAGGTCTCTTCCGTCTGCTTTTTTACCAGCTAAGCTGTTGTTACGGAATAAATAATATACCGACCCAGAAAAATCATTCGTTCCTGACCGTGTAACGGCGTTGATACCAGCCCCGGAGAAACCCGTCTGACGAACGTCAAAAGGTGCTACGTTCAATTGGATTTCGTCTAAAGCATCCAGCGAAACGGCGGTCGTACCTGTCCGTCCACCTGCAATTGCGGATGAACCCAAGCCAAAACCATTGTTGAAAACCGCACCGTCAATCGTGATATTATTGAAACGCGGATCTTGCCCACCAAACGACTGACCGTTTCCGTAGGCATTGTACTTCGTAATGTCGTTAATTGTCCGACCCAGTGTAGGAATCGTATTGATCGTCTGGCGACCATACGAGGTTGCAGCACCAGTCCGTTCGGAACTAAAAATATCGCTCCGTGCGCCTGATATAACAACCTCCTGCAACTGTGCGCTAGCGTCTGATAGCGTAAAATTTACGTCAGCGGCAGTACCCAGACTAGTAAAGACCCCTTCTTTAACTTGATCCTTGAAACCAACGAACGTAGTCGTTATCCGGAAAGGACCACCCACGCGAACACCAGGAAGTGTGTAACGGCCTGATGCGTTTGTTGTAGTACCATACCGACTCCCAGAAGGTTCGTGAATGGCTACCACAGTAGCACCGGGCAATGGTGCGCCTTTGTCATCGTTCACTTGCCCATTGATCACTGCGGTCGTAACCTGTGCTATCACCCCACTGCTGCAGAGCAGGACGAAGAGCATACTGCTGAGCAACAACGAGGCTGCCTTCCCATGCAGTAATTTTTTAAACATAGAAGTGCTTGGTTTGATTGATTTTTGTTTGGGGTCCATTATTTAGGGAACGGTCCAATTTTAATGCAAAGATCAATTAATTTTTCGGGGCTTACAATGCCTATCCTCTTAAAAAAATGCTACGTATAATTAATTTTTGCCTTCAAATCATAGAATAAGACAAAAGCAGTCGCCTTAGGTACTATTCCTCAATGTTAAGTTTATGTTAAGGCGTTTTTAATGGGAATTCCTAAAAAACAAGACCTCGAACCATTCCACCCTGTTGTGCGTAAATCAACGAAGCAACCTATGCCCTTAGGTTATCTATTTTTGCGTTGTTTTATTCTTTCTCTATGAAGCTCTACTATCGGCAAACCGGCGACACGGGTCCGGCTATAGTCATTTTACATGGCGTTTTTGGATCATCGGACAACTGGTTAACCACCAGCAAGGCAATAGCCGCTCGAGGCTACCGCGTATTCGCACTCGATCAGCGGAACCACGGTCAGTCCCCCCGCGCTGAAGATCACGATTATCACGGTATGGCCGATGATTTGCACGAATTTCTAATTGACCACCAACTGGATCAGCCGATACTTGTGGGGCATTCGATGGGCGGAAAGGCCGTGATGCAGTACGTAATGACTTATCCGGGTACATTCGCGAAACTGGTTGTGGTCGATATTGCGCCTAAATTTTACCCGGTCCACCATGCGGAACTCGTGCGGGGCCTGAAAGCGATTGACCTCGCCGGTATTACCAGCCGCAGCGAAGCCGACGCCATCCTGAGTAAATATGAACCGTTGCTGACGGTACGTCAATTTCTGTTGAAGAACCTGTACCGGGATAGTCAGGGCCGATTTGACTGGCGGCTGAACCTGCCCGTTATTGAGCGGGAACTGCACGGCATTGGCGAAGAGCTTACAAATCCACGTATCGTGACGGAACCGACGCTGTTTATCCGGGGCAGTGAGTCACCTTATATACTAGATACCGACATTCCTACCATTAAAAGCATGTTCCCCAAGGCGCAGATTGAAACCATTCAGGACGCAGGCCATTGGGTGCAGGCCGAAAAACCGGTTGAGTTTGTCGAAACGTTGATGGAGTTTGTCGAAAAAAGTTAAACCGCCGAATGCCAACGCTGTATCTGATTCCTACGCTCCTCGCCGACGATACGTTCGAGCAGGTTCTTCCGCCTACTATTCGGGAAATAATTGATAAGACGGATGCGTATTTCGTCGAAAATATCCGGTCGGCCCGGCGGTTTATTACGGGCTTGAAAACGAGCCGCGTCATCGACGAGACCTTGTTTCACGAACTCAATAAAGACACCCCCCCTGCCGATACACGCCAACAGATTCAGGAACTGATGGAGCGCAAACGGAACGCCGGGGTGCTTTCCGAAGCAGGCTGTCCGGGCGTAGCCGACCCAGGTGCGGTTGTTGTTAGTATGGCTCATACGCTGGGGTGGCGTGTAGAGCCGCTGGTTGGTCCCTCCTCAATCCTGTTGGCGCTGATGGCCTCCGGCATGAGCGGTCAGTCGTTTATCTTCCACGGCTATTTACCCATCGACCGCCAGGACCGGGCCCGGTCGATACGTCACCTCGAAAAGGAAGCGCAGCAACGGCAGCAAACACAGATTTTCATGGAGACGCCGTACCGAAACGATGCCTTATTCGCGGATGTAGTCGCGAACTGCCAGCCCAACACCCGCCTGTGCGTAGCCTGTAACGTAACGGCTCCAGATGCGTTCGTGCGCACGCTGACGATTCGGGAATGGAAATCCCAGACACCCGATTTGCGCAAAAAACCGACGGTGTTCCTACTTTTGTAACGTAACGCGGCCAAACCCCGCTCCTATTCTTCTCAAACGCGGCTTCATCCGCGTTCGCTTATGATTCAGGCTCTTGAGTTTTCGCCTTTCCAGGAAAATACGTACGTGATTGCCGATGACGCAACCGGTGAGGCCGTCGTGATCGACCCCGGTTGCTACGAACAAGCGGAGAAAGAAGCACTTAGCCGCTTCATCGACGAGCGTAACTTAACGATCAAATCAATCTTGCTCACTCATGCTCACCTCGATCATGTATTTGGCTGTGCGTATGTAAAGCGTAAATATGGGGTTAAGGCGTACCTGCATGAGCTGGATATGGTCATCTATAACGACGTACCTGCCCGTTGTGCGCTGTATGGACTGCGTGCCTACGAACCCTCTACCATCGACGGGTTTCTGAAAGAAGGCGAACAGATTCACGTGGGCAATACCGTTCTGGACATTGTCTTTACACCGGGCCATGCACCGGGCCACGTAGCGTTTATCAATCACGCCGATCGGTACGTTGTCGGGGGCGATGTTTTGTTTCGGGGCAGCGTCGGGCGAACGGACTTTCCGTATTGCAACCACGCCGATCTGCTCAACAGTATCCGAACGCAGTTTTTTACCTTACCCGACGATTACGTTGTTTACCCGGGTCACATGGACCCCACGACAATTGGGCAGGAAAAGCGCACTAATCCATTTGTACGGGCATGAAAGCACTACTTAAACACCTACCCAACGCCATGACCTGCGGCAATCTGCTATGCGGCTGCATCGGGCTGGTTATGGCCTTACGCGGTCACTTGGAGTGGGCTGCCTGGTTAATTGGAATAGCCGCCATCCTCGATTTTGGCGATGGTTTTGTCGCCCGATTGGTTAACGCATCGGGGCCTTTTGGCAAGGAGTTGGACTCCCTTGCCGATGTGGTTACGTTCGGGGTTCTTCCGGCAACGATCGTCTTCCAGCTATGCTGGTTTCAGGAGTTGGGCTCTTTGTCTTACTTGGCCTTCCTGATTGCCGTGCTCTCGGCGCTGCGGCTGGCTAATTTCAACATTGATACGCGCCAGTCGGAATCATTCATTGGCCTTCCTGTTCCGGCGAACGCCATGCTGATCGGGGCTTTTCCGCTGATGGGGCGCTACCAGCCTCAATTTGATGCCATCTGGCAAAACGACATCGCCCTGGGCATGATGATCGCGTTCTCCTTTATGCTCGTTTCGGACGTACCACTTTTTGCCCTGAAATTCAAATCCTTTGGCTGGGCGGAGAACCGGATTAAGTTTAGCTTTTTACTTGCATCTGTCCTTCTGCTTGTATTTTTGCAGTTTGCAGCCATTCCCCTGATTATTCTGCTTTATATCCTTGTTTCACTAATTTTTAATGAGCGAAAGAGTGAATGAGTGAAAGAGCGACCCGGTGGTTAACAAAGTACGGGTAAGCCTATATCCTTTCACTCATTCACTCTTTCGCTCATTCACTCTTTACAAATGAAATACATCGCTGAAATTAACATCATGACCCGCCCGGAGATCCTGGACCCGCAGGGAAAAGCCGTTAAACTGGGTTTACATAATCTCCAGATGGATTCGATTGATAATGTACGTATCGGAAAACACGTCCGGCTAGAAGTCGACGCTGAAACAGAAGAGAAAGCGCGGGAAACCGTTGACTCTGCCTGTCGTCAGCTACTAGCCAATCTGATTATGGAGAATTATTCGTTTGAACTTCATGCAGCCTAGCACCGAAATAGGCTAAATTCGGTTTCCCTTTGGACAGCCGGTATACACAGGAGAATGCCCTCCTGATAAAAGACTATTTTTGCCGACTGTTTTCCATCAACGAATGAATACGGTTTACTCAAAAATTACGGGCTTAGGGTATTATGTACCTGACAATGTCGTCACCAACGATGACCTGAAACAATATATGGATACCTCCGACTCCTGGATTCAGGAACGGACGGGTATTCAGCAACGGCGTTTCTTTACGTATGGGAAAGAAACAAACGCCAGCATGGCCACCGCAGCCTCGCGCATGGCCATTGAACGAGCCAATCTGGCCCCCGCTGACATCGATTTGATCGTGTATGCCACCATAACCCCGGATTATTTCTTTCCGGGATCGGCATTCCTGATGCAGCGCGAACTGGGGTTGGAAGGCATCGGTGTCATCGACATTCGGAATCAATGTTCGGGCTTTGTGTATGCGCTTTCCATCGCCGATCAGTTCATCAAAACCGGTATGTATAAACGCATACTGGTTGTCGGTGCCGAAATCCAGTCGACCTGGATTAACAAGAGTACGGCTGGCCGGGGCGTCGCGGTTATTTTTGGCGATGGAGCGGGCGCAGCCGTCGTGGAAGCGACTACTGACCCAGAACACCGGGTGCTGTCGACGCATTTACACGCCGATGGACGATATGCCGAAGATCTGTACGTGAAAGAGCCGGGCAGCAGCCGGCCCGATCGGGCGGCTACGAAGCAGATGGTCGACGAAGGCGGTTTCGACGTCGTAATGAACGGCAATGCTGTATTTAAACACGCCGTGGTCCGCTTCATGGAGGTTATCAACGAAAGCCTGGCAGCTAACGGCTTCCAGGCCGACGATCTGGCGTTGTTGGTTCCTCACCAGGCGAATATCCGTATTTCGAGCTACGTGCAGCAACAGATGAAACTGCCCGACGAAAAAGTGTTTAACAATATCCAGAAATACGGAAACACTACGGCGGCTTCAATTCCAATTGCTTTAACGGAGGCTTATGACCAGGGCCGAATCAAACCCGGTGATCTGGTTTGTCTGGCGGCCTTCGGCAGCGGATTTACCTGGGCGTCGGCGCTGATCAAATGGTAATCGCATCCAGTAAAACCAACAAAGGCGGAATAGATCGATCTATTCCGCCTTTGTTGGTTTAGTACGTCCCTACAGAAAGCATGACCAGCGTACAAGCATCAATGGGTTCGATACCCTGCGCTTTCAGTTCCTTCTCAAACTCAGGGTTCTCAGCGCCGGGGTTGAATATGACGCGCCGAGGTTTTAACTGCTTTATGTATTCGTAAAGTGGTGGCTGATTACGTGCTCCCACATACATAGTCACCGTATCAACACCGTCGAGGGCGGGGAAGCCGGTTTGAATCGGATGCCCGCTAATCTCACCTTTTCGTAAGCCTAACAACTCAATGTTATGACCATATCGAAGCAGACTATGAGCAGCCCGGTTCGCGTAGCGACCTGGGTTCTCAGTGGCTCCAACTATCAGTGTCTTCTTTGCTTGCGTGTCCATCAGTTTCTATCGGAATAATTGAGCTATTCTTGTTTCGATAACGTACCGGAGCGCCAAGCGGTTTCAAAATGAAGCCGTGTCTATATGTTTGTTTAACCTTCGTGAATTATTTTTCACCTTTAAAACTACCCTCACTCGTTAAACAGGGGTATATACGTTGCCAAATCTAATTACCTGATTGATTATCAGAAATTTTATGATGCAATTATTCAACCATTTTGTTATAACTTTGTTAATGTATTGTTAAACAAAATGAGATTCGTTTCTTCGCCTATTTAGATCGTTTTACGAACGCCCGACCATGGAGGATAAAAAAAACCAGAGCTTTTGGAATGAAAAGTGGGTGCCTATCGTGTTCGACGGCATCGAGAACCCACCCCATTATGAAGTTTCGAATTACGGACGACTGCGTAGCTTCCAGTCCGTTACATCGACTCGTCGGCGTGGCCCGAGCAGCGACACCCCGAAGAGCACGCTGATCAAAGGCTCGGTCATCCAGGGCTATCGTTCGTTAAACATCCGTACCGAAGGCAAAACGCTCAACCGGTACGTTCATAAGTTAGTGGCCGAGCACTTTGTTGGTCGCGATCAGGATGAGCAAACGTTCGTGATTCACCTCGACCACGATAAGCAGAACAACTATTACCAGAATTTACGCTGGGTGACAAAGGAGGATATGATTGAGCACAATCGGAATAATCCGAGCCTCAAGAATCGTCAGATTCCGCGCCAAACCCGCAATTATAAGCTAACCGAGAGCAAGGTAAAGATTATCAAGAAGCTGTTACGTAATGACAAAAACCGGTTGAAGATGATCGCCAAGCAATTCGGCATTACGCATACCCAATTAAACCGCATTCGGTCGGGCGAGAACTGGAAGCACGTAACGATTGACGACGACATGGTCAGTCATTCATTGCGAAGTCAGTAGGACCAGGCTTCCCGGAAACAATTTTAAGTGATGTTTGAGAGTATTAGCTTCAGCCGGTCTGGAATCCAGACCGGCTGACTTTTTTAGAGTTGTCCTGCTATTATTGCCGCACCGGGCTCAGGGTCGCTGGTTCAGCTACGTTGGCCAACGGCAGGGAGAAGAAAAACGACGTACCAACGCCTTCAGTTGTCTCGAACCAGATTGTGCCGCCTGCGTGTTCAACCCCACGTTTTGCAATGGCCAGACCAAGTCCGGAACCACCCCGTTTGGTACTGAAGTTTGGTAAAAATACTTTGGTACGTATGGCCTCGGGAATACCCGCGCCGTTGTCGTGCACCTCAATCTGTACCTCTTCGCCGTTTGTATAGAGTCGCAAATCAATCGTTGGCTTGCGGTCGGACGGCACCGACTGAATTCCGTTGATGAGCAAGTTGGTTAGAATGCGACCAATAAGCTGCCGATCGCCTTCGGCCATCACAGGTCCGGCCGTAATCTGGCGTCGGAGCGTAATCCGATTATCATCCGCGTAGAGGTCAGCGGCTTTGTTCAATACGGACGTAACTTCGAACACCTCTTTTTTCGGCATCGGCATTTTTGCGAAGTCCGAAAACGAAGTGGCAATGTCGCTCAGGTTATCAATCTGATCCAACAGCGAATCAAAGGTGCGCTGAATAACCCGACGCGTAGCCGAGTCGTTGGTGCTGACCGATCCGCCGTTGGTGTTCGGGAATGTGCGTTGCAGATGTTGCAGGGTCAGCTTCATCGGCGTCAGCGGATTCTTGATTTCATGGGCAACCTGTCGGGCCATCTCGCGCCAGGCCGACTGCTTTTCATTTTGCGCGAGGGCTTGTTTACTTTCTTCGAGCTTAACCAGCATTCGGTTATACTCCCGGATCAACAGGCCAATTTCATCGTCGGATTGCCAGGGCAGCGGATCGTTGGGTCGTTCGAGATTCGTTTTCCGAATTTTCTGAGTAAGCAGCCGCAACGGCTTTGTCAATACGTGCGACGCGAAGTACGACAGCACCAGGAAGAACAGAAACAGCGCGGTGAAAATGCTTAGAGCTGACGCAATAACTTCAATGATTTGCCGGTCGAGTTCAGGACCTGCGTAAAAATAAGGTACACTCAATACACCCAGCAGGCGCCCATCGTACGATTTAATGCCCGCATAAGCCGTACGATACTTTTTTTCGCCGAGCGATTCATTAGCCAGATACTGGTTTTCTTTTCCTTCAATAATATGGATGTAAGCCTCGGGATTGATTCGCTTGGAGAGATACCCACTTTCATAGATCAGTGGCCGCGTCGACGTGTACAACCGTCCCTGGGTGTCAAACAGGTTTATGTCAATATTCGCGTCGCGGGCAATTTTGCTCAGCTCTTCTTCCATCGACGCCTTACTCCGTTTCTTGGCCAGCATGTGTTCGTCGAGGTACGTCAGAAAATTAACCGCTATATTTCGGGTATTCGTGATGTAGGTGTTTTCCTGATTAGTAATATAATTGGAACTGATAACGCTCAGCACAATCACAATGACGAAGAGCAGCGGCAGGAAAAACGCTACGTTCAGCAGAATCTGGATCCGGGTTGAGTAATTGACTTTAAACTCCGAAAAGCCGTAGTTGACCGCGTAGGCCACAATAACGACGATGACGGTGAGCACCAGAAGCAGGTACAGGAACGAGAAGTTAGAAAAGACGTTTTGCAGGGGATAACCCGGCGACGACACGACAACGATACGTCCGTTCTGGCCCCGCTGCGCAACGTGCAGGTATTTATTCACCGAAATTCCATCTGTGAACAATACCGGATTTGTCAGCAGGCGCATCGGGAACTTCCGGTCGTAGTTGTAACTACCCGGATTATTGTACGTCATGGTATACTGAGAATGTCCCGCCGGTTGGGACGCAGGCTGGCGGGCAAAAATGGCGTAGCTGTACTCCTGCGCATCGGCTGTCTGGATAAATTTTGTATCTAACAACAGCTCAGGATACACACTTTTTGGCCACTCGCCACGCTGACGTAAATCGAGAACAACGTACCCGATAGTATCGGATGCGGGCACGTTTAACCGGTAGGTAGGCGACAACGAAGCCGACCGCGGAATGGCAACGAAACAAACGTATTGCTTGATAAACTGATTACCAACCTCATTCACAAAATAAACGCCTGGGTATTCTGTCTTGTAAATCGGCTTCCGGTACCGTTTTGCGAACGATGCAAACGCAGAAGCGTTCGGACTGATATCAAGCGGATAGCCATTGGAACGAAACGAGAACACTTCTACATCGTACTTGTCGAAGTATTTGTCCAGGTGCACGCTTTTAACCCGTTGTTGAATACGTTCCCTGACGAGTAGGGTATCGGTCCGCAGCGCCCGGGCAATATCGCCATCCCTGGATAGAGACTCCCGGGCTTTACTCAACAGAAATTCGCCGAACTTATCGTTTTCAGCTAGCAGTTCAGCAGCAAAATCCCGCTGGTGAGCCAGTTGTTTTTTGATCTCCTGGTTATACACTACGTTGGACGTAGTAACCGCACAGATAAACGCGGCCAGAAACAGGTAAATCGAAGTTTTATACCGGAATGTATAGAGCGTTTTTGGCAGCTGACTAAGGTAAATCAGCAGGAAATACACGCCGTTCAGCAGAAAAACCCACTCTAACGTAACGCCGAAGACAATCAATAAGCCAGCGGCAATGCCAGTCCCTCCCAGGAAGAGCAAAACGCCACGCGCTACGTTGTTCAGTCGATTGTACCGCAGGAACAGGATAGCCAGCAGATGCGTCAGTAGAAAGTAAATAAAGGATATGGTGATGAAAACCAGCAGACACACCACCTTTAGAAACGAAAACCGAATGTTGAGCGTGATGTCGAGCGTAAACTGCGACTTCTCATAGATATTGTTTAACTCGGCGAAGCATATCGCAAATATGCCGTAGCTCAGCACAACGCAGGCCACCGAAATAACGGCCTTAGCTCCTTCGGGCAGGTGAACCAGCAAGCCATAACTCCTGGACCGGTAATAGTGGTTGACCCAATAAAAAGCCAGTATGGCAACAACCAGCGCGTTCAGGAGCAAATCACCTAGCGAAGGTACTAGTAAAGAAGAGGCATAAAATTTCGGGTTGAACAGGTCCGTCTCGACGAACAGGAATGGAACGCCAAAGTAGAGCATGACAACCCGTAGCAGAATCAGGTACCCCGCCAGCCAGACGAACCCGACCTCATACCGGCGCTGCTGTTTCAGCCTTCTCATGAGCCGCAAGACGTACAGGCCCAGAAAAATCACACCTAGTGACGCCAGAATGACCGTATTAACCGGGGTCGAGTGATTACGATAGGCATCGACCTTTGGAGGAATTACTGAGAACAAAAAATCGGAAGCATGGTCGTAGATGGCGTATAACGTACTCTTCCGCTCATCGGTAATCAGCTGTGGGTCAAGCGCAAACAGTTCCGGATTGTAACCCGATTGCAGATACGCATTCGTACTATGATACGTCCGGTAAATGTTAATCAACGAAAAGACATCCAGACGATCGGTACCGGCCCGCACAGGCTCATGGCTAACGATGTACCGACCTTGCTCGAAGTCAATTAATCTAGGACTTTTTATAGAGGCAATTCGGGCATAATCGGGAATAAAGCGATGATCTGACCAGAACACCAATTTCCCGTTTTTAAACACGAAATACGGATACCGGGTTGTCGTATCAAGATCGGAGAAATCCGGATTCCGCTTTTCCCTAAGCATTGAAACAACAATACTGAGTTCGTTGGCGCTTACCAGCGTTTCTTCTTTTACGCGCTGCTGAACAGCGCTTAAATATTGTTCGTCGGTGGCCCCCGGCGCGTTCTGCTCCAGGAACAGAAAACACAGCACTGACAGACTAACGGCCAGAACAGCCAGCAACAAAAAAATATGTTCTTCGATACGCTTCACAATACCGGAGGGAGTTTCTTGGTCAGTAATAGACCTAAAATCATGCCAGTTTTGACGATCTTGACCGGCGAGTCGTTAAAGAGGCATTTCGGGTGAGTTACTAAAACGTAACGTTTTAGTAACTCTGGTTTTCAATGAGCAGCGGTATCTTTCTCAACGGTATAGCCACCGGTTTCGTAGCCAATCTCAGCACCCAGCACATACAGCAAATGCTTCCGATCAATAATGACACGCACGCCTTCTACGTTATATACTTCGTCGGCAGGACTTGGCAGATCGAACCCCAGGAGCCAGGATGATCCGCAGCCGCCACCCCGAATACCGACCCTCAGGCCGTATTCTGCGGGAATTCGGTTAGCCTGTAACGTGTCCAGAATCTGTTGTCGCGCATCGGGTCGTACACGAACGGGGTTATCAAGCGTCATTACGTTATGTTTACTTATGTTTTCGCATAGTTTACCAAGTAACCCATATCGAAAACATACTACAATTTACTAATAGCCTTTTTCAAAGTTACCTTTTTTTGCTTAAACAACGTTGTTCTTTACATGGAGCTTTTAAGTGATTTTCTCAAGTTAATTGTCCCGGCTGGCCTGGTTTTGTACGGAATGTATTTAACGGTCAAGTTATTGCTGGAACGAGAGGCCGATCGGCATCAGTATGAAGTCAAAACACGGTATACCGAGACCGTGGTACCGATTCGTTTGCAGGCTTATGAGCGGATGGTGTTATTTCTGGAACGGATCAGCCCCAACAATTTGCTGCTTCGGCTGGGCGGCAGTTCCACCACGGTGCTTGAGTTCCAGCAGCGGCTCCTTCAGGAAATCCGGGACGAGTACAACCACAACCTATCGCAGCAGGTATACATGAGTCAGGCGGTATGGGATCAGATTCAGGGAGCCATGAACGAGGTCATTACGCTCATCAATCAGGCCTCTGGCGACACGAGCCCCGAAGCTCCGGCACTGGATCTGTCGAAGCGCATTTTCGAACGGATCATTCAGCGCGAAAAGCAACCCACTACCGGGGCTTTGAAAGCCGTGAAAGAAGAAATACAGACGATGTTCATGTAAGCAGGCGAATCAATAAAACACCCCCGTTGACAAAGCCAGTGACTGCTGAAAGGCATCGGCATTGATGGGTACGATAATACCTTCGGTGGTCAATGTCTGGATAATTTCTTCAGTCGGCAGATTTCCGGTAAGATCATCGGCGGCCATCGGGCACCCGCCGAACCCCCGGAGGGCTCCGTCAATACGTTGCACACCCGCCCGGACAGCAGCTCTGACTTTATCGGCAGCTTCGCCGGGTTTAGCGTGCAGGTGTGCACCAAATTCAACCTGCGGAAACGTCTGAATCAACTTCCGAAACAGTTCTTCGATGGCCTCCGGAGTCGATGAGCCGACCGTGTCCGATGGGGCAATCGTCCTCACTCCGAGCTGCACCAACTGTTCAGTGAACGCTCCAACCAGTTCGGGGCTGTAGAGATCACCGTACGGATTGCCAAATCCCATCGAAAGGTACACCACAAGCTCTTTACCCGCCCCAACGCACCGGTTCTGAATTTCCTTCACCTCGTCCAAGGCCTTGGCGATAGACTTGTTGGTGTTCCGCTGCTGAAACGTTTCGGAAACCGACAACGGAAACCCGACGTATTGAACCGCCGAATAGCCGACGGCCTGCTCAGCCCCACGCAGGTTCGCAACAATAGCCAGCAGTTTGGTTGTAGTGGCCGACAAATCCAGATTGGCTAGTACGTCAGCTGTATCCTGCATTTGCGGAACCGCTTTCGGCGACACAAAGCTGCCGAAGTCCAGGGTATCGAAGCCAACCCGCAACAGGCTGTTCAGGTAGTTGATTTTAAGAGCGGTCGGCACAAACTGGTGCAAACCCTGCATGGCATCACGGGGGCATTCGACCAGTTTCATCGGCGGACGGGTTGACGGGTAAGGATGGCGAACATCAGCATGATAGCCGCGCAGATACCGAGTCCCCCAGCCTCCCGAGCCATTTCAATATTTACGCTTCGCATACCCAGTTCATCGAACAAGAAGCCTTCAAACCGAGGAGGCCATTGGTAATAAGCCGCGATCAGATAAACCACCGTCATAGCGGCAAAGAACCACCAACGCCCGACACCGGCATACGCCATGAAACAGGCCACGGCCGCGAATCCATAAATCGGCACCCATACTTCGGGATCGGGGTCATTGTATTGAAAAGCAGCAAACAAAAGGAACAGCAGGCCAAAAATGATGCTCAGAGTTTTTTGCACGTTCATTCAAGTTTAATGAATAACAAAACAAACAGGGTTTTAATCACAGTAAGCAGTAAGGGCTGCAGCGGCATCGGAATAACCCAGGTTCTGCGCCTGTTTTAAGCTCAGGCAACCTGCTTCCCGCTGTTCCTGCAAGATCTGGGCGATGCCTAACCCATAGAACGCTTTTCCAAACTTCGGATCGGCCTGAACCGCCTGCTGAAAATCGGCCGTTGCCCCCGGCAGATCTTTCTGCTGGAACCTGAGGTTTCCGCGGTTATACAGAGCCAGTACGTTCGTTGAATTTAACGAAATAGCCTGGGAAAAATCCGTTAAAGCGGGCTGAATCTGGCCCTGTGCCGCAAACAACTGCCCCCGGTTCACGTACAGATCAGCACTGATGCTTTTGCTGGTATCAGGAGCGAACCGAATGGCATCTGAGTAGTCTTTCAAGGCTCCGGCCTGATCATTCTGAGCGACCTTCAGGAGCGCCCGGTTGTAGTACGGCCGGTAATAATCTGGTTTCAATTTGATCGCCTGCTCATAGTCCATAGTCGCGTTGGCGTACTCTTTCAACTCAAAATAAGCCACCCCACGGGAGTTAAACGCTTCGGCGTTGTCGTCATCGGCCTCGATCGCCTGGTTCAATGACGTAATCGCTTCGCGAAATTTTCCTTCTTTCAAATAATTTCTACCCTGTTCAACGTATTCCTCTGAGGAATTACAAGCGCTGAGAATGAATACTATACTAACGATACTCGGCAATAAACGCTTCATGTTCTCTTATTTTAAAGGCAAAGGTAGGAGGGAAATTTGGTCGTTTGACTAACAAATGCTTAACTTTGCATCGGCAAATCGGTGCTACCAGCTCCTGCTGAATCCCCCAGGTCTTGACCGAAGCAAGGGTAGGTGGTCGTAGCGGTGAGACATTGGTTTGCCATTTTTTGTTTCCGCCCATGTCCGCTGGGCCGTTGCTTGTTTAGCGGTTTGTATACGTTAAGCGGATCAGGTCGCTCTATTCTTTAAAATCACCATGGACCTGCTCAACCAACTCAACGCGTCATTTCAAGCCACGTTCGGTGCCAAGCCGCTGTTGATCTGCTCCCCCGGCCGCGTTAATCTCATTGGTGAACATACTGACTACAACGAAGGCTTCGTTTTACCGGCGGCCATCGATAAAGCCATTTATTTGGCCGTAAGTCCGCGCCAGGACGAGGAACTTCATTTTGTAGCGCACGACCTAAACGAGACCTACCAGGGTTCTTTGTCGTCGCTCACTCCTACCCAGACGTGGGTCGATTATCTGTTGGGCGTTATTGCACAGTTTAGCCAGGCGGGTCACCAACTCAAGGGCTTCAACTGTGTGTTTGCGGGCACCATTCCAATGGGCGCGGGTTTGTCGTCTTCGGCGGCCCTGGAGAATGCCGTTGGTTTTGCCCTGAATGAACTCTTCTCGCTGGGGGTTTCACGGATTGACATGATCAGGATGTCGCAGCGCGCTGAGAACGAATTCGTCGGTGCCAAAGTAGGCATTATGGATATGTTCGCCAGTATGATGGGGAAGGCCGATCACGTCATTAAACTCGACTGCCGGTCGCTCGACTACGCCTACGCTCCGCTGGAAATGGAAGGCATTAGCATTGTGCTCTGCGATTCCAACGTAAAACACGCCCTCGTTACGTCGGAGTATAATACCCGCCGGGCAGAGTGCGAAGCTGGCGTTCGCGCCCTACAGGCTTTTTATCCAGATATTAAGAGTCTGCGCGACGTAACGATGACGATGCTCGATAGGCATCTGCGCGACACACAACCCCTTATTTATCGCCGGTGTGCCTACGTAGTACAGGAAAACCAACGGCTGCTCGACGGCGTTGTGGCCCTTGAATCAGGGGACGTAGCGGCTTTCGGTCAACTGATGTACGGGTCACACGAGGGCTTGAGCCACTGGTATGAGGTGAGTTGCCCCGAACTGGATATTCTTGTCGACATTGCCCGGCAGCAACCGGGAGTGCTGGGCGCACGCATGATGGGGGGTGGCTTTGGCGGCTGCACCATCAATCTGATTCGCGAAGACGCACTCGCTCACTTCACAGATCTGATCACAAAAGAATATAAGGCCAGAACCGGTAAAGATACGTACATTCACGTCTGCAAAATTCAGAACGGAACGCAGGTTGTTAGCCACTCGGTTAGTGAGTAAGTTTGCGCATCTGTTGGTATAAGCTGACGTTCCCGATGCGGCCCGACTTAACCACGAACCAACTGATTAACTCTAATTTAAACTATGAAATTTTTTATCGACACAGCCAATTTGGCTGACATTCGCGAAGCCCAGGATATGGGGATTCTTGATGGTGTAACTACAAACCCATCGCTGATGGCCAAAGAAGGCATTACGGGCAAAGACAACGTAATGCGCCATTACAAACAAATCTGCGAGATTGTAGAAGGTGATGTCAGCGCCGAAGTTATTTCGGTTAAATATGACGAGATGATCAAAGAGGGCGACGAACTGGCCGAACTCGATGAGAACATCGTCGTAAAAATCCCAATGACCGCCGATGGCGTGAAGGCGATCAAATATTTCTCGGAAAAAGGCATCCGGACGAACTGTACGCTGATTTTCTCGGCGGGTCAGGCGCTGGTAGCCGCTAAAGCCGGTGCTTCGTTCGTATCGCCATTTGTTGGCCGTCTGGACGATATTTCAACCGACGGTATGGCTTTGATCGAGCAGATCGTTACCATTTTCACCAACTACGGCATTACGACCGAAGTGCTGGCCGCTTCGGTACGTCACCCAATGCACATCATCCAGTGCGCCGAAATCGGTGCTGACGTGATGACGGCTCCGCTTAGCGTAATCAAAGCGCTGCTGAATCACCCGCTGACAGACAGTGGCCTGGCTAAATTCCTGGCTGACCACGAGAAGGCAAATCTGCCCGTGAAATAATGTTGAATTACGATTTACCGTTTACAAGAAGACGATTGCCCCTGAGCAGCGCTGTAAACGGTAAATCGTAAATCGTCTTTCCTATGTTTTCCTCCGAGCCCGTTCTTACCCTCGATCATGCCGATATTTACCAGGACCAGAAATTGGTGTTAGGTGACGTATCGTTTGAAATAGATAAGGGCGATTTTGTGTATCTGATCGGGCGTACCGGCAGTGGTAAGTCGTCGTTATTAAAAACCTTGTACGCCGACTTGTGGCTTCAGAACGGTAAAGGGCGGGTTGCGGGCTTTTCGCTCGATTCGCTGAAGCCGCGCGACGTACCCCAGTTGCGCCGAAAAATAGGCATTGTCTTTCAAGACTTTCAGCTGTTTTTTGACCGTTCGGTTGAAGACAACCTTAAGTTCGTATTGAAAGCAACCGGCTGGAAGGATAAGGCGTTGATGAACAATCGGATTGCCGACGTTCTGATGCAGGTCGGTTTGGGTACCGCCCAGAAAAAAATGCCCCATCAGCTTTCGGGTGGTGAGCAGCAACGGGTCGTTGTCGCCAGGGCCATGCTGAACGAACCCCTAATTTTGATTGCCGATGAGCCAACCGGAAACTTAGATCCGGCCGTGTCGGACCAGATTATGAAGGTGTTTCAGGCGATTAACAACGCGGGCACAGCCGTGCTGATGGCTACGCACAACTACGATTTACTCAATAAATACCCCGCTCGAGTCCTGCGTTGTCAGGATGGTCAGGTCGTTGAGTTAAACGGTTAGATAAGACACTAAAAGTGGTGGACGAATAAACGAAAGAGGCTTATGCTTCTTCGTTTATTCGTCCACCACTTTTTTATAGACTCAGTTACTTCGCGCGCAGATACGCAAACGGAATAATCATCTCCTCCAGCGAGACACCACCGTGCTGGAACGTGTTCCGGTAGTGATTCACGTAGTAGTTGTAATTGTTTGGGTAGGCGAAGAAGTAATCTTCCAGCGTAAATACGTATGCTGTCGATACGTGGGGCTTCGGTAAGAAAAGCAGCTCGGGTTTGCGGCCCACAAATACGTGGTTTTCTTCGAATCCCAGATTCTTACCTTGTTTGTACCGCAAGTTCGTGTTCGTTTCGCGGTAACCCACAATTTTAGCCGGTTTCTGCACGCGAATCATTCCGTGGTCGGTAGTAACGATCAAGCGACCTCCTTTAGCGGCAATCTTCTGCACAAACTCCAGCAAAGGCGAGTGTTGGAACCACGACCGGGTGATCGAACGATACGCCGATTCGTCAGGAGCCAGCTCTTTAATCATGGCCATGTCGGTTCTCGCATGCGAAAGCATGTCCACGAAGTTGTATACAACAACGTTTAGCTGATTCTGAAGCAGGTTATTGAAGTTGTCGACCAACGATTTACCCTGATTTACGTTCAGGATTTTGTGGTACGACATCTTGATGTTCAGCCGACTCTGCTCAAGCTGCCGACGCAGGAACTCATCTTCGTGGTTGTTCAGGCCCTCGTCTTCGTTGTCGTCGTTCACCCATAAATCAGGATGCTTACGTTCCATTTCGCTCGGCATCATCCCCGAGAATATGGCGTTCCGGGCAAAGCCGGTTGTCGTCGGCAATATTGAGTAGTACGACGATTCCTCTTCTACCGTAAAGTACTCGCCCAGAAGCGGCTCAATGGCCTTCCATTGGTCGTAGCGGAGGTTATCGATCAGAATGAAAAACAAGGGGGATGGATTACTGGTACCCTGATCCAGTAAGGGGAACACCTTTTTGCGCATCAACTGATGCGACATGATCGGGCTCTCCATCTTAGGCTCGTTCAGCCAGTCTTCGTAGTTGTCCATCACGAACTTACAGAACGTAGCATTTGCTTCGCTCTTCTGCATATTCATGACTTCCGACATGCTCCGATCCTGCGACCCATCTAGTTCAAGCTCCCAATAAATCAGCTTCTTGTAGACGTCGGCCCACTCTTCGAAACTCATGCGGTCGTTATACTGCATCGAGATGTTCCGGAAGTCCTGCTGATAGCCGATGTTCGTCCGTTCGGTTACGAGCCGTTTGTTATCGAGTATTTTCTTGACCGACAACAAAATCTGGTTGGGATTCAGCGGCTTAATCAGGTAATCAGCGATTTTCGAGCCGATAGCTTCTTCCATGATGTGTTCCTCTTCGCTCTTAGTGATCATTACAACCGGCAGATTCGGCCGCAGTTGTTTAATCTGCGAGAGCGTTTCGAGGCCAGTCATGCCCGGCATCATTTCGTCCAGAAACACAACATCGTAATTCGCCTGTTCGACCTGATCGAGCGCATCGGCCCCGCTGTTTACCGACGTAACGTCGTAGCCTTTATTCTTGAGGAATAAAATGTGCGGTTTCAGCAGATCAATTTCGTCGTCAGCCCAAAGTATCGAATAGTTTTGCATACGTTCATTAAGGTTTACCCGCTCCTGGCCTTATTGGTAGTGGTACCCGGCGGGGAAAGAAAAATCTGTTCTTTGTTTAACACCAAACGCTGGTTTCTGTTCGCGCGGTTCAGAATTAAGGTTTTTTAACAACGCCAAACAGGCGAGTTGACCGATTAACTCGAGTTTGTGTGACGTTACGTTCAAGAGAAAAGTCAGCACTGACTGGCTGAGCCAGTATTCACTACGTTCGGTAAATTCTGGGAAACAGCGGCTTCGTTAACTAATCTGAAAACAGATCAAAATCTGTTCTTTACTAAAATTAGCCCTATTTTACCGTAAATTTACGTCCGGCCTCTAACCGTATCTGCTGGACAGGTTCACAGGGCAGGCCGTTTACTGATGAATGCTCCATGAAGAAAATTCATATTCTCTCGGCTACAATTTTACTATTAGGTGTAGGATATTGTCAGGCGTCGCAGGCTCGCTTTGTTACGTCGGTGCCAACAATACCTGTCGATTCGGTCGGTCTGGAAAAGAAAGATGGCAAACGGTATATCATCCACCGCGTCGACGAAGGGCAGACCCTGTACGCTATAGCCCGCCGGTATGGGCGATCGGTGGCCGAGATCAAAGCGGCTAATCCGGACATGAACGACGCTGTACGGTACGATCAGGTTGTCAGGATTCCGATTCCGGAGAGCAGCCTTAGCCGTAAGGAAGCGAAAGCCATCGACAAAGCCATTCGCAAAGAAGAAAAGGAACAAAAGCGTGAGGCTAAAGCCGCTGGCAAACCGACACCCGTGGATGAATCGGCCGTTATGAAGGCCGACAAGACTCCGGAGAAGGATGTTAAAAAAGCCGATGATCCCGCGGGATCGGGTATTCACGTGGTTGAGCCCGGCCAAACGCTCTATAGTTTGGCGGTACGCTATGGCGTTTCGCAATCGGATGTACGCAAATGGAATAATCTTTCCAGCAACAACGTGTTGATTGGCCAGGCCCTTATTGTTTCGGAAAAGGCGTATCAGGCACGCGTGCCTTCTTCACCAAGTTCAACGGTAGCGGCCAGGACGCCTGAGGCTCCGAATCGTACTGAACCGACTCGGTCAGAACCCACTCGACCCGAACCTACCCGGCCCGAACCCGTTCGTCCTTCTGAACCGAAGCCCACCCCTACCCGTCGAACCGAAAGTCAGCCCGAGTCGAAACCCGAGCGGCCCACGCCTGTTGCCGAAACGCGCCGTACCGAACCGGCCCCGACAAACTCCAGTAAACCCGCGGAAAAGCCAGCCGAAAAGGCCCCCGAAGTAGAAGTTGAGTCGCCCCGGCCCGGTAACGATGCACCCATGCCTACGCGCGGACGGCGGATTTCAGACAGCGGTGTTGCCGAAATGATCGAAGGCGATGAATCAGGAAAATACCTGGCGTTGCACCGTACCGCTCCGATTGGAACGTTAGTACAGGTACGTAACGAATTCAACAATCAGAGCATGTGGGTGAAGGTAATTGGTCGGTTGCCCAACACCGGTGTGAACGACAAGATTCTAATTAAACTGTCGGCTCAGGCGTTTGCGAAACTTTCGCCGGAAGACCGACGTTTTCGGGCTGAGGTAAGTTACATTGTTCGTTAACGAGCCGAGTTATGGAAAAAGAAACGAAAGAAGATCGAATTGCCCGTCGCCACCGGGAGCGTGATGCGCAGATGAAAGCCTCACCCGGCTACGTCACCTTCAGCATTATGTTTACGTTAGCATATCCTTTTATTGCCGTGTTTACCTTTGTGATGTCGGCTTTTCTGGCTTTGTTTTCGGGCGTATCCAAAGCAATGGCCTGGGTCGTGAGCGGAGGGAACAGTAAATAAGCAGGTATTGAGTGGCAGACGAAGCACTGGATTATCAATCGTTAAAGGATTTTCTTGACCACAAGGCCGATCAGTATAATCGGCCTTTCTTCATTGAGCGCGACCCGATCAGCATTCCGCATCAGTTCAACCGGAAGCAGGATATCGAGATCATGGGTTTTTGGGCTGCGGTGCTGGCCTGGGGGCAGCGTCCGGTTATTCTCAAGAAATCAAACGAACTCGTTGCGCTCATGGACGGGGCTCCGTACGACTTCGTGCGTAATCATGAAGAAAGCGATCTAAAGCGGTTTATGGCGTTTAAACACCGGACGTTTAATGCCACTGACGCCCTTTACTTCCTGCACTTCTTTCGCCAGTACTATCAAGCCAACGAGTCGCTGGAAGATGCATTTATGCCAAACCCAACGGCTGAAAATAACGCTGACCCGACGGCGGCTCCATCCGTTGAGTTATCCTTAATCGCTTTTCACGATCGGTTTTGCTGTGACCCCTTCTTCCCGGCCCGTACCCGTAAGCACATTGCAACACCAGCGCGGAACTCATCCTGCAAACGCCTGCTGATGTTTCTGCGGTGGATGGTCAGGCAGGACAATCGAGGTGTTGATTTCGGCCTCTGGACCCAGCTGCAACCGAGTCAGCTCATCATGCCCATTGATGTTCACGTGAACCGCGTGGCCCGTTTACTGGGCTTATTACATCGCCCTCAAACCGATTGGAAGGCCGCGCTGGAACTTACCGAAGCGTTATGTCAATTTGATCCGCTGGACCCCGTAAAGTATGACTTTGCCTTGTTTGGCCTCGGGGTCGAAGGCGAAATGTAGGTGCTCTTGCCGACCGGTAAAGTGTGTTGAGTCCAGGCTCTTTGATAAACCGAATAAACAATAACCGACCCCACGAACTTACTATATTGCATACTGACTTGTTGATTGCTGATGCCATTTCAGATCACTACCCAACCCTTCGGTCCGTTAGCAACCGAAGCAACTCCGCTTACCGAGTACGTGCTTGAGCATACAGAATCAGGCGAATATATCAGTGTTATCCCTGAACATGGAGCTATCCTGCGCCGACTCATACTACGTAAAGGCAACGAGTTGATGTCGCTGATTCAGGCACCGGAGTCACCCCAGGCCCTACTGGCCAACGAAAGTTACGCCAGCGCGTTTCTGTATCCTTTCGCCAGCCGTGTCCGTCATGGCGTATATCATTTTGAAGGTGCAGATTATACGCTGCCAATCAACGAAACCAGGCGTTATAATGCCATTCATGGGCTCGTACATGGCCAGCCCTTCACCGTCGAGAGTCAGGACGTAACGTCTACCCACGCGCAACTCGTTTTGCGGTATGACTATGCAGGCGATCTTGCGGGCTATCCATTTCCATTCTCCCTTACGATTACGTATGAACTGATTCAGGCCGATTTATTAAACTACGGCAGTAACCCCGAGGCCGACAGGATGTGCGCGTTACGTATCAGCTACGCAGCCCGAAACGCCGGAACAAAGCGCTGTCCGGCCGCCTTCGGCTGGCACCCTTATTTTACCTTTTCAGGAGAAGATCTCAGCGAAACGACTCTTTCGCTGCCTGCCCGCTCCCGGATTGACCTCGATGAAGATATGATGCCCGGCGGTCGGCAACCTCTGGAAAACGCAGAAACGTTTAGTCTGCGGGACGTGAAGCTCGATACGCCTTTTGCCATCGAACCAACCGGCGTACCAGCTAGCGGCTCACCCTTTGCCGAAACAATGCTAACCGCGACAAAAACCGGTGTTCGGCTGATCGTTGGTCAGGAGGTAGGCGAAGGCAAGTTGAACTACCTAGTCTGCTTCACGCCCCCTCGCCACGATAGCCTGGCCATTGAACCCTATACAGCTAACGTGAACGCGTTTAACACTGGAGAGGGGCTAGTTGTGCTGAACCCTGGCGAAACCATGTCAGGAACCATGTGGATACGGCTCGAATAGGCTGAGGCTAACGCTTACAACTGCACACCTGACGTGTTGGGCGCATTTGCGGCATCCATTGCTATGGTGGTCCCTTATCACGAAAATAGAGAGTAGCGAAAAGCTACCATACTCATCAGTAGACTAGATTCTGGTCTGACTGGAATATACATAGTATCACTCCCAATCAGCTTACTTAAGAGATTGCATCATAGTCAGGGAGTAGACTTATGATCTTCGAGCGATTGGCGATATTGAACGCAACCGCGCATAAACTCCGACCACGGAGGTACGGCTATGCTGGGGTCCGTCTTTTCGGGCAACAGTGACCACAGCTTAGGGTGATGCCAGCATAAATCATGGCCTGTACTATCCCGATGTTCACGAATACCGGCTCTCAATCGTTTGATCTCATCGATGAGCTGCTCTCTACTAAAATTCTGAAGGTCTGCGTCAAAGTCCATGGTTAGATAAAGTATGGTATAAGTGCCAGCACGACCGTGTATCAGTCGTTAATTGAATGCTATCGCTGATTTGATCGAAGCGCTCTCCTATCTTCAGCTATCTGGAAATCATCCTTGCCGTTCTAAAGATTCGAACTGGTCATTGTTAATGGAAGTGATTTTAGTGTTGATTGCAATTTCTAAAGACTTATAAACGAGAAGAATAAGCTGATTAAACTAGGTTGTCTTACATTATAAACGATAAAAAGTTAAAACATAGTTGATGTTTAACAGGCGCGCTCTAGATTTTATAATTATATCTTTGTAAAATTGTATTTCCATTGCATTTATTATCCATGCAGAAAATACAAAATGCTAGCGCTGTACACATTTAAACGATTTAAGCTAATTATACTGGAAACACCTGATTGTCAGATCAATAATATAAATTCTTTTTTACATTACGTAATTGTGTCAGATAGACATCATTACGTCACTATTAATAAACTGTAACTATTTATTCATAGTTTGAAAGCAGCACTTATTCCCCTAGATCACGTCCTTTGGCAAGCGTATCGCGCGGGTGATAAACAGGCCTTAGGATTGCTCGTTGAACGCTACTATGGCGTATTGAAGCACTATGGACTGAAATTCATGGTTGGGGAGTCTGTCGTTGAGGACTGTATACAGGAATTATTCTTGCAACTCTGGCAGAACCGTCTACAGATCAATGAAACCAATTCGGTCAGGCATTATCTACTAAAATCAATCCGTCATCATATTCTTCAGCATCTGCGTGAGCAAAAACGCTTGAGCTATGAAGAACTGGATTGGGATACGTCGGTGGTAGAGGATATTGACTCCGAAACCTTACTGATCCATCAGGAATCGTTACGTAGTATGACGAAAATGATCCAAGATCAGTTGGCTGCGCTGCCCGCTCGTGAGCGAGAAGCCTTGCACCTGCGCTACTACGAAAATTTATCCATACCGGAAATTGCCGACGTCATGAACGTCAATCGTCAGTCGGTGTCTAATTTTCTACAGAAGGCCCTTAACAAGATGCGCAGTCGATGGCAGGTCTCGGCCTTAATGGCGCTTTGTTTTTTTTCAAAAATAATTTTCTGATGTAGGGTATAAGTAGGCGGCAACTTCATACTATCAATAAAAATCAGAGAAAAGTACTAATGAATTTGCCGCCTGAGCCTTTCTCAACCGTCCACGACTTCTTAGAAGACGCCATGTTTCAGAGGTGGGTCCGGGAGAGACGCCCAGACGATGCGATATTTTGGCAACACTGGTTAGACCAATACCCCGAAAAGCGGGTCGTGTACGAGCAGGCTGTCGCTACTCTATTGGTGCTTCAGGGGAAGCGGGTTGATGTATCAAACCAAGAGCTTAACGAGAAGAAAGAAGTAATTCTAAATCAGCTTAATTCACCGTTCACGGTCGTAAAACCAATATGGCAGTGGGGACGCTGGGCAGCTGCAGCCGCCGTAGTCAGCATCATTATGATATGGCAAGCTGGGAAATTCGATTTCAGCCCGTTGACAGACCGAACGAAACCGAACAAGTCGCAGCAAAACGAGGTGATTTGGAAATTGGTGAAGAACGTAACGGGACAGCCGTTGGTGGTGCTGCTGCCGGATAACTCCTCGGTGCTGCTATCGGCAGGCAGCCAGTTACGGTATCTCAAACAGAGTTCGAACAAGCTTCGGGAGGTGTATTTACGGGGAGAAGGTTTTTTTGAAGTGGCCAAAAACCCAGCCAAACCGTTCGTCGTTTACACAACCAATTTGACGACAAAAGTGCTGGGAACCAGTTTTCAGGTACGTGCTTTCGACCGGGAACCAGCCAGTTACGTGAAGGTAAAGGCAGGCAAAGTTTCGGTAACTCCAGTCGATCTACCAGGCCAGTCAATTTTGCTGACAAAAAACGAACAGTTAAGTCTTAAAACCCACTCGGACAAAGTTATTAAAGGCCCTATCCGACTGTCGAAAGAAGACTCATCAACTCTTGTCAATCGATCATTCAAATTTGAGTTTTCTCCCGTACCTGAAATATTTAGCCAACTAGAATCGAGCTATCACATGCCGATTCAGTTTGATCGGCATATGCTTAAAAACTGCACGTTTACCGGTCAGCTAAACGATGCGCCTTTTCTAGAGAAAATCCGGCTTATCTGTCTAACTATTGAATCTACATTCGAGGTCATTGACAACCATGTCGTCATCCACAGTCATGGCTGTAGCTGATTATCCCATTAACCTTAAACCAGCTTCTCTTATGGTATAAAAACTATCCTTTCTACAGAAAAGCGATAGTGCTACCAACACTATCGCTTAAACATCCTAAATGTGTCAGATACACACATTCGCTCATCAAAGTGAGCTGGGACTGGTCTTTTGTCATTTCAATCAAAACAACAAAACGCATAAATGTATGCAGTATCGTTTCTTCAATCGCAAGGATTGGGTATGGATTATGAAAATTTCTAGCCTACAAATTTTGCTTGCCCTTACCTTAACGCATGTAGGCTTTGCCCTTGACGGTAAAGCACAAGAGCTTCTAAATCGACGTATCACGATCTCTGCCCAAAATGAGGATGTGGAGGTTACGATCCGGCGTATTGAAAAGCAGACAAACGTTCAATTTCTCTTTAGCCGGGAGATTATTCAATCGAAACGGAAAGTAAATTATCAGGCTAAGAATGAACAGCTTTCGCAGGTGCTAACGCAAATTCTGGCTCCACTTAATCTAAGCTATGAGGTAGTCGGCCAGCAAATTGTGATTAGAAGAGAGGGCCTCCCCGCTGCTATTCAGCAGGATAAAACATCCGGCGAAGTCAACACCGAGCAAGTGCAGGATATTCAGGTAACTGGCCGGGTCACGGCTGACAATGGCGAAGCATTGCCCGGTGTCAACATTCAGATCAAGTCGACCCAGCGCGGAACGACGACCGATGGGAATGGTACGTATCGAATCAGCGTACCGGACCGAAACGCTGTGCTTGTTTTCTCGTTCATTGGCTATCTTACTCAGGAAGTTACCGTCGGTTCGCAATCGGCAGTCAATGTTACGTTAGCAAATGATGATAAAACCCTCAATGAAGTAGTGGTTGTAGGGTATGGTGTTCAACGTAAACGAGACGTAACGGGATCGGTTGTGTCGGTGAATGAAGCAACTTTAAAAGAAGTACCTGCTCCTAACTTCGTCAATCAGTTAAAAGGTCGTGCGGCTGGGGTAACGGTCGTCAGTAATGGATCTACGCCGGGTTCGCAAGGTCAGATAAGAATCCGGGGAAACCGGACGCTAAATAACAGCTCAAACCCAGCTACAGGCGATGCGCTGGATGGGCCGCTGGTGGTGGTAGATGGTATTCCCTACGGGGGGCTGAACGACATCAACCCGGATGATATCGCCAATCTCGAAATCCTGAAAGATGCATCTGCTACGGCTATCTATGGGTCGCGGGGTGCGGGTGGTGTTATTCTGGTGACCACTAAACGAGGCAAAATTGGCAAGCCAGTGTTTACTTATGATGGCTACCATGGGATCACCAACATCATGGGCAAATACAACGTCATGAATGGTCCTGAGTATGCACAGTTTAAACAGGATGCTGCAAAATATAACCGTACCGCACCCGGAACTACGGCTTATCCGCTAACAATCAAAGAACAGGAAGCGCTGGCCGCTGGTATTTCGACAAACTGGCAGGACCTGATTTACAAACCAGGCTTCAATACCAATCATCAACTGGGGGTGCAGGGGGGCGTAGAGAATACCCAGTATTCATTAGGTCTGGGCTATTTTAACGAAACCGGTATTATCCCCAGCCAGAAGTTCGAGCGGTACACCATACGGGCTACTATTGATCAGCGAATAGGAAAGAATATCAAGATTGGCTTGAATACGCTGAACACGCTTACGTACACAAACGCGCCCGGCGGTGGTGGCATACCAGGTGGGTTGGTTCGGTTAACCCCACTGGCCGCTCCTTATAATGCAGACGGTAGTGTGAACTTGCTTCCTCTGGAAGGCTCAATCGATGCCGCTAGTGTGAGCCCGCTCACCATTATTACCAAGAAAGATTCATACCTGAACCGTTCCCGGTCGATACGTACCTTCAATAGCTTATATGCTGAGGTAAACATTTTACCAGGTCTTCGCTATCGGTTCAATGCTGGTCTGAACTTCAGCCAGTCGAACTTTAACGGCTACAATGGTCCGCTGACCTACTTCAACAACGCCACCGTTCAATCATCGTCAAACGCCGAGATCAGCAATACCGAGTATTGGGATATTAACCTCCAGCACCTGCTGTATTACGACAAAACGTTCGGGAAGCATAAGCTGGGCTTTACGGGACTGTACGAAGTTACGCAAAACCATTCGCTGGGCAGCCGATTTACAATAACTGGTGTGCCAGCCGATTACATCAAAACGTCTAACTTCTCGCTGGCTTCCGGAACACCGGTTGCCAACTCGGACTTTGGCAACTCCTTTACCGAAACGGGACTGCTGTCATATATGGGACGCGTTAACTACAGCTATAATGATCGTTACCTGCTGACGTTGACGCTGCGTAGAGACGGTTCGTCTACGTTGTCACCGGCAAACCGGTACTTCAACTACCCGGCTATTGGTGGGGGCTGGAACATTGTCGAAGAAGACTTCATGAAGACAATCCCAGTAATTTCGAACTTGAAATTGCGGGGTGGATGGGGTATTTCTGGCAACCGGAACGTAGGTGCGTATTCAACGCTGGGTGCGCTGTCGGCAGGTTACTACAACTTTGGTCTGGGTACGGCCGGTCAGCAGTTGGCCTATACCGTTACCAGCCTGCCAGCAACGAATTTAGGCTGGCAGTCAACTTCGCAGGTTGATATCGGCATTGACTTCGGTTTCCTGAATAACCGCATTACGGGTACGGTGGACTGGTATCTCCAGAAAACCAAGGACATCTTGCTGTCTGTGCCGCTGCCACCCAGCAATGGTGCTGGCTCAACGCTGAGAAACCTGGGACGGACAGAAGGCCGGGGGCTGGAGACGTCGCTGACGTTTGATATTTTCAGAAAGCCAGGTAACGGTTTCAACTGGAGTGCGGACTTAGTTTACTTCTTCAACCGCGAAAAGATCACGCAGCTCACTACGCCGACTGAACTCTCCAACGTGGGAGCAGGCTGGTTTGTCGGACAACCCCTTTCGGTCATTTACGACTACAAAAAGATTGGTATCTGGCAAACAGCTGACCAGGGAGATGGTACGCTACAGAGACAAACCGCACCTGTGCAGTTTCCAGGTCAAATCAGAGTTGAGGATATTAATGGCGATAATAAGATCGATCCGGCCGATCGGCAGATATTGGGCAATTTCCAGCCCAAGTGGGAGGGGGGCCTGACCAACCGGTTTACGTTCAAAAACTTCGATTTGTCTATCGTGACCTTCGCCCGAATGGGAATGAAAGTGGTTGTGCCTTATCTGACAGGTAACTCTACTGGTTCAGGCGGGTTTGCGTTCTTCAATCAGGGCCGGGTAAATCAGGTAAAAACTGACTACTGGACCGAAACCAATCCAACCAACGCTTTCCCTGCTCCTGATGCGGGTGGTGCTGTTCAATGGTTTGGCTCAACGTTGGGCTATTATGACGGGTCGTTCGTGAAAGTAAGAAGTATCAATTTGGGTTATACATTCAGCAATCAGTTGATCAAAAAGATTGGTGCTAGTTCGGCCCGGCTTTACTTCAACGCGACTAACCCGCTTATCCTGTATTCGCCTTTGGTACGTGATAACCTGGCTATTGATCCTGAAGGAAACAGCTATGCGTCTGGTTCGGCAACGCTCAACGCTCAGGGAGCAGACCGGGCAGCCCCAGAGCGTCAGATCGCGGTAAACCTGAATAACCCGCCAATTCGGCAGTTCACCTTAGGTGTAAATCTTAAATTCTAATCTTAGACACTTCTATGAAAGCTATAAACGTTTGGGCTCTGATTGGCCTTACGGCTTTACTGAACACAGGGTGCGAAAAAATACTGGAAGAGAATCCACAATCGCAAATTGTCCCTTCTTACTTCAATAGTCCTGCCGGGGTACTGGGTGGTATTGCCGGAGTATATAACGACATCCGGGGCCAGTGGGGTACCGAAGGATTTACCGTGGAGATGCAGGCCGGTACCGATGATTTCCTGCAGGGTGCCAGCTCGGGCGGTGGACCCGCTTACACCTACAACGGCCTCAATGGCAGTAACTTTGGCTCGGCCTGGGGCGTGGCCTTTCAGGATATCAATACCCTGAACGGAGTACTCCAGTACGGTCAGACCATTGATTTGCCCGAAGCTACCCGAAAGCAGTATCTGGCTCAGGCTAAGTTTCTGCGCGGGTTCTGGTACTTTTATCTGGTGCAGACCTGGGGCGACGTGCCGCTGAGTACCGCCTTTATCACGGTTCCCTCGCAGGCAGCTGCCCGCCAGCCAGCGGCCCAGGTGTACGAACAGATTATTAAAGACCTGACCGAAGCGGCTGCTGATCTGCCCAACCAGCCGACGGCACCTTTTTTGGGTAAAGCCGCAACGAAGCCCGTCGCGCAGTTGCTGCTGGCCAAAGCGTATCTGACCCGTGGCTGGCTGAATAACACAGCGGCCGACTTTACGCAGGCCGCTACTATCTGCTCGGATATCATTGCGAATAAAGCAACTTATGGGCTGGACTTGTGGGCGGATTATGGCGATGCATTTGCGCCCGCCAACGACTACGGGAAAGAAACCATGTTTGTCAGCGATCATGTACTTGATCCTAAATTTGGCTACTACCAGGTAGGGGCCGGTGCCAGTGGTGGTGCAGCACAGAACCTGACCCCCTGGTTCACGACCTGGAACTACCCTAACAATAGCGGTGTCAACTCGTTTGTCAATTCGGCTGGAACGCTGGTAAACAGTGGTACATCTGGAATGATCCGGGATTCGCAGTACGGACGTCCCTACGTTCGAATGCGGCCTAACACGGACAGATTAAAGACCGGGCCTAATGCAGGTAAGAGTTACTTCCTGGATCAGGCGTTCGTAAAGCGGGACGTCGACTCACGGTTCGCCAATTCGTTTACCACGGTATACATTTCCAATACGTCGATTTCTAACCAGGCTAATGCTGCCAACAACAAACGGGGGATTAGCTACACGACAGTAGTTGGCGCCGACACGGCCGTCTGGTTGCCTGATTATGAAGTGGCAGGGGCTCCGCAGTTCGTAGGAACCAGACCCTTCAAAGGTATCGTGGTGCCCCCCAGCCTGTGGAACAACGGAATTTTCCCGTCGCTGAAGAAGTTTATGGACCCCAGCCGGGGCGCTAACTTCAACGACCCGTCGACCCGTCCTGTGGTACTGTACCGCTTCTCGGACGTTTACCTGACAGGCGCAGAAGCGTACCACAAAGCGGGTAACAACCAGCGGGCGGCCGAATTAATCAACGTAGTACGGCAACGGGCGGCCTTCAGAAAAACCAATACAGCCGCCCAAAATGCAGCCGCCGTCACAGCCATGGCCATTACTCCGGAAGAGGTAACAGTGGATTTTATCCTCGATGAACGCAGCCGCGAGTTCTTTGGTGAATGGCAACGGTGGCATGATTTGGTTCGTACGCGTTCGCTGGTTCGTCGCGTGAAAGCCTGGAACCCAGAAGCTGCTGCTTACATTCAGGATTTTCATTTGCTGAGACCAATTCCGCAAAATCAGATTGACCGCACAGTGGAAGGGCCTAAGTTCCCGCAAAACCCTGGTTATTGAGGACTAGATTTTAATTAATGTATTGATAGACGTAAGAGGGTTAGAAATTGACCCTCTTACGTCTTCTCTTAAATAGCATGCGTTTTTATAATGTGCTAGTACCTCTATGAGACTACTCGTCTGTCTTTTTTTTCTTACCCTGTCAACAACTGGCTTTTGCCAGAGTAAGTCCGGATTAAAGCTCTGGTATAACAAACCCTCCGATGCAGTGTGGGAAAATGCACTACCTATCGGTAACGGTCGGTTAGGGGCTATGGTCTACGGTAACGTAGCGCGTGAAACGATTCAATTAAACGAACATACCGTCTGGAGCGGTGGCCCAAACCGCAACGACAACCCGGATGCGCTGGCGGCTTTACCCGAGATTCGAAAACTAATCTTCGATGGGAAGCAGAAAGAAGCCGAGCAACTGGCCAACAAAGCAATCATTACCAAGAAGGCACACGGACAGATGTTTCAGCCCGTGGGTAATTTGCACCTGACCTTCGAGGGGCACGACCAGTTCAACAACTATTACCGGGAGCTGGACATTGAACGGGCCGTCGCCAGAACAACATACACGGTTGATGGGGTTACCTACACCCGCGAAATGTTTGCATCATTCCCTGATCAGGTACTAGTGATGCACCTTACAGCCAGTCAACCGGGACGGCTTGCCTTCTCGGCTTTCTACTCAACCCAGCACAAAACCGCAGATAAAAAGACAACACCCGCCAAAGACCTCACCCTTTCCGGCACTACGTCGGACCACGAGGGCGTGAAAGGCATAGTGCGCTTCAACGGCATTACCCGCATCAAGACGGAGGGCGGCAGCCTTGCAGTCAATGATACCGCGCTCACCGTGAAAGGCGCTACGGCCGCAACGGTGTATATCTCGATTGCCTCCAACTTCAAAAATTACAAGGACGTTAGCGGAGATGAAACCGCCCGGGCGGCATCATATCTCAACAAAGCCTACCCAAAATCGTACGCAGCCATGCTGCCCCCGCATGTCACTGCGTATCAGAACTATTTTAACCGGGTCCGGCTGGATCTGGGCTCAACACCTACCGAAGCCACGAAGCTACCCACCGACGAGCGGCTGAAAAACTTCCGGACTGCCAACGACCCTAAGTTTGCGACACTCTACTATCAGTACGGGCGCTACCTGCTGATTTCGTCCTCGCAACCAACGGGGCAGCCCGCTAACCTACAGGGAATTTGGAACAACCGGATGCGACCACCCTGGGATAGCAAGTACACCATCAACATTAACGCCCAGATGAACTACTGGCCCGCCGAAAAAACGAATCTGGCGGAGTTGCACGAGCCGTTCCTTCGCATGGTGAAAGAACTGTCGGAAGCGGGTCAGGAAACCGCGCGGGTCATGTACGGGGCCAGAGGCTGGATGGCCCACCATAATACCGACATCTGGCGGACTACCGGCGCCATCGACGGAGCGACCTGGGGCATGTGGATTGCGGGTGGCGGCTGGACGGCCCAACACCTCTGGGAGCACTATCTGTACAACGGGGATACGAAGTATCTGGCGTCGGTTTATCCCATACTAAAAGGGGCAGCCCTGTTCTACGTAGATTATCTGGTCGAACACCCCAAGTACCACTGGCTGGTGGTCAATCCGGGCACCTCGCCCGAAAACGCCCCCGCAGCTCACGGTGGTTCATCGCTGGATGCCGGTACGACGATGGACAATCAAATTGCCTTCGACGTATTCAGCACGACGATTCGGGCCGCCGAGATTCTGAAAACCGATGCCGCTTTTGTCGATACGCTGAAGCAAAAGCGCAGTAGGCTCCCGCCTATGCACGTTGGTCGGCATGGTCAATTGCAGGAGTGGCTGGAGGACATCGACGACCCGAATGACAAGCACCGGCACATCTCACACCTGTACGGCCTGTTTCCGTCCAACCAGATTTCCCCGTACCGCACGCCCGAGCTATACAGTGCGGCTAAAACATCCCTCATTCATAGGGGCGACGTATCGACCGGCTGGAGCATGGGCTGGAAAGTCAACTGGTGGGCGCGTTTGCAGGACGGTAATCATGCCTACACCTTGATTCAAAATCAGCTTACACCCCTGGGCGTCAACAAAGAAGGGGGCGGTACGTATAACAATCTGTTCGACGCGCACCCGCCGTTCCAGATTGACGGCAACTTCGGCTGTACGTCGGGCATGACGGAAATGCTGCTGCAAAGCGCCGATGGGGCCATGCATATCCTGCCTGCATTGCCCGACGTTTGGCCCACCGGCAGCGTTACGGGCCTACGGGCATTGGGCGGTTTCGAGGTGATGGACATGCAGTGGAAAAACGGCAAACTGATGAAGCTAATGGTCAAGTCCAATCTGGGCGGCAACCTGCGTCTGCGCGTACCGAATGCGGTAAAGAATAGCCGTGGTGGTGGGCTGGCGAGCGCATCGGGTCAAAACCCGAACCCATTTTATTACACCGAAGCCACCTCTACCCCCGTTGTGTCGCCCCAGGCTGGTAAGCCAGCGCTGGCCCTAAAAGAAACCGTGCTGTACGATATGCCTACGCAGGCGGGAAAGGTATACACGCTGGTAGCCCAATAATCAACTTGCTGATTTTATCAATCTGAATAACCATGAAGAAGTGCTTGTTCCTTAATGCGTTGGCCGTGTTTTGTTGCCTGATAAGCTACGTCAGTGTAGCGCAAACCACGCTGGTCAACCCCATCCTGACCGGCTTTTACCCCGACCCGAGTATTGTCCGGGTAGGAGCTGATTATTATTCAGTACATTCTACGTTTTCCTATTTCCCGGGTTTGCCGATCATGCACAGCCGTGACCTGAAAAACTGGAAACAAATCGGCAATGTAATCAACCGGCCTTCGCAGATGGATTTCATGGGCGAGCGCATGACGCGCGGGTTATTCGCTCCAGCTATCACTTATTACAAAGGAACATATTACGTAACATGTACGGATATTGACCATGATGGAAATTTTGTTGTAACGTCCAAAAATCCGGCGGGACCATACAGCAATCCGGTGAAGATTCCGCAGGTACGCGGGATTGACCCGTCGATCTATTTTGATGAGGAGACCGATAAAGCCTACATCATTTATAATAGCGAGGCTCCCGACCGCAAACCGCTTTATTCGGGCCACCGCACCATTCGAATGTACGAGTTCGACTACAAGAATTTGAAAGTACTGGGCGAAGAAAAGCAACTGGTGAATGGGGGCGTAGACCTCTCAAAAAAGCCGGTTTGGATTGAAGGACCGCACATTCTGAAGCGTAACGGTTGGTACATCCTGTATGCGGCCGAAGGCGGAACCTCCGTAAACCACTCGCAGGTGGCACTGCGCAGCCGGGATGTTTGGGGACCTTATGTACCATTTGAAGGCAACCCGGTGCTGACACAGCGGGGCCTCCCCGCCGACCGGAAAGATCCCATCACCTCGGCTGGACACGCTCAGTTTATCGAAGGTCCCGACGGGAAGTGGTATTCGATTTTCCTGGCGGTACGTCCCTACGAAGGCGATTATTATAATACAGGCCGTGAAATGTTCATTGCTCCGCTGACGTGGGTAAACGATTGGCCGATGATCGAACACGGCGAAAAAGCCATTGAATACCAATACAAAACCAACATTAAAGAAGTTAAACAGAAAGGTGCTTTACCGCAAAATGGCAACTTCGCGTATACGATGACCTTCGACAAAGGGCTTGATCTGTCGATGCTCTTTTTGAGAACGGTGGATAGCAGTTCGTTTAAAACCTCAAAGGCCAATGGATTGACGCTGACACTTAAGCCGGAAACGATTTCTGAAATGGGAAATCCTTCATTTGTGGGTAAACGTCAGCAACACCTTTACAGTACTGCCGAAACCGAAGTGATGTTTTCGCCAAAAACAGATAATGAAAAAGCGGGGTTGGTGATTTTTCAGGACGAACGCCATTTTTACTTCGTGGCCAAGTCAAAAAATGGAGGTAAAGACGTCGTTCAGTTGTTCAAGAGCAAAGACAAAGCCCTGGAATTAGTTACCGAAGCGCCTATACCTTCATCCGTTGCCAAAGTGAATTTCAAAATACAGTCGGAAGGAGCCTTGTACAGCTTCTACTACTCGACCGATGGAAAAAACTGGAACTTGTTGAAAGACCAGGTTGACGGTAAGTTTTTGAGTACCAAAGCGGCCAACAGCTTCATTGGCTGTGTGTATGGCCTGTATGCTACCTCATCTGGTGAAAAGTCCGAGAATTCAGCTTCATTCAAATACCTGAAATACAAAGGCGACGATCCGATGTATAAGTAATTGATAAGCCCTTGAAAAAGACCGTTTCCTATATCGCTCTCCTGCTTCTGTTCAGCCTGTCGGCAGGGGCGCAGATGCAGCCGTTTGCTTTGCAGGACGTAAAGCTGACGAGTGGCCCGTTTAAGCAGGCGCAGGACGTTGACCTGAAGTATATCCTGGCGTTGAACCCGGATAAACTCTTGGCTCCGTACTGGATTGATGCCGGACTGCCTCCCAAAGCGCCCCGCTACGGCAACTGGGAAAGCGTGGGGCTCGATGGCCACATTGGCGGCCATTACCTCTCGGCGCTGGCTATGATGTATGCGTCAACGGGTGAGCCTGAACTTAAAAAACGGCTCGATTATATGGTTACCGAACTGGCCCGTTGTCAGACCAAAAATGGCAACGGCTACGTCGGTGGTATTCCGCAGGGGAAAGTGTTTTGGGAACGGATTCACAAAGGGGATATTGATGGAAGCAGCTTCGGACTGAACAATACCTGGGTGCCGCTGTATAACATTCACAAGCTGTTCGCGGGGCTTCGGGATGCGTATGAATACGCCGGGAATCAGCAGGCAAAGCAGGTGTTAATTGGCCTGGGCGACTGGTTCGTTACGCTCATTACCCCCCTGTCCGACGAGCAGATTCAGCAGGTGCTACGTACTGAACATGGCGGCATCAACGAAACCTTCGCCGATCTGTATATTCTGACCAACGACAAAAAATATCTTGAAACGGCGCAGCGGCTTTCGCATCGTGCCTTGCTGATACCCTTGCTGGAACATCAGGATAAATTAACTGGACTGCACGCCAACACGCAGATACCGAAGGTGATTGGTTACGAGAAAATTGCCCGGCTCACGGGCAAAACCGACTGGTCAGACGCGGCTACGTATTTCTGGCGAAACGTATCACAGACCCGTAGTGTGGCTTTTGGTGGGAACAGCGTCCGCGAGCATTTCAACCCAACAACCGATTTTGGGCAGTTATTACGCTCGAATCAGGGCCCCGAAACCTGTAATTCGTTCAATATGCTCCGGCTGAGCAAAGCGCTGTTTCTGGATAAGAACGACGTAAGCTACCTTGATTTCTATGAGCGAACGCTGTACAACCACATCCTATCGAGCCAGCATCCCGAAAAAGGCGGATTCGTGTACTTCACGCCTATCCGACCCAACCACTACCGGGTGTATTCGCAGCCCGAAACCAGTATGTGGTGCTGCGTAGGGTCAGGACTGGAAAACCACACCAAATACGGCGAACTGATCTATAGTCATTCGGCTAATGACCTGTTTGTTAATTTGTTCATCCCGTCAACGTTAAGCTGGAAAGAAAAAGGAATCCGGCTTAACCAGCGCACTAGATTCCCGTACGAAAATCAGACGGAACTGGTTATTGAGCAGACTAAACCACAGGCATTTTCAATACAAATTCGATACCCGAAATGGGCTGAAAACCTGGACGTGCTGGTTAATGGGAAGCAGCAGGCTGTAAATGGGAAACCTTCGGACTACGTTGCCATTTCGCGAAAGTGGAAAGCAGGTGACATCATAACGGTTCGTTTCAAACCGGCCACCCGACTGGAACAGTTGCCAGATGGCTCTAATTGGGCGGCCTTTGTGCATGGCCCCATAGTGCTGGCCGCTAAAACGTCAACGGCCGACCTAACCGGCCTGTTCGCCGACGATAGCCGTATGGGCCATGAAACAAAAGGGAAGCTATACCCGCTGACCAGTGCCTATGCGCTCGTGGGCGACCCAACAACATATTTAAACCGGCTAAAACCCGTTTCTGCCCTGCGATTCCAGTTGGATACGTTGACGCTGCAACCTTTCTACGAGGTTCATGATGCCCGCTACCAGATGTATTTCCCGACGTTTACGCAAGCCGCCTTCAACGAGCAGCAGGCTCGCCTGAAACAGCAGGAAGCCGAAACGCTGGCGCTGGAAGCCAAGACGGTTGACAAGGTGAATTGCGGAGAACAGCAACCTGAAGTTGATCACGGATACAAGGGCGAAAAAAGCGAATCAGGTTACGATGATGAGCACTTTTGGCGACGTACACGGGCTTATATTTCCTATCAATTGCAGAACAAGAATGGGTTGGCGGGTAAATACGTTGACATCACTGCTTTGGATGATATAAAGCCCGAAAACGTGAGCTTTTTAATCAATGAAAAGCCTGCTGAAATTCTTTTAATACAAGGAAAAACAATCCGGCTGAAGGCAGACAGCAACGAGGTAATAACGTTGACCATTAGGGCTCTGAACGAAAAAAGCACACCCCGTATCCATCAAATCAGACTAGTAACGCATTAACAACCGTTCGTTCGTCATGTAACAGTTTCTTTTGATATTGCATCTAAATGTGTCAAATTAACACCATTTATTTTCCGGCAGTATTGCGATTGATCTACACCATTATTTCTGAGCCTGAACAAGACGCTTTTCTAAACTCAAACTTTTGAATAACATGAGTTACTTCTCCATACGGTCACTGGGCACGAATCCGCTGGCGAAAAATTTTTTCTTGCTCCTCGTTACCCTTTCGTGCAGCAACATCGCTTCCGCTCAATCTAACTTTAATAATAAAACGATTGGCATAGGTGTCGTAGTGGCCGACCTTGAACGCTCGCTGGACTTTTATGTTAACGGTATTGGCATGGTGAAAACCGGCAGCTTTACTATTAATGAAGAGTTTTCGAAACGCTCTGGCCTGGCAAACGGAGCCTCGGCGGCTGTAACCACTCTTAAACTGGAAAACAGTCCCGAAGCGACCGACTGGAAGCTGATGAGCTTTGGTAAGAAAGCGTCGCACCCGACGCCTAAATTCATTCAGGACGATACGGGTATGCAGTACATCACCATCAACGTAAAAGCCTTAAAGCCAATCGTGGAGCGACTCAGGCAGATGAAGGTGCCGTTCCTGGGCAGTACGCCAACGCCCCTGAATGACAAAGCGCACTTTGTGTTGGTGCAGGACCCCGACGGTACGTTCATCGAACTGATTGGGCCACTCGAACAATAGCGCTTAGCCACGTATAGATTCCTTATTCCATGAAAACCCTGCTTATTCGTTTGGGGGCAATGACCATCTGTCTACTTATGGCTTTGTATTCAGTCAAAGCGCAGACGGCCCGTAACCCAATCATCTTCGCCGACGTGCCGGATATGGCCATAATTCGAGTGAAGGATACGTACTACATGAGCAGCACGACCATGCACATGAGTCCGGGCCTGCCCATTATGAAATCGAAAGACCTGGTCAACTGGCAGTTGGTGGGTTATGCCTACGATACACTAGCGAGCGTGGATGCGCTGAACCTGACCAATGGCAAAAGCACCTACGGCCGTGGCTCGTGGGCCAGTAGCCTGCGTTTTCACAAGGGGACGTACTACGTAACGACCTTCGCCCAGACGACGGGCAAGACGTATATCTATACCACGAAGAATATTGAGAAAGGCCCGTGGAACGTAACGTCGTTCAGTCCTTCCTATCACGACCATAGCCTGTTTTTTGATGATGACGGCCGGACGTACCTGATTTACGGTGCGGGTAAGCTCAAACTTGTCGAACTCACGGCTGATGCATCGGGTGTGAAACCGGGTACCACCGAACAGACGCTGATAGAAAACGCCAGCACCCCGTCCGGTACGGGCGGAGGCTTGCCCGCCGAAGGGTCGCAGCTGTTTAAGGTGAACGGCAAATACTATCTGTTCAATATCAGTTGGCCCAAAGGTGGGATGCGCACGGTAATCATCCACCGGGCCGACAAGCTAAGCGGTCCCTGGGAAGGCCGGGTAGCGCTTCAGGATTTAGGCGTAGCGCAAGGTGGCCTGATTGATACGCCTGATGGCAACTGGTTCGCTTACCTGTTCCGCGATTTCGGTGGAGTCGGCCGTATTCCGTATCTGGTGCCAGTGAAATGGGAAGATGGTTGGCCCGTGCTGGGTGTCAACGGTAAAGTACCAGAAACGCTCGACCTTCCGGCAAGCAAAGGGCTGATTCCAGGCATCGTTACGTCCGATGAGTTCACCCGTAAGAAAGGCGAAGCTGCTTTACCGCTGGTCTGGCAGTGGAACCATAATCCTGACAACAGCCTCTGGTCAGTGACCGAGCGGAAAGGCTTTCTGCGGCTGAAAACTGGACGCATCGACACCTCGTTTGTGATGGCCCGCAACACGCTCACCCAGCGAACTATTGGTCCCCAAAGTACCGGCACTACGTTGCTCGATGCGTCGAACCTGAAAGACGGAGATTTTGCCGGTCTGAGCCTGTTGCAGAAGAATTATGGCCTAGTGGGTGTGAAGGCTGAAAACGGAAGCCGGTCGGTGGTCATGGTCAGCGCGGCCACGGGAAAGCCGGTGGAGGTGCAGCAGATTCCGTTGAGTCAGAAAACAGTCTATCTGAAAGCCGAATGTGACTTTCAGAACCGCAAAGACATTGCCCATTTTTTCTACAGCCTCGACAGTAAATCCTGGCTCCCTATCGGCGAACCGCTGAAAATGCCGTATACAATCCCGCATTTCATGGGCTACCGGTTCGGCCTGTTCAACTACGCTACGCGTCAAACAGGAGGCTATGCCGATTTCGATTACTTCCGCATCGACGACAGAATCTCTAAGCCAAACTGAACCTGAGCATCCAAACCAACATGAACGCTGAATTCCTGAATCTACAAGCGTTACTGCTGTCCGTTGCTGCCCTGATGCTGACGAACGCAGTGCTGAGGCAAAAACTGAAGATGATATCGCAGAAAGTCAATAAAGCGATGAATAACATCGAGGTTGCGCTCCGCTATCGGGAGGTCAGTTTCGACTCGCGCACCTGCTCGTCCCATACTCTGTTCTCGGGCGCGGCTAATGAGCTGACTAAGAAGTAAATCAACGACACATGAAATACCTCATTTTATTATTGCCACTATGGGCCAGCGCTCAAACAACTAATTCGGTGATAAGTAGTCCTGATGGAAAATTGCAGGTAACTGTATCGCTGGAAAATGGGAAGCCGACCTATAGTGTTTCGCTTAATGGAAAATCGTTTTTGAGTAAATCACCGCTGGGCCTGAAGACAAATGTGGGCGATTTTTCCCATGGGCTTGTAGCCAGTAAGACAGCAGGTATTACCAAAATTGACAATTCGTATGAGTTGCCAACTATTAAAAAAAGTAAGGTCCGCTACATAGCCAACGAAGGAGTTGTTTCTTTCTCAAAAGACAACACGTCTGCTATTGATATTACGTTCAGAGTTAGCAATAACGATGTGGCCTACAGGTACAAAGTCTACCCGCAAAAAGCGTCTCGTTCATGTGTCGTTAATGAGGAGGTTTCGGGGTTTGTATTGCCAGCCGGAACAACCACGTTTCTCTCGGCACAAAGTAAAGCGATGGTGGGTTTTGCCCGAACAATGCCCAGCTACGAAATTCCATATACGGTTGACGACACGCTAGGCGAAAATGGCCGAAACAACGGATACACATTTCCTTGTCTATTCAAGGTGAATAACAGTGGATGGGTACTAATTTCTGAAACAGGGGTCGACAGCCGATACTGCGGGAGCCGCTTGATTGGCCATGCTGATGGACTATACACAATTGGTTTTCCGATGCCTGATGAGAACAACGGAAACGGAACGTCGGCGCCGGGTATTCCACTGCCGGGCGAAACACCCTGGCGTACGATAACGGTCGGTGAAACGCTTGCCCCGATTGTTGAAACGACCATACCATTTGATGTCGTTGAACCGCGCTATGACGCTTCTCAAAAATACCAGTATACAAAAGGCTCTTGGAGCTGGATTATCGGCATGGACAGCAGAACGGTGTACGACGAACAAGTTCGATACATCGACTTTAGCGCTGCAATGGGTTACCAAACCGTTTTAGTCGATGCCCTTTGGGACACACAAATCGGCCGTGAGAAGATAGCCGAGTTAGCTAAATACGGAGCAAGCAAAGGCGTTAGCCTGTATTTATGGTACAACTCCAATGGCTATTGGAACGATGCACCACAGGGGCCACGGGGTATTATGGACAATACAATTGCCCGTCGTAAAGAAATGGCCTGGATGAAACGAATCGGCGTGAAAGGAATCAAAGTAGACTTTTTTGGCGGTGATAAGCAGGAAACCATGAAGCTGTACGAAGACATTTTATACGATGCCAACGACTACGGAATCCTCTGCATTTTTCACGGTTCGACGTTGCCGCGGGGTTGGGAACGAATGTACCCTAACTACGCTGCGAGTGAAGCGGTTTTAGCCAGCGAAAACCTGGCCTTTTCGCAGAGAAGTTGCGACAATGAAGCCTTCAACGCTACTCTACACCCCTTTATTCGCAACACCGTGGGTAGCATGGATTTTGGGGGAAGTGCGCTCAACAAATTCTACAATGCGAACAATACGCCAAACAAGGGCTCGAAACGCGTAACGTCTGATGTGTACGCGTTAGCAACAGCGGTATTGTTTCAGAGTGGTGTGCAGCATTTTGCCCTGGCACCGAACAACCTCACCGACGCGCCCGACTGGGCAATCAACTTTATGAAAACAGTGCCTACTACGTGGGACGAAGTACGTTACATTGACGGCTATCCGGGCAGGTATGTAGTATTAGCTCGCCGTCAGGGTACTAAATGGTACGTAGCCGGCATAAATGCCCAAAAAGAGACGCTCAAACTCAGACTGAAATTACCCATGATTGCGGCAGGGTCTGAGTATAAACAATACAGCGACGATGCTCAGTTAACGGGTAAAGTGACCACCGAAAAACTTCAGAAAAGTCAGGAAGTGAATTGGGTAATTCCAACTAATGGAGCCGCGCTTTTAGTAAATTGATAGGCTTTCATTCTGATGGATGAGCGTAAAATTCCTAGACCGAATGAACCCATGAAAATAAAGAGACTAAGTAACCTTCTGTTAATCTGGATATTCCTGTCGAGCCTGAACGCTTCGGGTCAGGATAAAAACTTCTATATCTTCCTGTGCTTTGGCCAGTCGAACATGGAAGGGAACGCCAAAATTGAGCCGCAGGATACGGTCAACGTCAACCCCCGGTTTCAAGTGATGGAGGCCGTTGACTGCCCGGCCCTTAACCGGACAAAAGGAAATTGGTACACCGCCAAACCCCCTTTGTGCCGCTGCCGGACGGGGCTTACCCCCGCCGATTATTTTGGCCGCGAATTGGTGGCCAATCTGCCCGAAAAGGTAAGAATCGGCGTCATTAATGTGGCCGTGGGCGGCTGTAAAATCGAGCTGTTCGATAAAGACCATTACGAATCATATACGGCCAATGTACCGGGCTGGATGAAGAACTTCATCGGCGAATACGGCGGAAATCCATACGGTCGGCTGGTCGAAATGGCGAAACTGGCGCAGAAAGATGGGGTCATCAAGGGTATTCTGTTGCACCAAGGCGAATCGAATACGGGCGATACGCTCTGGACGAAAAAGGTCAAGGTCGTCTACGATAATCTGATGCACGACCTGAATCTGAAACCTAAGAAAGTCCCCTTGCTGGCAGGTGAAACCGTCAATGCCGATCAGGAAGGTAAATGCGCGAGCATGAACCAGATCATTGCTACGCTGCCCCGAACCATCAAAAACGCGCACGTAATCTCATCGGCGGGCTGTACTGACTCGGCTGACAACCTGCACTTCAATGCGGCCGGCTACCGGGAACTGGGCAAACGCTATGCCGCTCAGATGCTATCGTTGCTGGGGTATAAACCGACGACTGTCAACTAGAAAAATGGCAAGTGTTTGTCATGCTTCCTTTGTCAGCATGACAAACACAGATTACACCCAAACCCTTACTATGAGCCCCTTTTATTCAATCACATTGGTCAAAAACGTTCAGCCCAGAGGCAGACTAACAATGGCTATAGCTGCGCTATCTGGCTGGCTATGGCTTGCCCCTTTCAGAACACAGGCCCAGGAAATCATTCCACTCTATTCAGGGACGGTGCCTAATGCAAAAACTGCCGACGTACAGGAGTCAGGGGCGGAAACGGGTGTGCTGAAAAATGTGACCAAACCTACCCTGGAGTTTTTCAAACCCGCTGCCGACAAGGCGACCGGGACGGCCGTTATCATCATTCCCGGTGGTGGCTACGGGGTGGTTGTGTATCGGGGCGAAGGTGTTGGTACTGCCAAAGCACTGGCCGAAAAGGGAATCGCGGCTTTCGTGCTCAAATACCGACTGCCCAGCGATGCCATCATGGCCGACAAGAAGATCGGTCCTTTGCAGGACGCACAACAGGCCCTGAAACTGGTTCGCGAAAACGCTGATAAGTGGGGCGTCGATAAAAACAAAGTGGGTATTATGGGCTTTTCGGCAGGTGGGCACCTGGCGTCAACGGCCGCTACCCATTTTGAGAAAGCCTACATAGACAATAGCAGCAACACCAGCCTGCGGCCCGATTTCCAGGTCCTCATCTATCCGGTAATCAGTATGCAGGACAGTCTGGCCCACGGGGGTTCGCGGGATAACCTGATTGGCAAAAATCCGTCGCGGCCCGACATCGAGCTTTTCTCCAACGAACTACAGGTACGTGCCAACACCCCACCGACGTACCTAACCCACGCGGCCGACGATAAATTGGTCGATGTAGACAACAGCATCGTCTATTTCGAAAAATTGAGAAAGCAGAAAGTGCCCGTCGAAATGCACATCTACCCGAAGGGCGATCACGGGTTCATCTTCCGTCACCCCGGCTGGATGGAGCCGCTGTTTGCCTGGATGAAACAAAATAACTGGCTCAAGTAATAAGCCGCTGTTTTCCTGAACCATGAATCGTCTCCCCTTACTTTGTTTTCTTTTGCTTTGCAGCCGGATGGCTTTCGGACAACCAACGCCCGTGTCGATTCGGGTGGATGCGGCAAAACCCGTTGGCGAGATGAAGCCTTTCTGGGCGTTTTTTGGGTACGACGAACCGAATTATACTACCCGCAAAGACGGCCAGAAGTTACTTACCGAGCTTCAGCAGCTAAGCCCCGTTCCGGTCTACGTTCGGGCGCACAACCTGCTTACCTCCAAAGGCAATAGTCCCGGTCCAGACCTCAAGTGGGGCTTCACGGATGCCTACCGGGAAGATGCGAACGGTAAACCCATCTATACCTGGACGGTGGTCGATAGCATCGTAGATACGTATGTGAAGCGGGGTATGAAGCCACTTATGGAGATTGGGTTTATGCCCAAAGACCTCTCGTCTAAACCCGAACCGTACGAACACACCTGGAGCAAGGGTGGCAACTTATGGACGGGCTGGACCTACCCGCCTAAGGACTACGACAAATGGCGGGAACTGGTGTATCAGTGGGCAAAGCACAGCATCGACCGTTACGGCAAACAAGAGGTGACAAGCTGGCTCTGGGAGGTCTGGAACGAGCCGGATATTGGGTACTGGTCAGGTACGTTCGACGAGTACTGCAAGACGTACGATTATGCCGCCGATGGCCTGAAACGGGCCTGCCCCGAATGCACCATCGGTGGACCGCACACAACCAGTCCACGGAGCGAAAAAGCGTACAGTTACCTCACCCGGTTCATTGAGCATTGCCTGCGGGGTAAGAACTACGCTACCGGAAAAACGGGGACGCCCCTGCAATACATCGGTTTTCACGCCAAAGGCAACCCCGAGTTTGTCGACGGGCATATTCGGATGAATATGGGGGTACAACTGAAAGACATTCAGCGGGCTTTCGAAACGGTTAACTCGTTTCCGGAACTCAAAAACATACCCATCATCATCGGTGAATGTGATCCGGAGGGTTGTGCCGCCTGCGCCGTTACCCGCGACCCGAAATACGGCTATCGAAACAGCACGATGTATTCCAGCTACACAGCTTCGTCGTTTGCCCGCATTTACGAGTTGATGGATCAGTACAAGGTGAACTTACGCGGGGCTGTGAGCTGGTCATTTGAATTTGAAGATCAGCCGTGGTTTGCCGGTTTCCGCGATTTGGCTACGAATGGTGTCGATAAACCTGTGCTGAACGTATTCCGCATGTTCGGCAAGATGGGTGGCCAGCGCGTTGCGGTTCAAACCAACAACGGATTGAATGCCGCCAGCATCATCGCGAACGGTGTGCGGACCGCCTACGACGTCAACGCCATTGCCAGCAAAAACGAAAACTCGATCTGCGTGATGGTGTGGAATTACCACGATGATGATGTGACAGGGCCGGCAACGCCGGTTGAGTTGACCATTAATGGCTTACCTAAAAATAAGGTGCAGGTACGTCACTACCGGGTAGATGACCAGCACAGCAACTCGTTCGAGACGTGGAAGTCGATGGGCAGCCCGCAACAGGTGTCGGCTGATCAGTATAAGACACTGGAAAAAGCGGGGCAGCTACAGGAACTGGCTCCTCCAACTTCGAAAGCCGTCGCCAACGGAAAAACGACGCTCACCTTCGATCTGCCCCGGCAGGGTGTATCGTTTGTACAACTGACCTGGTAACGCGTACCCAACATGATTATGCCTTGCTCCATATATATTCGACTGACGCTTTTTCTGCTAACGGCCCTTACTGGATTTGCCCAGCCAACCCCGCCGAAACCCGTTGGACCGCTGCCCAGCGCTAATCAGCTGCGCTGGCAAAAAATGGAATACTACGCCTTCATCCATTTCTCGATCAACACCTATACCGACATGGCCTGGGGGCTCGGCAACGAAGATCCGAAGCTCTTTAATCCGACGAAGCTTGATTGTCGGCAGTGGGCGCGGATCTGTAAAGAGGCCGGGATGAAAGGCATTATTTTTACGGCTAAACACCACAGCGGTTTCTGCCTCTGGCCATCGAACTATACCGAGTACTCTGTCAAAAATGCGCCTTGGCGTAACGGAGAAGGTGATGTGGTGCGCGAACTGGCTGATGCCTGCAAGGAATACGGCCTGAAGTTCGGGGTGTACCTGTCGCCCTGGGATCGGAACCATGCCGACTACGGAAAACCCGAATACATTACGTATTTCCGCAACCAGTTGACCGAACTGTTAACGAACTATGGTGACATTTTTGAAGTCTGGTACGACGGAGCCAACGGCGGGTCGGGTTATTATGGCGGAGCCAACGAGACGCGCAAAATCGACGCGAAGACGTATTATGACTGGCCCAATACCTACAAACTGGTGCGGAAGCTCCAGCCCAATATCGTGATCTGGAATGACGGGGGCGACCGGGCTGACCTTCGCTGGGTAGGTACCGAGGCTGGATATGTCGGTGAGACCAACTGGAGCTTGTTGAACGCGACCGGCGACGTACCAGAGGAACAACTGCGCCATGGGGTTGAAAATGGCAATGCCTGGGTACCGGGCGAGGTCAATACGTCCATCCGCCCCGAGTGGTTTTACCATGAGCGCGAAGACCGAAAGGTGAAAACGCTGCCCCAACTGATGGATACGTATTACAATTCCATCGGCCGAAATGGGACACTGCTGCTCAATTTCCCAATCATGCCCAACGGTCTGATTCACGGAAAAGACGAACAAGCCGTACAGGCCTTTGCCAAAGCGACAAAAGAAGCGTTTGCCGTTAATCTGGCTAAAAACGCTCGTGCGACAGCCTCCGAAGTTCGCGAAAAAAGCGCAACCTACAGTGCGAGTAAAGCCATTGATGCCGACCCGGAAAGCTACTGGGCTACGGATGATGCCGTTCGCAGTGCATCGCTGACGCTCCAGTTTGCCAAACCCACCGCGTTCAATCGGTTCCTGGTGCAGGAGCCCATTCGCCTGGGGCAACGGGTTAAAGCGTTTACCGTCGAAGCGTTGGTCGATGGCAACTGGAAGGAGTTGGCCAAACAAACGACTATTGGCTATAAGCGTATACTTCGGTTTCCGACCGTCGAAGCCACGCAATTGCGTCTGACTATCCTGGATGCCAAAGGCAGTCCGTTGATCTCGAATCTGGCTGTTTACAATGCCCCCCTGATTCTATCGCCCCCCGTCATCACCCGCAACCAAACGGGTGAATTGCATATTAAACCCGGCGACACTGAGTCGGACGTGTACTACACTCTCGATGGCAGTACGCCGACTGCATCATCCAGCAAGTACACAGCCCCTGTACAAACTGGTACCGGCAAAGTAGACGTCAAAGCCATCGCCTACAACCGATTCACGAAGCAGAGCAGCGTACCTAGTGAAGAAAAATTCGACGTTGCCCGCTCGGCCTGGAAAGTCCTGAATACCGACGCTAAGTCAGCTTATCAGGCGCTGGATGGCAACCCCAGCACCTCCTGGCAGCAACCCAAAAGCCAGGCGATGCCCGCCGACTTAATCATTGATTTGGGTAAAGAAGAAAATATGGTCGGTTTCCGCTACCTGCCCGCTCAGAACTGGTGGGAAGAAGCCAGCATTATTACCCACTATCAGTTTGAGGTATCCGCCGATAACGCGGCCTGGAAACGCGTGAGCGAAGGCGAGTTCTCGAACATCAAAAACAGTCCGGTTTGGCAAACCAAATCGTTTGAACCTACCAAGGCTCGATACATCAAACTCCGCGCCCTGAAAAACATACAGGATGGGTCAGCGTCAGGCTATGCAGAGATCGATGTTATTACCCAGTGATTCTACACACTAACACCTAAACCATAACTAATTATGAACAAACAATTAATCCGCCGAATATGGCTTGCCGGTGCCCTCTTCGGTCTGCTTGGTGTGGCAACGGCCCAGCCGCCCGGCGGACCAACGGTGGTATCGCCACAGGTTAATGCCGACAATTCGGTCACGTTTCGTTTACTGGCCCCGGCTGCCAAAGACGTAAAGTTGAACGCCCAGTTTGAGAAGTCTCCCGTCGCCATGACCAAAGATGCGCAGGGTGTCTGGAGCGTAACGACAGGCCCCGTCAAGCCCGATATGTATCCGTACAGCTTCCAGGTCGATGGCATTTCGGTAGCTGACCCCAAAAACTCAGCCATTTTCCCAAACGAAGGCTTTCAGAACAGCCTGGTCGAAATAACGGGTGCTACCCCACTGGTACATACCATTCAGAACGTACCGCACGGCACCGTGTCTTATCGCATGTATAGCTCCGCCGAACTTGGGCAGCGGCCCGTGGTCGTGTACACGCCACCGGGCTATGAAACGGATACCAAAACAATGTACCCTGTCTTATATCTACTACATGGCACAACGGACCTGGAAGAAACCTGGACCAAAGTGGGCCGGGCCAACATCATTCTGGACAACCTGATTGCGCAGGGGAAAGCCAAACCCATGATTATCGTGATGCCTTACGGACGAGCGTATCCAGTCATCAGTAAATCGTCGGGGAGCCTCCGTAACTGGGATAATCTACAGGAGTTCAAGAAAGATTTTATGGGTAATCTGATGCCATTTGTCGAGAAAAATTACCGCGTAAAGAAAGATAAAGACAGCCGCGCTATTGCCGGTTTTTCGGGCGGAGGTGGGGAGACGCTCTATCTGGGCCTGAACAATCCCGACCTGTTTAGCTGGGTTTGCGGCTTTGCACCGGGTATGCTGAAAGAAGAGTTTGACCGTAACAACGCTACCGCTTTTGCCAACCCCACTCAGACCAATCAACGGCTAAAACTCTTCTGGATCGGTGTCGGTAAAGAGGATATGCTGTATCCGGTTATCAACGACTATCTGAAGGTGCTCGATGAAAAGAAAATCAAGCACGAAACCCTGATCTCGGACGGTGGCCATACCTGGATGAATTGTAAACTCTATCTTTCAACGATCGCCCAGAAGTTGTTCCGGTAAATCATTGCCTATCCCTAAACCTGACACTGTCACTAGTGTCATCATCCATTCAACACCATGATTACAAAAACACGTACACGCTTATTGTTCCTCTGGGCAATACTACTCGCACACGGCCTGATACTGGCCCAACCACCCCGTGGTCCGCTGGTGGTGTCACCCCAGGTGAACGCCGATAAGTCCGTTACGTTCCGCTATCTGGCTCCGCAGGCAAAAGCCGTAGAATTGAGCGCGCAGTTCGAGAAAGGACCCGTTGCCATGACCAAAGATGCGCAGGGAATCTGGAGCGTAACGACAGGTCCAGTTAAACCCGACATCTACCCCTACAGCTTCCGGGTGGATGGCGTAACGGTCATGGACCCCGCCAACGTAGCGTTCTTCCCCAACGAGCGGTTCAAAGCCAGCCTGGTCGATGTGCCCGGCAATACACCCTTGATTCACGCCATGCGCGACGTACCCCACGGCTCTATTAACTACGAGTATTATCCGTCAATTGAAGGAACCACGGGTTCGCTGGTGGTCTATACCCCACCCGGTTACGACCAGTCAGCGTCGAAGAAGTACCCGGTCTATTACCTCATCAGCGGTACGACCGATACCGAAGAAACCTTCTTTAAAGTCGGCAAAACCAACCTGATTCTGGACAATCTGATTGCGGAAGGTAAAGCCAAGCCCATGATCATCGTGATGCCCTACGGCAACATAGCCGCGCGGATAGCCGAGCAAAAAGGCGGTAGTAAGCCCGCCGACCCGACCGTGCGCGATGGGGCCGATGCCGTGAAACGAGCTAATGATTTCACGACTGATTTGGTCAGTAACGTCATTCCTTACATCGAGAAAAGCTACCGGGCTATTCCGGGTCGGGACAACCGGGCTATCGGTGGCTTTTCGCGCGGGGGTGGGCAAACGCTCCGCACGGCCTTCAACCACATGGACAAGTTTGCGTGGGTGTGCGCGTATAGTTCGTACCTGTCGCCCCAGGAGATGGATGGCAATTTCAGCCAGATTGTGGCTAAGCCCGAACAGACCAACAAGCAGCTTAAATTACTGTGGGTGAGCGTGGGGAGTGATGATTTTCTGTACAAAGGCACCGTGGAGTTCATGGACTACCTAAAGGCGAAGAAGGTGAACTTCAAAAGCCTGATTACCGACGGGGGCCACACCTGGATGAACGTAAAAACGTACGTTGCCGCCACGACGCCCCTGCTATTCCAACAATAAACGCCTTCTTCCATGAACCGCATTACATACCTCATAGCCATCTTCACCGTAGTGGCGTTATCGGCCCGGGCGCAACAGCGGCCACCGGCCATCAGCTCGCCCGATGTGCACCCTGACCATAGTATCACGTTCCGGTATTTTTCCCGAAACGCGAAGAAAGTAACGCTGAGCGGTGAGTTCCTGAAAGCGCCCGTTGCCATGACCAAAGATACGTCGGGCATCTGGAGCGTAACCGTGCCTCCTGTTAAACCGGACATTTATCCGTACAGCTTCCAGGTCGATAGCGTGCAGATGGCCGACCCGAGCAACACCTACATTTTCGCCAACGAACGCTTTAAACGCAGCATCGTCGACATTCCTGGCGATCAGCCGCTGGTGCATTCGCTTCAGAACGTACCACACGGCAAAATCAGCTACCGCTATTACAAATCGGGTACGCTGGGCACAACCCGGCAGTTGCTGGTGTACACTCCACCGGGCTTCAACCCGAATGGCAAAACCAAATACCCGGTGCTGTACCTGATTCACGGCGGCTCCGACACCGAAGAAACCTGGACCAAAGTTGGCCGCGCCAACCTGATTGCCGACAACCTGATTGCCCAGGGCAAGGCGAAACCGATGCTGATTGTGATGCCCTACGGCAATGTCCGCCCGGCTCCCATGCCTGATTTCACGAAAGACATGGCGAACGACATCATCCCGTTCGTTGAAGCTAACTACCCGGTCATTAAAGAACCCAAAGGCCGGGCCGTAGCGGGCTTCTCGGTGGGGGGCGGACAGACGCTGAACATTGGCTTTACGCACATCGATAAGTTTGCTTACATCTGTTCGTACGCGCCCTTCACGGCGACCGAAGAGTTTCAGAAGAACTTCACAAACTGGTCGCCGGACGCCAACAAGATCAATAACCAACTGAAGCTATTTACCATCAGCGTAGGCACCGAAGACTTTCTGTATGAGCCGGTGAAAAAGAACATAGCCATGTTTGAAGAGAAGAAAATCCGGACGAAAAGCTATATCGTTCCCGGCGGACATACGTGGATGAACTGCAAGCAATATCTGGCAACCACCTTACAGGAGATATTCAAGTAAAGACGCAATACGTTACGTCCCTAGGAAGTCATCTTTTTCAATTCTCAAATTTTAAACCCTTAACAAAAATGATTCGTAATGCATTAGCGGCTCTGTCCGCTGTCGCTCTCACCAGTGTAGCCTGTTTAGGGCAGGCCAGTCAGCCAGCTATCGCCGAGGATTTCAAACCATCTACCCTCAACCAGCCGGGGCAGGAATACCCGCAGGTCAATTCACAGGGTTACGCCCGATTCCGGATAAAGGCTCCCCTGGCCGATAGTGTTCGGGTAAGTCTGGGGCTAGGAGGCCGCGGAGGGACCATCCTTACTAAAGGAGACGACGGATTCTGGAACGGGACTACGGCGGGGCCAATGGACGAAGGTTTTCACTATTACAACGTAACGATCGACGGCGGGAAGTTCAATGATCCCGGTGCCAAGAATTACTACGGTTCGATTCGGTGGGAAAGTGGCATCGAAATACCCGCCCATGACCAGGATTTTTACGCTCTGAAAGACGTACCCCACGGCCATGTCCAGCAGGTGCTTTTCCCGTCAAAAAGTACGGGTACCCCACGCCGGGCGTTCGTGTATACGCCACCGGGCTACGAGAAAGAGAAGTCGAAAAAATATCCGGTGCTTTATTTACAACATGGCTGGGGTGAAGACGAAACGGCCTGGAGTAATCAGGGACACGCAAACCTGATTATGGATAACCTCATTGCCGAGGGTAAAAGCAAGCCTTTTATCATTGTGATGACCTACGGGATGACCAACGAAGTGAAATTTGGTAAAATCCGGGAGTTCAAAATTGACCCATTCCAGACGGTGCTGGTCGATGAACTGATTCCGTACGTGGATGCCAATTTCCGCACGCTGAATAACCGGGACAACCGGGCTATGGCCGGGCTGTCGATGGGCGGTATGGAAACCAAAATGATTACGCTTAACAAGCCGGAAACATTTGGATATTACGGTCTCCTCAGCGGGGGTGTCTACGCGCCGGAAGACCTCAACGGCAAGGCCAAACCGAAGCTGGTTTTCATTAGCTGCGGCAGCAAGGAACGGCCCGATGGCGTGAAAAAATCAGCTGCTGATCTGAAGGCCGCCGGATATAATGCCGTTTCATACGTTTCCGAGAACACCGCCCACGAATTCCAGACCTGGCGTCGCAGCCTGCATGAGCTTGCCCCTTTGCTGTTTAAGTAAGGACGTTTTTGTCATCCCGACGTCAGGATGGATCTTCGGTAGCTGGTTTTAGCCTAGTCCGAAGATCCCTCCTGACGTCGGGATGACAAAAAACACAATTCAACCGGTATCATGGTACGATCATTACGAACGAAACGAATGAGTACGCTCAGTTTGTGGCTGATGCTTGCTGTGTTTTGTAGCAGTCAGATTACGGTTTTCGGGCAAAGCAAAAAGACAAATCAGCCTGCCTACCGAAATCTGTTTCGGGAAGCGGGCTATAAACAGGCCGACATCGACGCGAAAGTGGCGAAAGCCTATCATGACATCTTTGAAGGACCGAACAAAGTCTATTTCGAGGTAGGTGATACTATGGCCTACGTATCGGATGTCAAAAACAAAGATGCCCGAACTGAAGGCCTTTCGTACGGAATGATGGTCGCCGTGCAGCTCGACAAGAAAGACGTATTTGACCGCATCTGGCGCTGGTCGAAAAAGTACCTGCAACACCAGAGCGGTCCGCGCGAAGCCTACTTTGCCTGGAGCATCAACCCCCAGACGATGAAGAAGAATGCGGAAGGGTCGGCTTCGGATGGGGAGTTGTACTACATCACCAGCCTGTTATTTGCCGCTAACAAATGGGGCAACAATACCGGCATAAATTATTACGGTGAAGCCCGGCGGATTCTGGATGCGATGTGGAAGAAAGACGGAACCGGCAACATTTATAACCTCATCAATACTGAACACAAGCAGATTACGTTTGTCCCCGAAGGCGGCATGTACAACTGGACTGACCCGTCGTACCATTTGCCCGCTTTCTATGAGGTTTGGGCCTTGTATGCCAAAGACGGCCATGAACAGTTCTATAAAGAATGTGCCGATACGTCGCGGGTGTTTCTGCACCGGGCCTGCCATCCGGTAACAGGCCTCAATGCCGACTATACTGAGTTCAGTGGCAAACCTCACGACACCCGTTGGTCGCCATCGGCCTTTCGCTACGACTCGTGGCGCGTACCGATGAACGTTTCAATGGATTACGTCTGGTACGGTAAAGACAAAGCCTGGCAGGAGGATTACGCCAAACGCTTTCAAAACTTTCTTCGCTCAAAGGGGATGGACACCTACGAGGATCAGTTCAACCTCGACGGTTCCCGGCCAGAATTTATTCTAAAGGCCGGGCCGGTAAAAAAGCTTCGGCATTCGATTGGGCTGGTGTCTACCTCGGCTACGCTGTCGCTTGTCAACAAAGAGAAGAACAGTCTCGACTTTGTGCATGCCTTATGGAAAGCAAAACTGGAGCCGTTCGAGGATGGCTATTTTGATCCGTACTACGATGGGCTGATGTATTTATTTGGGCTCATGCACCTGAGCGGGAAGTATCAGATCATTACCCCGCAGTCCCGTTAACTAACCCAATACCAACCTTTTCATGAAAACACTAATCACGTTGATTGCCTGGGCTGCGCTGCTGACAGGTAGCGTTCAGGCCCAGGACGCGGGCGTACCGGCATCGACCAATATTCCAGGGCAGAAATACCCGCAGATTCTGCCTGACAACCGCGTCATGTTTCGGGTGAAAGCCCCGGAAGCACAGAAAGTACAGATGGATCTGGGCCGGAAGTATGATATGGTGAAAGACACGGCCGGTTTCTGGACCGCAACCACCGACCCCATCGTGGAGGGCTTCCACTATTACTCCCTGATCATCGACGGTGTTCCGGTTTGTGACCCATCGAGTCAGACCTTTTATGGCATGGGCCGGATGGCCAGCGGCATCGACATCCCAGATAAGGACATGGAGTATTACCAGCCCAAAAATGTGCCGCATGGTCAGGTGCGCTCAGTCAGTTACTATTCCGATATGACTAAAGCCTGGCGCCGAGCCAACGTGTACACCCCGCCCGGTTACGACGAAAACCCGAAAAAGCGGTACCCAGTGCTTTACCTACAGCACGGATCGGGCGAAGACGAAACCGGCTGGCCTGGTCAGGGTAAGATGAATTTCATCCTCGATAACCTGATTGCGGAGGGAAAAGCGACACCGATGATCGTCGTAATGGAACGCGGTTATGCCACCGACCCCACCAAACCTGCCAGTACAACCGTCAGCGGTCCGGCTAGCATGAACAGCAATGTGTTCCCCGAGGTGCTGGTGAAGGAAGTCGTGCCGATGATTGACAAATCGTTCCGTACACTGACTGACCGCGATAACCGGGCCATGGCGGGACTATCGATGGGTGGTTTCCAGACCTTCCAGACAACCATGACCAACCTTGATAAATTTGCGTACATCGGTGGGTTCAGCGGAGCGGGGCGTCTGCAACCAGGTGCCGACATCAAACAGGCCTACAACGGAGCCTGGGCCGATGCCGACGCGTTCAACAAGAAAATGAAAGTAGTGTACGTGAGCATTGGTACGAAAGAACCCGAGCGAATGTACACCGGCGTGAAAGGGTTTCATGAAGCCCTGGAAAAAGCGGGTATCAAACACGTGTATTATGAGTCGCCGGGTACGTCGCACGAGTGGCAGACCTGGCGTCGGTCGCTGCGCCAGTACGCCAGCCTGATTTTCAAGAAATGAATCTTTGGTGGTCTAAATGGGCTACCAGTCAATCTAAAAAGTATGAAACGACTCTTTATACTAGCGACAGTGCTCGGCATTTTCTGCGGTAGCAGTTACGCTCAACCCGCCGACAAAGAAGCACCCAAAGGCTTCGACCAGGTCCGTACCGGTATCGCTACGGGTAAACTCGATTCGGTCCAGTACGACTCCAAAACCGTAGGCACCAGACGGAAAGCATTGGTGTACACGCCACCGGGTTACTCCAAAAAGAAAAAATACCCGGTCCTGTATCTGCTTCACGGTATCGGGGGCGATGAAAAAGAATGGCTCAAAGGCGGCAGCCCGCAGGTCATTCTGGACAACCTCTACGCCGACAAAAAGCTGGAGCCGATGATTGTAGTGATGCCCAACGGCCGGGCCATGAAAGACGACCGCGCCGTTGGCAACATCTTCGACCGTGAGAAAGTGGAAGCGTTTGCTACGTTCGAAAAAGACCTTCTCAACGATTTGATTCCGTTCGTCGAGAAGAAGTATTCGACCCTGACCGACCGTGAACACCGCGCTGTTGCCGGACTATCGATGGGTGGCGGACAATCGCTGAACTTCGGACTCGGCAATCTGGATCGGTTTGCCTGGGTGGGTGGTTTCTCGTCGGCCCCGAACACGAAAGCCCCGCAGGAACTGGTGCCCAACCCCGAAGACGCGAAGAAGAAACTGAAACTGCTTTGGATTTCGTGCGGTGACGCCGACGGCCTGATTACGTTCAGCAAGCGCACGCACGATTACCTGTATGAAAACAACGTACCGCACATCTACTACGTTGAGCCGGGCGGCCACGATTTCAAGGTATGGAAAAACGGGTTGTACATGTTCTCGCAGTTTCTCTTCAAACCGGTCGACAACGCATCGCTGACCAAGTATACGGTTCTGGGAACACCCGCAGCCACGAACATACGTAACGCGAAGTACCCGCAGGTTTTACCCGACAACCGGGTTGTGTTTCGGGTAAAAGCGCCGGATGCCAAGAAGGTGCAGATTGACCTGGGCAAGAAATACGATATGGTGAAAGACACGGCCGGTTTCTGGAACGTTACGACCGATTCCATCAGCCGCGGTTTTCACTATTACTCGCTGCTCATCGACGGTGTAGCGCTTGTCGACCCCGCCAGTGAAACCTTCTACGGCATGGGCCGAATGGCCAGCGGTATCGAAATTCCAGATCGGGAAAGTGGTTTCTATGCCATGCGCGACGTACCCCACGGCGATATTCGCATCAAACGCTACCTGTCGAAAGCCTCGAACACCTGGCGGGAGATGTACGTCTATACGCCACCGGGCTACGACAAATCGACCGAGAAATATCCGGTGCTGTATCTGCTGCACGGCGGGGGCGAAGACCAGCGCGGTTGGTCCACCCAGGGCCGTACCGATCTCATTCTGGACAACCTCATCGCCGAGAAAAAAGCCAAGCCGATGGTAATTGTGATGCTCGACGGCAACATGAACATGCCCGGCGGCCTGGCCGGATTCAACGAGAACGTACTGAAGGCCTTTGAAAACGAACTCAAGCAGGGGGCCATCCCCTTCGTGGAAAGCAATTTTCGGGTGGAAACCGACGCAAAAAATCGGGCGCTCGCGGGCCTGTCGATGGGTGGGTTACAGACGCTCTACGCCGGTATCAAGAACTCGAATATGTTTTCCTCGCTGGGTGTGTTCAGTTCGGGCTGGTTTGCCAACAACCCCAAACTCACCGACCCGCAGTATGCCTTCATGAAAGACAATGCCAGTACCATTAACAGCAATCTGAAAAACTTCTGGATTTCGATGGGGGGCAAGGAAGACATCGCTTACCAGAACTGTCAGGTGATGATGAAAAAATTCGACGAGATGGGTGTCAAGTATGCCTACAGCGAATATGCCGGTGGGCACACCTGGCCCGTCTGGCGGCACGATCTGATGATGTTTAGCCAGGTGCTGTTTAAATAAAAGACCAACAAACCTGTAAGGTCTCTCAGACCTTGCAGGTTTTATTATCACTCAACCTGCATACCCGTATGTTATCACACAAAAAAGTCATTTTGCTAAGTGCGGTTGCTTCTTTTTTGGCCAGCCTGACGTTGCCAGATAGCACTTTCGCCCAGAACATCCCTTCGCTGAAAGACACCTTCAAGAAAGACTTCGGCATCGGTACGTCGCTGAATATGTCCCAGTCCGACGAAAAAGACCCGCAGATGACCGAATTCATTGTGCGCCAGTTCAACATGGTCACACCCGAAAACATCATGAAATCCGGGCCTATTCATCCAAAATGGGATACCTATAACTTCGAGCCGGCCGACAGGCTCGTTGCGTTCGGAAAAAAGCATAATATCAAAATCAACGGGCATACGCTGGTCTGGCATAGTCAGCTACCGCCATTTATTCGCGGGATAAAAAGCTCCGATTCCATCCGCACATTCTTTACCGAGCACATCAAAACCGTTGCCGGACGTTACAAGGGAAAGGTGTTTTCGTGGGACGTTGTTAACGAAGCACTCAATGAAGATGGCACGATGCGAAAGTCCGTATTTCTGCAACACCTTGGCGACAATTTCGTAACTGAAGCTTTCCGTCTGGCGCAGCAGGCCGATCCTAACGCTGAACTGTATTACAACGATTACAATAATGAGCAACCGGCCAAGCGCGCGGGCTGCCTGGCCCTCGTGAAAAAGATCAAGGATGCTGGGGTTCGAATTGATGGGGTAGGCATTCAGGGACACTGGCACCTAGGCAAAGTTCCTCTAAAAGACATTGAGGAAAGTATCCTTCAGTATTCGGCGCTGGGTCTGAAGGTGATGTTTACGGAACTCGACATTGAAGTGCTGCCCCGCAACTTCCAAGGGGCCGAGGTAAGCCAGCGAATGACTGCCAATGCCGAATCGAATCCGTATCCTAACGGCCTGCCTGACTCAGTTCAGCAACAGTTAGCCGCCGATTACGAAGCGCTGTTTAACCTGTTTCTTAAGCACAAGGATAAGGTCACCCGCGTTACGTTCTGGGGCGTCAACGACGGCGACAGTTGGCTGAACAACTGGCCTATTCGGGGAAGAACCAGCTACCCGCTGTTGTTCGACCGAAATAATCAGCCTAAGCCAGCATTTTATAAAGTAGTTGCGCTAAAGAAGTAAGGTCTGAGTGACTATTTTTACCAAGTGTTGACGCATTCGTTTACCCGGCGTGCTGTTTGTGACACTCCGAATTTTTAATCGCCTGTAAATCAAAACCTGATGCAACGAACTTACAAAACTCTTGCCTTGGCAGCCTTGATCGGTTGCTCATTGACCACATTCGCGCAAACCAACGGCAACAAAACGCCAAAAGATAAGCCGCTGGTATCGCATATTTACACGGCCGACCCGTCGGCTCACGTCTTTAACGGCAAAATATACATCTACCCATCGCACGACATTGACGCCAAGAATGTCAAAGAGGATGATGAAGGTGGTCATTTCGCCATGCGTGACTACCACGTTCTGTCGATGGATAAAATCGGCGGCCCTGTAAAAGATAATGGTGTAGCACTCGATATTAAAGACATTCCCTGGGCAGGACGCCAACTATGGGCACCCGATGCTACGTTCAAAAATGGTACGTATTACCTCTATTTCCCGGTCAAGGACAAGCAGGATGTCTTTCGCATTGGCGTAGCGACCAGCAAAAGCCCAACGGGTCCCTTCAAAGCTGAACCGAAACCAATTGAAGGCAGCTACAGCATCGACCCTACCGTGTTTCAGGATACCGATGGCAAGGCGTATCTCTACTTCGGTGGCATCTGGGGTGGTCAGTTACAGCGGTGGGACGGTAATAAATACAACCCCAAAGGCGCTCTGAAACAGAAAAATGAAGTCGCTTACCAACCTCGCATTGCCCGACTGAGCGCTGATCTGAAATCGTTCGCGGAGCCGGTTCGGGAGGTGAAACTTCTGGATAAGAATGGCAAACCATTTCTGGAAAAGGATAACGACAAACGGTTTTTTGAAGCCGCCTGGCTACATAAATACAAAGGCAAATACTATTTCTCGTATTCGACCGGCGATACACACAACCTTTGCTACGCCATTGGCGATAATCCATACGGCCCTTTTACCTACCAGGGAGTATTGCTGAAACCCGTGCTTGGCTGGACCAATCACCATTCCATTGTACAGGTGGGAAACAAGTGGTATCTGTTCTATCACGACGTAGAACTCTCCGGAAAAACGCATCTACGTAACGTGAAAGTGACGGAGTTGACATATAACCCAGACGGTACCATTAAAACGATTGACGCGTATAAATAAGCAACTCTTACGAGCGACTCCCCGGTCCCCCTTCTCTCTGAGAGGGTGCCGGGGAGTCGCTCGTTACGGTGAGGAGCCAGCATACAGGCAAAAGCCAACAAGTAATAATCTAATCAGAAAATGAAAGTAACCCTGATTGCTACGTTAGTTGTACTCGTTTCGTTTACGTCAGGCTGGGCGCAGAGCATTCTTGCGGATAAGTCCTCGTTTGCCATTACTACCGCAGTAATTTATGTAGATAGCAGCGAACCGGAACTCGTAAAAACAGCGGCAGCGCTCCTCCAGCACGATATTGAACAGGTAACTGGCAAAAAGATACCCATCGTTTCGGCAATCGATCAAATCTGGAAAAATGTGATTGGGATCGGTACACTCCCGCAGTCTTCCTTTCTCAAACAGCTGACTTCCCAGAAAAAAATCGACCCGACTATCATTCGTGGACAATGGGAAGCTTCGTTAATTCAAGCGGTCAGTAACCCAATAAAAGGCGTAGCGAATGCACTGGTCATCGCCGGAAACGACCGGCGGGGAGCGGCTTATGGTGTCTTCGAGTTGTCGAAACAAATTGGCGTTTCGCCCTGGTACTGGTGGGCCGACGTACCCATCACGAAGAAAGCAGAGCTGTACATCAAGAGCGGAGTTACCATCACGGATGCGCCAAAAGTAAAATACCGCGGCTTGTTTATTAACGACGAAGCACCGGCCCTTTCCGGCTGGACCAAAGAAAAATTCGGTGGGTTCAACCACAAATTCTACGAGAAGTTTTTTGAGTTGGTCATCCGGCTAAAAGGCAACTACGTATGGCCAGCTATGTGGGGCAACGCTTTTTATGCCGATGACTCCCTGAACATAAGAGCGGCTGATGCGTATGGCGTTGTCATTGGCACCTCACACCACGAACCCCTCATGCGGGCGCATGACGAATGGAGACGCGTTGGTGGTGGTCAATGGAACTACGAAACCAACAAAGAAAAACTGCAGCAATTCTGGCGGGACGGTATCAAAAGAGCGACCAATGAAAAGATCGTCAGCGTCGGTATGCGGGGGGACGGAGACGCCCCCATGTCGAGAGAAACCGCCACGTCGCTCCTGGAACGTATCGTCGCCGATCAACGCGACATTATCAGCGACGTAACAGGCAAACCCGCGCCCGAAACCCCGCAGTTATGGGCGTTGTACAAAGAGGTACAGGATTATTACGACAAAGGAATGCGGGTACCCGACGACGTAACGCTGCTGCTTTCCGACGATAACTGGGGGAATCTGCGGAAACTGCCGAGGCTCGATGAGAAACCGCGTAAGGGAGGATATGGCATTTATTACCACTTCGACTACGTTGGTGGCCCCCGCAATTACAAATGGCTCAACACCAACCCGCTGCCCCGAATCTGGGAGCAGATGCATTTAGCCTGGGAATATAAGGTCCGGAACATCTGGATTGTGAATGTAGGCGACATCAAGCCCATGGAGTTCCCGATTTCCTTCTTTCTGGACTATGCCTGGAATCCTGAAAAAATCGACGCGGATGAGCTGATGACTTACTCAGAAAACTGGGCGGCCGCTCAATTTGGTAAACCGCATGCCAAAGACATTGCTTTCCTGCTCGCCAAATACGGCAAATACAATTCCCGACGCAAACCCGAACTGCTGGATGCCAATACGTATAGTCTGGCCACAGGCGAATGGGAAACGGTAGTCAACGACTACACGAACCTGCGGAAAAAAGCCGAAGCGATAAATAACGTATTACCCGAAGCTTATAAAGATGCCTATTTCCAGTTAGTTTTACATCCGATAAAAGCCTGTGCAAATCTGAACGCAATGTATTACTACGCAGCGCTGAACAGGCAGGCACATCGCAATCGATGGAAGGAAACTAACCGCTACGCTGATAAAGTAAACGAGTTATATGGCAACGATTCATTGATTACGGAGCAATACCACCGGCTGAACAACGGCAAGTGGAATCACATGATGAGTCAGACGCACATCGGGTATACGTACTGGCAGCAGCCGAACCGGCAAAAAATGCCCCTCGTACAGTACCTGCCAGCCGACTCAGTCATGGCGACAGCGGGCAAAGCCACTCCCCTGCCCACTGTCAAATCCGGTATTTCCATCAGCGCTGAGCGATATACCAGCGTTGTAAACACCAACGGTATCAAGTGGAACGTACTACCGGATCATGGCAGAACCGGATCGGCCATAACTCCGTTTCCGGTAACCGCGAGTGAGCAAAAGCCCGGCGGAAATTCGCCCCATATCCAATACGACGTCGTTACGGATCACAAGGGCGAGTTTACAATCAATGCGTATTTCTCGCCTACCTTAAACCTGTTCAGGGATGAAAATGGCCTGCAATACGCTATCTCGGTAGACGATGAACAACCGCAGATCATCAGTTTGAACAAAGAAGACAAGACCAGCGACAGAGGTATCTGGAACAAGTGGGTATCTGAGAATATCATTATCAAATCGTCTACCCACAGAATTACCAAACCCGGAAAACATACCCTAAAATTCTGGATGGTAAACCCCGGTGTCGTTCTGCAAAAAATGGTACTGGATTTTGGTGGCCTGGAGAGAACCTATCTTGGCCTAGCATACACAGTTGAACCAGTTTCTACAAACCAGAAGTAAACGCGGAGAGCCGTTTCAACCAACGAAGTCAGAAGCCGACTCTATTTCCTCAACCTGATTTACCCCGGTGTCACCTTTTGAAGAAATAACCACCGGGCAAACCAAACCGGGACTTGACCTCCCGATGCGCCTGCCCATCCTGATGAGAAATCGGGCAGGACGAAAAAAAAGCACTTACAAAATATTTGTAAGTGCTTTTTTTATGAGCCAGTGGAGGGATTCGAACGGCAGCGGTCCCGGCGGGGAACCGCGACCGTCCCCGACGCACATACGCATCCTGATCGCAAATCAGGCGAAATCAACCACATAAAAAAAGCATCTCGTTGTTGGACGAGATGCTTTGTAACTTGAGCCAGTGGAGGGATTCGAACCCCCGACGCGCTTGCGCATCCTGATTACAAATCATAAAAAACGTACTATCTCTATTACTTGTATATCTATTGAATTTTACCTAAGTCTCTGTTTATTAGTAAATTAACGAGAACTATCTTATCGGTTCTTATTGCTGTTACGCGTTGATTATGTATATTTGTATTGCAAGTTGTATTGCAACTAACGGCCGACTTGCAATACAAGATGAGCAACGTAACGGCAAATCTGTTCCTCGATAAACGCGCCAGCAAACACGGTTTAGGCGTTGTAAAATGGCTTGTTTGTCTTGATCGTAAGCAGCGCCTGTTCAGCACCGGCCGCAAGATCACACTTGCCGAATGGGAGTTCTTACAAGCCAGCAAAAGCAAGTTAGACAACCGGATTAAGGATGAACAAAAAATTCGGCTCTGGCATGAGTGCTACGGCGAAACCTACCGGGACGAAATAACCGGCCAGCCACAAACCAGCTACCTAAAGCGGGCGCAGGTCGTCATTGGTCAGTTAGGTGACCGTTTTACCTTCGATGCCTTTGCCGATGCCCTTGCCAACTATGGTAAGGTGAAAGAAGTACCGGCCGAACAAACCGACGTAATAGCCGCGCTACTGACTAAAGCGGCCACCATGAAGAAAGCTGACCGCGTTGGTAATGCCGAATTGTTCGACCTATCGGCAAAATCCCTACGGCGGTTTGTTGATTCATTCACCGATCAGGAACGTAAAGAGTTTCTGAACATACCCTTAACCCGTCGTAAGACTACCGGCCCCCACCCGGTTGATGCGTTACGGTTTGAGCACCTTACGCCCGATTTTCTGACGACCTACGAACATTGGATGTTGCATTACGGCAAAACATCCAGAAACAAGCTCAAACCCGACGACGGCAGCCCGGCCAGCCTGACAACCACCGGCATTTACTTACGTCACCTTCGGGCCGTGGTCAATGATGCCATAGAAGCGGGCGTAATGCCCCGTAGTGCTTACCCGTTCGGGCCAAATGGGTACGTTATACCAGCCGGTTCCAATCCTAAGAAAGCCCTGCCTAAATCTGATATTGACAAGATCAAACAATACCAGCCGATGCCCGGCACAATGGAACAGCGTAGCCACGATTTATGGCTGTTTACCTACTATTGCAACGGCATTAACCTAACCGACATCTGCCATTTGACGTGGGCGCAAGTCGATTTGAAGGGGAGTAAACTAACCTTCGTTCGACAAAAGACCAGCCGAACGCGTAAGAATAACCAAACGCAGATTACCGCCCACCTGCGGCCCGAAACGTTCGCTATCATTGATCGTTGGGCTACCAGTGACCGCACCCCCAACAGTTACGTTTTTCCCTTCCTTGCGCCTGGTATGGATGCCCAACGGCGTAAAGATGTGGTGAAGCAAATAACCCTCATTACGAACCGATGGACGCGTAAGATTGCCACACAGTTGGACATTGATACCGACGTGACGACCTACGCAGCCCGGCACTCATTCGCCACTGTCCTGCTGAAGTCTAAAGCGTCACTAGCCTTTATTTCCAAGTCATTAGGTCATACCAACCTTAAAACGACCGAAAGCTATTTAGGCTCATTCGATGATGAAGAAGCTAAAGCATTTCTGAACGCCTTGTAAACCAACCTCAACATCTTAAACGTTATGCGTACTCCTTTTGAAATCCGAGACAATTACGAAAAAGCCCGACATGACGTAACTTATCTAAAGCGATTAGATGAATACGACCTTAACCGGGTTTCGGAGTACGCAGAAAAAGAGTGGATGAGTTGCGTACAACACGCAGCAAATTTTATGGATATGATGGGCGAACAACTTTACTATCCTGAAGAGTACCGCAACGGCCGAGAAGTTGAATATATATTGGAAAGAAATATGGTGAATGCCCAAGAGTGCCAAAGGGTGCGTAATGAAATTAGGCGGCTAAGAGCCTTACAAGTGGCTACACCCGTTCGGTTGAGCAATGCACAAGCTTTAATAATTCCCCAAAATGAGCAGAGCAGTATTGAATTAACTCAAGCTCAAATTAATAACCATATGAGCCGACTGGCCCAAAAACAGGTAGGAGGCTTACCCGCGTGGGAATTATTGGATAAGCTAATTGATGTCCAAAAAACGTATTATTCACCCGATAGGCGTGAGTACATAACTAAACTATACTACGCAATCAAAGACCTGCTTTCTGTGGATTACTATTGTTACCTTAAAACAGTAGCCATAGATGAAGCCAATTACACGGTTACTAAAGTTTACGAACGGAATTACCCGAACCGGGTAGGGACTCCGGAGACTGGAACACCACATACCAGTTCTATAAGTCAAGATTGCTTTAGGACGGAATACGCTGGTAAAACGCTGGAGCAGTTGAATCAAAACATAAAAGCCACCCGCTCAACAAAGCTGGATAAATACGGTGTATTACAGCCAGACGAAAAGAATAGTGTTAGTTGGCTTGTAGAAAATATCATTGATGAAGGGGAAAGCATAGAGCGTAAAATTGATAAGCTATTTGAGCCGGTTATTTATTCGGGATGGGATAAAATAACCTTTGAAGAATTTGTAGAAAAATATCAACCCGCCCCGGCTCCCTCAACACTGCCAGCCAGCTATAAGCTGAAAACCACCAGGTCAAACAGTACCCCCGGCTTTGACACATACATAGTAGAAGAACATCGGGCAATGCTGATGCCATATCTTATCGAGAACTACACCGGCAAAATGCCGAGGAAGATTGTGCCTATGATTTATGCATTAGAAAGTTTAGGAAAATTGAAGTGGAACGTTGACCAAAGTGTTCAAACAGACTTAATTGGTGCATTACAAACAACCTTCGGTAATCAGCTAAAGGATTCAGCACTAAAGACCGCTTTACTTGGATACGACCCAAAATCAAAACAACCTGACCTTGCGAAACAGCAGAAAATAGACCAGCAAAAACAAGCAATAGAAATCCTTTTGAAGCACAAATAGTACTCATATTTGGCTTTTTTTTGGCTTTTAATATTTAGCTAAAAAATCCGGATGGCTCATTATCATTTTTGGCCTGTCAACCAAACGACAGGCTTTTATGTTTACAGAAAACCCATTTGCCACTATAGCGCGGGAATTAGAATTAATCAAGGCGCAGCAGGCCGAAACGCTGCATCTCCTACGCAGTACAACTACCAGCCCGGCTACTACCGACGAAACGCCCGTCAGCACCGACGAAGCGGCCAAACGGTTTGGAATCGCCAAACAGACCCTTTATCAGAACGCTAAGAAAATTAAGCACACTAAGCGGTTTGGTCGGCTGTACTTCTATCCATCCGATCTACGGGCGTACCTGAACGCAGGGGAGGGCGTAGCTAATGAGTAATGCTCTGCAATATCTCAACACCCTGGCCGATCAGCGCAAGGCCGAGCGTTCGCCTAACTTTCCCGCTAAATACATTCCCCGCAGTAAATACAATGACCGGGACGCGAACGGTCTAACCCGTTGTATCGTGGACTACTGCGACCTTTGCGGCCACTTTGCCACCCGGCTACAATCGACCGGAACGTACCGTGCTGACCTGCAAAAGTTCGTAGCCAGTCAGCAACGCGCCGGACTACCCGACGTGTTCGCAGTTGTCGAGGGACGCGCCGTATTTGTCGAGGTGAAAACCGGAGCCGACCGGCTATCTAATGTACAGAAAGAGACGATTGGCGACCTACAAAGCGCCGGAGCATACGTCTACGTGGCTCACTCGTTCCAAGAGTTTTACGACTGGTTTACGGCACAATTCCTTACCCCGCCGTTCGCCTGATTCTACCCACCAAAACGGGCCGATACCCCAAGCACCGACCCGCTTAAAAGCCTTCGTAATGTCTACGGAACAGCACCAGGATAAGACCCGCCCGCCGATCTTCGGTATGACTGATGAGGAATTAGACGCAACAGATAACATTGGTTTTGACGCTGAAGAACCAGCGCAACAGACGACACAGAAAACAACTAGTACAACCGGGCCGGACTATGCCGCAATGGGTGAAGCCTTGCGAATCCGACCCGATGAGGATATACCACCGCCCCCGGTTTGTCTGTCGATTCAACAGGACGGACAAACCAGCACTTTCGGCACTTTGGGTAACTTTTCGGTTCTTATTGGCAAAGCAAAAAGCCGCAAAACCTTTACTACCACTATAGCCTTGGCAGCGGCTCTAAAGCGGGATGTGATTCTAAACCGTTTCGCCGGGACGTTCGATGTCGATAAACAAACGGTGTTGTATTTCGATACGGAACAGGGTCGTTACCATGTCCATAAGGTCGTAAAGCGAATTTGCCGACTTGCCGATCAACCCGCCCCGGCTAACCTATTAGCTTACTCATTGCGATCACTACCGACTGGGCAGCGGTTAGGCTTCATTCAATGGCATATCTATAATACGCCAAATGTCGGGTTAGTGGTCATTGACGGAATCCGGGATACGGTTGTAGATATTAACGACAATGCCGAAGCCACCGAACGAGTAGGCGACCTGCTACGGTGGACTGAGCAGCGGAACATTCATATTCTGACGGTTATCCACATGAACAAAAGCAATGATTCCATACGAGGAAGCATTGGGACGGAACTACAGAACAAAGCTGAAACTGTTGTTTCCGTAGCGGTTGATCCTGTGAATAAAGATGTATCCATCGTAACCGCCGAACTGTGCCGGGATAGGTCATTTGAGCCGTTCGCCTTTTCCATCAATGAGCAGGGGTTGCCCTTCATTGTTGAGGATTGGCAACCCGATCAGCGAACCGCCAGCCGTAAGGGAGCGAAAGCCGACAACTCACCCAAAGCCCCGCGTACCATTACGCCCGGTCAACTGACTACCGAACGGCACGAGGTCATTTTACGACGGGCGTTTGCTGACGTGGAGCCGGACAAATACAATGTGACCTGCCACCGGATCAAAGCAGCGGCCGAATATTTCGGGCATTCGTTTGGCGACAATAAGGCAAAAGAATTTGTGTCCCATTACATTGATACAAAGTGTTTGCTCAAAGTTGGCAAGACCTACGCGCTCAACTTGTCCCCCGTTGAGCAATCTGATTCCGCCCCCGAAGAAATCGGTTTAGTTTAACTGGTTTAATCCCCCTATAAGGGGGGATGATAAACCGCTAAACTGGTTTAAACGCCCTGTCTTAAACTGGTTTAAACTACTTGCTGACTTAAACCACTTGCTCAATGAACAACCAGCAATATCCGGCACAACAACAGTACCGCCCGACCCTGTTAGACGTACCGATCAGCTATTTTAAGTACGATCACCAGCGGGGCAACTTTACCAATGAACCGGCGCAACAGACAACCCTACGGCGTATCGGTAGTACCAAATATTACCGTCCTGTCATTGAACCCATCCGCGCCGAAACCGACCCGATAAGACAGGCTGAGCTAAAGAAGCAGATACCAGCCATTACGCCCGTTGCTCTGCTTCACCACCGGAAACGAGACACCCCCTTTGCCGAACGAATCAGCCAGCAATGGCCGCTGATGATGGGAGACATTGACAAGAAAGACAACCCCGGCGTTAATATGGCCGAACTCAAAACGCACCTTGCCCGATTGCGCTACGTGTTGTTTTGTGGGTACTCAGTACGGGGTGGACTTTGGTTTGTGGTACGTCTGCCAGACCACCAGACCCCCGAATCATTGGCGGCTCATTTCCGCTATCTGCGAAAAGTGTTTAGCCAGATATTCGGCGTTGCACTCGATAGCACCAAAGGCGGCAACCCGACCGACTTACGGTTTGTCTCCTACGATGTCGACCCTTACATCAATGAAAATGCAACAGTGATGGCCGGGACATACACCCCGGCCAAACCTGTACCCCGACCGCTTAATCAGAGCCGTTTTAGTAGGCAAGATGAGGGCGAACTACTACCCCGGCTTGTTCGCTTCACCCAAAACGCCGGAGAGGGACAGCGACACGCTACGCTGCTGAAGGCGGCAAAGTTGGCGGGGGGATTCGTAGCAGCGGGCCGGATTGATGAGCAAACCGCCGTATATGCACTCGAAACCGTAGCGAGTGAATGGCCGATGTTCAGCAAGTCACAAAAAACCATTCGGGACGGTATCCGCTACGGTCTGCAAAAGCCATTGTACCCCACCGGCGGACCGGCCGATACGTCTTGGTCATCCATCGGTGAAAGACGAAAAAGCCAGCGCCGATCGGAGCCGCGCCCGGTCATTGTACCGACCGAGCCGATGCCCGACAAGTGGGAAATGCCCCGCCCACGCTGGATACTGAACGGACGCACCATTTACGGCGACGTATTGATTACCGATCAGTCTACTACCGACGATTATCCGGCCGAATGGGACGAACCGAACAGCCCCGATGCCCGGCCAGCAATCCTGCCAATCATGCTTGCTGATTATCCCCCCCCCCCCCGTAAACCATCCTGATACAATGCCGACCGTAAACAGACCTGTTAGGCCGTGGTTAAAACAGGCCACCAAAAAAGCCGACAGATGGAAGAAGAAACCAACCGGCGACATACCCGTTAACTTTTACCGCCTTGCCAAGTGGCGACGTTTACGGGCCAGTGTGTTAGAACGTCAACCCTTATGCGTTCATTGCAAACAAGAAAGGCGACTAACCTCGGCTACCGTTGTCGACCATATTGTACCGATTCGCTTAGGCGGGGGGCCTTTGGACGAATCGAACCTGATGCCGCTTTGCCAGTCCTGCCACCAGCGTAAGAGCGCAAAGGAACGCCATGAGTGCCCCCCAGGGGTAGGTAAAATCTTGGAAAATGGGCTATTATGTGAACCGCTACCCTGTCGCAAAGAAACGCTGTCAAAATTCAGAAGCAAAAAAATCAGCGCCCCCTGCAAAAACCGCCTTGACGCCCTGGAAACGCCAAAAATGAGCCGAACTAACTCCTTAAATTAGTCAAATTAATTACAAAAATAACTTGAAACAAAGTCAATAAAACCAGAAACAACCACCAAAAAGGCAGCAAAAACAACCTGTTGTTTACATATGAAATTTGTTAAGCCCCCCTTACCTAATTTTGACCGCACACGCACGAGACTGGGTAGCGGTTAACGGAACGAACAAGATTTTGAGATTAAAACTACCCCTCCCCCTTATCTACATTCATCTACTTTAGACCAATGGCACACGGATACAAAACAGGCGGTCGAACGGCCGGAACTCCAAACAAGGTAACCAGCGACATCAAAAGTAAGATTGCCGCCTTAGTGGGTGAGCAGTTCGAAGCGATCACGGCCGACCTGGAGCAGTTGGAGCCGAAAGACCGGGTTACGGTATACCTGAAATTTTTGGAGTACGTGCTACCTAAGCAGCGGGAACAGAAAATAGACGTAAACACCCGTTTAGATTCATTGAACGATGAGCAGCTAAACGCCCTAATTGATGGTATTTTAGCGAGCGAATAGCCGTGAAGAACTTACCCTACATTCGCCTTGAAACCCAAGACCCTCGCCACCGGCAACTGATACAGGCGGCAATCAAAGTCCGTGACACAATGGCTTTAGAATCCCTGCAAGATTGTACCAGCAAACCCATTGAGTACATTACCGGATGGTTTTATTATGAACTGATGAAGTACGGTAACGACGGGTCTGATGCCATTTTGATTTACAGCCCCCAAACCCGCGCCGGTTTATTAAAACTTCTGAAACTGGAAACCAAGTATAAACCTATACCCGAAAACACTTATGATTTTTTAAAGTAGCCAGTACAAAAAACAGTATTTAACGCCTTTCAACTACTGCTATCTCCTCATCCGTCAGTCCGTAAAGCTCATAAACTAATTGATTAATTTCCCGTTCGGTTTGGTCGAGTGTGGCCTGAATAGTACGCGCTTTGGCTTGCTGTTCGGATAAGAACGTCATCCATTCGGATTGTTGGCTGAGCGACAGTTTTACTTTCTGTTTCGTCAGTTCAGCTACAAAGTCTTTGAACGATAGCCCCGGCCAGTCTTCTAGTTTGCGGCTGATAGTTGGTAGTTCGACCTGCGATTGTAGGAGTTGTAAGAACTGGCTTTTTAACCGTTGTAAGGCTTCGTTTTGGCTCAGCATTATTTCGGCTCTGGTGGCTAACGGTTCTTTGTTGTCCGTTTGGGCAATGGGTACGTCTTTCAAGTAGATAGATCGTAGTTCCAACCGCCCGCCTTTGTCCTCATCTCCAAGGACAGAACAAACGCGCTTCAAATAGGACCAAATCAGTTTTGAGTTGAGGACAGCTAATAGATAGAGGTCATTCGTTGGAATGATAAACGCTTTATTATTGCAATACAAGCCTGTATTGTCAAATGTAAAGCGAGATTCTTTTGCTATTTCTGGATACAGAATTTTAGGCTTTTCAAGAATCCTGTAATACTCTACGGAGTCTTGTATCTCATACCACTGATAATTTCCCGCTTTTCGTCCACCAGCTATACCAGGGGTTAGGCGGTCTTTAAATTGGTGTAAATAATTGCGGATAGCTGGATAATTATTAATGTCAATTCCACGCCGTGTAAAAATCAAAAATTTATCCTCCTTATCTATTCTGTACATTCGTACATTATCACCTACTATAAACGGTTTGATGATGTCCGCACTTGAAGCATGTTCTTTTACCAATTCCTCACGCTGACGACCACTTATTATAAAAGCATCATTAAAGCCCGTTAAAATTCCTCTATAGAAGCTGGTTTTAACGTATTGGCTCATTGGAACTCCTACTGATACAATCTTTTCAAAAATTGCCCCCTCATCACCTCCTGATAATTGCCAATTCTCCTGTTTAAACTTGTCCTGAATAATTGCCACTCGCTTACGGCTTACTTCATTCACCAAGTTATCAAACGTCAATGTCTGAATTTTGGCAAAGGTTGTGTCAGCCGGTTTGTCAGCAGCCTTACGGACTACCAAGACAGCCGGGAACGTACCCGCGTCCTGAAAAACGGGTAATTCGCCAAAGTCTATAATCTGTTGCAGATCAAAGCCGGACAGATACCCCCGCAAGTTTTTGCCGTACCCCGCTTTGATAAACTTGTTGGGCGTAATATATCCTAAGTAGCCATCAGATTTAAGCAGTCCTAATGCCCGCTCGTAGAAGTACACGTACAAATCAGCCGTTCCGTTACCCACCTTGCGAAACTGTTGTACGTAGTAGGCTTTATGTGTCTTATCTAACAACTCCTGACGTACATACGGAGGATTACCGATGACCACATCAAAACCGCCCTTTTCCTCAACCTCTGCAAATTCAGCCCGCCAGTCAAACGCCTTTTCACCACCAACGGCCGGATCAGCAATTAATGAGTTACCTGCTTTGATGTTTCGGTTGAGAGAGGACAGTTTACGACCCCGCCGTGCCGTTCGGAGCCAGAGCGAGAGTTTAGCAATCTCAATGGATTCGTCGTTCAGATCAACGCCGTAGATGTTGTTTTCCAATATGCTGTTTTCTACGTCGGACAGCACCAGCGGAATACCCAACAGATTCGCGTTCATTTCGTCTAACTGCCGGTGTTCGCCAATCAGGTAGTCTAACGCTTCGTTGAGGAACGCCCCCGAACCGCAAGCCGGGTCAAGCACCGTAACCGTCAGCAACCAAGCCCGGTATGCATCCAAACGGGCCAGCAGTTCCCGCTTTTTGGCCTTGCGCTGATCGGGCGTAAAATTGTCGGGCGTAATCTTAAATGCCTGCTTTTTAGCGTTGCAGAGCGTTCCAAGCGTGTTCCTGACAATGTACTGAGTAATGTACTTAGGCGTGTAGAAAACCCCATCCCGCTTGCGTTTGGTGTCTTTGTAGGCAATGGTTCGCCCTTCACTACCGGCCGTTAGTTCTTCAATCTCGTTCAGGCTGTGTTCAAAGATGTGGCCTAAGATGTTTACGTCAACGTCGGTTTCAAAGTCGTAGCGGGTTAGTTTAGCCGTTTGCTCGTATAATAGTTGGTCATCTATTACCAAACTGTCCAACACGGCATCGGGCGCAAACAAGCCACCATTGTAGGCAAAAATGTCGTGCTTTTTTCCCTTGTGGCCGGTGTTGAGGTAGCCGAAATACTTCTTAAACCGGGCATACAATGGCACGTCCTCATCTAAATCTTTCAGCGTTTGCCACTGGTTCAGAATCTCGCTGATGGAGTTCGGCGGCAACAATGTTCTATCCTCAGCAAATAGGATGAACAGAAAACGGTCAAGTAGCTTTTGGGTTTTGCGAAACAGCAGCAGCGGTTCATATTGCGGATTCTGTTTCAGCACGTCAGCAAACAGCAGCCGTTTGAAGCCTGAATAATCAGCGTAGAGTTTCTTGGTTATGTTTTCTTCCTGAACCGTTGATGCTGCTTTGATCGTAGCCGGTAAACCCGCAAACAGCGTCGGTAGCGACAGGCAGAGGAACAACAGTCGGAACCGTTCAGCGTCAAGGGTGAACAGGTTAAATTCTTCGTAATCTATTGCATCCTCAACGTAGAAGCGTAGCTTTTCAAAGTTGGACGTAACGACGTAAGTACACCCCCGTTGGTTGTTCTTATAGCCAAAGGCTTGCTGTTCAATCTTGGCTAAGTCCGTGACCTTCGTATCCTTTAGCTCAATAACAGCGATCACCTGACCATCTCGAACAATGGCCCCGTCTGCTTTCTTACTGTCCTTTACGTTCTTTAATTCCGTCAGCAGGTTAAAGTCTGGTTCCGGGTTGAGGGTGTAGCCAAACACCTTGCCGAACAATTCGCGTAAGAACCCTTCCTGAAACTGTTCTTCTTTAGAATCACGAATGTTCTGCTGAATAGCCGGATTGCCGAAATAGATTTGGAAGGATTGCCAGGCAATTTGTACGGCGGATTGATCGAGTTGAGAGAGATACGTTTTAAGGACGGACGGTTGAAACAGGGGCATAGGCAAACCAATGAGTTCTGAAAGGAAGCTACCCGGTAAAATGTATTGCAAGTTGTATTGCAACTCATAAAAAAAGCACTTACAGGATAAAGTGTAAGTGCTTGATAATGAATGAGCCAGTGGAGGGATTCGAACCCCCGACGCGCTTGCGCATCCTGATTACAAATCAGGCGGAATCGACCGCTATCCGACACTGGCCAAAACCAACGTTTCGTTTCTGAATCGTGGTGCAAAAGTAGCGCTTTCGTGGTTTCTATGCAAGAAAGGGCCAAAAATAATGGCTAACAAATTTTCAATCCGTTAGCCATTATACGTACTGTTACGCCTGCGCTACTTTTAATTGATGCCGCAAATCATCGAGTTGCTTCTCAGCATCAGCGATTTTCTTGTCAATATCCGCCCGGAGCTTATCGGCGTTCTTCGACCGTGCAAAGAACTCAATGTTATTCCGATACGTAGCAATATCATTTTCAATAGCCGTGATCCGCCGACGAATATCGCTTTCGCGCTTATTACCACCGCCGTCACGATCACCACTCCGGCCCGTGTCACGGTCGCGACCACGCGTAACTTCGGCTTCGTTCTGAAGCATCACCCGTTCTTTATCCTTGGCTGGAATCTTACCCGTCGCTCCCACCAACGCGTTTACGGCATTGATGTAACGCTTCTGCGTAGACTGCATGTCTTTTTTGGGCACGAAACCAATGCTGTTCCACTCCTTCTTGAACTCATTGAGTTGAGAAAGGTCTGCATTTTCATTCGCTGCAGCTTCAATCCGCTCGATCAGGGCGATTTTCTTAGCCAAGTTGCCTTCAAACTCGCGTTCCGTCTCCTGATTTTTCGAGCGTTTCTTATTGAAGAACGCATCACAGGCGGCTTTGAACCGATCGAAAATTGAGTTCTTCTGCTTTTCAGGCACCTGACCAATGTTTTTCCACTGGCGCTGCAACTCAATTACCGTCTGGGTAATCTCAGGTGATTCTTCGCCCGAAGCCAGAATCGCTTCGACCTGTTCGCAAAGTTCGGTTTTAGCCCGAAGGTTCTCTTCCCGCTTCGTTTCCAGTTGTTTGAAGAACTCGCCTTTATTGTGGAAGAAGGTTTTCAGCGCGGCCCAGAACTTCTTGCTTAGCTCTTTGCCTTCCTCGCGCGGCATTGGCCCTTTAATGGCGTTCCAACGATCTTGCAACGCCATCACAGCCTTCGTTCTGTCGTTCCAGTCGTTAATACTGTTCGAGGTGAACGAGGTCATCGGCACCAGTTCTTCGTAGATCGCTGACTTTTCTTCGTACAACTGCGCCGACTCTTTCCGCTGTTCGTTCGTCTGATCCCGGCGTTTGTCATATAAAACGTCCAGAGCGGCTTTCATCCGACCCCACAAGACTTCCTGCTCGGCTTTCGGCGCGGGTCCGATGTGCTTATATTCTTCGAACAAGGCGTTGGCTTCGTCGATTACCTGACGCGTTACGGGCGTTTCTTCGGTAGCCTTGGCCATCGCTTCGACCTTTTCGATCACGTCTGCTTTCAGGCTGGCGTTACGTTTCCGGTCGAGTTCTTTCAACTCAAAATAAATATTCCGATTGCTGTAGTACCGATCAACGAGTGCATGATACGTAGCCCATAACGTAGCGTTATGGGGCGAATTCATATTACCGGCTGCTTTCCACTCGTCCTGAATCTTCTTGAATTCGTTCCAGCTCGTTTTCGGATCGCCCGCGTTGTTCTCGTCGGTTTCGACCAGTTCACGCAGACGGGTTAGCAATTCGGTTTTAGCCGCGAAGTTGCCGTCTTTGGCTTTATCCAAATTCTGGAAATACGTGTTCTTCTGACTCTTGATCTGCTTATACAACTCGTCGAAGCGCTGTACCAGTTCGTCGTGTTTGTACTCGAATCCTTCTTCAGAACCCGATTCGGCTACGTATGCTTGCAGGGCGGCTTCACGCTCCGCCCGTTTCATCTGGTCGAACAGCGGCTTAACTTCTTTCAGCGTCTGATCGGCTTTCTTAAAGTCACCGGGCGTTACAGCAGGCGTACTGATTGTAGCCATTTGTGATTCCAGCAACGTAACGAAGTCCTGTTTTGAGAACTGGCTGTAATCTACCGTTGGCTGAGTCGCGTCTTCGGTTTCGTCGGCATCGGCAACATCGGCGTATTGCGCTGAAATTTCTTCACCGGCTACTGATTCGGCGGGCGTTGCTTCGGCAGTAGGCACAGACGTATCTTCCTCCGATGCAGCTTCCGATGCGGGAGTTGTTTCTGCTATGGTTTGCAGGGTGGATTCCTGCGCATCCGGTGTGGTTTCGGCCGCAGGCTGATCAACAGCGGCTTCCACGTTTTCTGTTTCAGCCGTTACGGGTGAAGCTGGCTCTGTTGAACGTTCCGATGCGGTTGTATCTAAGTCTTCGGCAGCACCTTTCGGCGTCGTCCCGGCCGTTTCAGCAGGCTGGGTTTCGTCCGCAGAAGCAGCAACGGCCGGTGCTTCCGCCGATGGTGGCGTAGCCTCCGTGCCCTCTACCGCTTCTTCAGATTGCGTTGCTGCAACCGAAGGGGTGGTGTCTTCGGGGGTATTCACTGCCAGCTCGTCGGTGGCCTGGGTTGGAACCTCCGGCTGCTGGTTAATTTCCTGTTCTTCGTTTGCCATGTTGGGAACGTACCGATTACTTTTGCAAAATTACGACAAAAAGCGGATTTTCTTGTAGTACACTCGTTGAAAAGCCGTTAAACATCCCCTCAGAATGTCATCCACAATCAGCGATTTACGTAAGGAATACACCCTTAACGGTTTGGACGCAGCCGATGTTTCACCGCATCCGATCGCTCAATTCCGGCAATGGTTCGATGCAGCCTTACAGGCAGGTGTCCCCGAACCGAACGCGATGTACGTGAGCACGGTAGGGGTAAATGGGCGGCCTGATGGACGTATCGTGCTGCTTAAAGGCGTATCGGAGGCCGGTTTTGTGTTCTATACAAACTATGAAAGCCGGAAAGGTCGCGAGTTGACCGACTACCCATTTGCCACCCTTACGTTCTTCTATCCTGAACTCGAACGCCAGATTCGGATTGAGGGTACCGTCGAGAAAGTTAGCCCGGCTGAGTCCGACCAATATTTTAACAGTCGCCCGCGTGGCAGCCAGATCGGTGCCTGGGTATCAAGCCAAAGCACGGTGATTGACAACCGAGAGGTGCTGGAAAAGCGCCAGCAGGAACTGGAAGCCCAATTCGCCGACCAGCCTGTACCCCGCCCGCCCCATTGGGGTGGTTTCCGGGTTGTACCCGATGCGGTGGAGTTCTGGCAGGGTCGCCCCAGTCGCTTACATGATCGGATTCGGTACCGTCAGGACGGGGAAAACTGGCTTATCGAGCGCCTATCTCCTTAAAGTTGTCTGAATGGAGGGTAGGTAAAAAGCCGGTTAGCGGTGCTTATACTGGAAAAGCAGTCCTGTACTACTGGATTTACCTACTCTCCTTACCAATGCTCGCTAAAAAAGCCTCAGCCAAACAGGCTGTCGACAAACGTACGCTCTTCAGTGTCATCTCCGCTTCTTCCGTCGGGACACTCATTGAGTGGTATGATTTTTATATTTTCGGCAGTCTGGCCGCGATTCTGTCCTCCCAATTTTTCCCAAAAGACAATCCCACGGCCGCCCTTCTGTCGACCTTAGCCACCTTTGCCGCCGGATTTATTGTCCGCCCGTTCGGCGCTTTGGTGTTCGGGCGACTGGGCGATCTGGTCGGTCGTAAATATACGTTCCTGGTGACGCTGGTTCTGATGGGCGGGTCGACCTTCGCTATCGGGCTGATTCCAGGCTACGCGACTATTGGCTTCTGGGCCCCCCTGCTGGTGCTGCTGCTTCGGCTGATTCAGGGACTGGCGCTGGGTGGTGAATACGGCGGAGCAGCTACCTACGTAGCGGAGTACGCGCCCGAAGGTCGCCGTGGTTTCTACACCAGCTTCATCCAGACGACGGCGACGCTGGGCCTGTTCGTATCGCTGGGCGTTATCCTCCTAACACGGCAGACACTGGGCGTGGAAACCTTCTCCGAATGGGGCTGGCGTGTGCCGTTCCTGCTATCGATCCTGCTGGTTGCCGTTTCTATCGTGATTCGGATGCGTATGGCCGAGTCGCCCTTGTTTGCCAAGCTGAAGTCGGAAGGTAAAGTGTCGAAGAACCCGCTGGCTGAGAGTTTCGGGAAAAAGCAAAACCTCAAAATGGTTTTGCTGGCTCTGTTTGGGGCAACCGCCGGTCAGGGGGTAATCTGGTACACCGGGCAATTCTACGCCTTGTCGTTTATTCAGAAAGCCTGCAATGTCGAATTTGTGCAGTCGAACATCATTGTCGCCGTGGCTCTGCTGGCCGCTACGCCTTTCTTCGTGATTTTCGGGGGTTTGTCGGATCGCATCGGGCGTAAGCCGATTATGCTGGCCGGTATGGCGCTGGGGCTGCTCACCTACCGGCCGATCTACGACAAGATGTACAACCTGACCGACCTGAGCCAGAAACAGGAAGTCACCGACGCCCGGAGCATCGAACGAAAGCTGGTGAAACAGGAAGACGATAAACCGTTGGTGACGACTATCACCACAACTCATTACTATCTAGACGGTACATTACTGAAGGAAAGCGAGAAAAGCGCGACGAGTACAACTCCTAAAGAAGTAACTAAATCGGTTCTGCTGACAACGGGCGATTTAGTGATTATGATTTTGCTCGTGTTTGTGCAGGTGCTATACGTAACGATGGTATACGGGCCGATTGCCGCATTTTTGGTCGAATTATTTCCAACCCGGATTCGCTACACATCCATGTCGCTGCCGTACCACATTGGCAATGGCGTATTCGGCGGATTGACTCCGTTTATCGCTACGGCGCTTGTGGCAACGGCGACAAAAGCAAACGAAGCCGTGCCCGGTTCAGTGGCCAAGCCGTATCTCGAAGGGCTTTGGTATCCGATTCTGGTGGCGGGCGTTTGTTTCGTGATTGGCCTGTTGTATTTAAACAATAAGAGCTACACCACCGCCAAAGATTAACGGTTTCTGAACTCCCCTGACACGTAACACAAGTGCATTATGGAAGGATTGAAAAAATATTTGGGTGTTGTCTGGATCTTACTGGGCATCTACGTAGGCTACGACCAGATTACGGATAGCCTGACCAAGATCGCCAGCGATAAGCTTGAAGATCGGGTATTCGGGTGGGTCGTTCTGCTGGTATTGACGCCCATCGTCGTTAGCGGACTGATCCTGTTCGGGAAGTACGCACTCGACGGCGAATATGGCTCTACCGAGTGAATCGGCTTGCCCAAGGGAAGGAAATGAGTGAAAGAGTGAATAGATTTGTGCGCCTTTTAAGCGACTAATCGCTCCTTCACTCATTCGTTGTTTATTTAATTATGCGTATCCGAACCTTTGACGAATATCAGGCAGCTTACCAGAAAAGTGTCGACGACCCCGAAAGCTTCTGGGCTGAAATTGCTCAGGAATTTCAGTGGCGTAAACCCTGGACCAAAACGCTGCAATGGAACTTCGACGAACCCAACGTAAAGTGGTTTATCGGTGGTAAACTCAACATTACTGAAAACTGTCTCGATCGCCATCTGGCAACGCGGGGCGATCAGCCGGCCATTATCTGGGAACCAAATGACCCTTCGGAAGCGAGTGTTACGTTAACGTACCGGATGCTTCATGACCAGGTCTGCCGAATGGCGAATGTCCTGAAACGTAATGGCGTCGTAAAAGGCGACCGCATTTGCATTTACCTGCCGATGGTGCCTGAACTGGCGATTGCCGTATTGGCCTGCGCCCGTATCGGAGCCGTTCACTCGGTAGTTTTCGGTGGATTCTCGGCCCAGAGTATTGCCGATCGAATCAACGATGCGCAGTGCAAGCTGGTGATTACGGCGGATGGTGCTTACCGCGGCAACAAAGAAATTCCACTTAAAAGCGTGGTCGACGACGCGCTCATTGGCTGCCCGAGTGTGCAGAAAGTGATCGTGATGACCCGCACCCGCACGCCCGTATCCATGCTTAAAGGACGGGATGTATGGATGGAGCAGGAACTGAAACAGGTTACGGCCGACTGCCCCGCCGAAGAGATGGACGCCGAAGATATGCTGTTCATTCTCTATACCTCCGGCTCTACCGGTAAGCCGAAGGGTGTGGTACATACCTGTGGCGGCTACATGGTTTATGCGGCTTACACCTTTCAGAACGTTTTTCAATACGAACCCGGCCAGGTTCATTTCTGCACGGCTGACATCGGCTGGATCACGGGCCACAGCTATATCGTGTATGGTCCGCTGGCGTGCGGAGCGACCTCGATGATTTTCGAAGGCGTTCCTACGTATCCGGATTACGGCCGCTTCTGGGACATTGTCGATAAGCACCAGGTTAACATTCTGTATACCGCTCCAACGGCCATCCGGTCGCTGATGGGCTTTGGTTTAGAGAAAGTTGAAAACCACGACCTGAGCAGTTTACAAGTATTGGGTTCGGTTGGTGAACCCATCAATGAAGAAGCCTGGCATTGGTACGACGACCACATTGGCAAGAACCGTAGTCCGATCGTCGATACGTGGTGGCAGACCGAAACGGGCGGCATTCTGATTTCGCCCCTGGCCGGTATTACCAAGACCAAACCGACCTACGCTACGTTGCCATTACCCGGTGTACAGCCCATTCTGGTTGACGAGAACGGGAAAGAGATTGAAGGCAATGGTGTCAGCGGCAACCTGTGCCTGAAATTCCCCTGGCCGGGCATCCTGCGCACTACGTACGGAGACCACGAGCGCTGTCGGCAAACGTATTTCAGCGCTTACCCAGGCTCATATTTCACCGGCGACGGTTGCCTGCGCGACGAAGACGGCTACTACCGCATCACGGGCCGGGTCGACGACGTTCTGAACGTATCGGGCCACCGCATCGGCACGGCTGAAGTCGAAAACGCTATCAACATGCACACCGGTGTTGTCGAAAGCGCCGTAGTGGGCTACCCCCACGACATCAAAGGGCAGGGCATTTACGCGTACGTGATCGCCGATCAGATGCCCGCCGACCATGATGCCGATCTGACCAAACGGGATATTCTGGCGACGGTCAGCCGGGTGATCGGTCCGATTGCCAAACCCGACAAGATTCAGTTCGTGAGTGGTTTACCCAAGACCCGCTCGGGCAAGATCATGCGCCGGATTCTGCGCAAAATTGCCGAGGGCGATACGTCTAACCTGGGCGATACAACGACTCTACTCGATCCAGGCGTAGTCGATGAGATTAAGGCAGGAGCGATTTGAGTCAACAGGCTCTTTAGCTTATGATCGATGAAACGCCGGGCTGCTCTGTCCGGCGTTTCTGTTATGTCATTCACCAATCAGTAGCGTAAGGTCAATTCGTGTCTTTATACGGCAGTAAACCCCATTCTCTAGTTATGTTAAAGCATATTACTCTAGCGGTATTAGTGACCTGCGCTAGTGGCACCGCCCTGTTGGCACAAGCGCTGAATACGTTATCGGCTCAGGAAAAGAAAGAAGGCTGGACGCTTCTGTTCAACGGGCGCAATACAGCAGGCTGGCATACGTATGGTAACAAGGGCGTCGGCGCAGCCTGGCGTATCGACCAGGGCGCACTGCAATTATACGTCCCTCAGCGGGCTGGCAATAAAGCCGTTAATGGGGGCGATCTGGTAACCGATGCCGCCTTCAGCAGTAATTTCGAATTTAAAGCCGAGTGGAAAGTCGAACGGTTCACAAACAGCGGTATCTTCTTTTTTGTGCAGGAAGCGCCCCAGTACAAAAATATATTTGATACCGGACTAGAGCTTCAGGTACTCGATGATGCGATCTACGAAGGAGCGAACGAGAACACACACCGGGCTGGTGACTTCTTCAGCGTAGCGAATGCCCGTGTTCGGGAGTTAAACCCCGTGGGATCGTGGAATCAGGTGCATGTCAAACTACAAAACAACAAGTTGACGGTCTCGCTGAACGGCTTTTCCATTCAGGAGCATGATTTGAACAGCGCCGACTGGAAAAAACGTATTGCAGGCAGTAAGCTGAATAATGCGCCGATCAGCAAAGGGCAGTTCACGGGCCGGATTGGTCTACAGGACTGGGGCAGTTCCGTCTGGTTCCGAAATATCAAAATCCGTAAGCTGTAGCTTTCTCAACCCCTGTTGATCTATAATTGACCTTAACGTCGGGCCGCTTCGTCCGGCGTTTTTGGTTTAAATTTGGCGCTTCTGACCGGAATCGATGCCTGATTATTTAGTAGTTCAAGTTTGTAATACGTTTCATGATCACTCGCCCTCCCTCGCTAAAATCGTTCTCGCGCTGGCCTAACGTTCAGTACCGCTTACTTCAGCTGGGGCGTTGGTTAAACTGGTTATCGGTAGCGCTTTTTGTTTGCTGGCTGTTGGGGCGGATCCTGGGACGATTCTACTTCTTCGAGTTGTTCAGCCATTTTCAGATTCAGTACGTCTGGCTGGCGTATGCGTTGATGATGCTTCAACTCCTGTATCGGCCTGTTTATACCAGGCGGTTTGAGTCGGGGCTGGTGTTGATTCCGTTCGCTTTATTGGGAGCTGTTCTTTATTTCAATGACAGCCGCTGGGCACCTGGCGAACAGAACGTGATCGCTACTAATTCGCCTTCAGATGTCCGAGTTTTTCACGCGAACGTTCTGTACACGCGCGATACGTACGACACAACAATTGCCTTGATTCGCCAGCAACGACCCGACCTGTACGTATTGCAGGAGATGACACCCCAGAGCATTCGGCAGGTGACCGCTACGTTGCGGCACGAATTTCCGTACTGGTTTGCCTGTTGGTCGAAGGGACCGTGCTGGGTATTGGCAGGCAGTCGGACACCCATTCGGGTCGATCAGGCATTGGCAAAAAAATGGCGTATCATTTCGCTGGAGACGCAAGTGCAGGGGCGGGAGGTGGCGCTGCTTACGGTTCATCCGCGTACGCCTGTCCTGCCCTCGTGGTTTCGCGAACGTAACGCGCAACTACGCTACGCAGCAGATGCGACCCGGCAAAAGTCAATGCCTACGGTCCTGATCGGCGACTTTAACATCAGCGTCTTTTCTCCAGTTTATCAGGATGTATTCGAGTCGCCCACGCAACCCGTTACGTTACAATCTGCCCGAAAGGTCAGAACGCAGCCGACCTGGCCCCAGTTTTTTCCGCCGATGATGATTCCGATTGATCATGCTTTCGTCAATGTGGGATTCTATCCGCAGGTGCTTCGGACGCTGAACAACCCCGGTTCAGATCATAAGGCGCTCGTCGTTGATTTGCGATTTATTAAGTAGTTCGATCGAACGGTCTGGCCTATCTTTGCCACACACGTTTTGGCTTTTCCTCCATACTACATGGCTGAAGAACTCCCGCTGGGTAACCCCGCTTTACTGATCGAATTGCTACGGTACCCCATGCCGTTTGGCAAATACAAGGGTCGTCTGCTCAGGGAGCTACCCATTTCTTATCTGGAGTGGTTTGCCCAAACCGGCTTCCCGCCCGGTAAACTCGGCATGTTGCTGCAAACGCTGTACGAGATTCGTTTGAATGGGCTGGACTATCTACTTACCGAGTTAGAACGAAAGCGGTAGCCTGCCTAAACGCTCCTAATTCTTTATTTTTCCTCGATTGGGCCGTATTTAGCCTCCCGAATGGCCATCCACTCGCGGGCCGTACCACCAGCCGAAAAGTGATCGTCTTCGTCCTGTAATTCCTGGTCCCAGCTAAAGTCGGTCGTAAACTTACCCTGTACCGTCAGATTAATCTGTAGATGATTGGCCTGCGGATGGCCTTCGTTTTTCCGCAATACGTAGAGCGCCTGAACGGCTTCGGTCACCTCATCCGGAAATTCGGTTGACAAGGGTTCAGCGTCTCCCTCCGGCGTCAGGTACGTCCCCTCAAATTCAATATCCTGCCCATCCGATAGCATCTGAACATTCAGCCGGGCGATTGTCCATTCGTTTGGAATAACCGAGCTGATGGCGTCGGTCAAGACGTTGTAAATATCATTTTGAGTCATCTGAAAGAGCGATTTAAGGCTACTCGTGGCAGCTTGTTATGTGTTGGTTAACGAAATCCGGGGCTGATTTGTCCAATCTACCCATAATATCAGGCGTTACGTTCGCTTGACTACGTAATAAATCTCTTTTTTACGAAATATTTTCTAACAATCAAATAACTGACAATCAAACGATTAGCCTTAAAATATTTTCGTTTTAACAGATTATTTTAAAAATTTCTTGAGCAGAACTGTAATGTTTTGCTCACCAAGGCGTCTTTGTCATTGAAATGGATCTACACGCCTTCAAACAACGCATCCTTCCGGTTCAGGGCCGACTCTTTCGGCTCGCGAAGCTATTTCTCCGCAACCGCGAAGAAGCCGAAGACGCCCTGCAGGACGTGTTGCTCCGGCTGTGGACGAATCGGCAGCAACTGGAAGAGTACCATAGCGTTGAGGCTCTGGCGGTACAGATCACCAAAAACCTGTGTCTGGACAAACTGAAAGCGCAGAAGCGTCAGAACGTAACGAGCGATGCCAATCTGTCAGCTATCCAGGCCGAAGGCCTTACCCCCTATCGCCAGACGGAATTATCCGACAGTGCGGGCCTGATGCACCAGTTAATGAATGAATTGCCGGATCAGCAAAAGCTGGTTCTCCATCTGCGCGACGTTGAGGAGTACACGTTCGAAGAAATTGAACAGGTAACCGGCCTTAGCGTCAACAACATTCGAGTGATTTTGTCGCGAGCCCGCCAACGCCTTCGCGACAGTTACGCAAAAGCCAACGACTATGAAGCCAGATATTGAAAAGCTGCTGCAACGATACTACGACGGAGAATCGACGCTGGACGAAGAAAAACAACTGCGTCAGTTCTTCCAGAATGAACCGGTTCCCACGCATTTGCAGGGCCATGCGGCTCAGTTCCGATACTTTGCCGAAGCTCGAACGGAACACCCATCCCTGGCCTTCAGCAACCGGCTCGCCGAGAAACTGAATCCGCCCGAACCCAGTCCGGTCCGTAAATTAGCCAACTGGATTGTCAGGATAGCCGCCAGTTTGATTCTGATTATTGCCGGGTTTGCAGGGGGCGCGTTCTATAACCAGTGGCGCTCCGGCGAAACCGAAGAACAAACACTGGCTTCCGCCGACGATGCCCTTCCCGCCCAGGAGATGAAGAAAGTCCTGGCTTATGAGCAGATGCCGAAAACCTCGGCCAGCGAACGAATTCAGGCCGTCAATCAGAGTTATGACCTGGCTCGCATCGACCAGGACATTACGCAGTTGCTGGTAAACACCTTGAATTTCGACGCCAATGTGAACGTTCGACTCGCGGCTTGTCAGGCTTTACTTCGCTTCGAAAATGAACCGGGTGTCCGCGAAGCGTTGATGCAGTCGCTTTCTATTCAGACCGATCCCAACATTCAGATTTTTCTGATCGAAGCGTTGGTGTCGATCAAGGAAAAAAGAGCAGTAGAGCCGATTCAGCAACTGGCGAAGAATCAGCAAGTGCTCGATGTAGTACGCCTGAAAGCGCAGGAAGGCCTTAATCGGCTGGCGCATAACAGCAACTCGCCTTCGTAACCTATCCATCTCTTTCCCGGTAGCTTCTGACCACTACCAACAGCAGCATTAATTACTCCTCGGCGAGGAGACAGGAGAGGTACATCTCGATGAAAATGCCCATTAAAATCTATAAATCACTTACTATCAATTTGTTCAGTTTAAACCAATGAAAAAACTCCTTATTGTAACGGCCAGCGTATTCTGCTACGTAGCAAACGTCCAGGCTCAGGAATACAAGACCAAACTTGCCAATTCGAAAGATCGAAAAGTCACCATCGAGATGGCCGCTGCTGACATCAAGATCGAAGGTCACAACAGCGATGACGTTGTTATCCAGGCCTCTTCCGGCTTCGAAGCACCACCGGAGCGGGCCAAAGGCTTGAAACCCTTGTATAACAATGCCGTAGACAACTCGGGGATTGGCCTGGCCGTAACGCCCGAAAACGGTGGACTACGTATCGAGAAAGCCGCCCGTAAACAGGTTAAATACACGATTCGGCTTCCGCGTAAAGTAGCTGTTCTGTACCAGCAGGCCAACTGGCAGGGCGGGTCCGACGTCGTCATCAGCAATATGGACGGCGACCTGGAAGTCCGTACGCATAACGCCAACATTGACCTGACCAACGTAACGGGTCCGGTTGTGGCCAACAGTACGAGTGGCGAAGTAAAAGTCGTGTACTCAACGCTGAGTCAGGAGAAGCCTTCGGCCATTTCAACGGTCAGTGGTGCGATTGACATTACGTTACCAGCTGCTGCCAAGTCGAACCTACGACTGCGGTCAATTAACGGTGAGATGTACACGGACTTCGAACTGGGCCTGAAAAATACGAAAGATGGGATGTCGAAAGTGGGCGGGGGCAACAACATCGAAGGCTCCACCAATGGCGGGGGCGTTGAGCTACAGCTGAACACCATCAGCAGCAACATTTATATCCGTAAGCAAAAATAAGCCTTATCTCTCCTCCTACTCCCATGAAAAAATACGTCTTCCTTCTCTTACTCGTCGGGTTAATCAACTCAGCGTTCGCTCAAAAAATCATTGATAAAAAGCTGCCTTACAAAGCGAATCAGACCGTAAACCTCAACCTGAAATTTGCCGATAGCATTCAGGTTCGCTACTGGGATAAGGCAGAGGTATCGGTTCGCATTGCTGTTACGATCAACGGGGGCAGACTCAACGACGCGCTGGTTGTTACGACCGACGCAACGGCTGAAGAAGTAATCCTGAAAACCGATTTCGATCAGGAAATGACCAAGCAAGGCAAAGCTGAAGACTGCCCTGGCCAGCGCTCTTCCTGGAACGATCGAAACGGAACCCGGCACTACCTATGCAGTGACATCAACTATCAGGTGTTCCTGCCCCGGCAGGCCAAGCTGAAACTAGAGACGATCAGCGGCAACATCGACATTCAGGGAGCCTCCGAAGCCGTGTTCGCCAAAACGATCAGTGGCTATGTCGACATGACTTGGCCGAAAGCAAAAGGTGCGAATCTGGCCATGAAAACCATAACCGGCGAAGTGTACTCAGACTTGGACATTGAGTTCAAGGGCAAAAAGCAAAAGAATCCAATCGTAGGCTACCTCCTGGAAGGCACCACTAACGGCGGAGGCCCAAGCGTACAACTCGAATCGATCAGCAACAACATTTACCTCCGGCGGAAGTAAGCGTTACGTATTGTATATCCTTAACACAAGCTAAAAGCTACCCCTCGGGGTGGCTTTTAGCTTATCACCATTACGCTGTTTACAGCATGCCCAAGTGATGACAAGAGTCGAAACTTTGTAATTTTAAAATAAAGCGGGAAACACGTTTTGCTTTGTGTTACCTTTGCGGCTTCAATCACCCGCGTCTTGTAATGCCGCTGATTGCTCCATCCAGTTATCAACCGCCCGCTCGCTTATGGAATGGGCACCTGCAAACCATTATTCCTTCGTTGTTTCGCAAGGTTACGGTTCCTTACGTCCGCGAACGTATCGACACGCCGGATGATGATTTTCTGGATCTGGATTGGGCCTACGGGTCGGCAACCGAGGACGTAACGCCGGAAGCTGCCCCTGTTTCATCAACTCCTTCCGGGCCGCTTGTTATTCTATCGCACGGCTTAGAAGGCAGTTCAACGAGTCAGTATCTGGCCGGTATGGCCCGGCACCTAACCCAGAACGGGTACGACTGTCTGGCCTGGCATTACCGGTCGTGCAGTGGCGAACTGAACCGGCAGCAGCGCTTTTACCACATCGGCGAAACGGGTGATCTACACTTCGTCATTCAATACGCACTCAAAAGGGGGTACCAGACGATTCACCTGATGGGATTCAGCGCGGGCGGCAACGTAACGCTGAAATACCTGGGCGAGCGAAGCCATACGCTAGACCCAGCCATTCAACGGGCGGTCGTTTTTTCGGTGCCCGTCGATCTGATGGGGTCAGCCGAGCGGCTGGAGCGGTGGGATAGTTTGGTGTATAACTATCGGTTTAACCGCACCCTCAAGCGCAAAGTCCTGCAGAAAGCCGAAGCGATGCCGGGTGTATTTTCGACCGCAACTGTGCAGAAAGCTCGCAGCATCCGTGAGTTCGATAATTTATTCACGGCCCCGCAAAATGGCTTCCGGGACGTAACGGACTACTATACCCGCAGCAGTTCACTACAGTTTATCCCGACAATTCGCATTCCTACCCTACTCGTCAACGCTAAAAATGATCCGTTTCTGTCACCGGAATGTTTCCCCAAAACGCTAGCTCAGGAACTCTCAACCGTTTGGATGGAGTTTCCTGCACAAGGTGGACATTGCGGCTTTCCGGCAAAAGAGGGCGGCTTGAACGCTACGTCCTGGTCCGAGAAGCGGGCACTCGAATTTTTGCAGCAAACCAGTACATCCCAGGCTTAGGGCTGGGTCGATATATGATTGTCAATTGCCCCGAAATTCGTTTCGGGGGTTTTCTTATACCCCAATGCTCACCAAACCAATGACTGTCGGCCCGGCCGAACACACGTATTACATCATCGATTTTGACAGCACCTTTACCAAGGTTGAAGCGCTGGACGTACTGGGCGAAATCTCACTCATTGGTCGACCCGACCGCGATGACGTACTGGACCAGATCAAGGCCATTACCGACCGGGGCATGTCGGGCGAGATCTCGTTTACCGAATCGCTCGAGCTTCGGCTGAACCTGTTGAAGGCACATCGCGAGCAGCTGCCCGCGCTTATCGAAACCCTGATGGGCAAAATATCAGACTCGTTCCAGCGCAATCAGCAGTTCCTGAGCGAAAATGCGGATCATATTTATGTGGTCTCCAATGGATTTAAAGAGTTCATTGTGCCGATCGTTACGTCGCTGGGTATACGGGCCGATAATGTCTTTGCCAATACGTTCGTGTTCGATGAGGCCGGTAACATCGTCGGCTTCGATCGGGAGAATCCCTTATCGGCCAACGGGGGGAAATCGCAGGTAATTCGCGCGCTCAACCTCGACGGCGAGGTATACGTTATTGGCGATGGGTATACCGACTACGAAATTCGGGCGGCTGGCCTCGCCAACCGGTTTTATGCCTTCACCGAGAACGTATTACGTCCCCGCGTGGTCGAGAAAGCCGATCACGTAGCACCATCGCTGGATGAATTTCTTTATCACAATCACCTGAGCCGCAGTCAGTCGTATCCGAAAAGCCGCATTAAAGTGCTGCTGCTTGAAAACGTACACCCGGTGGCCGTTCAGTTGTTTGAGCAGGAAGGTTTCAATGTGGAAATTCGGAAAGGTGCGCTGGATGAAGATGAGCTGATCGAAGCCATCCGCGACGTATCGATTCTAGGCATTCGCTCGAAAACGAACGTCACCCGCCGGGTGCTGGAGAACGCCAACAAGCTGATGACGGTCGGTGCCTTCTGCATCGGTACAAACCAGATCGACCTCACCGCCTGCACCGAACGGGGCATCGCCGTTTTCAACGCCCCCTACAGCAATACGCGCTCGGTTGTTGAACTGGCCATCGGCGAGATTATTATGCTCATTCGCAATATTGTTCCCAAGAGCAATGCCATGCACAAAGGCATCTGGGACAAATCGGCGAAGAACAGCTTTGAAGTACGGGGCAAAAAACTGGGACTGGTCGGTTACGGCAACATCGGTACGCAATTGTCCGTAGTGGCCGAAGCCCTGGGCATGGAAGTGTACTTCTACGACGCGGTCGATAAACTGGCGCTCGGTAACGCCCGCAAATGCAAGAGCCTGGATGAACTGCTGGCCATCGCCGACATCATCAGTCTGCATACCGACGGCCGCAAGGAAAACAAAAATCTGATCAGCTACCGGGAGTTTGCGCTCATGAAAAACGGCGTTATCTTCCTGAACCTCTCCCGGGGCCATATCGTCGATATTCCAGCGCTGGTCGATGCCATCGAACGCGGTAAGGTTGCCGGTGCGGGCGTCGACGTTTTCCCGCAGGAGCCTAAAACAAACAACGAGGAATTTGTGAATGCCCTTCGTGAGCTTCCCAACGTGATCCTTACCCCGCACATTGGCGGCAGCACCGAAGAAGCGCAGGAAAACATCGGCAACTTTGTACCTAGTAAACTGCTCGAATACATCAACAACGGCAGTACGTACGGTAGCGTTAATTTTCCGGAACTGCAACTGCCCCTGCTGAAAAACTCGCACCGGTTACTGCACATCCACTCGAACGTACCGGGCATACTGGCCCAAATGAACAACATTTTCGCCAAGTACCACATTAACATTCAGGGTCAGTACCTGAAGACGAATGAGCAGATTGGCTACGTAATTACAGACGTCGCCAAAGAATACGGTGAAGAGGTCGTGGAGGAATTAAAAGGCATCGATCAAACGATCAAATTCAGACTATTATATTAATGAGTGAAAGGGTGAGAGAGCGAAAGAATGAATCTGCCATCGGTAGCTTATTACACTCTTTCGCTCTTTGGCTCTTTCACTCTTTGACTTTTTATGAAACAAGTTTACTTCACGCCGGGTCCGGCAGAGTTGTATCCGACGATTTATCAGCATCTGCAAACGGCGATGGATGAGCAGATCGGCTCAATCTCGCACCGGAGTCAGAAGTTTCGGGATATCTATAAGTTCGCCGATGAGCAGTTGCGAACGCTGTTGACTATTCCCGCTACGCACGGTATATTCTTTACCGGATCAGCCTCTGAAGTCTGGGAACGGCTGCTCTTTAACTGCGTTGAACACGAAAGCTTTCATCTCGTCAACGGCTCGTTCTCCAGGAAATTTTATGATTACGCGCATTCGCTGCACAAGTTTGCGCACATTGTTGAAAAGCCATTCGGCGAGGGGTTTGACGCTGCGGAGATCGATGTGCCGGAATACGCCGAGTTGATCTGTACTACGCATAACGAAACGTCGTCGGGTGTACAAATGCGCCCGGCTGAGCTGCACAAGCTTAAGCGTAAATACCCAAAAACTTTGCTGTGCGTGGATATGGTCTCATCGGCTCCATATCCTGATTTAGACTTTAGTCTGGTCGATTCGGCCTTCTTTTCGGTACAAAAAGCGTTTGGTATGCCCGCCGGTCTGGGCGTCTGGATTGCCAATGAGACCTGTCTGCAAAAGGCAGAACGGCTGCAACAGTACGACTCGTTAACCATTGGTGCTCACCATACCCTACCGACACTCTGGAAGCATTACCAAACGTTTGAAACGCCCGCGACGCCGAACGTATTGTATATCTACCTGTTAGGTAAAATCGCCGAAGATTTTAACAAGATCGGCATTGATACCATCCGGAAACAAACCGAGGAAAAAGCTCGTATGCTGTACAAGTTTCTGGATAGTTCGGAGCAGTTCGAGCCGTTTGTGAAACAGGAGCGGCACCGGTCACAAACGGTTGTTGTCGCCACCACCCAAAAACCATCGGCCGACGTAATTGCCGACGGCAAGAAAGCCAACATGGTTATCGGAAGTGGCTACGGCAAATTCAAAGAGTCACAGATACGTATCGCCAATTTCCCGGCTACCTCAGCTGAGCAGGTGAACGCCCTGATCGAGCAGTTGAAACGATAAATTTGCTAGCTGTCTAGTATTGATAGAACGCCTTTTCACTCGTGGAAAGGCGTTTTTTGTCGCCGTGCCTGCAACCTTATCAGGTAGATATGGTTAACAAAACAGGGTTTCTATAAACACGTTACTCAACTCAACGACGATGAAAAAACTACTTACAACGATTGCTGTACTTGCCTGTGTAACAACGGCTGGCTATAGCCAGAGCCGGTCGGATTCGACCCGAAGTTCGCGGCCACTCCTCGATGAGAACACAAAGCAGGAGGCTCGTCAGAAAGCAGCTCAGGCTGAAGAACGGCTGGAGGAGGAAGTGGAAAAGTCGCTCAGCTACCAGGAACGTAATCAGTTAACCTGGTTTCAGCCCGGCAACCTGTTTTTGGGTGGGGGTATCGGATTCGGACTGGCTAACAAACAAGTGTACACGGCTTTTAATACGCGGCTCGGCTATTTTTTTCAGCCAGGTTTTGCTGCGGGTCTGCGATACGACTACGATCGGTTAGTTGGCAATAAATACCGCTCTCGTCAGGTGGGCGTATTCGCTCGTTATTACCCCTTCCGCACGCGCGTGAGCAGCTTTGTGGGCGCAAGCCTTAACTCAGGCCGGGAGTTTTCTGAGAACATACCGGCGGGTACAAAAGCCAATTACACGAGTGTTGGTCTGGAAATTGGCGCGATGGCCTGGATACTCCGTCGGTTAGGTGCCGAAATAACCTACGAGGGTAACTTCTACAACAAAATTGACCCGACAGCCAGTCGCGGCAAAGGCGGGCGGCTTAAGTTTGGCGTTAACTACTATTTCGGACAGGTCGGCAACCGGGGTGTACGCCTGAACCGGTAAGTAGATAGCATTTAGTACGTAATACGTCCATATAAAGCGATCAGGCTAATTTTGACCTGATCGCTTTTTTTATGCGACTGGCAGTAGCGCGAGGTGATGCTGCGTGTGGATACTGGTAAAATCGAGCATTTCCCGAACCGTAAGTTTGCCCAGGGCGGGATGCGGCATAACGTAACGGTCTAACTCTTCATCGGTCCAAGTCTGTGCTGCCCCAACCAGTGTTTCATAAACCCGCTGAAATCGTTCAGTAATGAGGGCCCGGTCATCGGCCATATCCTCCGTGCGAGGTGACATAGCTTCGGGCGCTTTTAGGCCGGTTTGCAGTACCTGTTTATACGTCTCCGCAATCACCTCGTACGGCCGGTAAGCCTGTTGGGGTTCTCCCCATTGCAGCAATAGCTCGCGCGGCCCCGCCATAAGCCGGGCTACCGGACGCGCCGACAGATATAGGTGCTGCATAACGTCAGCAACGGACCACTTTCCGTTAGCCCGAGTCTTGAACTGCTCATCTGAGAACTGATTCGCTACGTCCAGAAAGGCCTGACAGTCCGTTAGTAGTCGGGTTTTGATTTCGGGTTCTAGGTTATTCATAGTCACTTTTTTCGCCAAGATTACGGCTTTTTTCGGACAACGACTGAACCGTAAAATTAATTGATCCAGCGAACCAAATTGACCATACACCCCTGAATATGAGATACTTAAAAAGACGCCCATTTACTATTACAGGGATTCATTCGGCTTCGAATTGTGTTATGTATATGTAGCGCTGGCGGGTCTATGCCGCTTTTTTGCTACGTCTACTCACTCTCGTTATGACCGCTCAACCAACCGGATTACCTCAGACTTCGTCATCGTCATCACCCCTTGTCAAATCGGCTCGTGTGTGGATGCCGAAGCGCGTTGTTTTCACGCCCGATGCCCTTAAAGAGCCGTTCGGACAAGCCATGTACGAACGTATTTCGGCCTTTGATCTTCCCATTGAAGTCGCTAAGAACAACCGCATTACCGGTTTGCGCGGGGCCGACGAGCGCGAAACGTATCGCATTGCCAAAAATACGCTGGCCATTGTGAATGCGCCCCCGAGCGCCTTTCGCTTACAGCCCATTCCGCCTTCGGCCGACTGGCAAATGAACCTGGCCGAAGGGTGCCCAGCCCACTGTCACTATTGTTACCTGGCCGGTAGCTTAGCCGGTCCTCCGGTCGTGCGCGCCTACGCCAATCTGCCCAAGATGCTCGAACATACGGCCACCTACGAAGGAACGTACCCACCGAACAAGAGCTGGCAAAGCAACGATGCGAACCGGCCGACGACTTTTGAAGTGAGCTGTTATACCGATGTATTAGGTATTGAACATCTGACGGGTAGCTTAGCTGAATGCATCCGCTATTACGGCACTCGGGAGAACGCTCAGTTGCGGTTTGTTTCCAAGTACAATCAGGTGGAGGGTTTACTCGATTTGCCCCACAATGGCCAGACCCGGGCGCGTTTTAGCCTGAATGCCGAGACGGTAGCCCGGCGACTGGAAGGAGGTACGGCATCGGTCGAAGCCCGTTTGCAGGCCATGCGCCAGATGGCGCTCCCTCAGGAACTGGGCGGTGGTGGCTATCCGGTCGGCGTTGTGCTGGCTCCAATTATGCCCATCCCCGATTGGCGCGAACACTATACTGATTTGCTCGACCGCATCCAGGCCACGCTGGACTTCCCCTGTGATCTGACTGTCGAGTTCATCAGCCACCGATTTACACCGGGCTCGAAAGATGTACTCTTGCAATGGTACCCCAATACGTCACTGGAGATGGACGAAGCCGTACGGGCGGAGAAACGTAATAAGTTTGGCGGCACCAAGTACGTGTACCGTCCTGAAGAAATGAAAGAGATGAAAGCCTTTTTCTACAGTGAATGGGCCAGGCGCTTTCCGAACGCACCTATCTTGTACTGGACATAGTCTTCGCCCCTCACCCCAACCCCTCTCCCATTGGGAGAGGGGCTTTTTCTACGTAATACTTAGTTTTATCTTATTGAGCACTTCGTTGATATTGCTCATAATGTCGTCGTTTAAAAAACGCAGTATAACCAAATCCATATCCCGAAGGATTGCTTCTCGCTCTGCATCATTGATCATCGCTTCTGGGGCGTTATGAACCGAGCCATCTATTTCAATTACCAGGCTGTGCTCATGGCAGTAAAAATCAACAATGAATGTTCCGAAGCTGTGTTGTCTACGGAACTTCTTGCCAACTAGCTGCCGGTTTCGCAGTTGCTCCCACAAACTACCTTCAGTATCCGTTTGTCTTTTTCGTAGCTCTCTACGCAGTTCCTTCATCGAAGGAGTACTTGACGCACCACGAGCCATAGTAATTCAGATATATATTTTACCACAAAGCAATTTGGACAAAAAACCCCCTCTCCCACAGGGAGAGGGGGCAGGGGGTGAGGGAAATTTTACCAAACCCGCGCCTGTTGCACTTCCGGCTTATACAATCTCTGACCTGGCTTTACGTTGAACGCCTGATAAAAAGGTGCGAAATTCGTTAATGGACCATTGACCCTGAATTTGGCAGGTGAGTGCGGATCGGTTGAAACACCAACGCGCTCCGCTTCGGGACGAACTTTCTCGCGCCAAACCTGAGCGAAGCCCAGAAAGAACCGCTGGTCGGGCGTGAAACCGTCGATTTTGTCATTGCTTTGTCCCTGCTTCGTCAGCTTAAATGCCTGATAGGCTAACGTAATACCACCCAGGTCAGCCAGATTCTCGCCAAGCGTCAGGTTGCCATTCAAGTGCAGATTGTCCAGAACCGTATAGGCTCCGTACTGGTTAACAACCGGCTGAATTTTTGTTTTGAACCGCTCGGCATCCTGCTTCGTCCACCAGTCGCGCAGATTCCCACTCGCATCGTATTGCCGTCCCTGATCATCGAACAAGTGCGTCATCTCGTGCCCAATCACCATACCAATACCGCCGTAGTTGATTGCATCATCCGCGTCTTTGTCGAAGAAGGGAAACTGAAGTATACCAGCCGGGAACACAATTTCATTGTTAGTGGGGTTGGCATACGCATTAACCGTTGGTGGGGTCATGCCCCACTCCGCACGATCAACGGGCTGATTGATCTTGGCAAACTCTTCTTTGAAATAGTGCTTGCGGGCTCGCTGTACGTTGCCAAAGTAATCGTCGCGTTTAACCGTTACGTCGGAATAATCTTTCCACTTATCTGGATAACCGATTTTCTTAACGAACCGATCCAGCTTCACCAAAGCGACTTTTTTTGTTTCGGGAGCCATCCAGTCGAGCTTTTCGATACGTTCCCGATATACCTTTTGCAGGTTATTGACCAGCGTCAGCATCCGGTCTTTCGCTTCGGCCGGAAAGTATTTCTTAACCCACAACTGCCCCAGCGCTTCGCCCAGTGAACGATCAACGCGGCTGGCAATACGCTTCCAGCGCTCGGGCTGCTGCGGTTGTCCGTACAGCGTTTTGTTGTTGAACTCAAAACTCGCCCGCTCAAAATCACGACTAAGCAGATTGGCATTGTTGTTCAGCACATCAAACTTCAGCCGGTCTTTCAATACGTTGATGGGTGTCGTAGAGAAGGCTTTTTCCAACGCCTGATAGTAACCCGGCTGCCCCACCAGAATAGTATCGATCCGGCTCAGGCCCATGGTGTTCAACAAGTTGCGCCAGTTCAGGCTGGGCATCTGCTTCGTTAAATCAGCCACGGCAAACTTGTTGTAGTTAGCTACGGGGTCGCGCAGGTCAGCGGGCGACTTGTGCGACCGGGCAAGCGCTGTCTCAAACGCCAGAATCGCGTCCGCTTTGGTCTTCGCCGAGATAGAGTCTACGCCCGTGAGGGTGAATAGCTTGGCTACGTAAGCCACAAACGCAGTGCGTATCTTTTTGGTGGCTTCGTCGGTCTTGGTGTAGTATTCTTTTTCGGGCAACGACAAACCCGCCTGACCAAAATTGATTCGATTAATTGAGCTTTGCCGGTCATCAGCGCCAACGTAAAGGCCGATAAACTCGCCCCCTCGGTTTGACTCATCCGCAGCCAGATAACTCAGAACCTGTTTGTAATCAGCCAACGCGTCAATCTTGGCCAGTTCCGCCTTCACGGGCTCGTAACCAAGTTTATCGATGGCAGTCGTGTCCATACCACTAGCGTAAAAATCACCCACCTGCTGCTCCACGGTGCCCGTTTTCGCATCCGCTTTGGCCGCTTCCTCCAGAATCGATCGGGTCTTGCGCTGGTTATCTTCATAAAGCTGGTAGAAAGCACCCCACCCGGTCTGGTCACCTGGAATCTGAGTTTTCTTAATCCAGCGGCCATTGGCGTAGGTGAAAAAATCGTCGCCGGGGCTAACCGTTGTATCCATGCCCGACTTGTCGAAGAATGAGGTGCGGACCGGGGTTTCTTTTTCATTCTGGCAAGCCGTCAGCAACATGGCTCCCAGACCGATCGTTAAAATTTGTAGTGAACGCTCCATACAGGGTTTTAGTAATGCAGTCGATATGGTACTTTTGGGTAAATATAGCAGATTCGTAATGGAATGGATTGCGGGTCACTATCGTATAAAGTCTAGGTAAGTATTGTAATCAAACCTAAATCATTCGCATGAAATATCTTCTGTCTCTCTGCTTTGCATTAGTCTTGTCACTCAGCGCTTTCGCTCAGCATGAGGTAAGCTATCACGGCAAAAAAATTTCCGAAACGAACGCCATTCCGGCTACCCAACTGACGGCTAAAATGGGCGACAAAGAAAAAATGTCCGCCAAGGTTGAAGGTACCGTTGAGTCGGTCTGCAAAGTGAAAGGCTGCTGGATGAAAGTCAAAACCGGGGATGGCCAAACCATGCGCGTGATGTTCAAAGACTACGCCTTCTTTGTTCCAAAGGATATCGTCGGTAAAACGGTAGTTGTTGAAGGCATTGCCGAAACCACCACAACGCCAGTCGATGAACTCCGCCACTACGCGGAAGACGCGGGTAAGTCGAAAGAAGAGATTGCCAAGATTACCGAACCTGAAAAGGCCCTCACCTTTATGGCTGACGGTGTGATTGTAAAAAGATAATGCGGAGTTATTCGTAGGCCGGGATTACGGTGGCGGGCTACGTAGCGCAACCGCTAAATTTCTGTAAGCAGGCGAATTAATTCGCCTGCTTCTGTATTTTCAGGGCCGCAACCATTGGTTGCGGCTTTTTTGTACTTAACCAACCAGACATTCATGAAAAAACTGTACCTGCTGGCGGGGATTTGGCTATTGGCTTCGCCCCTGTTCGCCCAACGTACCCTGATTCACTGCGGCAATCTGTTCGACGGTGTTCGCAACGACATGCAACGCGAAATGACCATCGTGGTAGAAGGTAACAAGATCACCGCTGTTCAGAAGGGGTTCACCGCTCACGCGGGTCAGGACCGCGTTGTGGACATGAAAACCAAAACCGTGCTGCCCGGCCTGATCGACATGCACGTTCACCTGGAAAGTGAAACCCGGCGCGGGGGTCTGATCGACCGCTTCACGCAGAACGTACCGGACGTAGCGTTTCAAGCGGCAAACTATGCCAAGAAGACCTTACTGGCCGGTTTCACTACGGTACGTGATCTGGGCGGCACCGGTATCAACGTAGCGTTACGTAACGCGGTCAACCGGGGCATGGTCGATGGGCCGCGTATTCTGACGGTCGGTAAATCCATTGCCACAACGGGCGGCCACGCTGACCCTACCAATGGCTTTCGTAAAGATTTAATGGGTGACCCAGGGCCGGAAGAGGGCGTAATCAATGGTCCTGACGAGGCTAGAAAAGCCGTACGTCAGCGCTATAAAGATGGCTCCGACCTCATCAAAATTACGGCCACGGGTGGGGTGCTTAGCAACGCGAAAGATGGTTCCGGACCGCAGTTTTCGGATGAAGAACTGAAAGCAATTGTCGAAACGGCCAAAGATTACGGCTTTGCGGTAGCCGCTCACGCGCACGGTGCCGAAGGAATAAAGCGGGCCGTTCGGGCCGGTGTCCAGACCATTGAGCACGGCACCTACATGGATGATGAAGCCATTGAACTATTTAAAAAGCACGGTACCTATTACGTACCGACCATTATCGCGGGCAAAACTGTAGCCGACTCGGCCCGGATGTTTGGATACTACCCTGCACTGGTTACGCCGAAAGCGTTAGCCGTTGGCCCCAAAATTCAGGCAACGTTTGGCAAAGCTTACAAAGCAGGGGTTAAGATTGCGTTCGGAACCGACGCTGGCGTTTATATCCACGGTTATAACGCCAAAGAGTTTGAATACATGGTCGAAGCCGGTATGCCTCCTCTGGAAGCGCTGAAGTCGGCATTGATGACCAACGCCAAGCTGTTGGGTATGGATACACAGATTGGCTCCGTTGAAGCGGGCAAGCTGGCCGATATTATTGCGGTCGATGAAAATCCGATTCAAAACATTAAGACTCTGCAAGCTGTGCGGTTTGTGATGAAAGACGGCAAAGTGTATAAGCAGTAGTTGATAGGCAAACGGTGGCGGATTAATTGATGCCAACAGATGATGAGACCCAGCTTCATCAGCATGAGAGCTGGGTCTTAGTGATTTACTCTGACTACTTTAAATTTTAGACAGGATACAATTGCGCCTACTGATGCCAGTAATATGGGTAATCCAATAAAGGCCAGAACAATGGTTGTCAGCCAAAGGCCCATAAACTCATCCACTTGGGCGTCTTCCGGATCACCGGGCAGGTAACGAACGTCGATTTGCTGACCAACACGATGGCTGTGCTGGGAAGACCCTACCGACGATGTGAACGTAAAGGACTCTCCTACCGGGGTTTTGAACCGGACCGTTGGGTGATAATACGTGGTGGTTCGGTTCTTGGCACTATCATGTGATTTCCGTTTTTCAATACCGACGATCTCACCGGATGCTACAGCGGAATGATTCAGCCACGTTCGGGTTGTATGGTAACTATACATACTGCCCAGCATCAGGTTTGCCCCGACGAAGCCAACTATAACCGCCAATACAACTGGAGTTCTAACGGGTAGCCAACCTCTCAGGAAACTATAAAGGCTGGCTACCAAGATTATACCACTGGTAATCAAACAAAGGTGGAGCATCGTTGTATGAGGAAAGGAGTTAAGTCAGCCAGTAAGGAAGTAGAGCCCGTCACAGACCAGACAGTACAGTAGTGACAGTTATTCCACTGGTTACTAACGCCAGTTCTTTATGTCAATGAAGAGAAATAGTACCAGAAACAAAATCGGCCATGCCAGATAAGATAGCCCCAAAAAAGCGAAGCCAGCTCCCACTTTCCCTTGGATCATAGCCAGATAGTAAGCCCATCCTAATAGTCCCAGCACTGTCACACTGATTACCAGGAACATCAGGTCTTCCTGTCTTGTATGTGATGGTCCCGGAGGAGTAAATAATGAAAATAGGGAGCCGAAAGTCATAACAAAGTAGAAGGCTGTGAATAAGCCGTTAACTACCAGCGGAATACAGAATATAATCTTAATAACCGGGTGCATAGCTGAGTGGATAAGGTTCTGAGGGGCCAGGGGCGGTAATGGCCGATTGTACTGCGCTACTCATTATCTCGGCCAATAAGGTGTAACAGACGGTCCAGGCTTCTTTCACCTCCGGCGTCCAGTCAGCGTCAAGTGCGCGCTCCAGGGTCCATAATAGCGCCTGTCCCACATACGTATAGTGCTGCTCAGTAATGCCACGGTGTTCGTAGTAACGGGCCAACACCGCAGCATCCTCAACCATACTATCAACGTTGTTGAGCCGACTGACTACGTAGGTCAGCATGGCCATAAGCTGAATGGATTGCTCGGGCAGCCCCGCGCGACCAAAGATAATTTGCAGCTCAGGCGCAATGTCAAATAAACGATTATAGAATACCTGCCCAACCGCTTCGGGTGCTACGTCGGCGACGCGCTGATAGGTCTTTCGGACCAACCGGGCTTGTTCAAAAGTCATGAGTCGTTGTGTTGTTTACGACTCAAAACTAGGGCAGTTAACAAGCTCGGGTCAAAGAAGATAATTCGAGACGCTGTTTATGAATAACAGGCGACGCAGAAAAGAAGATGAGTCGTTTGACCTCCCGCAAAGCTTTGTTTTGTTATTCGGCCAGAAAGCTAATCAGTAGCTGGTTTACTTGGCTGCTTTCTTCGTGCTGGACCCAATGCGTTGCCTTTTCGAAGAAAACGATACGTCCGTTGTCGCAGAGGTCGATGCTGGGCTGCGCCATGTCGCGCTTTAAAAACGTATCCCTGGCCCCCCAGATTAACAGCGTAGGCACGGTAATTCGAATTCGGGTACTACGTTTGGGTGGATGCTGAATCGTAGCGCGATACCAGTTCACCATGGCCGTAAACGCACCGGGTTGCGACCAGGCGTCCCGGTATTGGTCGAGGTCAGCTTCGATAAACGTACCGCGTCGACTAGTGCTGGTGAGGGTGCGGGTAAGCAGCCTCCAATGACCGATACGCGACAGCAGTTCAGGCAATACAGGAATTTGGAAAAAGCCGATGTACCAGCTCCGGCGCATCTGTCCAAAGTCACGACTCACGAATTGCTTCATCACAGCCGGATGCGGTACGTTCAGGACCACGAGCCGCTCAACCCGTTCGGGATACGTAGCGGCTGTCCACCAGGCCACGGCCGCACCCCAGTCGTGGCCGACCAGCCGGGCTTTTTGCGCCCCAGCGGCATCTATTAAGCCGACGACATCAGCCGCCAGCGTATCAACCGTATACGACTTAACACCGGCCGGTTTGTCACTCCGGTTGTACCCCCGCTGATCGGGCACCCAGACCCGGTAACCGGCCCCGGCTAAGTCGTCGATCTGGCGCTTCCAGCCGTACCAGAATTCCGGAAAGCCATGCAATAGAATGAGCAGCGGACCATCAGCTGGACCGGCCTGCACAACATGCAGCCGAATGCCGTTTGTCTCGACGAGCTGATGCTGCATACGGTGGGGTTAAAATCCGAAATACCGCTCGGCATTTCGGAAGCAAATGTCCTGTATGATCTGGCCAATCCAGTCGACATCGTTCGGCAGCTCACCGTTTTCGACGTCGTTGCCGAACATATTGCACAGAATCCGCCGGAAGTACTCATGGCGGCTGTAGGACAGAAAACTTCGCGAATCCGTTAGCATACCGACAAAGGCACTCAGCAACCCCATGTTCGACAGGGCGTTGATCTGCTTCTCCATGCCATCTTTCTGATCCAGAAACCACCAGCCCGACCCGAACTGCACTTTACCGCGTACTGAACCATCGTTGAAATTGCCGATCATAGTAGCAATGACCTCGTTATCGGCGGGGTTCAGGTTGTACAAGATGGTTTTAGCCAGTTTGTCGCGATCGTCTAGCCCCCCCAGGAAGCGGGATAAAGCCTGCGCCTGCGGAAAATCTCCGATGCTATCCCAACCCGTATCAGGGCCGAGGTCACGTAGGCGACGCCGGTTGTTGTTCCGTAAAGCGCCCAGGTGAAATTGCTGCGTCCAGCCTTTTTCGTGATCCCATTCGGCAAACTGCACGAGCATGAACGATTTAAACTTCAACACGTCCAGAGGACTGATGGCAGCAGTACCCTCCTGCCCGCTTCCGAGCAGTTTCGCAAAAATTGAATCAATTTCGCTGTCCAGGTACGGTTCCGCATACACCATTTCGAGTCCATGATCCGACAGGCGGCATCCCATCTCGGCAAAGTAGTCGTGCCGTGATTTCAGCGCATCGAGGTACTGAGCCAGCGAACGAATCTCGGTATTCGTCACTTCCGCTACTTTCTGAACGTACGCCCGGAAAGTCACGGGTTCGTCGGCTGCCATGGCTTTGTCGGGCCGGAACGTTGGCAGTACGTTCACCGTAAAGTCACTGTTGGCAATTGCCCGGTGATACTCGAGTGAGTCCGTAGGATCGTCCGTTGTGCACACGACCCGCACGTCGAAATGACGTAACAAGGTGCGCGTTGACAAGTGTGGCAACTGCTCATTGCACGTTGCGTAAATTGATGACGCCGTTGACGGGCTTAGAATATCGGTGACGCCAAATGGGTTCTTGAGTTCCAGATGGGTCCAGTGATACAAGGGGTTACGTAACGTATAAGGAACCGTTTCCGCCCATTTTTCAAACTTCTCCCAGTCCGATGCATCACCCGTGCAAAAGCGCTCTGAAACACCGTGCGTCCGCATCGCCCGCCACTTGTAATGATCGCCGTAAAGCCAGATCTGCGTCATATTCTCAAACCGCTTGTCGGCCGCGATCTGATCGGGCGGCAGATGGCAATGGTAATCGATGATCGGCATCGAACGGGCGTACTCATGATAGAGCCGCCGGGCGGTTTCCGTTTGCAGCAGAAAATCGTCGGACAAAAACGTGGGCGAGGGAGCGAGTGTATTCATACGCACAAAAGTAAAAGCCGGGCTGTTTCTCCCGGCTTTTCACATTATTTTTTCGATACAGAATAAGGGAATAAGCTGCTGCGCATCTACTCTTTTTTAGGATTCGGCAGTAGCTGATCCGGAACAACCAGGCAATTCGATAAAATGTCAATAGGTTGATTCCAATCTTTTATAACCCAGTCTTGATTCGGTTCAGCGATCCATGTTTTCCGAGATTTTGTAAAGAGCCATACCACCTTCTCTACGCCAAAATCAAGTAATCGTTCTGTTTTCTGTCCGTAGTAATCAAAGGGTTCATTAAAACGGCTCATATCGGCTTTGGTATCAATCTCAATGGCTACTTTGGGAGGCACCCAAGCGTATTTTTCCCAGTCTTGCCCCTCCAATTGCTCAAGTGTGAAGATCGCGACATCACAGGCGCGCCAATCCCCCTTTTTAAATTGAATACCCAAGTCATTGCCTAGCACAGCATAGGTGTTCATGTCAAGCGAGTTAGACAGGTAGGCAATGAGTCGACTGGCAAGAAGACTTTGTAAGATACTCGAACTCATTAGTTGCTCTACCGTTTTGATACCTGTCAACACCTCCTTATACCCATCATAATAGACCGGTTTGCCATCCCACAACTCATAAATGAGTGATTTAAGCAATCGCTCCCGCTCCATTCGACGATGGCGCTGTTCAGGGTTAGGAGTTGAGTGTTTAAGCTTACCGACGACTGCCATAGGTTACGCTGATTGCATACTGCAAGATAAACAATATCTAAGCCTGATGGCTATTTCTCCCAGGAACTCGTTATGCCCAGCATCAATCCCCGTAGCTCGGCCAGGCCGCGCAGCCGTCCAATGGCGGTATAACCCGGATTGGTTCGCTTACCCGATGTCAGGTCGTCGAGCATCCGATGGCCGTGGTCCGGGCGGAACGGCATCCGCAGATCAGTACGTCCATCTTCCTGCCGACGTTTCTGCTCTACCAGTAAGGCTCGCATGACCTGTGCCATCGGTACGTCGCCTTCCAGGTGGTTGGCTTCCTGAAAACTGCCTTCAACACCGCCGGTCGAACTTGTACGCTCCGTACTACGTAGGTGAACGAAGTGGATGCGGTTCCCCAACCGGTCGACCATGCCCACCAGGTCATTGTCGGGCCGAACGCCGTAGGAACCGGTGCAAAAGCAGATGCCATTGGCGGGCGAATCAGCAGCCGCCAGCAAGGAGCGGGCATCGGCTTCGGTGCTTACAACACGGGGCAGGCCCAGAATCGGATACGGCGGATCATCGGGGTGAATGGCGAGCCGGACACCAACGGACTCCGCTACGGGCGTAATCTCGCGCAGAAAGTCATATAAGTGCTTACGCAAATCATAATCACTGACGTCTTTATACGTATCGAGTGCTTCGCGAAATTGCTCAATGGTGTAACTTTCTTCTGAACCGGGAAGCCCGGCTATGATCGTGCGGGTCAGGCGTTTAACCTGCGCTTCGGTCATAGTATCCAGATAGGCCCGCGCCTGATGCTTCTGGGTATCGTTGTACAAATAATTTGCCCCCGGCCGCTGAAGAATATACAGTTCGAAAGCGGCAAATTCGGTGGCGTCGAACCGGAGTCCGGTCGATCCGTCGGGCATCGGGTAATCGAGGTCAGTACGTGTCCAGTCGAGTACCGGCATAAAATTATAACAGACCGTATCGACACCCGCCTGGGCCAGATTGACGATGGATTCCTTATAATTCTCGATATACTGTTTGTAGTCGCCGGTATGCGTTTTAATGCCTTCGTGTACCGGAATACTTTCCACCACCGACCAGGTCAGCCCGGTGCTTTCGATTTGCGCCTTGCGCTGAAGAATTTCATCCAGGGTCCATACCACACCATTTTTGAGATGATGCAAGGCGGTTACAATACCAGTAGCACCAGCTTGCCGGATGTCGTTCAGGGATACGGGGTCGTTGGGTCCGAACCACCGCCAGGTTTGTTCAAGCATATTAGTAGTCAACAGCAGCCAGCCGCTGGTTGAGAGAGTTTAAGGCGGCTATGTTAGGTAAAAAAGCCGTTACAGCTGCTTTTCTCCCCAAAAGACCTGATTTGTTTTGCAAACCTCTTCTACCTCCGGCCGCTTTCGCTGGCGCATTGTGGCGCTGCTTTTTCTGGCGACAACCATCAACTACGTCGATCGGCAGGTATTATCGTTTACCATGACCGATGAGGTATTCCGCAAAGAAATGCTCGACGTAGCGCCCGACGCGGTTCTGACAAAAGAGGCAACGGATCGGTTCAAGATCCTGTACAGCGATGTCGATGCCGCCTTTAAGTTTGCCTATGCCATTGGTTTCCTGCTGTCGGGCTGGCTGATCGACCGGATTGGCACCCGACGTGGATTTTCATTGGGCATTCTGGTCTGGAGTATTGCCGCGGTACTCACTACGTTCGTGCAGAGTATGGCCGGACTTCGGTGGGCGCGGGCACTGCTGGGCCTGGGCGAATCGGCCAACTTCCCGTCATCCATCAAAACCGTAGCGGAGTGGTTTCCAAGGCGGGAGCGCTCATTTGCCAACGGCCTGTTCAACGCGGGCACTAACGTGGGTATCATCCTGACCGCGATTTCCGTTCCTTACCTCATTCTGCAATACGGCTGGCGAAGTTCGTTTTTTATCACGGGTATATTAGGTTTTTTTCTGCTGGCGGTCTGGTGGTTCACGTACAGCAAACCCGAACGGAACAAGAAGCTTTCCGCCGATGAACTAGCTTATATTCGCAGCGACGAAGAGAAAGTAACGCCGTTGAAAGTGTCCTGGGGACGTTTGCTGGGCTATAAACAAACTTGGGCCTTCGCCGTCGGCAAGTTCATGGCCGATCCCATCTGGTGGTTTTACATGTCGTGGCTACCCGACTTTTTCAATTCCAACGACGCCCTCGACGAGAAACTCGATCTGAAAAGCTTCGGCGTTCCCTTCCTGATTATTTACGTCGTGTCCGACGCAGGCAGCGTTTTCTTCGGCTGGCTCAGCACCCAATTTATGAATCGGGGCTGGTCGGCCAACCGGGCCCGCAAAACGACTATGCTCATCTGCGCCCTGTGCATCGTTCCGATCTTCTTTGCCGCCCAAACCAGCAGTCTGACGGTTGCTATCGCCTTAATCTCGTTAGCCACCGCTGCCCATCAGGGTTGGTCAGCAAATATGTATACCTTTGCGTCCGACTTGTTCCCAAAGAACGTAGTGGCGTCAGTAACCGGCATTGGTGGTATGTTTGGCGCGGTCGGTGGCATCTTACTCGCGCTGTTGGCGGGCCGCATCATCACGGCGTTTGGCTACCTGCCCATGTTTATCATTGCCAGTTGCGCTTACCTGATTGCCCTGGCCATTATTCACCTGGTACTACCGAAACTGGAACCGGTCAAACCCGAGGAGTTGATCAACGAGTTTGCTGTCGATACTAACTAGCTGAGCCGGACTGTACCGCTCATACCAGTTGGAGATTACCCCTGTTACGTATGAAACTAATTACCTTCGGCGAAGTCATGCTGCGCCTAAGTCCGCCGGGTGTCGAGCGGTTCGCTCAGACCGATACACTGGCCATGCACTTCGGTGGTACCGAAGCGAACGTAGCGGTTTCGCTGGCTCAGTTTGGCATCCAGGCCGCGCACGTCACCCGCTTTCCAAACCATGCGCTCGGCAAAGCTGCGGCCGGTTACCTGCGCCGATACAATGTCGATACCCAGTACATCCGGTACGGCGACGGGCGCTTAGGCCTATACTTTCTGGAAACGGGAGCCGGTAGCCGCGCCAGCCAGATTGTGTATGACCGTGTTGATTCCGCGTTTGCGCGCATTCAGGCCGACGAAATCGACTGGGACACGGTACTACAGGGAGCCGACTGGTTTCACTGGACGGGCATTACCCCGGCCTTGTCGCAGGGAGCGGCTGATTGTCTGGTAGCTGGTATCCAAACGGCGAACCGGTTAGGCGTTCCCGTATCGGGCGATATTGTGTACCGGAGTAATTTATGGCAATATGGCCGAACACCCCAGGAGATCATGCCTGCCCTTACTGAAGGCTGTACGTTAGTGCTGGGTAGCAAAGCGTTGTTCTCCGAGATTTATGGGGTTGTGGGCAGTACGTTCCAGGAGTCCGGACGGGCTCTGATGGAACGTTTTCCGAAGGTCCGTTACGTTACCGACACGAAACGCAACTCCATTAGCGCTTCGCACAACCAACTGTCGGCCAAGCTATTCGACGGCACTACGGTGCATAAGTCCAGAGTATATGACATACAGCCCATTGTCGACCGGATCGGCACGGGAGACGCGTACATAGCTGGTCTGATCTACGGGTTACTGATGTTCAACGATCCGCAGCGCGCTGTTGAGTTTGGAACGGCGGCCTCGGCGCTGAAGCATACTATTCCCGGAGACGTCAATCTGGCGACAGTGGCCGAAGTAGAAACGCTGGCTAGTGGCGACAGCTCCGGCAAATTAAAACGATAATTCATTGTTAATAGTAGTCATCTGTTGTCATCAATAGACATTGTGTCAGTATCATTTATTCAGTAAACGACATCAATGACGACCAATGACCACTTAATGACTCCATACCCATACTAAAATGGCTAAAACAGCCCGACTAACGGTTTATCAAACCATTCAGCAGGTGCCGCTGGTACCTGTTTTCTATCACCCCGATACAGATATATGCGCTGAAGTCGTCGCGGCCTGTTACCGAGGAGGTGTTCGCGCTTTTGAATTTACGAATCGGGGTGATTTCGCGCACGAACGCTTTGCGGAGCTTAGCCGCTTGTGTGCGCGTGAGTTTCCGGATATGGCCCTGGGTGCAGGCACAATCCTGGATGCACCTACGGCCGCTCTTTACCTTCAGTTGGGCGCCGATTTTATTGTTGGCCCGACCTTCAGCGAAGAGGTTGCCCGTGTTTGCAACCGCCGGAAAGTCGCCTACATGCCGGGCTGCGCTACGTTAACCGAAATCACCACCGCCCACGAATGGGGCGTCGAAGTTGTGAAGGTATTTCCGGGCGACGTAGTAGGACCCAATTTTGTAAAAAGTTTGAGTGGGCCATTACCGTTCGCGAGCGCGATGGTAACGGGGGGCGTTGAGCCAACTCAGGAAAGTCTGGCGAAGTGGTTTGGCGCGGGCGTAGTGGCAGTAGGGATGGGTTCGCAGCTTTTCCCTAAAAATGTCCTGGCCGAACGCGCATTTGATAAGATAGAGGCTACTGTTCGCGATGTAGTTCGTATTATTGCTGAATTGTGACCAATCTCCGCCAAAATTTAGTTTTTGATTAACCTGTAAGAACTGCCCACCGCAGCCGCCCTCTGATTGATTATGCCTCAACTAAGCCGTTCGATACATCCTGCCCCTACATTTCCCGAGCGAATTTTACAATTCGGTACCGGTGTTCTCTTGCGGGGCCTGCCCGATTATTTAGTCCAAAAAGCGAATGCCGAGGGCCGGTTCAACGGCTCAATTGTGGTAGTCAAGTCGACAGATGCCCAAACGGATGAATTCACTGAGCAAGATAATTTATACACGGTAGCCGTTCGGGGAGTTCAGCAGGGCCAGGACGTAGCCGAAACTACGGTGGTTTCGGCCATTAGCCGGGTTCTGGCCGCCCAGACGCAGTGGGACGATGTCCTTCGGCTAGCCCGCAATCCGAGTCTCCAAATCATTATCTCCAATACGACCGAAGTCGGTTTGAACTACGTCGAAGAAAGCATTTTTCAGCGGCCTCCCCAGTCGTTTCCAGCCAAGCTGACGGCGTTTTTGTACGAGCGCTTCCGCAGCGTCGGCGGCTCAAAGGCGAAAGGGCTGGTGGTCATTCCGACGGAACTGGTGACGGACAACGGGCTAAAACTTCGCGAAGCAGTCGAGAAACTCGCTCAGTTCAATGAGTTGGGGAAGCTGTTCACCAAATGGCTTAAGTTTCACGTTCGGTTCTGCAATTCACTCGTCGACCGTATTGTTACGCGCCCGACCGCCGAAGCGCAGGAAGCGCTGCAGAACGAACTTGGCTACGAAGACGGGCTACTGACCTTTACGGAGCCGTATCACCTTTGGGCTATCGAGGGAGACGACCGCGTTCGGCAAACCTTGTCGTTCGCCGATGCCTCAACGCCCCAGATCATTATCGACGAAGACATTAATTTTTACCGAGAACGTAAGCTGCGGGTTCTCAACGGTACGCATACGCTCACGATGCCGCTTGGCTATCTACTTGGCCTGGAAACGGTAGCCGATGAGATGCAGCATTCCACCATGAGCCGGTTTGTGGAGTCGCTGATGCTGGACGAGATCGTGCCAACGGTGCCTCACTACGGTACGCCGGGTATGGATAAGGCTGCCGTGGCTCAGTTCGCCGAGGATGTGCTCGACCGATTCCGGAATCCGCATCTTGATCATCTGTTGCTGAATATTTCACTTCAGCAGACGGCCAAAATGCAGGCCCGGAACGTAGCGACCATCCAACGCTACGTGGAGCAGTTTAACGCGGTTCCTAAACGAATGGCCCTTGGCTTTGCAGCTTATCTGTTGTTCATGAAAGGCGTTCGACACGAAGAAGGCCAGTACCTCGGCGAAGTCTCGGCGAACGGTGGCATCATTACGTACCCGATTCGCGACGAGCGTGCCGGTTATTTTTACGAGAAGTGGCAAAGCGTGAAACCCGAAGAGCCAGCTTCCGTTCAGGCGTTTGTAAACGACGTACTAGCCGATCAGGCGATCTGGTTAACCGATCTGACGGCGGTCTCCGGTTTCGCCGATGCGGTTGTCGCTGACTTAACGGCTTTGTTAGCCGAAGGTGCCACCAGCGTTCTTGAGAAGTCGTTAGCCTAAGCGATCTATACAGCCGAATTTAGTTAAGCTCTCACAGACACCCGTTTGTGAGAGCTTTTTTTGGTCTTCTCCAGGCGAACAGGTTTGCGGGTTAGTCCGTACTACGCTTGCACCAGACGTATTACCCGATAAATTTGTCCTTAAACCTAACCCTTACCTCTATGGCTGGCCAGATTTTGGTTATTGGCAGTTCCAACACCGACATGGTGGTCAAATCGGATAAGCTGCCCGCTCCCGGCGAAACGGTTATTGGCGGGTCGTTTCTAATGAATCCGGGTGGTAAAGGCGCAAATCAGGCAGTTGCAGCCGTGCGTTTAGGTGGACACGTAACGTTTGTTGTCAAAGTAGGTAATGACGTATTCGGTCAGGAAGCGCTTAGGGGATTTGAGCGGGAAGGCATTGATATCCGCTTCATCGTAACAGATACCGATACCCCTTCGGGGGTTGCATTGATTAACGTGGATGCCAGGGGTGAAAACTGCATCACCGTCGCACCAGGTGCCAATGCCAACCTCCAACTTTCCGAAATCGAACAGGCTATCCAACAAGCGGAGCCAGAGACGCTGGTACTGCTTCAACTGGAAATTCCCCTCGCAACGGTTGAGCAGGCAGTCGAGCAAGCAGCCGAGCGCGGGTTGCGCGTTATTTTGAATCCGGCACCCGCCACTACGTTGTCAGCGGATGTGTTTCCGAACTTGTTTCTGATTACGCCAAACGAGAGCGAAGCCGAGCTATTAACCGGCATTCGGGTTACGGACCTGATCAGTGCAGAACAGGCGGCTCAGCGGCTTCATCTGATGGGCGTAGCCAACGTAGTGATCACTCTAGGGGCTAAAGGCGCTTATCTGCACACCAGCGCGGGTGCCCAGTTAGTATCAAGTCCAACCGTAACGGCGGTTGACACGACAGCCGCCGGCGATTGCTTCAACGGAGCCCTGGCCGTCGCCTTATCGGAAGGAAAACCACTCGCCGAGGCAGTTGCCTTTGCTTGTCAGGCAGCGTCAATATCGGTAACTCGTATGGGTGCCCAGGCCAGTATGCCGAAACGCGCCGAGCTTGAACAGATTGTTTAACCAGGCCATGGCCCCTCGTTACGTTCAATCGACCAGCTGTTGTTGTCTCCTACCCTAACTCTTGATGTATACGCATGAAAACGCTGTTCGTATTCGCTCTTGCAATTGCCTGCCTTACGGCCGCTATGCCCCTCAAGCCGTTAGTTAAGCAAGCGCCCAAACTCGTCACGGTGTCTAAAGCTACGTTACAGGATAAAATCAAAGGAGGCTGGGCGGGACAGGTTATTGGCTGCACCTTTGGTGGGCCCACCGAGTTCCGATTCAATGGTACCATGATCAATGACTACCAGCCGATTCCCTGGTACGATGGCTACATCAAGAAGACCATGACCGAAAACCCTGGCCTGTACGACGACGTGTACATGGACCTTACGTTCGTGCAGGTTTTTGACGATAAAGGGCTGGATGCGCCGGTCGAAGAACACGCAAAAGCCTACGCGACGGCGGGCTATATGCTCTGGCACGCCAACCAGGTCGGGCGGTATAACATTCTGAACGGCATGAAACCGGCCGACGCTGGTCACTGGTTAAACAACCCCCACGCTGATGATATTGATTTTCAGATCGAAGCCGACTTTTCGGGTCTGATGGCCCCCGGTATGCCTAATACGGCCGTGCAGATCGGCGATCCGATTGGACACATCATGAACTACGGCGACGGCTGGTACGGTGGTGCGTATGTGGGTGCCATGTATTCCCTGGCATTTGTTTCCAACGATATTAAATACATCGTTAAAGAGGCTCTCAGGACCATTCCGCAGCAGAGCACATTCTATCAGTGCATTGCCGACGTAATCAGGTGGCACGAACAGTACCCAAACGACTGGAAACGCAACTGGTTCGAGATTCAGCGGAAATGGTCGGATGAAGTAGGCTGCCCAGATGGTGTTTTTCACGCGTTTAACATCGACGCTAAAATCAATTCGGCCTATATCGTGTTGGGTCTGCTATACGGCGGGGGCGACTTTACGAAAACTATGGAGATCAGTACCCGCGCGGGTCAGGACTCCGACTGCAATCCGGCTTCGGCGGGTGGTATTCTGGGCACCATGCTCGGATACGACAAGATTCCTGCTTACTGGAAGCAAGGGCTGAAAGAAGCTGAGGATCTTGATTTCAAATACACGACCATGTCGCTGAACGACGTCTATGCGATGGGCATGAAGCATGCGCTGCAAGTTATTGAACGGAACGGCGGTAAAGTAAACGGCGATCAGGTGACCATTGCGGTACAGACGCCCAAAGCGGCCCGATTGGAGCAGGCGTTCCCGGGACATTACCCCACGCTCGTCAAAGGCATCCACAAAGATTTAGAAAATGAGTACACCTTCAACTTCGAAGGCATTGGTTTTGTGCTCAAAGGTGAAGCAAAGCCGAAGAGCAAGTCATCGGTGGGTTATGAAAATCCGTTTGCGTTTAACGCTGAGTTATACCTGGACGGCCAGAAGGTTGAAACGGCTAAACTACCGGCAAACTTCACCCAGCGTCGCTACGATCTATTCTGGAAATATAAGCTGCCGAAGGGTAAACATACGGTACGTATCAAGCTTCTGAATCCGGACCCGGATCACGTAGTTCGCATGGGGGATCTGCTGGTCTACAGCGACCAACCGACGAAGGCTAAGTTGTGAGTTTCAGCGTAACAAAAGTAACTGGTTCGCGTATGTTCATCCGGGTTGTTCTTTTACTGGCCATTTCTTCGCTTGGTTATGCGCAAAAGCCAGTGCCGCCTGCCATTCATCCGGACCCGGCCCGTGCTTTGCAAACGTACCGGGAGAACGTAACGCGGCTGCGTCAGGAGCATACCCACCACCGTGACCTACCCGACCTGAAATTCTTTTTGTTCGGCATGGGTGATCGGCTCAAGCTTATTTACCATAACGGTCGGCTGTTGAATGCCCTGACGGGAAATATTGAAGAGCAATGGGACGTAAAGCAGGAGTTAATCGTTCCTTCCGAATATTTAGTTCAACTCACGTTAGCCGACAGCCTGGACGGACGACCGCAGATTGTGCAAATACGCGAAGATGAAACAGGCGTATGGCTATTACAGCCCAACAAGCGGCCTAAGCTGATTCCGGGAACTCGTAATCGGGTCAACCTGCCCCAATTCGCCAGCAAACCATTCGGCCCGGTACTCCGTGTGTTGCACCACGAAGTTCTCATCAACGTGATCAACGGCCGACCGGTACCCAACTTTCTGGTTTATCTCAAACCCCGGTATCGAAATGCGGCACTGATGGCCATGGTTATGCGCGAAACCGATAATCTACCCTTGATTCGCGACTGGATCATGGCCATCCGAGACCCTTTTGACCGCAACAATCGGGGCATGGAGGAGGCTGACAACTTAGGCCAGGTTCTGTTCCTGATTTCGCAGGTATCCGACAAAAGCCATCCGGCGGTTGCGATGGTGCTGGATTCGGTAAAGCGGTTTCGTAAAGAGGATTATATTGTCGGCAAAACCGACTACGCGGAACATCCGGTGTTTCAGACGAAATGGCTCAAGTACGGCTTAAATGCGCTTAAACTTCCTGACCCTTACGTCATTCCAAAGCAGTACGACAGTTATTCATCGCTGTGCTGGTGGGCGTATACAGACAACCACGTTCCAGGCCCAAGATTCGACGAAAGTTCCAGCGCGAATTATCCGTATCTGGCGTGGGCGGGAGATCACTTCTACGGTGATAAACAGGGTATAGTCGGCAATCTGGACTACCCACTTAGCTGGGAGCACAAAGCGAGCGACGCGCATTATCCTGGCCTCACGGTATTGGATAAGGGCTTGGTAAAGCAGAAGCTGGCATTCCCCCACAGTTGGCATGCTGCGGAGATGTTTCTGGCCTTGATAAACCGGTGAGTAAACCCGTCGGCACTTATTTTGCCGCAATAATCAGCACCAGCCCGAGTACGTAACAAATGCCCATCAGCGCCAGGTAGCGACTGGAAGAAGCCGGAGCCCCTTCGAACTCGTACCAGATAAATACACCCCACAGAACGGCGATGATGGTTGCCCCCTGTCCTAACCCGTAGCTAATGGCATAACCAGCCTCACCCGAGGCTAGCAGGCTCGACGCCATACCCAAACACCAGACAATACCACCCAACATGCCAATGATGTGGTTTCGTCGGCTGACATCGACGTAGCTAATTTCCCCATCGGCGGGCTTGCTGGTGAATCGGCGCAGAATCGGTAGAAATAAGGGCGTACTGATTACGACGCCCACCGCGAACAGCACCAGAGCCGTGTACGGGGTCAACAACCCTGCCGCCGGATTGGCGAAGTTGGTGGCCATAGCGCGGGCCACAAAATAGAAGAAGAAGCTCATCAGCAACCCACCCACCAACGACACGACAATTCCCCGCGTATTCACCGACTGGTCCGTAGCGCCTTTGGAACGATACGCTAAAGCACTGAACACAACCGCCAGAAAAATAGAAAATACACCGGTAGACAATAGTCCGACGTTACCCACCGGCGACAGGATGTAGTTGACGACAACGCCCAGGATCAGAGCCAGCCCAATACCAACCGGCATGGCAACCGATAAGCCTGCCAGCTCGATGCCTACGACGATCAGAATGTTGGCCATGTTAAATACAAAGCCGCCGGTCAGCGCGAACAACAGGTTCTGCGTTTCGGCCTGCTGGAAATCGACCAGAAACGGTCGTCCAACCGAGCCTAGACTCCCCAGTGTAAAGGCCAGAAAAAGACTCAGGATCAGAATACCGTAGGTGTAGTCGCGGTAAAAGATCGTAGTAGGGACCGATTGCGTGGCTAATTTCTGCGTATTGGCCCAGGAGCCCCAGCAAAGCATAGTGAGAAAGCACACCACCACAGCGAGTGGATACTGCGTAATAATGAACATGTTAACGTAGGCTAGTTTAGGAATAGTGAAGCAAGCTACAAAAACAACTTCATATAATGCAATTGAGGAATGAGCATAAAATCAGGGAGTTAAACAGCCCTACAGCCCGTTGTTCTTTACCTTTGCGGGTATGAATTACATATACATTCTCCTGGCATTCGTGACGGGGCTGGCCGTTACGATTCAGGCGGGAGTGAACGCTAATCTGCGCCAGATGATGGCTAACCCTGTGCTGGCAGCCGCCATCTCCTTTGGTTCGGGTTTCCTTTCCTTGTTTATTGTCTTAGTAGCTACTGGTGCTTCGCTTCCGGCTTTTGAGACGGTTAAGCAAGTGAGCTGGTGGAAATGGAGCGGGGGCGTCATCGGCGCGATCTACGTAACAACGGTAATCATCAGCGTACCCAAAATCGGCACCGCCAATCTGGTCAGCCTGAGCGTGGCCGGGCAGTTGGTAGCCGCTGTTATCCTGGATCATTATGGGCTGTTAGGATTTACGTTGCACCCGGCCAACGGCTGGCGTCTGCTCGGCGTAGCCTTAATTATGGCGGGCGTACTACTTGTGGTTAGAAACTAAGCGTTCTATTTCGAGTTTTTACGTAGCAACCCAACTACGTAAAACTGACGTATAGCCACTGTGATTAACTACCGCTTTTATCCATCGCTGCTCAATACATTCTCCCGTTACGTTCGTGGTGGGAACCTGTCCGCGCAGGAACTCATTGACTCCATCAACCGCGTCCCAACGCCCACCACGCAGGCGCAGGAGCGCGGCATTTCGTTTGAAGAAGCGATTGTAAAAGGCACCGACGAGGACCGCTTCGACCCCGAGATCATCAAAAAGGTCCGTAAACTTCTCCCCCGCCCCATCGTCGATACGCAGGTATATTGCCAGTGGCAGATTGACGACGTTCTCTTTTACGGCTACGTCGATCTGATTGGCAAGTTCAAAGCGGTCGATCTTAAAACGACGTCCTCCTACCAGAAAGACCGGTACCTGTTCAATCACCAGAACCTGTATCTCCACGCGCTCAAACGCAAAGGGATTAAGCTGATGGAGTATGTTATTACCGATTTTCAGGACGTATACGTAGAAAGCTATTCCCTGACGCATCCGATTGATAAACAGTTGGAAGAGATCAGGCTGTTCAAAGCGTTTCTGGACGAGCATCGGGCGTTGATTACCGACAAAAAGATTTTCGTAGGAAAAGACGAGGACCCGGATGCCCGGCGTAAGTCGTAACTTGCGGCCATGCTGCAACGTACCATTCGCCTGTACCAAAACGCTTATCAGGGCTTATCGCCATCGGTCTGGTTACTGGCCGGAGTGATGCTGATTAACCGCTGCGGCACGATGGTGTTGCCCTATCTGACGCTGTATCTGACCCAGCATCTTCACTATAGCGTGGCTGAAGCAGGGATTGTCATGGCTGTTTTCGGGGCGGGGGCGTTCATCGGTACGTTCCTCGGCGGGCGCCTGACCGACCGGTTCGGGTTCTACCACACCCAGTTGTTCAGCCTGCTCTTTGGCGGCTTCTTCTTACTAGGACTCCAATTTGTTACGCATTTCTATGCACTCTGTGCCAGTGTGTTCATTTTCACACTGCTGGGCGATGCGTTTCGACCCGCGAACCAGACTGCTATCGCCTATTATTCTACCGCCGAGACCCGAACCCGCGCTTTTTCGCTCAACCGCCTGGCCATCAACCTGGGCTGGGCCGTAGGTGGTGGCCTAGGCGGTTTATTGGCGGGTATCAATTACAAACTGCTGTTCTGGGTTGATGGATTAACCTGTATTGCCGCTGGGATTGTCCTAGGCACTTTTCTGCCCGCTCCCGATAGACAAACGGCTACTAGTACGTCGGAGCAACACACTCCCCGTAACGTTGATGTGCAGAAATCACCCTACCGCGATACAGACTTTATCTTCTTTGTAATCTGCGTGGCCCTGCATTTACTGGTGTTTTTTCAACTGTTCACTATAGTGCCTTTGTACTTCAAGGAGGTGATGCACCTGAATGAACAGGTGATTGGTTCGCTGTTAGCCTTGAACGGGCTCATCATTGTTGTTGTCGAGATGGCGCTCGTGCATAATCTTGAACAACAAAGACGCTCTAGACTCAGACTCATTACGTGGGGTGCCTTATTAACGGCCTTCTCCTATTTTACGCTTAGCTTAAGTAGTGCAGTCAGTATGGCCCTGGCGTATATTCTACTAGTCACGATCAGCGAAATGCTGGCCATGCCCTTCATGCAATCCTTCACCGTTGAGCGTTCAAGTCCCGCTACGCGTGGGCAATACCTTGCCCTGTATGCCATGGCTGGGGCCTTCGCTCAGACATCGGCACCCGCGCTGGGTTCATTTATGGTAGAACGATTTGGTTTCTCTGCGCACTGGTTGACGCTCGCCGGAATCGGCCTGGTTGCCACTGGCGGCTTTTGGTGGTTAGGCCAAAAAGTCGAGAGGTCTCAGGAAAACAGGCTTGTTTAATAATTTCTCATACCTTTTGACCAGGTCTTACGCTGGCTAATAAGCACCCGTTACTGATAAAATAGAACACTATTCCCTATTTGCGTTTGTGCGTTTACCCTCACGCCCACTCCCTGATGAAACATAAGATACCCCACCTAATCCTGTTCTTATTCCTGAACCAACTCGTTTATGCTCAATCGACTGTTAAGGTGAAAAGTACGTATGACTACTTACTGTATCTACCGAAAGAGTATACGAAACAAACCGCTACGTATCCGCTCGTCATTTATCTGCACGGCGGATCGCAGAAAGGCAAAGACCTCAATAAGTTAAAAGCGTATGGTCTGCCTCATCTGGTTGATAAGGGCACCGATTACCCGTTCATCATCGCTTCTCCTCAGTGCCCTGACAACAAGTACTGGTCAACGGATAACTGGTTTGAGAACCTTTATAAAGACCTCGTCTCAAAGTACCGGGTCGATACCAGCAGGATTTACGTAACCGGCATTAGCATGGGCGGCTTCGGGGCCTGGCAGGTAGCCATGGACTACCCAGATACGTTTGCGGCCGTAGTGCCCTTGTGCGGAGGTTGTAACGACTCAACCCAGATTTGCCGAATGAGTCACGTTCCCGTCTGGACCTTTCACGGGACAGCCGACGATCAGATTCCTGTCTCGGAAACCGAGCGATTAGTGAACCGATTGGAAAAGTGCAATGGCAACGTAACGTTCACCCGTCTGAACGGCGAAGGACACGGCATTCAGTATGTATACGAGAACAAGGCCATTTTTGACTGGATGCTCAAGCAAAAGCGGCAACCGGTTATACACCGTTCCCGTTAAGTTGAATGCACAACCCCCATTTTTACGATCTTTGCAGTAAAAGCGCGTGAAAGACATCCTGTTTTCAATACCCTACGCTCTTTCACACATTCACTCTTTCGCTCTTTCACTTTGAAACTCTGGCAAAAAGAAGGCGTTACAACAGCCGAACAAATTGAACGCTTCACCGTCGGGCGCGACCGTGAGCTAGATCTTTACCTTGCTCCGTTCGACGTACAGGGTAACCTTGCGCACGCGCAAATGCTCGAAACCATTGGGTTGCTCACCAGCGATGAGCTAACGGCGCTGCAAGCCGAACTGAAGCAGATTTATACGCAAATACAGGCGGGTCAGTTTGTGATCGAAGACGGCGTTGAAGACGTACACTCGCAGGTTGAGCTGATGCTGACGCGCAAACTCGGTGACGTTGGTAAGAAAATTCATTCGGGCCGTTCGCGTAACGACCAGGTTCTGGTTGACCTGAAACTCTTTACGCGCGATCGACTATGGCAGGTTGCCGAAGCGGTTCAGCGGGTTTTTACCCGGTTGGTAGTGCGCTCCGAACAGCACAAAAACGATCTGTTACCGGGCTATACGCACCTGCAAATTGCCATGCCTTCGTCGTTTGGTCTGTGGTTTGGCGCGTATGCCGAAGCGCTGGCTGATGATATGCTGACCCTGCAAACGGCGTATCGGCTGGCCAACCGGAATCCGCTCGGTTCAGGCGCTGGGTATGGGTCATCCTTTCCCCTCAACCGGTCGCTCACAACAGAACTGCTGGGGTTCGAAGGCATGCACGTCAATGTCGTATATGCGCAGATGAGCCGGGGCAAAACTGAACAGACGGCGTTGACAGCGTTAGCGGCCGTTGCGGCAACCATTTCGCGAATGGCTATGGATATCTGCCTGTATAACAGCCAGAACTTCGGTTTTCTAACCTTACCCGATGCACTGACGACCGGCTCCAGCATCATGCCACACAAGAAAAACCCCGATGTAGCGGAGTTGCTCCGGGCGAAAACGAATCGACTGAAAGCCCTTCCGATGGAAGTGACGCTAGTGCTAAGCAATTTGCCCTCGGGTTACCATCGGGATATGCAGATTTTGAAGGAAGTCTTGATGCCGGCCTTCGACGAGATTCTGGATTGCCTCGACATTACCGACTTCATGCTCGAACACATCCAGGTAAAACCCAGTTTGCTGGACGATCCGAAGTACGACTTACTGTTCAGCGTTGAACGGGTTAATGAACTAGTCTTGCAGGGCGTTCCGTTCCGCGAGGCTTATCGGACGGTTGGCAAAGAAATCGCGGAACACACCTATAGCCCTCCCCGTACGTTGCAGCATACGCACGAAGGCAGCATCGGCAACTTAGGCAATGACCTGATCACACAACAGATGCAGCAGGCCGTTAAAGGATTCGGCGCTGACCGGGCAAAGGAGGCTATTGAACGCTTAATACGATAAGCCAACAAACAAATTTTGTCCTTCTGACGACGGGAGGTTTCCCGTCGTCAGAAGGACAAAATTTGCTCTTGAGACTATAATAAGTCTATTCTACTCGGTACGCAACCAGGGTGTTTTTATAAAAGGTTGGTACAATTAACAACTTCTTTTTGCTGACGTAATCGATGTCGGCGGAGTTAATCTTCTGATCGCGGGTGTCGAGGAGCTTTTCTTTAGTGCCATTGCCCTTTACGTGGAAAAGTTGCCCGTTCCAGTCCGAAACAAAGTAGTTGCCTTTGCCCTCCCGTACAATGCCGTCCGTAGCTGCCATGCCATCGGCAATGGTTGTCATCGTTTTGGTGTCGGTATCTACGGCCCGCAGTTCGCCTTTCTTCGTACAGCCAATCATCAGCCGATTCTTGCCAACTGCCAGCACGCCATTCGGCTTATCCAGCTGCTCACCTTCCATCCAGATTTCCCATTTGTCGTCCTTCAACCGGTAGATCTTATCGAACTTGCTATCGGAAACGTATACAGTACCATCGTCAGCAACCGTTACGTCGTTCAGGAATGCGTTTTTCTGGTCAGGAGCATCCCAGGTCTTTTCAGCCTGGCCCGTCTGCGTGTTGATCGCCACGAGCCGGTACACATCCGTTACGTACAGCCGATTCTTATACAAGCCCATACCTTTGGGGGCATTCAGGCCCGAAGTCCAGCGTAGGTTTTCAATCTTCCCGTCGAGCGACACCTTCGAGATGAACCCACTGCCATCGAGTGCGTCGGGCTTTCCATCAATGTTCGCTACGTAGAGGGTGCTTTTCCCATCATACAGTACCGACTCAGGAATTCGTAAAGTAGAGTCTGTTTCCCAGACTTTTACCAGTTTCATCGGCTTGGGTGCTCGAATCAGGGTCATGGAAACGAGCCCGGCAGCAACCATAAATCCACTGATAATGTAGAGTATTTTTTTCATGCCTTTTGTCAACAGTATGTATACAAAAAAAATTTGAAATTTTTTCGGTTGTACCTAAGCAACCCGAATCTGGCATTCAGTCCCAAAAATGGTAGAAACGATAGTATTATTCTAACCTGTAACTAAATGAAGCATTTTTTTTGATGAACATTCTAAGAATGAAGCAGTTTAACACCACGCACGCTAAACAAATCCCTTTACACGAATGGAAACGTATCAACCAATGACTGCACAGTCGTCCATAACGACTGTGCCCCTCAAAGAGAGTATCCGTGACATGATCCGCCTGCAACGGGATTATGAGCTTTCAGACGAGTTGTTTTGGGAAGTTTTCAATGCCCGCGTTCTGCTGAACGAGCAAATTGATGTGAATGAATTTGTAAACGAAATGAACAGTGCTTCTGCTCAGGCATAATCGCCTGAACCGACAATGTGCGCCCGAATATCCGCCAGATGGCCACTATTCGGGCGCACATTTTTGTGGGTACTCAGTTAAGCTTGACGGCCAGCAATGCCTTCGATTTGGTGTATATATACGCCACCACGACCATCGTAACCACTCCGCCGAGCAGCACCGACGGAACCGTACCCAGCAGCCGGGCTGCCAGCCCCGATTCAAATGCTCCGATTTCGTTAGACGAACTGACAAAAATACCGTTTACGGCCGCGACACGCCCACGCATGTGATCGGGCGGAAAGATTTGCAGAATCGTCTGCCGGATGATTACGCTTACGCTATCAAAGGCTCCGGTTAACGCCAGCATAATCAGCGACAGATAAAAATTCGTGGATAGAGAAAAAATGATGGTCGCGAGTCCGAAGCCCGCTACAGCCAGGAGCATATTCCGCCAGGCGTTATGAATCGGTGGATACCGGGTCATGTAAGCCATCGTCAGCACAGCCCCCACCGATGGAGCCGCCCGAAGAAAACCTAGGCCTTCGGCGCCCACTCGCAAAATATCTTCGGCGTAAACGGGTAGAATGGCCACAACACCTCCGAACAGGACTGAGAACAGATCGAGTGAAATGGCGTAGAGCACAATCTGGGTTTTAAACACAAACTGGAACCCTTCTTTCAGACTTTCCCGGAAGCCAAGCACGGGCGCATCACTCACCGTTACGGGCTTTCGACTAACCAGCGTAATGAGGATGAAGCAGACGACCAGCAGACCAATAACCACCAGTAACGTATTGTCGAAGCCCAGACCGCTGTACAGAAATCCAGCCATACCGGGCCCAACAATGGCCCCCGCTTGCCAGAACGAACTGCTCCACGTAGCGGAGTTTGCGTACAATTCGCGGGGCACCAGAAACGGTTTGAGCGACGAACTCGCCGGTGAATAAAAGCCTTTGGCAGTGCCAATCAGCATCAGCACCCCGTAGATCACCACCAGCCGGGCCGTTTCCGACAGCCCCTTCAGCACAGTCGGCTGGAACGCGTAATACAGGATTACCGAACTCAACGTAATAACGCCCAGGCTCCACTGCAAAATCCGTTTCTTGTCCCGCCGATCGGCTAAGTGGCCACCAAACAGTGACAGCGCAATGAAGGGTAAAGCTTCGGCTAAGCCGACCAAACCTAACGCCAGTGGATCATGCGTAATCTTGTACAGCTCATAACCAAGCACGACTTCCTGAATCAGCAGTGTGGCCGTGATCAGGAAACTGTTCATCACAAAATAGCGGAAATCGGGGATGCGTAACGAAGCAAATGTATCGTTGGGGTATTCCTGAACCATGATCGCAGCGTTTCAGATAGTGGGGCTATATTTGCCGACCTTTCCTTGTGTATTCAACAAAACAATGCAATCTCAGTTCAGGACACGATTAAAAATTTGCTGCATTAGCAGCGCTGACGAAGCGAAATTAGCCATCCGTTACGGGGCCGATGCCCTCGGACTAGTGGGTCGGATGCCCAGCGGCCCCGGCGTAATAGCCGATGATCTGGCGGCCCAGGTCGTTCAGGCAACGCCCCCACCCGTTGCTACGTTTATGCTGACCAGTGAAACTACGGTTGCGGACATCATCGCCCATCAGCAGCGCGTGGGTGCCAATACCATTCAGTTGGTCGACGCGGTTCCTGCACAGACGTATAGCGAGCTTCGTAATGCTCTTCCGGCGGTGAAGCTGGTACAGGTTATTCACGTGATCGACGAACGTAACGTTGATGAAGCACTCCAGGCCGTACAGAATGGAGCCGATGCCCTGCTGCTCGATTCGGGCAACCCAAATCTTGCCGTAAAAGAACTAGGTGGTACCGGTCGAGTGCATAACTGGCTGATCAGTCGGCAAATTGTTGAACAAGCTCCCGTACCGGTATTCCTGGCCGGTGGACTTAGCCTACAGAATGTACGCGAAGCCATTGATACCGTGGGGCCATACGGTTTGGATATATGCAGCGGAGTCCGCACAAATGGCCAGTTAGATGAGCAAAAGCTGGCGGCTTTTGTAAATGCTCTGCATTAGTTAACAAAAAACCCGTGCCATAGATGTGGCACGGGTTTCATTTATTAGATGGTGGGTAATCCGCTGCGTTTGATTAGGCAACGGTGATTTCTTTCACCAGTTTCTCTTCTTTCACTTCAATTTTTGGTAGTTCAACTGTCAGGATCCCGTCGACATAAGCGGCTGTGATCTGATCGGCGTTTACGTTCTTGGGCAGGCGGAAGCTGCGTTCGAACGCGTTGTAGCTGAACTCATGACGGGTATATTTCTCCGTCGTTTCGTCGGCTTTTTCTTCGTGTTTATAGGCGATCGTCAACTTGTTGTTTTCGACGTTGATTTTCACGTCTTCTTTCTTTAAACCGGGAGCGGCTAATTCCAATTGGAAAGCGATCTCGGTTTCTTTCACGTTTACGGCAGGAACATTCAGATTTGTGTTTTGAAAGCGAGTCACAACCGGACGGCCATAAACACGAGAACCAAAGAATGGATTGAAAAAGGAAGGGGCGTTGTTATATCGAACTAGCGTTGCCATTGTCTTAGTGTGTATTAATTAGTTATCAATCAAGTGTTACACGCTCTTATAGACAAACACCATACCAATCGAATTTAAGTTGCTTGTTGCGACAAAATGTCTTATTTAAACAAAATAGAGCTAAATAACAACGACAAAATGTCGCATTTACGTAAAAAATAGTAAGACAGCATGTACAAAGCTGTCATTCAACAAGGCTTTGTCTGGTAAACCGCCGGGCTAAATGTGTTGATACTCAGACGAAATTTAACATAGGCCAGTTTGGGCTATTCTGGTCAAATGGTTAATTTCACCAGTTAATTGATTACTCACCACGTACTTTGTATTTACGTTTATGAAACAACGTTTAACACCGTTGCTTGTAGTAGGCTTATTGGCCTTAATATCGGTTACAGCAGAGGCCCAGCAAACAGCCGCCGATTTTTTCGACAATGGGCTTAGTAAAAGTAAAACCGGCGATTATACCGGTGCCCTGCAGGCCTTCAGCATGGCCATTACCATGAACCCCGAAAATTCAGCCAGTTACTACAATCGGGGCCTGGCCAAAGCCAATTTGAAAGATCACCGGGGAGCCGTGCTGGATTATGATCGGGCTATTGAACTGAATGCGAAAGATGCGTTAGCGTACCTGAGCCGGGGTGTCAGCAAAAGCAAACAGGAAGACCATCGCGGTGCACTCCTCGATTTTAGCCGCTCGATCGAACTTAATCCCGACGATCCACAGGCTTACTACAACCGCGGTGTTAGTCGGAGCCGTATCGATCAATACCGGGGTGCGCTCGCCGATTTTAATAAAGCGATTGAACTCGAACCCGCCAACGTACAGACGTACTACGTTCGCGGGGTTACTAAGCAAAAACTGGAAGACTTCTCGGGCAGCCTCGCCGACTTTTCAAAAGTCATCGAAATGAGTCCCAAACGCGCGCAGGCATATGCCGGCCGGGGCTTATCGAAAGTTGAACTGAACGATTTCAGCGGAGCCATTGCCGACCTGAACAAAGCGATCGAGTTAAGTCCCGAAGACGGCGAATCGTATTTCTACCGGGGCTATGCCAAAAGCAAATTAGACGATTACAAAGGTTCGTTACCTGACTACGATCGGGCAATTGCGCTCAAGGGCGACAATTTTCGGGCTTATTACGGTCGGGGTTTCTGCCGAAGTAAACTCGGCGATCAGAAAGGGGCTGTTCAGGATTTTAACCAGGCTATCGAAATAAATAACGTGAATGCGGAGTCGAAAGTGGTTTACAATGGCCGTATTACCCACGCCATCCTCGACAACCTACGTAACGTTGTACAGGAACGTAACAAAATCAATGAACTAGGCACCGAGCGGGCCGAAGCGTATTTCAGCCGGGGCATCAGCAAAAACAAGCAGGGAGACCCGAAAACGGCCATCGCTGACCTGAACAAGTCGATTGAGCTGAGCCCGACGTACGCAGAGGCTTACTTCACACGCGGCATGATCAAATCAGCGCAGGGCGACCAGAAAGGGGCCATTATGGATTGCAACAGCGCCATCAAGCTAAACCCTCGCTACGCCGAAGCTTATTACGTACGGGGCATTATCAAACACAGCCTCGGCGATGAAAACGGTGGCTGCCTTGATCTGTCGAAAGCAGGCGAGTTAGGCTATAACCCATCTTACAAAGTGATCAGCGATTATTGTAACTAACAGGCGGACTAGCTACAAAAATGGCTGACGCTGGGCGCCAGCCATTTTTGTATCACTACGTACCGCTTACCCCTTGATGACCAGCTCGTATTTACTAAGCAGGCCCGGCAGGTTATACAACGAAAATTTAGCTTTCTTCACCTTGTTGAGGTCAGGATCGAGCTTTAAATTGAACGAACTCGAAAAGTCTACCTGGCTCAGATCGTTGCTTTCAAATCGGGTTAACTCAAGGTCGCAGGTATCGAAAACCGACCCGTTCAGCTCACATTTCAGGAAATACGCTTCCTTCAGCGAGCAGTTTACAAAGCGGGCTTTCTTAAGTCTGCGATTGATAAACACGGTATAATCAAGCTGGCAGTCCCGAAAATTGGTGTGAAAGCCGAACGGATTGCAATGCCCAAAATCGACGTGCGTCAACGTACAGGCTATGAAATTGACATCGTACAGTTTAGCCTCTCTCAAGCTGACGTTCGTTAAATTACATTCCTCGAACGAGCAGCCGATAAAGTTTGACTTAGCGAGCGTAGCCCGCGACAAATCCAGCTTTCTGAGCAGGCACTGCTCAAACTCATGATTCGTCCAGTTATCGGGCAGCTCACCAGACGGCTCAAATACGTGTTTATAATACTCCATGTGCGCTGTTGCGATGTCAACCGACCCCATTCACCGAATTACTCGCTGACCCGCTTATACTTCTCAATAATAATCCGGTCGACGCCCAGCTTCTCAACTTTTTCAACGCCTTTCTGTACCAACGTATCACCGACCACGTTCACGGTGAATTTGAACGTATTGTTCTCCCAGTTTTTGTCCGTGAAGTACTCAAGGTTCTCGGTATACGTACTGTCTGCCAAAGTATATTTTCCGCCACCGGCTGTAAAGGCCGTGACTGAGGAGTCTTTCGATCGATCGATGGCGTGATTAAGAAAAGCGAAGTGAGTATCGTTAATAATCTTGATCATCTTGTGGCTCGGGTCAAACGTAGAGAACGTTGAATCCTTTTCGGTCGTTGTCGCCGAAACCAGTTCCCAGGTTCCATTGAGCGAACCATTCGCCGGTTTCGAATTACACCCCGCCACCAAAGAACTGGCAATTGCTAAACCAAGTAGTTTTTTAACATTCATACAGAAAAGGGTAAGGATTTGATTCTTCGTTTTTATCCTGCCAACTACAGAAACCGCTTCGCCGAAGCAGGAATTTTCTGAAGGTAAGTTCGCACGCGTCCCACAAAAATGAGTACGGTACAGGTTGTTGTTTGGGGCCTATTAGCCTTACTACAATTTTACACCCTTAACTAGCAGTGCGGTTTGAACCGACTGTTCCTTTAAGTGCAAAAACTGTTTACGGCTCTCGTCTCGATTGAAAGCCGCTAGATCGTCTTCAGAATCAAATTTCACAAAGTGAACTTCGTAGGGCTTATCAATCTGTTTTTCTACAAACGACTCATCCGTTGGCCGGATACGTAGTAACAGTTGCCCATTGTATTTCTCGATTAGCGGAATGGCCACATCCTCAAACTGATGAAACACCTCTTCCTGACCTTCTTTTACGTAAATCAACTGAGTCAAATAAATCATATAGAAGATTACTTTTTGTGTGTTTAGATAGTTGGAGTCACTTCCTTCATTATTGGAACCATACAATCCGATACGTAACACGTTGATTGCGGATAACAAAACGTAGCACTGTTAATCTAATTATTAGCAGTATCTCTACGGCTGATTTCGGCCTGGATGCTCTTCAAAGTTTTTGAATATCTGGAAGCAATAAACAACGAAAAACCCAGCAAAGTGACCGTGAGAACGAACCCTCCTTTATGGGTAGCCGACCAAAAGGCAATGCCGACCAGAAAACCGATAAACACAGCAGTTGCCGTTTTCTGCGATTTCATCTTTTTCTCTTCTGACACCAATTCGTCAAGTGTCATTGTGGCGTATTGTTTAGCTGAAAGCATACTCTTTTCCGTTACATATTTTCACCCCAGTCATACAGGCTAAATAGGCTTTGATTAGGGCATTGTTGTTACTTTATCAAATCACTTTACCACCTCACTGATCAATATGGTAGGCGAAATGTTGGTGTACTTTGGAAAATCTGCCCGTATAGCATCCCGATGTGGAGCAATAGCCGACTGATAATCAGCCAGGCTTTTTACATAGAAACTGCCAACAGCCATGAAGGGTAATGGAGCGTTAGGCATTCCATTGGAGATTCCTTTCTCTATGGTATACCGTACCAAATTAGATCCTAATAAGCCAGCAACAAACGGCATGTGGCTTTTTTCGTAATAATCCATGTCAAACGTTTTACCTTCTGCGTAAGGATAGAAAACGGACACCTTGATCAACCCTTTTTCAGCAACATTCCCTTTAATTTCGGCCGTAGAAGCCTGTTTTTGCTGAGCAAATGTTGAGAAACATAGGCCAAGCGCTACTACAAGGAGTACAAGTTTAATTTTCATGATGGTGTTGGGCTTTAATTGTTTAGTGCGAAACTAACAAAACGTAATGAAAACCTGCTTTTGTCATTTGTTACACGGAGCTGGAAATAGTAGTAACTGAGTTTGCAACGTACTCCCCTTGAATATTAATAGATGATAAGGCTATTTGCTTGAATAAAGCCGTTTACCCTTTCCACGTTTGTTTGGCTTCCCATCTACATCATGTCGCCAGACACCTGCCCCGCGAAGCGCAGAACAAAGTATGGCCCAATTCTTTTTGATGATGTTGGTTACTCATAAGTAACCACTATTAATTAGGACTTTTACTTCAACTTATAGGCCTGTGAATTAACTTGTAATGAAGCCTATCTCTTTTTTGTGGAAGAAGGCTTGCACCAATTTTGGATTTTTCTCCAAACGTTTTATTTCT